>CAYLIC010000016.1:0-40102 GCA_964383815.1 uncultured Faecalibacterium sp. | reverse complement strand
AATCCGGGCCTTTTTTCATTCGTGGAGCCAGTCCCGGTGGGTGGGCACCAGCTGCTCCCTTTCATCCATCCAGAAGGATTCCAGCCGGGGTGCACCCGGCTCGATGGCAAAGCGGCTCTCCGGCACGTTCAGCCCAATGGGCTGGCGGGTGAGAATCATGTTCACCCAGTCCCCAATGTTGCCAAGCCGCCTGTCCAGCCTTACGCCGGTAACCTTTTCCGGGTGCTCCAGGGCAATTTCCGCATTGTGATTGTCCGAGCCGCTGGTCATCACAAAGCCGAACTCCCGGCCATAGCGCAGGGCAGCGGCATCGTTATAGGCGTTGTTGCCGGCGTTGGCAACCTCAATCCCATCGCAGAACTGCCGCCCCAGGCGAATGGCGGCAATGTAGCTCCTGTCCCTGAAGGGGTGCGCCTGAATCACGCAGCCGCCAGCCTTGTGCACCTCCTCCAGCTGCTGGGCCCGGGTCCAGTGCTCCATCTCCGGGTGCGCCAGCATGAAGGCCTTGTCCAGGCCGTAGACCAGGTATTCATCCCCGTTGAAGTTCTCCTCCCAGCCGAAAAACACATCCAGCCCGATGCGCTGACCCTCCCGGTACGCATCCTCATAACCGGAGCAGAACTGGTTAATGCGCTGCTCCCAGGGCCCGTGATGGGGGACTGCCGTGTTTCCCCGGAAAAAGTGATCGGTGATGATAATGCCGGTGTAGCCCATCTGCTTATAGGCCCGGGCATGCTCGGCCCCGGTGGAAACGCCGCATCCGCTGCCCTGGCAGGTGTGCATATGGGTTTCATACAAAAATGCCATTTGGGTGCCTCCCCATGTGATTGTTCACATTTATTATAGCACATTTCCGCTGAATATGGTATACTGTTGGCATCAACATGAAAGGACGTTTTTTCTATGCGCAAGCTGATTTCCGTAATGCTCCTGTGCTGCCTGCTGCTGCCCTGCGCCCTGGGCGAGGAGGCAGCCATTCCCCAGGTGACCGGCATTTGCCGGCAGCCCATCCCGGACAACGAGGCCATGGCCTTTGTCAGGAACATGAAGATTGGCTGGAACCTGGGCAACACCTTTGATGCCATTAACGATAGACCTTTCAGCGATGAAATGGCCATCGAAAGCTCCTGGTGCGGCGTGAAAACCACCGAGGAAATGATTGAAGCCGTACACCAGGCCGGCTTCAACACCCTGCGCCTGCCCGTCAGCTGGCACAACCATGTGGATGAGAGCTTCACCATCAGCGCCCAGTGGCTGGACAGGGTGCAGCAGGTGGTGGACTGGGCCGTCCAGCGGGACATGTATGTGATCCTGAACATTCACCACGATGTGTACCCGGAATACCTGTACCCGGACAGCCAGCACTACGCCACATCGGAGAAGTACGTCACCACCATCTGGCAGCAGCTGGCGGCGCGCTTCCAGGACTATGACCAGCACCTGATTTTCGAAAGCATGAACGAGCCGCGCCTGAAGGACACCGCCCAGGAGTGGTATTTCGACCAGAACAACGCCAAATGCCAGGATAGCGCCGACTGCGTTAACCGGCTGAACCAGGCCTTTGTGGACACGGTGCGCGCCGCCGGCGGCTGCAATGCCGACCGTTACCTGATGGTGCCCGGCTACTGTGCCTCGCCCGAGGCGGCCATGAACACCAGCTGCTTCCAGCTGCCCCGGGACACGGCGGACAACAAGCTGATTGTGTCCGTCCACGCCTACCGTCCCTACAGCTTTGCCCTCGACCTGAACGGCACGGATACCTTCTCCATGGATGCAAACAGCCAGCGCAACGAGGTGATAACCTTCCTGGCAAACCTGTACAAGACCTATGTGGTCAACGGCATACCGGTGGTGGTAGGCGAGTTTGGCGCGGTGGAGAAGAACGGCAACCTGGCTGACCGGGCTGAGCTGTACGCCTTCTACCTGACCTGCGCCAGCGCCCGGAACATTCCCTGCGTCCTGTGGGACAACGGCAACCACACCGGCGATGGCGAGCGTTTTGGCCTGCTGGACAGGAAAAACCTGACCTGGCCCGATGCGCTGCTGGTGCAAACCCTGATGCAGTACGCAGGCTATGATGCCATTCCGGAGCAGCCGTAAGAGGGCGATGGTGCGCGTGTATGTTTGCAGCCATCAGCCCTTCACAAATGTAGCGTGCGTAATGTGCGGCATTTTGGGCCTGGGTGGCGGAGGTGTGCGCCATGCCACCCAAGTCCCTTCCCCGCGTCGTAACCTTTGCGCACCGTGACCCTTGCAAATCAAAACCACCGGCTAAGCCGGTGGTTTTGATTCTTGCTGAAGCACTAAACAAGGAAAATCCCTCTTTCACCACGGAAGGAGGGGTTCGCAGGGAATGAAATCCCTTGAGCGGAGTGCAGAGGCAGAGCCTATGCCTAGTCGCGGGACTTGGTGCCCACATAGACGATTTTCTGTTTAGGCTCGTAGGTATCGGTGTAGAGGTGGTTGCGCTCAACCTCCACGCCATCAACATACTTCACGCAGTAGCTGTCCACCGTGCAGCCGTCGGCGGCCTTCTGGACGGTTTCCTCTTCGTCCACATAGGTCACATACTCCTGCTTTTTGTCCTTCACATACTTGACATCGGTGGGTGCGGGCAGCACTTTGGGCTTATCGGCCTCCAGCTTGTAGGTCACGTTGCCCAGGTCGGCACCGTAGATGTTCACCTTGGCAATCCACTGCTTGCGGTTGCTGGGGTCCATCTGCACGGAGGCCGCAAT
The DNA here is from genome assembly GCA_964383815.1 of uncultured Faecalibacterium sp. Lineage (GTDB taxonomy): Bacteria > Bacillota > Clostridia > Christensenellales > Aristaeellaceae > UBA11524. Next base: position 37,364 of record CAYLIC010000016.1, on the reverse strand, counting down.
GTAAATGGCAGAATCGCTGGTGTTTTTGAACGCCAGGTCAATCTTTCGGTTCTTGCTCCAGTACACGGTGGCGTCGTAGCCATAATCGGTATAGTTCACCGCCAGGGAGTGCTGCTCCCGCTTGGTAATCTCCATGCCCGCCGCCACAGCCGCCTGATACACCGTGCTGCTGGCCTGGCACACGCCGCCGCCAATGCCCATGACCTGCTCGCCATAGGCGTACTCAATAGCCTCGTAGAAGCCGTTCTCCGTGGAGCGCTCGCCCACAATACCGTTGAAGCTGAAGGTTTCGCCCGGCTGGATAATGGTGCCGCTGATGAGCTGAAAGGCCCGGCGAATGTTGTTGGTGCGGTTCTCCGTGCTGCGGTAGGATACCGTGGTGCTGGCTGTGCCCCGGAGGGTCACCAGCTTTTCCAGGTCGGCCACGGTCACCTGCGGCTGGGTCAGCACAGGCTGAATCTCAATGGTGCCGCTCTCCATGGTGGACACCATTTGGTATATTTGCTGCTTGATGGGCTCCGTGTCCAGGGTGCGGCCTGTGACCTCCTGCCGGAAGGTGAAGGGATCGGTAACGCTTTCCGGGTTGAAGGTTTCCAGAAAGGCATCCTGGGGCGCGCGGTAGACCTTGTTTCTCAGCTCCTCCAGCACGCTGTCCACCACGGAGGTATCGCCGCTGGGCAGGGCGGAATAGGCCTGATAGGGCGTTTCCGCCAGCGTTTCCATAGCCGTCATGCGCTCCCTGGCAGTGCCTGTGTGCCCCTGGGCCCAGGCCTGGTTCAGCGGGTCGTAAACGTCCACGGTCATGCCCAGCTGGCTGGCGTTCAGCTCGGTTACCAGCTGCCCCTGATAGGTCAGCTGCACCGTCCAGGCAGCGTTGCGCTGCTGGGCCTGAGCGGTTACGGCATTCACGGCCTCCTGCTGGGTCATGCCGCCCAGGTGGATGCCATCCACATACACATTCTGACAGAATACATTATCATAGCTCGCAACATAGCTTTCCAGCTCTGCGGCCTGGTGGGCATTCACCGCCACAACGCACACCGCCACCAGCCCGGCAACCACCGCCAGTGCCAGCGCAATCAGCTTCCAGTTCAGCCTGGGCCCGTTGCCCCTGGGCGGCTGTCCCTGGGGCACGGGCGGCATCTGCCGGCTCCACTGCTCCTGGGGCGGGTGATAACCCCGGCTGTAACCCTGCTGGGGCGGGTATTGCTGATAGTTCTGCTGGGGCGGATAACCCTGATAGGGCTGCTGAGGCGCCTGCTGCGGCGGGTATGGCTGGTACGCGGGCCGCTGCCCGCCCTGGGCGAAGGACGGCTGCTCCGGCTGGGCGGCATAGCGGTCGCTGCGGCGCTTCCGCGGCTGGGCAGCAGAATATCCATCGTTGGGATACATCGTCCTCCTCCTTCCATAATCATAGACGAGTCATCGTCCGTACTGTTGCACAAAAATCATGCTTTTTCCATGGCAGCCAGCAGCCGTGCCACATCCTCCTCTGCTTGCCGCCATGGGCCGCAGGTGGAGCCGGGCATGCCGTGGCTGTCGCCATCCTGGTGATAGTCGCTGCCGCCGGTCACCAGCAGACCCATTCGCCGGGCCATGCGCTCCAGGGTTGCCGTGCGGCCCATGAGGCTGGGGTGAAACACCTCCACACCCATCAGGCCCTGGGCCTGCCAGTGGGCCAGCAGGGTGTGCAGGGCGGGCATGTCTTTTTTCAGTAAGGCAGGATGCGCCAGCACGGGCACAAAACCGCTTTCCCGCAGGAGGCGCAGCGCCTCACCCATGGCGAGCCGCTCACCCGGCACATAGGCAGGCCTGTCCTCCGCCAGGTAAAGCTGAATGGCCTGCTGCACTGTGGCGGCATGCCCGGCCTTCACCAGGGCGCGGGCAATGTGCGCCCTGCCAATGGTGCCCCGGTAGCCGGACACCATATCGTCCCAGCTCAGGGGAATGCCAAGGGATGCCAGGTTGCGCACCATCTGCCTGGCCCGGTGCTGGCGGTTGCAGGCCAGCTCCGTCAATACCGGGCGAATGGCGCCCTCTGCCCGCTTGCCATAGCCCAGCAGGTGCAGGCCCGGCATGTCCCGCAGGCTCAGCTCAACACCTGCCAGCACGGGGATGGGCAGCGCCGCACCCTGCAGGGCATCCACACCGGCAAGGGTATCGTGGTCGGTCAGCGCCATAAGGGTCACGCCCAGGGATGCAGCCTTCTCCGCCAGCAGCCCGGGCAGCAATACCCCATCGCTGAAGGCGGAGTGCAGGTGCAGGTCAGGCCTGGTCATGCTTGGGTTCTTCGGCAGGCTCCTGGGGGATTTCAGCAGCAGCCTGGGGCTTGCTGTCATCCTTGATTTCCGGCACCACGCCGGTATCCATCAGCCCGACAAATTCAGCCCGGCTCAGGGTTTCCTGCTTCAGGAGGGCCTCCACCAGCTGGTCAAACCGCTCACGGTGGTCGTCAATGGCCTTCAACGCCATGTCGTAGCCTTCGTCCAGCAGGCGGCGAACCTCCTGGTCAATGCGGGCAGCCACGTCCTCGGAATATCCGCGGCTCTGGCCAAACTCCATGCCCACAAAAACCTCCTGGTCGCTGTCCAGGTACACCGGGCCAATCTTCTCGCTCATGCCAAACTGGGTCACCATCCGGCGGCACAGCTCGGTGGCGTGCTTCAGGTCGCTGGTGGCGCCGGTGGAGAACTGGCCCAGCCCGCGCTGCTCGGCAGCGTGACCGCCCAGCGCCACAGCCACACGGGCCATCAGCTGGCTCTGGGTCAGCAGGTCGTTCTCCTCCCCGGGCAGGGACAGGGTGTGGCCTGCAGCAGCGCCGCGAGGCACAATGGTCACCAGGTGAACATCATCCGCCTCGGGCAGGAAGTGTCCCACCACCGCGTGACCGCTCTCGTGAATGGCCACCATGCGGCGGTCACGCTCGGTCACCTTGTGGCTGCGCTTTTCGGGGCCCATCTGCACCCGGGCGATGGCGTCAACCAGCAGCTGCTGGGTGATTTCCTTCTTGCGTCCACGGGCAGCAAGAATCGCCGCCTCGTTCATCATATTCTCCAGCTCGGCGCCGGTGGCATAGGGCACCCGCTTGGCAATGTTCCGCAGGTCAATATCCTTTGCCAGCGGCTTGCCCTTGGCGTGCACCTTCAGGATAGCCACGCGACCCTCCAGGTCGGGGTAGTTCACGGTGACCTGCCTGTCAAAGCGGCCCGGGCGCAGCAGCGCGGGGTCAAGAATGTCCCGGCGGTTGGTGGCCGCCATGACGATTACGCCTTCGTTGATGGCAAAGCCGTCCATCTCCACCAGCAGCTGGTTCAGGGTCTGCTCCCGCTCGTCATGTCCGCCGCCCAGGCCTGCGCCACGGTGCCGGCCCACAGCGTCAATCTCATCAATGAACACAATGGCGGGTGCAGCCTTCTTGGCCTGGTCGAACAGGTCGCGGACGCGGCTGGCGCCAACGCCCACAAACATCTCCACAAAATCGGAGCCGGAAATGGAGAAGAAGGGTACATTGGCCTCGCCAGCCACAGCCTTGGCCAGCAGGGTTTTGCCCGTGCCAGGAGGGCCCACCAGCAGCACGCCCTTGGGGATGCGTGCGCCCAGCTCGGTGTAGTTTTTAGGGTTGCGCAGGAAGTCAACCATCTCCTGCAGTTCTTCCTTCTCCTCATCGGCGCCAGCCACATCGGCAAAGGTCACCTTGTTCTTGGCGGGATCCTGCACCCGGGCATGGCTGCGCCCAAAGTTCATCACCTTGCTGTTTCCGCCACCCTGGCTGCGCATCATGAAGAACCAGAACACCAGGAACAGCGCCGTCACAATCAGGAACGGCAGGAAGTCATACCACCAGGGCACGGTGACAGGCGCCCGGTATTCCACCGTAAAGCTCAGATCGCCAACGGAAACCTCCTCCAGGGATTTACCCTGCTTGGTGGCCTCCATCTGGCGCACGGTTTCGATGAAATCATCGCCAATGGTGGTTTCGAAATCATAGCTGCGCTCGGGGAAGTCCGCCGCCGCCACCCGGGTGTCGGTGGTCAGGCCCACCAGCGCACTGTTGCGGATGGCCACACGGGCCACCTGGCCCTGGTCAATCATCTCCAGCAGCTTGGGATACTCAATCCGCTTGCTGGCGCTGCCACCCAGGCTGCCGTTAATCAGCAGGGCGATAATCAGAAAAGTGCCCAGCAGCACCACATAGCTCAACAGGCCTTTTCGGTTCTTTTTCAAATTCGTGTCCTCCTTGAATTACTCCACCAAAAAACCATCCATGCGAAACCAGAATGTTTCCCCCAAAGCCTCCATCGCAAAAAGGGATTCTTAAGGGATTTCATCCCTTAAGCAGGTTTCCAAAGGGCAGCGCCCTTTGGAAACCCTGGTTATTCGCCACCGTAGATGCGGGGATGCAGAACGCCAATGTCGGGCAGGTTGCGGTATTTCTCGTCATAGTCCAGGCCGTAGCCAACCACAAATTCATCGGGGATGATAAAGCAGAAATAGTCCGCCTTCAGGTCTACGCGGCGGCGGGCGGGCTTATCCAGCAGGGTGACAATTTTGATGGATGCAGCACCCCTGTCCGCCAGCATTTTCTTCAGGTAGGAAAGGGTCATGCCGGAGTCCACAATGTCCTCCACAATCAGCACATCCTGGCCGGTAATGTCCCTGTCCAGGTCCTTGAGCACCTTCACCACACCGGTGGACTTGGTGGCGCTGCCATAGCTGGAAAGCGCCATGAAATCCGTGCGCAGGGGCAGGTCAATCTCCCGGATCAGGTCGCTATAAAACACCACGGCGCCCTTCAGAATACCAATCACCACAGGCTCCCGGCCCCTGTAATCCTCGGTGATTTCCTGGCCCAGCTTCTTCACCGCAGCCTGAATCTCCTCCCGGGTTACCAGCACCTTTGACAGGTCGCCATACAGGTTCGCATCCCGTTCCATGTTCGTCCTCCTCATTTTTGCATCCAGGGCATGTGTCCAAGCCAGGATAGCATCACATTGTCTTTCGCAGGGTCCAGGTGCGGCACGGCGCCTGCGCCCACACCGGCAGCCAGCAGCACCTCATCACCTAGGCACAGGAGCGGCACCCTGTCCCGGAAGGGAGCATCCACATGCCTGTCCACCAGGTAATCCTGCAGGGTGCGCCGCCCGCCTTGCCCAAAGGGGCGTATCCAGTCCCCGGGCTGCCGTGTGCGCAGGGTGCACCTTTCATACAGCGCCCTGGGCATGGCCTGAGTGCGCAGGCCGTCCCCCGGATGTCCGGCACACGGGCCTGCCTCCAGCCCCACGCTGCAGGGCATTTCGCCGCCCACCAGGTGCAGGTGCGTCCAGCCGCGGTAGCCGTGCCAGCCCATGGGCAGGTTGCACTTGCTGCCCACAGGTGCCGATGCCAGCGCAGCCAGCGCCTCGGTTTGCGGGCGGCTCAGGCAGCGCTTGTCCGTGGGTGCGGCACAGCGCTGCCACCAGCGGCGCAGCACCCGGTGCACAAGGCCACCCGGCAGGCAGGCCAGCTCTGCCAGGGGCAGGCACGGCTCGCCGGTCACCAGGGCCTGTGCCTGGTGCTCCAGGGCGGCATCATCCAGGCGGAGCAGTTCCGCTGTGGCAGCCACGCGTCCAGCTGCACCGGGCGCCAGCTGCTCCATCAGGGGTAACACCTGGCAGCGCAGCGCGTTGCGCAGGTAGTGGGTATCCTGGTTGCTTTCGTCCTCCCGCCAGGGGATGTTCTCCCGGGTCAGCATGTCCCGCAGCTCCTGCCGGGAGGCGCCCAGCAGCGGGCGGATGACCCGCACACCCAGCACCCGGCTGTCCGCCGCCATGCCGGTCAGGCCGGTCAGGCCGGTGCCGCGCAGCAGGTGCAGCAGGAGGGTTTCCGCCTGGTCGTCCCGGTGGTGGGCCAGAGCAATGGCCTCCGCGCCATGCTTTTCCATGGCCTGGCGGAAGAAGCCGTACCGGGCCTGCCTGGCCCAGTTCTCTCCCGGATGCTCCGGCGGCACAGCCCGGTAGACCTCCAGCGGCAGGCCCCATTCCGCACACAGCTGGCGGACAAAGGCCTCGTCCCCATCGGAGGCGGCACCCCGCAGGCCGTGGTTCACATGCACGGCACACAGCTCAACGGGCTGCTGCATCAGCAAATGCGCCAGCGCCACCGAGTCTGCTCCGCCGGAAAGGCCCACCATCAGCCGCCGGGGCAGCGCCATGTTAATAAACACGCAGGGGTGCACCGCAGGTGGTGCAGGGCGACAGGTTGGCGTACTCCTTCTCGTTGATCTGGGAGAAGGTGAACTGACCCTTGAAGGGCAGGAACTTTGCCTTGGTGGAGGAGCAGTTCTGGTCGATATGGTAGTAGGTACCGCCATCCGGGTTGTAGTACAGCACGGTATTCGGGCTTCCCTCCTCCGGTGCAGGCGGCGGCGTGTTGGTTACGTTAACGGCGGCAGCCACCGTGGTTTCCACCACGTTGGACTCCAGGGAGGCCGGATCCACATACCAGTTCTCGTCCTCCTTGAGCATAATCACCTGGAAGTTGTACTTCTGGGTGTCCCGGCCGTTTTGCTTGTCAATCTCCGCCGTCACGGACACCGTGCGCGCAGTGTCGTTCTCCGTGCCGGAGATCTTCTTCACCTCGTATTCCACAGGAATGCGGTTCTGCAGGATGGAAAAGAGTGCCTTCTTCGGCTCAGCCGCGGTGCGCTGCCAGCTGGGCGCGCACAGGGTGAGCATGTTGTCCTGGTTGTTGACCGACCAGAAGTAGAAGAAGGACTTCAGCTGCACCACGGCCTCCGTTTCCGTAACGGATTCCGGGGCGATGGTGGCAGTGGGCGTTTCGGTGCTCCAGGCGCCCAGCAGATTGCTGCCGTCCTGGGGGTTGGTCACGCTGGTTTGCGACTGCTGACTGGTGACCTGCTGTCCCTGGCTGCCAGGGTTGTTGGTGTCAGCAGTGCTATCTAAAGGGGGCGTACCCGTCAGGGCGCTGACAAGGGCCACAATAGCCAGTGCGCCATACACGCCGGTGAAGGTCAGCCGCACATTGCTGGCAACCAGCGGCTTTACCCACAGCACACCAACGGACACCGCCGCCAGCGCAACAAACACCCACTTCAGCACCGGCAGGCCCGGGAACACCAGGCCCAGGATGAACAGCACCGGCAGCAGGCCGCACAGCACCACCATGGCAACGCTTTCAGGCTTGATGGCAGGCGCCTGCTTCCCGGGTGTGGGCTGAGCGTAGCCGTATCCCTGGGGCTGACCACCCTGTGGATACTGGTAGCCCTGCACATAGGGCGACTGGCCTGCAATGGGCTGATACCCGGGCCGCTGCTGCAGGTAGGGCGGCTGCTGATACCCGGTGTTCTGCCTGGTGTAGCTCTGGGTGTATCCCTGGGACTGGGGAGGATTCTGCTGCGGGTATCCCTGGGGATAGCGCTGCTGATAGGGCTGCTGGTAGCCGCCCTGGGGCTGGTAGCTCTGCCTGGGCTGATACCCGGTGGGCTGGTACCCGCCGGGCTGATACCCCTGGGGCGGCTGGTAGCCTTGGGGCGGCTGGTAGCCTTGGGGCTGCTGGTAGCCTTGGGGCTGCTGGTAGCCTTGGGGCGGCTGATACCCCTGGGGCTGCTGGTAGCCCTGGGGCGGCTGGTACCCGCCCTGGGGCGGATAGCCTTGGGGCTGCCCATAGCCGCCGGGCTGCTGGGCCTGCTGCCCCCAGCCCGGAGCGCTGGTATAATTCGGTCGGCCGTTATTCATCCGTATACCTTCACCTTTCTGCCGCAAAGGCTGCGGCATGCTTTGCCTAATGACTTCCTAGCCGAAAAAAAGCGTACTGAAAAGGAATGGCGTTGCGCCACACATCCATTAGTATAACACAGTTTCCGCCCTTGTAAACAGTCCTTTCGTAAAATTCTCCATAAAAACCGCTTCTGTACACCGGGAAAACAGCATAGCATTTACCACTGCAAGGAAAGGAGCATCCCTATGACAGGCACCACAAACCGCCCTGCACAGGAGAAGGTGTGCGGCTACGAATACACCGTCCGCCGTGGAGACAGCTTTTACCTCATTGCCCACAGGCTGGGCGTTCCCCTGCGGGACCTGCTGGAGGCCAACCCGGAGGTAAACCCGGCCCGGCTGATGGTGGGCGACGTGCTGTGCATCCCCATGGAGGAGGACGATGCGCCGCAGGCTCCCGCGCCGGAGCCGGAAACCCCGGAGGCGGACGACAGCCTGGATCAGCCCGCCGTGTCCCCGCCCGCCTGTCCCAACGACCAGCGCCGCACGATGAATGCCGGTGAAACCATCTCGGACATTCAGCTCAGCGCCGACCTGAACCGCCGCACCCTGGAGGCCGCAAACCCGGGCACCGACCTGGACGCCCTGTCCGCCGGTCAGGTGCTGTGCGTGCCCACGGACAACGTGCCCTGCACCGCCATCACCACCCATACCCTTTCCGCTGATGAAACCCTGGAAAGCATTTCCCTGCAATGGAACGTGTCCGTAGGCGCACTGCTGCGGGCCAACCCATGCTTGGCGCCCTCGGACTTCACTGCCGGCGCCTGCATCACCCTTCCCGGCAAGGAATAAAAAAATGAAGGAAGCGTGCTGTCGCTTCCTTCTCTTCCATATATTATGCCTGTCCCTCAGTCCCGCCCGTCCCGGCGGCGGCTGCGCTTGTTGCGGTACATGGCGCCATCTGCACGGATGAGGAAATCGTCCAGCACCTCGTCCTCCCGCGGCACGGCGGCAAAGGTGCCCACGCTGGCCCCAATGTCGCAAATCCACCGTTCCCTGTGGTTAATGTCGTCAATGGCCACATGGATGTTCTCACCCAGGCGGGCGGCATGGTCGCTATCCTGCACAAAGCCAACGGCAATAAACTCATCGCCGCTGATGTGCACGCAGGTCATACCATCATCCTCCAGCACCCGCAGGGCGCTGCCCATGAGGCGGATCGCCGTATCGCCCGCCATGTGACCATACTGGTCGTTGATGGTCTTCATGCCGTCCATATCGCAGCTGATAACGGCAAAGCACTTTCCCTCCTGCCGGGCCCTGGCAAACAGGGCCGGCGCCAGCTGGTTGTATCCACGGCGGTTGTACAGGCCGGTCAACGGGTCGTGAATGGACATATCCTCCAGGGCGGAGGCATAGGCCCGGACGGTGCACTTCAGGTTCAGGCTCATCAGGGCGCCGCCCAGCAGGGTCAGCACGGAATAAAGCTCAAAGCCGGTGGCGTGCCCCAGGTCGAACACTGCATAGCCAAAGTTCTTTTCCAAATAGTACAGCGGGCTGAACACCAGCGTCATGGGCTGCTGATGCTCGCTGTGCAGGCTGGGCAGCAGGTCGTGCACGTTGAACACCTTCTGGGGTGCCACCTGCCCATTGCTGTAGGAGGAAAGGAGCAGCATCCTGTCCACACTGTTGATTTCCCTGGCGCCGCCATCGGGGCTGAGGAAATCCGGCGCCACGCAAACGTGCATGTCCTTTACGGCCCAGCTGGAAGCAAAGTTGGAGATAACCTCCCCTGCCTCCTCCTGGCCGCTAACCCCAGCCAGTGAGCTGGAGAACGCCGAGGCCCGCGCCAGGTTCCGCTCCACATGCCTGTAGGATTCGCTGAAGGTGCGCATGTACCGCTGTGCAGCCTCCGGGTTGCCCTCGCAGCCGCAGGTAGCACCCAGAATCATCCGCGTGGGCAGCACCAGCAGGTTGTTCTCCGGCCTTTTGCCCTGAATCCAGTCCGCCAGGATGTTCACGCTGACCTTGCCAGCCTCCTGGGCCGGGCGGGAAATGGTGGTCAGGCCGCGGCCGATAGCCTCCCGCAGGGCATCGAAACCGGTAATTTTCACATCCTCCGGCACGCGGATGCCCGCCTTGCCAAAGGCCTCCATCACGCCGAAGGCCATGTCGTCATTGCTGCAGACCACCACATCCGGCAGGCCGTTGGGGTCAGCCAGGATGGCATTGCCCGCCATGCGCCCGCCATCACGGGTCCAGAAGCCCTCGTATTCCCCCAGCACGCGGCACTGGTGCTCTGCCAGCACCCGGCAGCAAATGCTGCGGCGGTCCACCGCCACCTTGTTGCCCAGGGGGCCCGTCACCAGGGAGAAGGTGCTGCAGCCGTGCTGGTGGATCAGGTGCTCCATCAGCTCGCTCACGCTGGGCTCATCGTCGAAGGTGACCTCCACGCCCACATCGCTGCTGCTGTCGATGGTCACCAGGGGCACATCAGTCAGGTCAGCCAGCAGGCGGTTCAGGTGCTCCAGTGCCTTGGCAGATACCATGGTGTAGCTCATGGCAATCACACCATCGAAGTGCTTCAGGTCCGGCAGGTCGAAGATTTCGCTCTCCATGCCATCGTTGCGGATAATGTTCTCCTCCGCCTGTCCCTGGCAGTTGAAGATGCAGATGTCCACATCCCGCTGGGCCGCCGCCTCCGCCATACCAAAGGAAAACTCCTGCTGGTACTCCTTGTCCAGTCCCGCCATCAGCACAGCAAAACGTTTCTTCATCGTTACGCACACCTATCGATTGTTCAGTCGTTTGGTTACTTCTTGATTTCACACAGGTTCCAGCACAGTATAACACAATATGCCCTTTTATGCAACCTTGTATACACCCACTGTTCAAATATTTTCCTTTGATAAGTTTCTTCCAGCGGGAACAAATCCGCCGTTCCATCGTCTGATAGGGTGTAAGCACAAAACAAGGAGGTACACCCCCATGACCAAGCTAATTGCCATTCTTTCCGCCGTGCTGGTGGGCATTTTCGGCCTGCACGCCACCGAGAGCACCAGCCAGGCCACCATCCCGGCTGAGGAAGCCCACGAGCTGGCAGGCACCGTGGAGGAAATCAACGAAGCATACTACATCATCAGCACTGCCGAGGGCCAGCGTTTTCAGGTGAATGTGGACAGCGCCACCATTTTTGACGGCGAAGCACCCTCCCTGAACGACCTGATTCACATCCAGTACGATGGCAAAATGACCCGCTCCATCCCCGCCCAGGTAACGGCGCTGCACATTGGCTGCTACTACCACACCGGCGCCATTGTGGAGCTGACCCAGGAAGGCTTCACCCTGGATGCCGGTGAACAGCTGCTGGAGGTACACGCCGCCCAGGCGCTGCTGTCCGGCCTGGAAAACGGGCAGCAGGTGAAGGTCTACACCAACGGCATTATGACCATGTCCCTCCCCGCCCAGGTGAATGCCGACCTGGTTGTTCCCCTGGGGGAATGACCGAAAACGCAAAAACCGCCTGTCCAATGTGGCAGACGGTTTTTTTTGATGCGCATCCCCTGGGCACCATGACCCCGCTTTTACAGCACACCAAACGCACCAAAAACGGGATTCCTAAGGAATGAAATCCCTTAAGCGGGATTGCCAGGGGCAGCGCCCTGGTTACTGTTGCTGCTTGAGGTATTGGAAGATGTCGCGGGCGATGGGGGCTGCAGTGCTGCCGCCGCCTTCGCCGTCCTCGATGGACTCCACCAGCACGCTGACGGCGTAGGGCAGGTCGCTATTGGCAATGTAGCCCACAAACCAGCCATAGGTCACCGCACTGCCCGACAGGCTGCTCTCAGCCGAGCCGGTCTTGCCGCAGATGGTCAGGCCGTCCACCGCTGCCTGGGTGCCTGTGCCGGATGTAACCACGTCCCGCATGTAGGCCTGGAGTGTGGCTGCGCGGGCGGGCGAAAGCGCGGTGCGGTATTCCTTGGGCTGATAGGCCGTCCGCAAGGCTCCCGCCGGGCTGTTCACCTGCAGCAGCAGGCGCGGCTCCATCATCACGCCGTCATTGGCAATGGCAGCGGCCACCATGCACATGTGCATGGGTGTGGCGCCCAGCGCGCTCTGGCCAATGCCGGTTGTAGCCAGCTCGAACTGGGTGCGGTTTTCCGTGGGGTAGGAGCTGTTCTCCACCACCAGGTCCCGGAAAAGGAAATTATCATTGAAGCCAAAGCTCTCCGCTGTGCGGCGCAGCCTGTCGTCTCCCAGGTTCAGGGCGGTGAGCGCAAACACATTGTTGCAGCTCTTTTTGAAGGCCTCCCGCAGGGTCAGGCTGTTGTGAACGGCGCCGCCATAGTCCCGGATAGCCTGGTTTTGCACCACCAGTCCGCCTGTGCAGGCGAAGCTCTCCGCCTCCACACCGGCGATGTTCTCCAGGGCGGAGGCCGCGGTGATAATCTTGAAGGAGCTGCCCGGCGGGTACAGGGACTGGGTCGCCCTGTTCCAGAAGGGTTGGCCCGGGTCAGCCACGGTTTCCTGGGTGATGTTCATAGGATCGAAGCTGGGCAGGCTGATTTGCGCAATCAGCTCCCCGGTTTTGTAGTTCATCACCACTGCCGCACCCTTTTTGCCCCGGGTCTTGGGGTGGGTGTCAAAGGCCTTGGCAATCAGCGTGCACAGCTGGCTGTCAATGGTCAGGGTCACATTGTCCCCGCGGCGGGTTTCCCCAGCCATCAAGGCGCTGATGCGCTCCCCCAGCGGGGTTTCAAAGCCATACAGGTAGCGGGTCTGGAAGGTTTCCACACCGTTGGACACCTGGCCTTGGCTGTCGCCCAGCAGGTGCACCACCGCCCGGCGGGCGCTTTCGTCCTCCTGGTAGACACGCTTGCCCTCCACCGTGGTGGCTAGCACCACACCATTTCTGTCGAGAATGTCACCGGCGGTCACGGTTTCCTTCTGGGCGCGGACCCGTGGATTCCTGCTGAAGGAAAACCAACGGTTGCCATAGGTGAAGATGCTGTACGCACCATACACCGCCAGCAGCAGGAACAGCCCGAACATGACCAGCGCCAGCATTTTAAACAGGTAGCGCTGCTGCTTCACTGCCATCCCTCCTCGCTGCCCAGCATGGCCAGGCGGGTGTCCTCGTCCAGGTCATCCTCGTTCAGGCTGGCAACGCCCTGCACCAGGCCGATCAGGCACATGCTGGACACCAGCGACGTGCCGCCATAGCTGACAAAGGGCATGGTGACCCCGGTCAGCGGGATGAGCTTGATCACGCCGCCGATGATCACAAAGGTCTGCAATCCCAGCAGCAGGGTGGCGCCCATGGCCAGCAGGCCGTGAAAGCTGCTGCGGGCCGCCATGGCTGTGGTGGCGCCGCGCCAGATGAGCGCCACATACACCAGCAGCACGCACAGGCCGAAGATAACGCCAAACTGTTCGCATATGACCGCGAAAATGAAATCCGTATGATACACGGGAATGGTGCGCGGATACCCCAGGCCCAATCCCACGCCAAACAGCCCGCCGCTGGCAATGGCCATCAGGCTCTGCACCAGCTGGTAGCCGGCGTTTTCATAGTCGCTCCAGGGGTTTTGCCATATGGCAACCCGGCGCTTCACATGGGCAAACAGCTTGTAGCCCACCACCGCCGCTCCTGCACCGCCTGCCAGGCCAATGCCGGTCAGCGGCAGGTTGCCGGTGGAGGCATAGAAGAGCATCAGGGTTACGCCGTAGTACATCAGCGCCGTGCCCAAGTCCTTTTGCAGCATCAGCAGCCCCAGGCAGCCCACGGCAAAGACCAGCCACGGCAGCAGCTTTCGCCGGCCCATGAAATAGCTGAGCACCAGCAGCAGGCTCAGCTTTACCATTTCACTGGGCTGAACGGACAGGCTGCCCACATAGAACCAGTTTTTCGCGCCGTTGGTTTCCCTGCCAATCACCAGCGGCAATGCCAGCAGCACCAGGGACACAGGCATCATCAGCAGCACAGGGATGCGCCAATGCCTGATGATGCGCACCAGGTATATGCAAACAACCATGGCAAGCAGGCCTACACCATAGTACATGGCCTGCTGATAGGCATAGGCCGGGTTGGTGGCATAGAGCACCAGCACACCCAGTGCACAGAGGAAGTTGGTCAGGCTGAGGAGCAGCTTGTCCGTGGGGAAAAGCCGCGGGAGAAAGTGCGTGCCCAGCCAGATAACCGCCGGAACGCCCAGGGCCAGTGCTGCGGCCTGCCAGGCGAAATCCTTCAGGAACAGTAGGAAAAACGCACAGAAGAAGAAAAGCATCACCGTGCGGGAAAGGCGGCGGGCCGGGTCGCGCCTGGGGTTGTCATTCCTCATGGCTGCGCCTCCTTCTGCGGGTCACAGGCTGCTGCCAGGCGCCGTCCCGGGGCGTTTCATCCCAGAAGGCAGGCTCCTGGGGTGCATCGTCCCAAAATCCTGGCTGTTCGGGCGGATTGTTCCAGAAAAGCGGCTGCTCCGGCGGATAGGGCTGCTCTGCCCAGTCCGGCGGCGTTTGCTCCGGCTCGCAGGGCGCATAGGGCGGCTCATAAGGCCGGGTAGCCCGGTATTCCGTGTCCAGGCCCGCAAACAGCCGCAGGCGGAGAACTGCCTCGCCCACCTGCAAAACGGAGCCGTGCACCAGCGGATACTTCCTGGTGGCGCTGCGGTGGGTCAGCTCCACATCATCCGCCACGCAGGCGGCGCCCCGCAGTGGGAACAGCAATAGCCCTTTGCCGGGCTGAAACACAAAATCCATGTGCCTGGGCGAAACGCCCTCCACCGGCACCACAATGTCGCAGGAGCGCACAAAGCCCAGCACCCCGGCCCGGGGCACAGGCAGCAGGGTACCCTCCGGCAGCTGGTCGGAGCCTTGCAGCACCACCATTTCGCCAATCATCCCCGCATCGGGCAGGTTTTTCAGGCGGGTATGCTTGGCCTTGCGATCCTTCCGCAGCCAGCGGAAGGCCCGCCACACAATCAGCACCCCCAGGAGCGCAAACAGATAGCGGGCGCCCAAAGAGATGATTTCATAAACATTCTCCTGCATGAACAAACCTCACAACACCAAGCGATAGAACGTGTTGGGCAAGGCATCAGGCCAGTGCCGAGCGGAGCTGGGACAGGAGGGACTTAAGGGCGCGTGGCGTTTGCAAAGGATCCCGCTGGATGGAGATGGTCAGGTTCTCCGGGCGGAAAACGGACTGGGCCGCGTCCAGCAGATCCTCGCAGGTCAGGTCGTCGTACATCTGAGCCTGGGCATCCAGGTCGGCCCGGGAAAGGTCATCCGCCATCCAGGCCCAGCCCAGCAGCTCGTTCATGCCGGAGGCATCGTCCTGGTAGAAAACCAGGTTGTCAGTAAACTGCATGCGGGTCTGCGTCAGGCGGATGGGCCGCACATACAGGCGCAGCCTGTGCAGCAGCTCAAACACCCGGCGCAGGCTGTCCGCCAGGCATTCCTGGCGCACATCATAGCGAATCACCAGCCGGCGGAACATGCCCATTTCCTCCATGGTGGAGTCAATCTCCGCCACCAGGGCCTCCTCCTCCCGCAGCTGCTGAAAGAGCAGCGAATCGCTGTTCCCGGCGGTGAAGGCGTTCAGCACCTCACCCGTCAGGGGGAAAACCCTGTCCTCATCCAGGTCAAAGGCCAGGTGCACCTTGGCCAGGCCACCCTCCTCATCCTGGATGAAGTCGCTCCGTCCGTCACGCATGCAGAAGCCCAGCGGCACCGTTTGCGCAAAGGGCGGCTGGTCAAAGTGGTTTTCCAGCTCGGAGAAGGCCTCCACCAGCGCCCGCTCCATCCCATCGGAAAAATTGCCCGTCAGGCACAGGCAGGCGTTTTGCGGCTGAAACAGCAGCCGCTGCCAGCGGCGGATGGTGGCGGCGCTCATGCCCTGCACGGATTCTGCCGTACCCATCAGCGAGAAGGCGCCGCAGGCTGTGCGGCGGTAGCGCCGTGCGACCTCCTCATCAAAGTCGCAGTCCTCCTGCTCCAGCTGGCGGAGCACCACCTGTTTTTCCGCGTCAATCTGCTGCTGCGTCCAGGGTATGTCCGCAAAGAAGCGCAGAAACAGCTCCAGCACCTGGTCAAAGAAGCGGGTGTGGGTCTTCAGGCGGAACACCACACCCTCCGGGTAGGTTGCGCCGTCCAGCTCTGCGCCCAGGCGGGCCATCAGGCTGTTCAGTCCCTCCGCATCCAGCCCGCCAAGGCCACGGAAGCACAGGTGCTCCAGCAGGTGACAAACGCCCTGGTTCTGCTTGTTTTCATACAGGCTGCCGCCCTTGAAATACAGGCCAAACTCCATGGCGTGCAGGTTTGGCTGCGGGCTGCACAGCAGGGTCATGCCGTTGGGCAGGTGGTGTTCATGCATGGCGGACATAAGGGCAACCTCCTTGCGAATTACGCTTTCATCCATTATAATAGAAAACAGCCGGGAATGCAAGGAAACCCGCACCGGGAAGGAAAACTTGCAGAGAATCGTTATTTGTTGTACAATATTTTCTGGAGGATGCTGGCATGAAGAAGTTTTTTCTACTGTTGCTGACCCTGGCACTGCTCCTCTCCACCGCGCTGGCGGAGCCTTCCCTGGCCCGCAACGGCCTGGCCCTGGGCGAAGGCTATGTGTACTACCCCCAGGTGGAGGGCATGGAGGACGAGGCGCTGCAGCAGGCGGTGAATGCCGCCCTGCTAACCGTGACCGGCGCGGAAGCCCTGCTGAACCGCCTGGCGCTGACCCTTCAAAGTCCCTCACCCCTGCAGGCGGACTACACCTGCACCCAAACGGGGGATGTGCTGAGCGCCGTCACCCTGGCCTCCGGGCCGGTGGAGAGCGACCGGGCTACCATGGCCTGGTATGCCGGCAGCATTGATATGGCCGATGGTCACACCATCACCTGGGCGGAAATCTTCACCGATGGCGAAGGTGCATCAGCCGCCCTGGAGGAATACCTGGAGTGGGAGCTGGCGCCGGAGCTGAGCGCCCACCTGTCCGGCGCGCAGCTGACACCGCTGCCCGGCATGTTCACCCTGGATGCCTCCGGGCTGACGCTGTATTACCCGCTGGCGCAGCTGTCCACCCTTTCGGACAGGCCCGGCACGGTGCACCTGTGCTGGAGCGAAATGCAGGAGCATCTGTGCCTTGAGGAAGGCAGCCTGCTGCACCGCATGGGCGTTCCCGCCATGCTGACCCTGGACGAGGGCAGCGCCGAAAGCATCCGCGCCG
The DNA here is from genome assembly GCA_964383815.1 of uncultured Faecalibacterium sp. GTDB lineage: Bacteria > Bacillota > Clostridia > Christensenellales > Aristaeellaceae > UBA11524. The sequence goes on along the minus strand of CAYLIC010000016.1, from coordinate 20,423 downwards.
CTGTGGAAAGCGGCAGCCTGCCGGGCATTCCCGTATCCCTGGGTGCCTCCGTGCAGGAGGCGGTGGACAACCATCGCCTGCTGATTGACCCCGACCTGTACGAGGGCGGGCGCATGATGCAGCTGGAGGATGGCGCCTTCCGCAGCGTATACCTGCTGACGGACAGCCTGACCGACACCTGGGAGCACAGCCTGGTGCAGGGCATTCGGGCGGATCGCATCAGCCTGTACGGCCTGTGCACCGGCACAACCACCCAGGAGGCCTGGCGGGCCGTGCTGGGCCAGCCGGATGCCTCCATCACCCTGGACGCGGACAAGGCCGAGGCCCAGCGCCTGGCTGCTGGCATCAGCGACTATTACAATTACAACGGCGTTCAGCTGCGCCTCCACGCCGGGGAGGATGGCACGCTGAGCAGCCTGATCATCACAGGTAAGTAAGCAATAAACTGGAGGAGCATCATGGCGCAAACCAAGAAGAACAAACCACGGAAGGCCCAGGCCTACTCGGCAGACAGCATGGCCCTTTATCTCATTGGCGGGCTGGTGCTGGTGGCCCTGGGGGTTATGATTTTCCTTGCCGTGGTGGTGAACATGGCAGGCGATGTGTTTGCAGGCCTGCGCCAGGTGTGCAGCGGCCTGGCAGGCGGCCTGGCCTTTGTGCTGCCGGTGCTGCCCATCTGGGGCGGCGTTTTGGTCATGCTCGCCACCCAGCGCAAGGCACCCGTGCGGCCCTATGTGTTTTTCCTGCTGCTGTTCCTGCTGCTGCTGGCCGGGGTTACCCTGTTCAGCCGGTATGGCACCAGCACCCTGATGGATTATTACTTTACCGATAACCATTCCCGCTCCGCCTCCCCCGGAGCCTACGACCTTTTCCTGGCCCGGGCCTATGAAATGGGCGCCCAGCGCAGCACCAGCGGCGGCGTGTTGGGCATGCTGCTGGCCTGGCCCCTGTGGAAGCTGGCCGGGCCTGTTGGCGGCGGCATCATTGCGGCGGTGCTGGTGATGGTGGCCTTCAGCCTGATGATCCGGCTGGACTGGCGCACCCTCTTTGGCATGCTGCGCGAAAAACAGGATGTGCGCCGCACCGCCCAGGAGCAGGAGAATCAGCGCCAATACCAGCAGGAAATGCAGTGGCAGCGCCAGCAGGCCGCCCAGCGCAGCCTGCCGCCTGTGCAGCAGGATGATGGCTGGGGCGCCTATGTGCCCCAGGGTGCCTATCAGCCTGTGCAGCAGCCCCAGTGGCCTCAGCCTGTGCAGCCCGTGCAGGTAGAGGAGCAGCTGGAGCAGCAGGCCTGTGCCTCCTATCAGCAGCCGTCCTACAAGGTACCCGCGGAGGAGAAGGAGAGCCGCTCCCGCATTTTTGGCAGGAAGAAGCAGGAGGAGCCTGTACCCCAGCAGCAGCCTGCCCAGCGCACCGGCATTTTTGCCGATGTACAGCCTGCCCAGGCGGAGCAGCCCACCCAGCGCACAGGCATTTTCGGCACCCGGAAGGCCAGGCAGCCGGAGCCTGCCGTGCCCCAGGAGCCGCCCAGGCCTGCCCGGCGCACCCCGGTGGAACAGGATATGGAAGATGAGGAAACACCCCAGCGCGCCGCCACCTGGCGCACGGAGGAGGAGCCGGACTTTGAGCCTGCGCCGCGGCCTTCCAGGAAAAAGCAGCAGCCCAAACCCTCCTGGTCGGAAACGCCGCCCTGGGAGGATGCGCCTGCCCCGGTGGAGCAGGTGTCCGCGCCCAAGCTGCAGCAGGAGCCGCCCAAGGATGCCTGGCAGCCCGAATTGAAGCTGCCGCCCAGGAAGAATCCGCCCCAGGCCCAGCAAACGGAAATGGAGCTGCCCACGCCCTATGTTTACCCGGGTGTGAACCTGCTGGAGTCCCCCAAGCCCCAGGCCAGCGCCGACCCGGAGCTGGACGCCAGGCGCGCCAAAACCCTGGAGGCCACCCTGCGCTCCTTCAAGGTTACCGCCCAGGTGTGCCATGTGACCCACGGCCCGGCAATCTCCCGGTTCGAGCTGGAGATTGCCCAGGGCATTAAGGTTTCCAAGATTACAGAGCTGGACAAGAACATCGCCATGGATCTGGAGGTCAAGTCCGTCCGTATCGAGGCGCCCATCCCCGGCAAGTCCCTGGTGGGTGTGGAGGTTCCCAACCCCCATGTTGCCACCGTTACCCTCCGCGAGGTGCTGGAAAGCGAGCCGATGCAGAAGGCCAAATCGCCCCTGGCTGTGGCCCTGGGCAAGGACATTGCCGGTACCCCCATCGTCTGCGACCTGACGCGCATGCCTCACCTGCTGATTGCCGGCGCCACCGGCTCGGGCAAGTCCGTGTGCATCAACACCATGATTAACTCCCTGCTCTACCGCTGCTCCCCCAGGGAGGTTCGGCTGATATTGGTTGACCCCAAGGTGGTGGAGCTGCAGTGCTACAACGGCATTCCCCATCTGCTGATTCCCGTGGTGTCCGATCCCCACAAGGCCGCAGGCGCCCTGGCCTGGGCCGTGGCGGAAATGATGGACCGCTACAAGAAATTCCAGGGGAAGGGTGTCCGCGCCATTGACGGCTATAACGCCAAGCTGGAGGACGGCGAGGAGTTCATGCCCCGCATCGTTATCATCATTGACGAGCTGGCTGACCTGATGATGACCTGCAAGCGGGATGTGGAGGACCACATCTGCCGCCTGGCCCAGCTGGCCCGGGCCGCCGGCATTCACCTGGTGGTTGCCACCCAGCGTCCCTCCGTGGATGTGATTACCGGCCTGATCAAGGCCAACATTCCCAGCCGTATCGCCTTCAAGGTTTCCAGCTTTACCGACAGCCGCACCATCCTGGACAAAATGGGTGCCGAGCAGCTCCTGGGCTGGGGCGACATGCTGTACATGCCCACGGGCGAATTTACACCCATCCGCCTGCAGGGCTGCTTTATGTCCGATAGCGAGGTGAACCGCGTAACCGACTTCATCCGCGAGAACAGCGAGCCGGACTATGACCCGGATGTGATGGATCAGCTGGAGCAGCTGGAGCACGAGAACGGCGGCTTCCCCATGGCGGATGGTGCCGATGCCGCCGAAAATCCCAACAGCGATGCCTCCCTTCTCCAGCAGGCCATTGAGCTGGCTGTGCAGAACGGGCAGCTCTCCACCAGCTATGTTCAGCGCCGGCTGAAGCTCGGCTATGCCCGTGCAGGCCGCCTGATGGACGAGATGGAGAAGCGTGGCGTTGTTACCCCCAAGGACGGCTCCAAGCCGCGCACCTGCCTCATCTCCCGCGAGGAGTACGAGGAAATGCTCTCCACCGGTCAGCTGGAGTGACGGCCCAGGGGTGCTGGCCTTATGGCGTACGGAAAACGGCATGATGATTTCAAAGGAGTCTTGACAGTGATTGATGAATCCCTGCAAAGTGAAATAGCCGCCACCCTTGGCAAGGCGGTCTCCGCCCTGGTGGAGGCCGGGCAGATTGGGCCTGGCGGGCTGATTGTCCTGGGCTGCTCCACCAGCGAGGTGGCGGGCGGGCGCATTGGCAAGGCCAGCGTGCCGGAGCTGGGGCAGGTCATTGCCCAAGCCATGCTGGAGGTCTGCCGGGCCCACGGCCTGGATGCTGCCTTCCAGTGCTGCGAGCACCTGAACCGGGCCATTGTGCTGGAGCATCGCGTGCTGAAGGAGCAGCGCCTGACCCAGGTGCGTGCCATTCCCCAGCCCAAGGCTGGCGGCAGCGTGCCTGCTGCGGCCTGGCGCCTGCTGGAGCAACCTGCCCTGGCCATGAACGTGCAGGCCGATGCAGGCATTGACATTGGCGATACCCTGGTGGGCATGCACATCCGCCCGGTGGCTGTCCCCCTGCGCATGGAGGAAGGCCGCATCGGTCATGCCAGCCTGGTTATGGCCTACAGCCGCCTGCCCTACATCGGCGGAAGCCGTGCTGTTTACGAAGCCTGACCACGAAAGGATGGGATGCCCCATGAAATCCCGCTTCCAGCCTACCCGCAAGGCGCTGCTTTTCTGGGTGCTGTTCATCGGCCTTGGCGCTGTGGCAGGCGCAGCCGGCATGCTGGCTGACCCCACAGGCCGTGCCATGGGCATGGATGCCATGCTGCCGTTCTTCCAGGTGCTTCCCTTTGCGGATGTGCTGTTCCGGAGCTTCACCTTTTCCGGCATAGCGCTGCTCCTGGTCAACGGCCTGCCCAACCTGCTGGCGGCAGGCCTGCTCCTCAGGCGGCAGCCTTCCGGCGTGTTATCATCTGCACACCCATCTGGGTGTTTGGCCTGTGTGGCCCGGTGCGCGCCTTCTGCCAGCAGGCCGCAGGCAAGGTGAATCAGGTGGATTATGCTCTGGTGCACCAAGGAGAAGTGAGGTGACGCCCATGCCCGGTCAGCTGCCCCAGGTCTTGCTGGAGGCGCGCGCGCTGTTTGACGAAGTGACCCCTTTGCAGGCGGATTGCGGGCGGCTGTGCGCAGGCCGCTGCTGCCGACCCATGGAGGGTGAATGCACCGGCATGCTGCTTTTCCCCGGGGAGGAAGCCTATTACGATGGTCTGCCTGGCTTCCGGGTGCAGCCCACGCCCTCCGGCCTGCTGCTGACCTGCCCCGGGCACTGCCACCGTGGGGACAGGCCCCTGAGCTGCCGCCTGTTTCCGCTGCTGCCCATGCTGCGGGCAGGCGGCATCAAGGTTGCCACTGACCTGCGGGCCAAGCCGGTCTGTCCCCTGGCCCGGCAGGGCAGGAGCGGCCTGCACCAGCCCTTTGTGGAGGCCGTTCGCGCCTGCGGCCAGCTGCTGGCCCGGGATGAACATCAACAGGCATTTTTGGCAAGGCTCACCGCCCAGCAGGACGATTTGCGGGCCCTGCGCCACCGTTTCGGAGGTGACGAGCATGTTTGAACCCCTTGACATCCGCCGGGAGGTTATCGGCAGCGGCGAGAGCCTGCTGCTCCAGGCCAATGGCGCAGGCCCCTTGCCCCAGGAGCTGGAAAGCCTTGCAGGCCAGGTTCAGTGCGTGTATATCGACCCGCCCTTCATGACCGGGGACAGCTTCACCCGCCGCCGCCGCTTTGGTCAAAAGGGCTGGCGCACCGGCTCCCCTGCCCCGGAATACCCCGCCTACGCCGACCGCTTTCCGGACAGAGCGACTTACCTGGCCTTCCTCCGCGGCCTGGTGGAAAATGCCCACAGGCTGCTTGCGCCCACGGGCGTTTTTTGCCTTCACCTGGACTGGCGCGCCGCCGCCCACGCACGGCTCCTTTGCGATGAAATCTTCGGCGAGGAGCGCTTTCTCAACGAGATTATCTGGGCCTACGAAAGCGGCGGGCGGGCCCGGCGGCACTTCAGCCGCAAGCACGATGTGATTCTCCTCTACGCCCGCAGCCGCAGGTACCGCTTCGACCTGACCCGGGTGCCGCTGCCACGCTCCGCCGTGCGGCGCAACCACATGCGCCGCCAGGTGGACGAAAACGGCAAGGCCTACCGCAGCATCCGCTCCGGCGGCAAGGAGTACCGCTATTACGATGATGCGCCCGTCTACCCCAGCGATGTATGGACGGACATCAGCCACCTGCAGCAGCGGGACCCGGAGCGCACCGGCTATGCCACCCAAAAGCCGCTGAAGCTCCTGGAGCGGCTGCTCCGCCCCGTGGTGCAGCCCGGGGACTGGGTTTGCGACCTGTGCTGCGGCAGCGGAACCACCCTTGCAGCCGCCCAGCAGCTGGGCTGCCGCTTTGCCGGGCTGGACATGGGGCCGGAGGCGCTGCTGATTGCCCGCAGCCGGCTTTCCCTGCAAAACCTGGCGGTGGACGTGCCCTGCACCGGTTCCGCCGCCCTGGAGGGCAGCTATGACCCATCCACCGGCGCCCTGCTGCTGACCAATTTCGCCGCCCCGCACCCATCCTTCCCGAAAACCGAGCGCCCCTTTGACAGCCTGGAAAGCTGGTCTGCCGGGTATGTGGATGGTGACCGCCTGGTAACCCTGCAGCACTTTCACCGCAGCCATAAGCACCCCGACCTGCCGCTGATGTGCATCCTGCCGGAAAACCTGCCGGGCCTGGCTGTGCAAACCGTAGACGCTGCCGGACGGAAAACCCTGTTCCGCTGGGTGTAAGGAAGCGCTTTCCCACGCCACCACCAAAACACCCCCGCTCCAAATCCCGGAGCGGGGGTGTTTCGATTGCGGCAGGCCTGCTGTCAGTTCTTCAGGCGCTTGTCGCACTTGGTCGCCAGCATGGTGCCTACAGACTGGAAAAACTGCACCAGAATCACCAGCACAATCACCGCCAGGTACAGCACAGCATACTTGTAGCGGTTGTAGCCAATCATGATGGCAATCTTCCCCAGACCGCCACCGCCAACGGCGCCGCTCATGGCGGTGTAGCCCATGATGGTGGTAATGGCCATGGTGAAATTGTTAATGAGGGAAGGCACGCTTTCCGGCAGCATCACATGCAGGAGAATCTGCATGGGGGTTGCGCCCATGGACTGCGCCGTTTCGATAATGTTCGGGTTAATCTCCCGCAGGCTGCTTTCCACCAGCCGGGCCACAAAGGGGAAGGCTGCAACCACCAGCGGCACAATGGAGGCCACCGTGCCCACCGAGGTGCCCACAAGGGCGCGGGTCAGCGGAATAACCATCACAATCAGAATCAGGAAGGGAATGGAGCGCAGCAGGTTGATGATAACGTTCAGGGTCTTCATCAGCCACTTGGGCAGCGGGCGCACGCCCTTCTCCTCACCGGCTACCAGTATCATGCCCAGTGGCAGGCCGATCAGGATGGCGAACAGGGTGGAGATAATGGTGACATACAGGGTGTCCCACAGGGCCAGAGGAAAATCGTTGCAGAAAATCTCCCACGCTTCCTGGAGCTTTTCAGGGGTAAAAGCGTTTTGCAGGTTCATTTACTGCACCTCCTTAGCTGCGTAGTCCACTTCAACAGAAACGGTCACATCCGGGGTTTCCCGCAGAAAATTCACCGCCCGGGCCAGCTCGTCCGGGCCGCCGGGAATCTCCAGCAGGATGTACCCATACGCCCTGTCGCCCACAGAGCGGGTGGATGCACCCAGAATGCTGGCTGCAACGCCCACCTCCATGGCCATGCGGGCAATGAGGGGTTCACGGGCTGCGCGGCTGCCGTTGAAGATGATCCGCACCCGCTGCCCATGCACATCGCTGATGGCAGCGCTGTCCGCCATTTCGGGGTACACCAGGTTCCGGGTGGCCTCCGCCTTGGGATTGGCAAACACCTGGGCCACTTCGCCTTCCTCCACCACGGCGCCATGCTCCAGGATGGCAACCCGGCTGCAAATCTCCTGCACCACGCTCATCTGATGGGTGATGACAATCACGGTGATGCCCAGCTTCTCGTTAATGTCCCGAATCAGCTCAAGAATCTGATGGGTTGTCTTGGGGTCGAGGGCGCTGGTAGCCTCGTCACACAGGAGTACCCGGGGATTGGTAGCCAAGGCTCTGGCAATGGCCACACGCTGCTGCTGGCCGCCGGAAAGCTGAGCCGGATAGGCATTGGCCTTGTCTGGCAGGCCCACCAGGGCCAGCAGCTCCTTGCTGCGCTTCTCCGCCTCAGTCTTTGACACACCGGAGAGTTTCAAAGGCAGCATTACATTTTTCAGGCAAGTGCGCTGCATCAGCAGATTGAAGCCCTGAAAAATCATCGTCACTGTATGGCGCACATCCCGCAGCTGCTTTTTGTTCAGACTGCCCAGGTTCCGGCCATCCAGCAGGATATTTCCCTCCGTGGGGCGCTCCAGCATGTTGATGCAGCGTACCAGCGTGCTTTTGCCGGCGCCGCTCATGCCAATAATGCCATAAATGTCCCCATCGTTGATGGTAAGGTTCACGTTTTTCAGCGCATCCACCGGGCCGTCGGATGTGGCAAAGCTCTTGGACAGGTTGCGAATCTCAATCATCGGGTGTTCCTCCGTACACGCAAAGGCACACCGACCACCCACAAGGGACAGTCGGTGTGCCCGCATTGGTCATTACTCCACGGTCAGGGCGGCCAGGTCAGCCTGCTTGCCGCCGTACAGGCCCATGGGCTCCACATGGATGGTTGCCACAGTCACCAGGTGGGTGCCATTTTCAGCATTGAAGTTCTGCTGATAGGGATCGTGAGCGAAATAGTTGGCCAGCACCTCGCCGCTCTCGACCACCTCATTGGGCACGATGTAATCGGTAAACTCCAGCACTTTCAGGGTGATGTTCTTCTCGGCCAGCACCTCGGCAGCAACCTTCAGGATCTGGGCATGGGGGGTGGGAGAAGCAGCCACGGTGATGGTCTTGCCAGCCAGCGCATCGTAGTCTACCGTTGCATCGAAGCCATCGGTGGGCTCTACCACCACGGAGATGGCAGCGCCGGCGAAGGTTTCGTTGATATAGTCGGCAACCTTCTGGCTGTTCAGGGCGGCAATCAGGGCCTTCACCTCGGGCAGCTCCTCGTTGCCTTCCTTCACGGACAGCACGTTGCCATAGGGAGAGTTGGAATCCTCAATCAGCAGGGACTGCTCCACAGGATTCAGGCCAAAATCCAGGGCGTAGTTGTTGTTGATGATGGCATAGTCCACATCGGCCAGCACATTGGGCACCATGGCGGCTTCCACTTCATAGAAGCTGATGTTCAGGGGGTTCTCCACAATGTCGGCACCGGTGGCGGTAATGCCAGCATCTTCCTTCAGCTTGATAATGCCGTTAGACTGCAAAAGCAGCAGGGCGCGGCCCTCGTTGGTGGGGTCGTTTGGTACGGCGATGGTCAGGCCATCGGCCAGGGCAGGAACGCAGGACAGAACCAGCAGGGCAGCCAGGATTACGGACAGGAACTTTTTCATAGCAATCTCTCCTTCATAAATTCGTTGCAGTTGGTGGTGGGCAGCAGGCAACGCTTCACATTCGCCTGCTTTCCCGGTTGGTCTGAACCAATCGTTTTGCTGCTCCGTTCATGGGATGAGCTCCTTTCACGCTGGGAATGGGTGAGGATAAAAAGAAGGGGAGCCTTCGATGAAGCTCCCCTTCTCAACCGGATGCAGTTCGCCAGAAACGGCGAATCATCCGTTTATCTGAAAGCCCATCGAAGTTTGGACACGCAAACGCATGCACATGCTGCACATGCGCATCATCATGGACATCATAGCGGTCTTCTTCATGGTGCTTTCCCCTTTCCTTTGGTGATGGACACATGATACCACACTCCTGCCGGGCTGTCAACCGTTTCTTGCGAAAACCGATTGTTTTTCTATTGTTCTTCATGAATGTACGGAAAATCATTCTTTCGTAAATATTTCGCAAAACTCTTGAAATATTTGACCTTTCCTACTATAATAAATTGATACGAAAGACCAACCGGGGTGACGCATAGATGAAACGCTTCCTTTTTCTGCTGATTTCCTGCCTGCTGCTGCCGTGCCTTGCCATGGGCGAAGGCGACATGGTGCCCATGGATGATGCGGGCCATGTGCTGCTGGAGAGCACTGAAGGCCGCCTGCTGGCCCTGGGCGATGAGGGCAGCGACGTAAGCGAGCTGCAGCAGCGCCTTGCGGACCTGAACTATTACACTGGCAGCATTTCCGGCACCTATGGGGAAAGCACCCAGGCCGCCATCAAGGCCTTCCAGGCGGATTTCGGGCTGGAGGCGAATGGCATTGCCGATGCAAAGACCCAGGCGGAGCTGTTTGCCGCCCTGTACCGGCCCCTGGCCTACGGCGCCTCCGGTGAGGATGTGAAGCGCCTGCAGACCCGCCTGACGGAGCTGGGCTACTACACCGGCAAAATCTCCGGCAATTACCTGGACAGCACCCGGAACGCCATCAAAGAGTTCCAGCAGAAAATGGGCGAGGTAACCACCGGCGAGGCGGATGTGGACATCCAGGGCCTGCTGTACAGCGGCGATGCGCTTTCCGCCCACGCGGTGGTGGAAACCACCCCGGAGCCGGAGGTTGTTGACCTGGACACCCTGTCCTTTCAGGTTGTTGAGGATGAAAGCCTGCTGACCCCCACCCCCGCCCCGGAGGTGCCCTTCAAAAAGCAGCTGGCCCGGAATGCCACCGGCGCCCAGGTGAAGCAGGTTCAGGAGCGCCTGACGGAGCTGGGCTATTACACCGGGCCTGTCAGCGGCAATTTTCTGGGCCACACCGCCAATGCCGTAAAGGCCTTCCAGGCGCAGAACGGCCTGAAGGCAGACAGCATTGTGGGCCAGGAAACCTGGAACATGCTGTTCAACACCGTGGACATAATCGGCCCGGAGGACACGCCACGGCCCACGCCCACGCCCACGCCCGTGCCCTTTGCCATCACCGTGGACGTGACCAACCAGGTGACCACCGTATACGGCAGGGATGAAAACGGCGACTACAACGTGGTCATCCGGCAGATGCTGTGCTCCACCGGTACCAAGAACAACCCCAGCGATGTGGGCGAATGGGTGCTCTCCGGCAGAACAGCCCGGTGGTGCTACTTCCCCACCTGGGGCAGCTATGCCCAGTATTGGACGAAGATCAACGCCTCCATTGCCTTCCACTCTGTTATCTACAACACGGTGGACACCATGGATTTGTCTGTGAAGAGCTACCGCAACCTGGGCAAGCGTGCCTCCCACGGCTGCATCCGCCTGACGGTGGCCGATGCCAAGTGGATTTACAACAACTGCGGTCAGGGAACCATTGTCACCATCACCGAGGACTTGCCAGCCGACCCGGAGCTGGTGGCCTCCCTGGCCATTCCCGAGCTGAACTATAAGAACATGCTGCCCAAGGAAACGCCCCAGCCCACGGCGGAACCCATCTACATCCCCGGCGCACAGCCGCCTCAGCCCCTGACCAGGCTGAAGAAGGGTGATTCCTCCGAGGCCGTTTACTGGATGCAGAAGAAGCTGACCGAGCTGGGCTACTACAGCGGCAAGTGCTCCGGCACCTACCTGGCTGGTACCGTGAACGCCGTGAAGGCCTTTCAGAAGGACAACGGCCTTTCCGCCGATGGGGTTGCCGGTGTGAAAACCCTGGAGCTTCTCTACGCCCAGGAGCTTGCTACCCCTACGCCCGAGCCCACGGAGGCGCCCATCCCCACCCCGGAGGTTTGAAAACCTGATGCACACCATCACGGCGTGCACAGGCTTATGGCATTCTTTCCTGCTTTGTGCTACAATGAAGGCAACATCAACAAGGAGGTTTCATATATGAAGCTGTTAACGCCGCCTATGGGCTGGAATAGCTGGAATACCTTTGGCAGCAATATTTCCGACGAGCTAATCCGCTCCACCGCCCGCACCATGAAGGAGAAGGGCTATCTGGAGGCCGGGTATGACTACATTGTGATTGACGACTGCTGGAGCCTGAAGCAGCGGGACGAAAACGGCCGCCTGGTGCCCGACCCGGAGAAGTTTCCCCATGGCATGAAGGCGCTGGCGGATTATGTGCACTCCCTGGGGTTCAAGTTTGGCATGTACTCCTGCGCCGGCGTGCGTACCTGTGCCGGGTATCCTGCCTCCTTTGACCACGAATTTGTGGATGCAAAAACCTTCGCCGAGTGGGGTGTGGACTACCTGAAGTACGACTATTGCAACTTCCCCGCCAGCGCTGACGGCATGAACCGCTATGCCACCATGTCCATGGCGCTGAAGGCCTCCGGCAGGGATATTCTCTTTGCCGCCTGCAACTGGGGCAGCGACAAGCCCTGGACGTGGATGAAGTCCCTGGGTGCCCACATGTATCGCTCCACCGGCGATATTCAGGACAACTTCAGGTCCTTCTCCGACATCGCACGTTCCCAGGTGGAAAACTTCTGCATGTCCGGTCACGATTGCTATAACGATATGGACATGCTCACCGTGGGCATGTATGGCAAGGGCAATGTGGCCCTGGGCCAGGCCTGCACGGATGAGGAATACCAGACCCAGTTTGCCCTGTGGTGCATGCTGGGCGCGCCCCTGATGCTGGGCGGCGATGTGCGCAACATGAATGGTTTCTGCCAGGCCCTGGTGCTGAACAGGAACCTTCTGCGCATCAACCAGGACAGCGAGTGCCGCCCGCCCTACATTGCCTACAAGGGCCGGGTGATCTACAACGGGCCCGATGTGCCCGGCGGCTGGGAGGAATACCCCGATACGGGCCTTACCATGTTCAAGCACCTGAGCGACCACGAGTTCGCCATTGGCTACTTCAACTTAGCGCCCAAGCCCGGCGAGGTGCCCTTCACCTTTGCGGATGTGGGCCTGCCCTATGGCTCCCAGGCCGCGCTGGCGCTGACAGATGCCATCACCGGCGAGGATCTGGGCCTGGTGCGCGACTACTACAACCTGGTGGTGCCCGCCCACGGCTGCCGCATTCTGCTGGCGCGGCTGGTGAACCTGTGAGCTGCCTCTGCGCCGCCTGCGGAAGACCCCTGACCCGCGACGAGGTTGCCGTTACCAAAAAGCTGGTGAACAGGGGCGCCACCGCCTTCTACTGCGTGGATTGCCTGGCCCGCCGCTTTGAGGTGCAGCCGACGGACATTGAGGAGCGCATCCGCCATTTCAGGCAGACGGGCTGCACCCTCTTTGAGGAAACCCCATAAGCTGCCTGCCTTTTTGTAAAAACACGCGCCTGCAGGAAGAATGCGCCTGCCCGCTCCGTTATATAGGCAGAAACCAATGATAAGGGGGACAACCCATGAAGAAATGTCTGGCGTTTTTGCTGGCGCTGGCCCTTATGCTGGCCTGCGCCTGTGCCGAGGAGACACCTGTGGAGGAGCTTCTCCCCCTGGCTGATGCCGCCGCGGCAGACGCCCTGCGCAGGGAAAGCGATGCCCGCTACTGCGGCATACGCCCCATGGCGACGGACTGGAGCGAGGATGGCGATGCTGTTCGCCTGCTGGGTGATGTGTACCTGGCGGTGGATCAGCTGGAGCAGCTGACCCATGAGCAATACGCCCAGGTGCAGTGGCTGGACCAGCGGGCGGTGGTGGAGCTGCGCAAGGCCCAGGACGGCTGGCAGGTAAGCTCCTTCGCCCTGGATGCCGAGTGGGAAATGGAGCAGGCCGCCCAGGACTACTTCAGCACCACCATGGTGGAGTATTTCGCCGGGGACTTCTCCGTGCAATATCCCGCGCTGTTTGGCGAGGACAGCGTTGTCTTCACCGATCGCGGCGTTTCCGGGAAGATTGAGGGTGCGTCCTTCCTGGCAGAAAAGACAGAGAACACGCAAAAGCTGACCACCGATGCAATTCTTGCCGCTAAAAAGCAGGAAACAAACGACGGGATAACGAATATTGATGAATACACGGGTGTAGGCCAGCTGAAGGCCACTGTGGAGGGCCAGTGCCTGGTGTACATGGTGCTTGCCACCCAGGACAGCATCTACCAGGCGGAGCTGCGCTACGATGAGAGCCTGATCAAGGACTTTATGCTCTATGGAGATTATATGCTCAACTCCTTTTCTGTAAGCGAGGCGGGCAACGGCTAAACCACTTTGTAGGATGGAGGACAGAACCATGAAACGAATTGTGGCACTTTGTTTGGCGCTGATGCTGCTGCTGGGCACCCTGCCCGCCAGCCAGGCCGACACCCTGACCATGAAGGTTAAGGGCGGCTGGCTGCGGCTGAGGAGCGAGGCTTCCTTCAACGGCAGCACTATTTCCAGCTACTACACCGGCACCACCGTTACCGTGCTGAGCACCAGGGGCGCCTGGTACTACGTCCGCACGCCGGATGGCAAGGTGGGCTACATGTACGGCAGCTACCTGACGGCGGCCTCCGGCTCCGGCAGCAGCACCGGCACCGGGGTAACGGCCTATGTCACCAGCAGCAATGGCAAGGGTGTGCGCATGCGCTCCGGCCCCGGTACCGGGTATGGGGTTATTGCCCAGTATGCCGTGGGCACCAGGGCCACCATCCTTACGGCGGGCACCTATTGGCACTACATCAGCATCAATGGACAAAAGGGCTACATGATGGCGGAGTTCCTCACCACCACATCCACGCCCTCCACACCCTCCGTTCCCAGTGAAACGGACTACACTGCCTACGTCACCAGTGACAACGGCAAGAACGTCCGCCTGCGCGCCGGCGCCGGCACCGGGTATTCCGCCATCGGTTCCTATGCGGTGGGCACCCAGGTAACGGTGCTGGGCGTAACCGGCAGCTGGAGCCGCATCCGTGTGGGCACCCGAACCGGCTATATGATGAGCCGCTACCTGACCACCGTTGCGCCCGGCTCCGGCAGCAGCACCCCGGAGTTTGTCACCTTCACCGCCTATGTTACCAGCGCCAATGGCAAGGGTGTTAACCTGCGCGCCATGGCATCCTCCAGCAGCCAGGTGCTGGCCCAGTATCCTGTGGGCACCAGCGCCACCGTGCTGGGCCAGGCGGGCAGCTGGTACCGGGTGGAAATCAACGGCGTAAAGGGTTATATGATGACCAAGTTCCTCACCGTCAGGCAGCCTTCCGGCGGCGGTGACGAGGGCGGCTCCACCGGCAACTACACTGCCTATGTCACCAGTGAAAACGGCAAGGGTGTGTACCTGCGCAGCGGTGCAGGCAAGGCGTATTCCTCCGTGGGCTTCTACGGCGTGGGTACCCAGGTTACCGTGCTGCAGCACAACGCCGTGTGGGACCGTGTACGCATCGGCACCCGTGAAGGCTACATGATGAACCAGTACCTGACCACCATCCTGCCCGGCACCCAGGCCGTTACGGGCGTAACCATCAGCAACGCCTTCCCTGCCCCGGGCGAAACCCTGTGGGCCAATGTGACACCCTCCGGCGCCAACGTGACCTATGAATGGATGACCGATAACGGCCTGCTGCTGTCCACCGGCGCCACCCTGACCCTGAAGGATGACGATGTGGGCCTGCGCATCCGTGTTCGTGTCACCGGCGCCAACGGCTACAGCGGCAGCGCCACCAGTTCCTATGCCACGGTGACAGCCGCCTCCACTGTTGCACCTCTGACCGGCGTTACCCTGGACAACACCGCACCCGCTGTGGGCCAGACCCTGACGGCCAGCCTCCAGCCTGCCGGCACCACTGCCACCTATCGCTGGCTCCGCGGCGATGGTTCCGTGGTGGGCACTGCCAAGGCCTATACCGTCCAGGCTGCCGATGTGGGCTTCTCCCTTTGGGTTGAGGCTACCGGCGCCAACGGCTGCACCGGCACCGTCATCAGCGCCAAGACCTCCCCTGTGAAGGCCGCCGCGCCCGCCGAAACCCCCATGACCGGCACCGTGAGCCTGAACTTCTCCGCCATTCTCCCCGGCGTGAAGCTGACACCCACCGTGTCCGTTAACTGCAGCAGCCTCACCTACCACTGGTATGTGGGCGGCACGGAGGTATCCACCGGCAGCACCCTGACCGTTACCGAGGACATGGCTGGCAAGGAAATCAAGCTGATTGTCAAGCCTGCCGCCGGCAGCGGCTACACCGGCCAGGTGGAAAGCAACGTGTGCACGGTGCTCTCCACCAGCGTCGCCACCACCACCGACCTGTAAACCCTCATCAACCAAAAGCACCGGGCCTGCAGCTACATTGCCGCAGGCCCGGTGTTTTTTGTATTGCGCTGGAAGAAGAATGGAAAGAGCCGTGGAAAACGATTCCTGTGTTGCCGAATGATCACATTAGCCTTGTTTTCCCATGTCCAGCAGCAGCTTTTCCAGGGGTGAGACAGGCCAGGCCTGGGGCGCAGCGCTATCCGCAAAAACCATGCAGGCAGGTTCTTCCACCGTCAGCACAGGCCACAGGGGGAGCCTGTCACCCTGGCTGCCCGCGCCATTGGGATCACCGGTGCGGATGAAATTTGCCCAATAGTCGCACATGTGACGGGCCAGGTCGTAATGTTTGCCTGTGAAGGGTCGCCAGCACTTTGCCAGCGTTTCAAAGAAGAACCACAGGTCAACGGAGTGAAAGGTGCCCGGGTGATCCCAGCCGGGGATTTCCGCATCGAACAGATAGGCATACAGGGGTTGCTTTACGGCATTATTCTGATTGGCCTTCACGGCAGTACGGATGGCAAAGCCGATGGTGGGCAAGGCACCCTCCCGGGCAATACTCTCCTCCGTTGCCGGGTGGGTAAAGCAGGCCAGCATGTCCTCCGCCCGGTTCCCTGCCAGGCGCCGGGCCAGGAGGGAAAGCTCCTCGTCATTCCTGGCCTCCGGGCAGGCAATGAATTCGTTGCTGGTCTGGCCCAGCATCACAGGGCATTGCACCCGATCGGGATGGAGATACCATTCACCGCTGTCATAGGTGCTGAACACCCCATCCACCGCCTCACTCCAGCAGCCCCAGGGCCAGGAGAGGGACAGATCCTCAATGGTACGGGCATCCACCCGGCGGGCTTCCTCCAGGCTGGAAACGCCCAGCGCAGCAAAAAATTTCTCGCCCTGGGCCTGTGCCTCCTTCAGGGTGCGTCCCCGAATGCCCATGGGCACCCCATAGGGCTGGATGAAGGTGCCGCTCTCCACAATGGCCCGCTGGAACAACCCGTGATTCTGCGGGCTGGTCATTTGGGCGCAAACGCTCATGCCGCCGGCGGATTGTCCGCCAATGGTGATGTTCTCCGGGTCGCCGCCAAAGGCCGCAATGTTGCGCTTCACCCAGCGCGTGGCGCATTGCTGGTCAAGAAAGCCGAAGTTTGCAGGTGCATCCGGCTGCTGGGCGGTGATTTCCGGGTGGCACAGGAAGCCGAACACATTCAGCCGATACCCCACCGTGACCACCACAATGCCGCGCCGGGCCAGGCGCTCGCCGTCAAACTCCATTTCTGTTGTGTTGCCCACCTGAAGGCCGCCGCCAAAGTACCACACATACACGGGCAGGTTGGTGCGGCCATCCGCCGGCGCCCAAACGTTCAGGTACAGGCAGTCCTCACTCATGGGCAGCTCTTTGTCCACTGCCCACTCGCGGGAATAAATATCCTTAGCCGGGTCGCCGGCGCAGTTGGCCTGCATGGGAATGGGGCCAAAGTCCGCCGCGAACAATTCGCCATCCCAGTCCGGGCATGGCTGGGGCGCCCGCCAGCGGTTGGGGCCAATGGGCTTGTCCGCAAAGGGGATACCCTTGTAGGCCGTGATGCGCGGGTCGGCGGCAGGCAGGCCGCGCACCCAGCCATTTTCAACCTTCACACGACGAATCATCTTTTTTCCTCCTTCATCAAAAAGCGGAGCCGACATAACCAGCTCCGCATTGCTTTTTATCCCTTCACGCCGCCCAGCACCATGCCGGTGACGAAATACCTTTGCAGGAAAGGATACACCACCAGAATCGGCAGTGCCGACACCACCGTGATGGCACAGCGCATGGTAATGGGTGTGGACTTGGTGGAATTGGCAATGGCATCCGCCGTGGCATTGGCTGCATTGGCGCTTTGCATGGAGGTTGCCAGCTTCATCTTCAGCAGATACTGCAGGGTGTACAGGTACTTTTTACTGCCGTTGTACAGCTGGGTATCAAACCACTGGTTCCAGCTGCCCACAGCCACAAACAGGGCCACCGTGGCCAGCACGGGCGTGCACAGGGGGAAGATAATCTGCCAGAAGATGCGC
The DNA here is from genome assembly GCA_964383815.1 of uncultured Faecalibacterium sp. GTDB lineage: Bacteria > Bacillota > Clostridia > Christensenellales > Aristaeellaceae > UBA11524. The sequence continues at coordinate 2,934 of CAYLIC010000016.1, read as the reverse complement.
AGGTCGTTGGCACCATCGATTCGGGCAGATTCTGACAGCGCCTCCGGCAGACCGCTGATGTAGGTGCGGATAATAATCATGTTAAAGCAGCTGAACATGGTGGGAATGATGTACACCCAGAAGGTTTTGCTCAGCTTGAGGGTTTTGGAAATCAGCAGGTAGTTGGGTATCAGGCCTGCGTTGATGTACATGGTCAGCACCATCACCAGGGTGATGAATTTGCGCAGCACATACTCCTTGCGGCTCAGGGTAAAGGCCAGCATGGAGGTCAGCAGCACGTTGAGGATGGTGGTAATCACCGTTCTGGCCACGGAGATGAAGAAAGCGTTGTAAATTTGCTCGTCCGCCAGCAGGGATCGATACGCCTCCGTGCTGAACACACGAGGCCAAATGCCAATGCCGCCGCGAACAGCATCAACGCCATCATTAAGGGAAATGGCAACGGTGTTCAGCACAGGGTATAGGGTAACAAACATCAGCACACACAGGAAAATGGCATTCACCACAGGGAAAACAATATCCTGCCTCTTTTTCCGGGTCTTTTTAATGGAAATAGCCGTCACAAGACATTCCTCCCTTAAATCAGTGCATCCTCGTCCAGCTTTTTGGCAATGAAGTTGGCGCCAAACAGCAGAACGATAGCCACAAAGCTCTTGAACACACCAGCGGCTATGGCACGGCCAAACTTACCATTGGAAATGCCATATTCCATCACGAACACGTCGATGGTGCGGGAATAGTCGTACACTTGGGGGTTGCCCAGCAGGTATTGCAGCTCGAAGCCCGCCTCCATCAGGTGACCGATGTTCATGATCAGCAGCACCACAAAGGTGGACTTGATGCCAGGCAGCGTAACATTGGTGATTCGCTTGAAACGGCCTGCGCCGTCAATGGCAGCGGCCTCATACAGGGTGGGGTCGATGGAGGTCATGGTGGAAATGTAGATGATGGAGTTCCAGCCAACTTCCTTCCACACGTTGATAACGCCTGTCAGGCCCCAGAAATACTTACCCTCGCCCAGGAAGAACAGCGGCTCCTTCACCAGGCCCAGGCTCACCAGCAGCTGGTTCACCGCGCCGTTGCTGGAGAAAATGTTCTGCGCCATGCCCACAACAATCACCATGCTGAGGAAATGGGGCAGATAGGTTACCGTCTGCACGGTGCGCTTGAAGGCACGGCAGCGAACCTCGTTTAGCAGAATGGCCAGCAGCACAGAGGACACGGTGCCCAGCACCAGGTTGATGATGCTCATGGCCAGGGTATTGCGGATGCTCCGCAGGAAATCCTCCCGGCCAAACAGCCACGCAAAGTTTTCAAACCCGACCCAGTCTGCGCCCTTTTTGAAGTTGTTCAGGTCCAGGTTTTGAAAGGCATAGCGCCAGCCCCACATGGGGTAGTAGTTAAACAAGAATACATACAAAAGCAAGGGGACAGACATCAGCATCAAATACTTCTGGTCCCACAGTGTTTTCCATAGGTTTTTTCTTCTTTTCGGCATAAGCACTTGGGTGTTCACAACAGCTTTGTTCATTGTCCTGTCCCCTTCCCAAAAACCATGGGGAGAGTTGTCCCCTCTCCCCATGGCGTAAACGAATGGATTACTTGGTGGCAGCTTCCACCAGCTTCAGCACTTCAGCCTGCATAAATTCAGAGGCAACTGTTGCGCTGGGGGTAATGGCCGCGACGAAGGCATCCCACTTGGCGTTGAAATCAGCCTCGTCCGTAGCCATGATGATGCCGGGCAGCTGCTGATCCTGGATGAGCAGGAAATCGTCATAGTCGTCCTGGATGGGCGCCTTGTCAATCTGCCATGCCTCGCCATAGGGGGCCAGGGTGCAGGGCGGATTGAAGAAGTCCGCAGGCTTCTGATAGCCGTAAGCCTTCAGGAACTCCTTGTCATAGTCGTTCATCTGGTCGAAGTAGATTTCGCTCTGGCTGGAGGGATCCCACGCGTTGCCGTCGTCCATGGTGCCCTGCTTCTTGGGGGCGCCGTCCCAAATGGCATTAGCCTTGTTGGCAATCTGCCAGGCGGTGTCCTTGCTCTGCTCGTACTGCTCCTTGGTCATGAGCATACGGCCATCCTGCACATAGTAGTCCTCGCCCTCGATGCCCCACTGGAGAATCTTCTGCCAGCGGTCGGACAGCAGGTTTTCAAACAGGTTAATCATGCGCTCGGGATATTCGCAGTTCACAGAGATGCCGAAGCCGCGGTTCTTGTTGGCAACGGTACCGTTCAGGTACTGCTCGGTGAAGGTGCCATAGCCATACTCCTCGTCATAGACCAGGGGCAGAGCGATGTAGGTATTCTTGTACATCTTGGCAGTTTCCAGCGCATAGGTGGCGGTGTTGAAGTCCCAGGTCTGGTCGAACATGCCCAGCACGGTGCCGCTGGACAGCTTGGCGATGTACTGGTCATAGTTCATGACGAAGGTGTCCTTGTTGATCAGGCCCTTGTTGTACATCTCGTTCAGCTTCTTGTAGTAGCCCTTGGCATAGTCCTGGTTAACGAAGGTCTCGGTCTCCCAGTTGCCGGAGTTGACGTTGACAATCACTTCACCGTCGTTGGGGCGGCCCACCAGGTGCTGCACGGGGTTAATCAGGCAGAAGTGCCGCCAGCCTTCGCACAGGATGGCAAAGCCTTCGTAAGCGGCGCCGTTTTCATCGGTGGGGTTTTCAGCGATGAAGCGCTCGATCAGGTCGAAGTACTCATTCAGGGTCTTGATCTGGGGATAGCCGCCCCACTCCAGAACCTGCTTCTGGATGAAGAAAGCCGGGCCGTTGCAGTAGTTCTGAATCTGCGCATTGTAGTTGATGCCGTAGTTGGGGATGATGTACAGCTTGCCTTCGTCATCCACCAGGCTGGGCAGCAGATCCTTGATGTGGTTGTACAGGTTGGGGGTCTTCTCCTCGGAGATGTAGGGCAGCAGGTCGATC
>CAYLIC010000015.1:0-42843 GCA_964383815.1 uncultured Faecalibacterium sp. | reverse complement strand
GCGGATACTACGCGTGGAGAAAACGGCAAGGAAAGGAATCGAAGGATCAGTGGCTAATTGATATGATCGTGCAATGCCAGCAATTGTGCAAGCAAACCTACGGAATTCGCCGTGTCCGGCGCTGGATCCAGCGCCAGACGGGCAAAACGGTGAACCTCAAGGCGATTCTGCGCATCATGCGCAAGCTGAGCCTTCTGTCGATCATTCGCCGCCGTAGACCTTACACCCGTTACCAGCAAGCCGTCCATAAATATCCTAATCTGTTGAATCGTTGCTTCGATCAGGCGAAGCCGAATCAATTCTGGGTGACTGACATCACCTACATCCCGATTCCGGGCAGCATGCTGTACATGTGCGCCGTCCTGGATTTGTGCGGTAAGGTTGTCCTGGCCTGGAAAATCGGCTCCGATATGTCTTCCTCTCTGGTCACGGACACCATCCGCGAGGCGCTGAAACAAGAAAAGGTCACTTATGGACTTGCACTCCACAGTGACCAGGGGTCTCAATACACGTCCAAAGCATACTTCGACCTGACTCAAGAATACCATGTTTCCCCTTCCATGTCCAGCCCGGGTTGCCCTTACGACAACGCTGCCATGGAAAATTTTTTCGGTACCTTGAAAACGGAATGCTTGTATCGATCTATCTTCTCGTCTCGCTCAGAAGTAGAGCAGCTCGTTGCCGAGTATGTTCATTTCTACAATTGTGACCGTATTTCACTTAAAAACGGCCTCACCCCGGTTGAAATCCGGGGCAAAGCCGTGTAAACTATCCTTATCTATAACTGGACTCTTCTTTTCTTTGTCCTCGCTTTGGGGAACAATGCAAAACCGCTTGCGGTCTTTTTTTTATACCCATTTTAGAGATCAGGAGGAAGGTTGCTTATGGGCGTAATGAACAGGCTCAAAAATGCCTGGAATGTGTTTAAGAATAAAGACCCCACTGAGGGTTACATGAATCTTGGTCCATCCTACGGGTATCGGCCTGACCGCATGCGGTTCAGCCGCGGCAATGAGCGTTCCATTGTAACATCCGTTTATAACCGGATTGCCATGGACGTGGCGGCTGTGGATATTCTGCACGTGAAGACTGACGAAGATGGACGATTTATCGATACCGTCAACTCGGGACTGAACAACTGCCTGACACTGGAAGCCAACATCGACCAGACCGGTCGCGCCTTCCGACAGGACATTGTGCAGAGCATGCTGGACGAGGGCTGTGTGGCTATCGTACCTGTGGATACGGATGATACACCGGAGGAATCGGGCAATTTCAAGATTTACACTATGCGAACGGGTCAGATTCGGGACTGGTATCCAGAGCATGTTCGGGTCAATCTTTACAAGCAGGACGAGGGACAGCGCAGAGAGGTTATTCTGCCAAAGGCGGCGGTGGCGATTGTTGAAAACCCGCTGTTTGCTGTGGTGAACGAACCCAATTCTACCATGCAGAGACTGATTCGCAAGCTGAATCTGCTGGATGCGATTGACGAGCAGGCCAGCAGCGGCAAGCTCGATCTGATTATTCAGCTTCCTTACATTATTAAGACAGAAGCTCGCCGGGAACAGGCGGAAAAGCGCAGGCTGGACATTGAACGACAGTTGTCCGATGGAAAATATGGCATTGCCTATACAGACGGTACGGAGCGAATTACGCAGCTGAACCGTCCGGTGGAGAACAACCTGATGAAGCAGATTGAATACCTGACGAGCATGCTATACAGCCAGTTAGGGATCACTCAGTCGATATTGGATGGTTCTGCAGACGATAAGACAATGCTGAATTACTACAGTCGGACGATTGAGCCGATTCTTGCTGCGATCGCTGATGAGATGAAGCGCAAATTTCTGACGAAAACGGCGCGTTCTCAAAAGCAGACGATCATGTTCTTCCGCGATCCATTTAAGCTGGTGCCGGTGAGCGACATTGCTGAGATTGCGGACAAGTTTACCCGAAACGAGATCATCCATCACAACACACTCCTTTCCATAATTCTTGTCATACGGACTGACATCGCCTTCTTTCGTCTTCGGTTATATTTTGGAAAGTTTTGCTATCGCCTTCCGATAGTATTATAATTTGGAAGTCAAAGAAGGTCAAGTAAAAAAAAGGAGGCGCTCGTCCACGCGGCGGGCGCTTTCCCTTTTGGTTTTTCAACTTTATAAAATGGAGGTTGACAATGAACAGACTACTCACCTATACTTTGAATAGGATCGATGACAGGATTCGATCTGCGAACCTTGAAAACAGAAGACCGTATTCTCCTTGCAAGGAAAGTTAGGAGACTATGTCCATTAAGAAAAAGAAGATCCGACGCGAAGTTTTGCTGCATGGCGTTAAGGTCTGGGTCACAGCTGATACCGAGCAGGAGTACGCGGACAAGTTGCTTCGGCTGGCTGGGGCAGCTGCTTCTGGTGGTGAGAAGCACCCCTTTAAAATATACGTCCAGAACTGGTTTGAAGTATTCTCCAAACCGAACGTTGCTAATGTAACGGCGCTCACGTATGAACGCCAGCTTAATAATCACATCTATCCAACCCTTGGTGACAAGATGATAGAGGATGTGACTCCTGCTGACGTGCAAAAGATCTTCAACAGCATGCCAGATGATGCCAAGCAGGAGACGAAGAATAAGGTCAAGATCGTCCTGAACCAAATCTTTAAAATGGCAATTGATGATGGGCTAATTGCCCGAAATCCACTGCAATCTTCCTCTGTAAAGATTAAGGGGAAGGCCGCAAGCGCCACTGAGCCTTACTCTGTTGAGCAGATGCGTTACCTGGCGACACATTTAGAAGAGATAAAGCGCCCAATGGATCGTGTTTGGCTCGCAATCTCCATCAGTTTACCGCTTCGTCCTGAAGAAGTGCTTGGCTTAAAGTGGGCGGACGTGGATTTAGAGAACTGCGTGATTCATGTCCACAACACAGTAACACATCCGACAAGGAATGAACCCGAATTCAAACCCTACACCAAGACAGCATCGAGCGTCCGTGATCTGACATTCCCTAAGGAGATTTTGGCGTACTTAGCCGAACCTGGACGGCCTGATGAATTTATGATCGGTGGTACCAAACCAATAAGCTACACCCAGCTCCGCGGAATCCGCAAGCGGGTGAACTGGGACACCCACTTTGGCGAAACCATCACGCCAAGGCGATTCAGGACGACGGTTGCGACTGACATCTCCGCGATGCCCCACGATCTCAAGTTAGTACAACAGATGCTTGGGCATGCTAGCCCTCAGATGACGTTAAAACATTATGACAAAGGCCGCAGCGGAGCGATCGATGCCTCAAATGCTATCGGAAAATGCTACGGATTGAGTGCTAACTGACGGATCTCTGACGGAAAAACAGATGAGGTCGCCAGCTTGCAGTTTCCTGGTTTGAAAATTGCAGAAAAACGGCCAAAAAAGAGAACCTGCCATTCCTGACAGGTTCAAGTGGAGCTGATACCCGGATTCGAACCGGGGACCTCATCCTTACCAAGGATGCGCTCTACCTACTGAGCTATATCAGCATGTTGCTCGAAGCAACATTGGTAATATATCACATCCGCAGAGAAAAATGCAAGGGGTGTTTCACATTTTTCTCATTTTTTCTTACGAGGGTCAGGCATGGGTCACACCCGGCAGTAGAAATGGGAGCCAAGGGAGGGGTGGAAATTTGCAAAGCAAATGCACCCCGGCCTTGACCGGTGCAAAGTTTGAGCAAATGACATATGCTCAAGTCATGCTTTCCAGCTCGTACGTCTCGCCTGCGGTGGCGTCGAATAACACACTCTGCGCATCAGACTCGGCACGCATCACTGCGCCGCGGTGCCTGACCTGAACAGGCTGAGTGGTATGCACACGCACACGCTGGCTGGCTGCAAAGGTCAGTGTTGCCCTGGTTAGCCGGCCAGCGTTCCATTCCATATTCACGGTCACGCCGCCGCGAGCCCTCAAACCGGTTATGCTGCCCTTTTTCCACTGGGCAGGCAGCGCGCCCAGCAGGCGGATGAAACCCTCATGACTCTGCAGGAGCATTTCGGCAATGCCAGAGGTAAAGCCGAAATTGCCATCGATTTGGAAGGGCGGGTGATTATCCAGCATGTTGGGCAAGGTAGACTTTTTCAGCAGCAGGCGTACATTTTCACCTGCCAGGTCTCCATCCAGCAGCCGGGCCCAGAAGTGAATGATCCACGCCCGGCTCCATCCGGTGTGGCCGCCGCCGCTGGCCAAGCGGGTTTCCAGGGTCTTGCGGGCGGCTGCCATAGCATCCGGGTTCGCTGCAGTAATCTGCTTGCCCGGGTAGAGGGCAAACAGGTGGGAAATATGCCGGTGGCCGGGCTCGGTTTCCTGTTTTTCAGGGGACATCCATTCCGCTATGCGGCCATCCGGCGCAACGGTCACCGGGCGCAGGTGGAGCAATAGCTGCTGATAGGCCCCGGTTTCCTGATCCAGCACACGTCCGGCTTCAATCACGGCTGTAAAGAGCTCGTACAGTATCTGCTGATCCATGGCTGCATCGTTGCACAGGCAACCGGTCTCTCCATTGGGGAGGGTATATGTGTTTTCCGGTGAGAGGGAGGGACTTACCAGCAGACTGCCTTCTCCATCCGGAATCAGTGCATCAATGAAGAATGAGGCAGCTTCCTCCATTACAGGATACCACCTGGCCAGGAAATCCTTGTCAAGCGTATACTGATAGTGTTCCCAGAGATGCAGGCACAGCCAGGCAGCGCCCATCTGCCACATGGTGGAGGAGGGATAGTTGTCCTGGGGAGCGCAATCTCCCCAAATATCCGTATTGTGATGCGCCATCCACCCCCGGGCGCCGTACATGGCATGTGCCACCCTTCTGCCATGGGGAACCATGCGCTCAATAAGGTCGAACAAGGGCTGGTGCAGGTCGGAAAGGTTGCAGGTCTCGGCGGGCCAGTAGTTCATCTGTGCATTGATGTTGATGGTGTATTTGCTGTCCCATGGCGGATTGAACATCTCATTCCAGATGCCCTGCAGATTGGCAGGCTGGCTTCCCGGGCGGCTGGAGGAGATCAGCAGATAACGCCCAAAGGCAAACATATCGTTGACCAGGCCCAGGTCCGGCAGATCGTCCTGCAGGCGGGCAAGCCGCTGATCGTGGGGCAGATGCGTGGGCGGGTTTTCCCCGGCGAGGTGCAGGCGGCAAGCAGCCATCAAAGGTGCAAAATCAGCAATGTGCTGCTGCAGCAGTGCATCATAACCCAGCTGTTCTGCAGCATCCAGGCGGGCAGATGCCACGGCGGCATAGTTTTCACCATCCCGAAGCGAAGTGCCAGAGGCCAGCAGCAGCACCGCCTCGCCATGGCCGCGGAGCATATCGCCCACTGTAAAGACATCAGCGCCAATGGCCCGAACCACACAGCAGAAGGAAACGCCGTTTTGTCCGGTTGCGCCCTCCAGGCACAGGGTGCGGCTGTCCAGCTGGCGGTGGGCCGTCACCCGGCCGCCGCGGCGCAGCATGGCGCGCCAGGCGCCTCCCTGGAGGTTTACAGCCATCACACCTGCCGGATAGGAAATAAAGCTCTCACGCTGAAACGCCTGCCCGTCCAGCCGGTAGCTTACGCGATGCACACCTTCATCCAGGTTCAGGGTGCGGGAATAATCCTCAACACCGCTTTGCGGCTCAAACCAGCTCAGGTCGCGGCCGCTAAGGTTGGAAAGAAAGAAAGGCGTGGAAAACCTGGGGTGCTTTTCTGTGCGGAACTGCACAATCAGGTCGCACAAGGGTTCATAGCAGCGCTGCCCTTCTGGTGTGGCGGCAATGGCCTCTTCCACAGTTTCTTCAGCCAGGGTGATCTTTCCCTGGGCCAGATACTCACGGGCATCGAGGATGCCCTGGCGGGCATTGGGGTTCGTGCGGTCGATGAAACAGCCGGACCAGATGGTATCGTCATTCAGCTGCCAGCGATCCATCAGCGTACCGCCAAAGCACATGGCACCCATGTGACCATTGCCCAGGGGAAGCGCCTGATTCCAGTTGACCGCAGGAGCGTTATACCACAGCTTTGCCATTATGATTCCTCCCTGCTGCCCTTTGCTTCTGCAAGGGACTTATATGTGGATGTATTCTGTCCCGTATTGCGGCGGAATGCACGGCAGAAGGAGCTGGCGGAAAGGTAACCAATCTCCTCGGCAATGCGGGTGATTGTCCAGTTGGTGGTGCGGAGCAGCCGCTGCGCCTCCCTGATGCGCAAATCCTCCAGGTAGGCAGAAAGGTTTTTGCCGGTTCGCTGCTTAAAGGTTGTGGACAGCACTGAAGCGTTCAGGTTGAATGCTTCAGCAATGCTGGTCAGGGAAAGCGAACTGTCGCGATAATTCGTCTCGATGTACTGCACAACCTGGCTGATCTGACTGGCGTTCTTGCACTGATTGCTCTCAGCACAGGAGGTCAGCAATTGGAAGAAATCCATCAGCAATGCACACTGGCGCTTGGCGGGCGCATTTGTTATGGCAACGATGCGCTCCAGCAGATCCTCTTCGTCAATGCCCAGGGACAGGAGCGGTACGCAGCTTACTGCCGTGGAAAGCAATTCGGATACAAACAAGCGGAAAATGGCAGGCTGTGCGGGACGCTCCACCAGATTCACATGGATGAGCTCCTTCAGCACGTTTTCCACCTCGTTCTGCACGCCGTGGATAACGCTTTCAATAAGCTGGTTGCGCACATCCGCTGGGAAGAAGTATTGCATGGTAGCAAGGCTCTTGTCCGCCCAAACGATGGAGGAACTGTGCTCCATGGGGTTAAGCTGGTGGATTATCATGGTGATACGGGCCGACTCGAAGGAACGGGCGACCTTGGGCAGAGGCGGATTGCGTCTCCTGCCGCCAAAAGCGCTGAGATTATCGCGCAGGTATGGCGGACAAACAGATAGCAGCTGCTGATACAACATATCAATTTCTTCCTGATTCCGATCAAAAATAATCAGCGCCAGGGTTTCTTCGTCCAGGTCGTAGGAAAGGCAGCCAGGGAGCACCGTTTCCAGAACATCCTTCAGGGCCAGTTTCATCGTGCCCAGCAGCTTGAGCCGTTTTTCCTCGTTCTCCTCAAGGGCGGGTGCCTGCAAATGGAGCAGCAGCGTGTGAACGAAGGTGAAATTGGCATTTTCAGGGCAGACATACTGGCATATGCGAAGGGCCTCCGCATCCGATGTGAAGGAACCACGAAGCAGGCGGCTGGCAAAGGATGAGCGAAGTAGCGACCGGTGCTCCTGGGCCAGCTTGGTAAGGCCTTCGTTGTTGGTTCGCAGGGCGATCACCATATCCTCAACAACGTTGAGAACTTCCCTGGAATCGCCCTCGCGCAGGCCCAGTGCATCCATCAGGGAGAGCACGGGGGTTGACAGCTGCCTTGCCTGATAATAGCACAGAAGCAGGCCAATGATGAGCGATGCAGCAATCCCGATCAGCATCAGGCCGCGGTGGAGATTCACCTCCTCCAGCACAATATCCATGGGCTGTGCAGAAACAAAGATCAGGCCGTTTGCGGCGGTATACAGGTGATTGACCAGCATTTTGTCATTGGTGGTCAGGGTGAAGGCTGCCTGTTCAGGGTTATGCTGAACATAATCCTCAATCGCCTCGCGGGTGGCGTGCAGGTCGCATGCGGAGCCGATTACGCTCGTCAGAAGTTCGCCTCTGCGGCCCAGCACATATACACACCCGGTATCACCCAGATTGATGCTCTTGAACATGGAGGTGAACGTATCTTCATTAATCAGGATGCACAGATAACCGTCACCCAGATCATACAAGGGCTGCAGGAGCATCAAATAGCGGCCGGTTTCCCCCAGAATGGTGATATCCTGCGCAGGATGAAGACCGGTGTGCAGCGTACGGTTGAGGACAGCCTGCACCATGCTCTCCCGGATATCCTCAGGGAAAACCAGATACTGCGTGAAAAACTGATCATATGTATATATGAGGGCATTGTTCATCGCAATCTGCGAGGCATTGAACAGAATAAAATACTGATCCACAAAATTCTGCGTCATGGAATAATTGCCCAGCCTCTCGCGGACCTCAATCAGCTTATATGAATTAGGATAGGAAAAACCGGTTGTCTTTCCCTGAAAGGTGCGGACGGCAGGACTATGGACAATTTCATGGGCGATATTGTTGACCTCCTGCAAGTGCAGATCCACCCGGTCGGAGGCGGACGACAAAATTTGGTTGTTCATGTCGATGGCACTGTTTTGTGCCTGCCGGAGCGATGACAGATAAAACATGATACTGACCAGAAACGGTATGATAAAGACCAGCGCAAACGAGCGTAGCAACGACAGCACGACTTTTTTGTTTCGAATGATCTCACGCAAAGCAAAACGCCATTTTGAGCTGCTCAATCTCATTCACCCCTCTATACGGTATTTGCCAATTATGCTGGAAACGCTCTTTTCGTTCTGTGCAGATGATACTCACAGCACCGACTTCCCTTATATTTTATCGCATGATTTCAATTTTGTATATATCCAATAAATTGTAGATGGGAATAACATGCTGCATTTCGGGTCAACTTCAGGTCCGCCTGCCACAGCTGCGCGCGCCCTGCCTGAAAGTGCTGCAAAAGCCGTGCAGCGTATGCATCCGGGGAAAATGAAAACGCCTGATAATGAATTGTATATATCTTTTTCAACCGACGTGTGCTATGCTTTTGCCATCGGAACACCAGAGAACATACTTTTTCTCAAGCAAGGAGGTTTGGGTGATGGTTCACGCAAAGCGTAAGCGCAACTGGGGCAAGTATATGAGGAAGCACTGGGAGCTCTATGTGATGCTTATCCTTCCGGTGGTTTTCATCATTATTTTCAACTATATTCCCATGGGCGGCACCGTCATGGCTTTCAAGGACTTCAAGCTCCGCAAGGGTATCTTCGGCAGTCCCTGGGCTGATATGGGCGGCATGGCAAACTTTGTTCGCTTCTTCAGCAATTACAATTTTGCCTCCACGCTGCGCAACACGCTGGTGCTTTCCATCTACTCGCTGCTGGTGAACATCCCCACGGCGGTCATTCTGGCCCTGAGCCTGAACTACACCCGCAACGTGAAGTTCAAGAAGACCGTACAGATGATGTCCTACTTCCCCTATTTCATTTCCACCATCGTTATCGCCAGTATGGTCAACATGCTGTTCAACACCCGCACAGGTGCGCTGGGCCGTATCTACTATTCGATGACTCAGAGCAACATCCTGGCTGATCCGAATGCGTTTGCCCACCTGTATGTATGGTCGGGCGTGTGGCAGGGCGTTGGCTTTGGCGCCATCATTTACCTGGCAGCCCTCTCCAGTGTGGATCCTCAGCTGCATGAGGCCGCCACCATCGATGGCGCCAATGTGCTGCAGCGTGTGTGGCATATCGACCTGCCCACCATCGCTCCCATGGTAACGATCATGCTTATCCTCAACATGGGCAGCATTCTGGGTGTGGGCTACGAGAAGGTGCTGGCCATGCAGAACCAGAATAACCTGAGCATGTCCGAGGTTATTTCCACTTACTCCTACAAGGTATCCCTGGCCGCCTCCATGCCGGACTTTTCCTATGGCACGGCCATTGGCCTGTTCCAGTCTCTGGTGGGGCTGGTGCTGGTCATGGTCTCCAACAAGGTGGCCAACAAGCTAACCGGAAACGGATTCTGGTAAGAAGGAGTGAATGAGCATGAAAGCCATCAAAAACAAGATCCACGATTGTACCGTAGACAAGATTGTCTACACAGTCAACTACCTTCTCATGGCGCTGTTTCTGATTGTTGTGCTGTATCCGTTTGTTTACATCATCAGCTGTTCCTTCTCCTCCGGTCAGGCGCTGATCTCCGGCAAGGTGACGTTGCTGCCCGTTGATCCTACACTGGATGGCTACAAGGCTATTCTGGAATACAGGGATATCTGGACTGGCTTCGCCAACTCCTTCCTGTACACCATTTCCGGTACGCTTCTGGGTCTGGTTCTCACCATTCTGGCTGCGTATCCGCTGTCCCGCTCTTCACTGATCGGCCGCAAGCCCATTATGATGCTGTTCCTGTTCACCATGCTGTTTAACGGCGGTCTGGTGCCCAACTACATGCTCATCGTGAGTCTTGGGCTGATGAACACCATTTGGGCGATCATCCTGCCCACAGCACTGAGCGCCTATAATGTCATTGTGGCGCGTACGTTCTTCATCACTTCCATCCCCAATGAGCTGCATGAGTCTGCCGAGCTGGATGGCTGCGGTGAGTTCCGCTTTCTGATTTCCATCGTGCTGCCCCTGTCCAAGGCCATCATGGCGGTGCTGGTGCTGTGGATTGCCATTGGCATCTGGAACAGCTATTTCAACCCGATGATATACCTCAACAATAAGGAAAAATTCCCCCTGCAGCTGATTCTGCGCGAAATCCTGCTGATGGCCAATGTGGACTTTACCAAGGCTGCCGCCAACCCCGAACTGTATTACAGGAACCAGCAGCTGAGTGAAATCCTGCGCTATGGTACCATCATCATCTCTGCCCTGCCGCTGATGATCCTTTATCCCTTCATCCAGAAGTACTTTGTACAGGGCGTCATGATTGGCTCTGTAAAGGGCTGATTCTCATTCTTCACGGGCTTAACCGGATGTGCTTGAGCTCGGCGCATTCCGGTTGCAATAGAAACAAAAGGAGGTTTTCCCATGACTAAGCGGTTCCTGGCATGTCTGCTGGCCCTGGTGATGATGCTCAGCGTCACCGCCGCAACAGCAGAGGTTGTCTTCCCCCTGGAGGAGGAAGTGACCCTGACAGCGTTCGTTCTCGGTATGGAGGGCGGCGTGAACTACGAAAGCAACTATGTTACCCAGTGGATCAAGGAAAAGACCAACATCAATCTTGATTTTGTCTACGCCGGCAGCGGCGAGGACGGCAAGACCAAGCTGAACCTGATGCTGTATGGCAACGAGAAGCTGCCCGACGTGTTCATCAACACCCGCTGGAGCAAGGCTGAGTGCATGCTGTATGGCCAGGAGGGCGTCGTTATCCCGCTGAACAAGTACCTGGAGACCAGCCCCAACTGGAATAAGCTGAACGATCTGTCTCCCGCCCGCCTTGGCGACCTGACCATGAGCGATGGCAACATTTATACCTACGGCGATACCAACGAGTGCTTCCACTGCAGCCACCAGGCCCGCGTGTGGATCTATCAGCCCTGGGTTGATTCCCTCAACGATGGCAAGATTCCCACCACCACCGATGAGCTGTACGACTTCCTGGTGAAGATCAAGACCATGGACCCCAACGGCAACGGCAAGGCTGATGAGATCCCGATGAGCGGTTATCTGGATGGCTGGGCCACCGACCCCTTCGTGTTCATCTCCAACGCCTTCGTGCAGAACAATAACTTCATTTCCAACACCAACCCCACCATCGCCGGTGGCTTTGTGGTGAATGACGGCAAAATTGTTTACAACCTGCAGAGCGCTGCCTATCGTGATGCCCTTCGCTATATGAACAAGCTCTACAAGGAAGGCCTGCTGGATTCCCAGACCTATACCCAGACTGCTGACCAGTGCAATGCCACCATGGACAACGAAGATCACCTCGTTGCTGTGATGGGTGGCGGCCCCATGCCTGAGAATGGCAACTTCTGGTCCCAACAGCCCGGCGAATGGCAGAACTGGACTCTGCTGCCCCCGCTGAAGGGCCCCGATGGCGTGCAGCTGGCTTTCACCAGCCTGGATAACTACTTCGGCACTTGCGTAGGCCTGGTTTCTTCCGAGTGCGAGTATCCCGAGATCGCCGTTGCCATGTTCGACCTGCTGGCTTCCGAGGAAGGCAACCGCGTGCAGACCTCCGGCGTGGAAGGCATCAGCTGGAAGTGGACGGATGAACTGCCCAGCCTGAGCGGCGGCACCTCCAAGTGGGTGAAGCTCTTCCCCGAAAAGACCAAGGAAGACGGCTCCGTTGACTGGGCTGCCTATGGCTACAGCTTCGAGGATGCTACCTGGGACGCTGATGGCGCTATCCGCTGCGACACCGCTGAGATGCGCGAGGGCGAGGGCGTGGAGAACCCCGATCTGAACGTGGAGGCTGTGCTGTATCGGGCTGCCCAGGTTTACCACGAGTATGCCGCTGACGTGGCTTCCATCGTGCCCAACATGCCCTATACCGAAACGCAGTCCAAGCAGATTGCCGAATACACCCTGTCTGTGGGTGCTTACGCCAACTCTGCTACCATCCGCTTCATTACCGGCGACATGGATATTGAAGCCGATTGGGACGCTTACCTGGCTGAGCTGAACAAGATGGACGTTGACGGCTATATCAAGGTCATGCAGGACGCTTTCGATTCCTATCAACAGAGTCTGTCCAAGTAACGTTTAGCCGTTGCGGACTGTCCAAAACGGGCAGTCCGCAACTTTTTTATCCAATCTTCCTTAAGGAGGCTTTATCCGTGCAGCATGAAATGTATCTGAACCATCGCCATGTATCCACCCGTATCAGCGCCATCAGCCATGGCGTGGTCCGCATCACCCGCACCCGTCGTGATTCCTTTCTCGATACGGCGAGTCCTGTTGTCGTGTACACAGATAAGGCCATGGCCAGTATCGGTGAGAACGATAGCTCCCTGCTGTTTGTGTGCGATGGGGTTACTGTCCGTGCTTCCAAATCTACCGGTTCGCTGGCTTTCCTTGATGAAGCAGGCAATATCCTTCTGCAGGAGCCCGACCGCCGTCCCTGCGACTTGCAGGAGATCCCTGTTGTTCTCCACAGCTATGAGAACGC
The DNA here is from genome assembly GCA_964383815.1 of uncultured Faecalibacterium sp. Lineage (GTDB taxonomy): Bacteria > Bacillota > Clostridia > Christensenellales > Aristaeellaceae > UBA11524. Next base: position 30,086 of record CAYLIC010000015.1, on the reverse strand, counting down.
GCAGGTGGAACAGGGGCAAAGTGTGGATGGTGCCCGGGCCTGGGCCACACCCAGCCGCACCTGGGAGGACCGCACCGGGTATGAGTGCATTCAGCGATTTGTGCTGGAGGCAGATGAAGCCATATATGGTCTGGGCTCACACGAAGAGGGCTACGGTAACCTGCGCGGCAAATCCCAGCTGCTCTACCAGCACAATATGAAGGCTGTGGTACCGGTACTGGTTTCCACCAAGGGATGGGGTCTGCTGTTTGACATGGGGTGCATGATGTCCTTCCAGGACGAACAGCACGGCATGAGCCTGTGGGCTGATTGTGCTGATGAACTGGACTGGTATTTCTTCTATGGTGATGGCAGCTATGCTTCGTTAATGGAGCGCTACCGCCTTCTGACAGGTGCGGCACCCATGCTGCCCAGATATGCCCTGGGCTACATCCAGTCAAAAGAACGCTATGTAGATGCAGCGGAGATGCTGGCCGTAGCGGCTGAGTATCGCCGCCGTGATATTCCTATGGACATGATCGTGCTGGACTGGCAATCCTGGCCTCAGGGCCAGTGGGGCTGGAAAACCTTCGACAGGGAGCGTTTCCCCGACCCTGCCGGCTTCATCCAGGGCCTGCATGATATGGATGTGCACTTCATGATTTCCATCTGGCCGTCCATGCAGGGTGAGCACAATGCCGACCGCCATGAAATGCTGGAAAACGGATTTATGCTGGGTAATCAGCTGATCTATAATGCCTTTGATCCCAGGGCCAGGGAGCTGTATTGGAAACAGGCAAACGAAAACCTGTTTGCCTATGGTGTGGATGCCTGGTGGTGTGATTGCACCGAGCCCTTTGAAAGCGACTGGAATGGCACTGTGCGCCCTGCTGCCTTCCTTCGCGCCCGCAAGAATACCGATGAGGCAAAGCGCTATCTCGACCCGGCAAAGATCAGCCTTTTCAGCCTTTTTCACGCCCAGGGGATCTACTCAGGTCAACGTGGCGTAACCGGGCAAAAGCGTGTCTGTAACCTGACTCGCTCCTCCTATGCCGGACAGCACCGCTACGCTACCGTAACCTGGAGCGGCGATGTATCCGCTAATTGGGAGACGCTGCGCCGTCACATTCCAGAGGGGATGAATTTCTGCGCCACAGGCGAACCCTACTGGTCCACGGATATCGGGGCTTTCTTCCCCAACAGCAACTGGGCGCCATGGTTCTACGAAGGGGACTTCGACGCCGGCGTGGATGACCTGGGCTACCGGGAGCTGTTCGTCCGGTGGGCACAGTATGCGGTTTTCCTGCCCATGATGCGTGCCCACGGCACCGGTACGCCCAGGGAGATCTGGCGTTTTGGCGAAAAAGGTGAGCTTTTCTATGACGCTATTGAAAAGGCCATTCGCCTGCGCTATCAGCTAATCCCGTATTATTACACGCTCATGGCCCAAACAAACGCTGCCGGTATCCCCATGCTGCGGATCCCCGCGCTGGTTTTCCCGCAGGACAGGGCCTTGCGGCAGCTGGATGATCAGATGATGCTGGGTGATGCACTGCTTGTTAAGCCGGTGACCCGTCCCATGCATTTTTTGCCCGGCTCTGTTCCAGTGACGCAGTATAACAATACAGAAAATGTATATCTTCCTGCAGGTTCCGTCTGGTATGAGCTGCATACCGGCCAGCGGTTTGAAGGCGGGCAAACCATACTTACACGGGCGCCGCTGGATGTGATCCCCATGTATGTCCGCGCCGGGTCAATCCTGCCCTGGGGGAGCGTGGCGGCTTCCACCCAGGCGCAATCCAGGCTCCCGCTGGAAATCATCGTCTATCCAGGTATGGACGGGGATTTCACCCTGTATAACGATGCAGGCGATGGCTATGGCTATGAGGCAGGCGAGAGTGTGCGCATCAGCATGCACTGGAATGATACCCTCGGGCTGTTAACGCTGGGGGCTCGTCAGGGCAGCTTCCCGGACATGCGTCAGGATTGCCATCTGCTGCTGCATCGTTTCGGCGGGGAGGCAACTTCCCTGGTGTATACCGGTGAAGAAATCACCGTGAAGCTGTAACCTGAGAAAGGGGGCCTGTCCAGTGAGAATAACAAAAATGCTGCTGGTGCTGCTGGTGTGCTTGCTGGTTGGCACAGCTGCAGCTGAGAAGGAACCATTGCAGTATTTTTATCTCAACGCTTGTGAAAGCTGCACGCCGGAGGATGATTTTGCTGCGGAATTCCACCGCCTGACAGGGCAGGAGCTTTCTGGCCACGAGGTTGTTTTCTACAATGTCTATCACACCAAAGGACGCGCTGCTTACGACCAGGCTACTGCGGGGTGGAGCGATGCGGACAAACGGCTGCCGCTGCTGATCATGGATGGTAAGGGTTACGCAGGTGCAGCTTCCATCACCAGCGGGCTGGAGGCTCGCTTCGGCACAGCGGTAAGGGATCATCGCAGCGTGGTGTATTTTCTTACAGCAGCAGCCTGCAGCAGCTGCGCCAGCGCAAGCAAAACCGTGGAACAACATCCCGCCATCGTCCCCGTGGAAATAGATGGGCAGCTGGTGTCCTCCCAGGTGGAGGTACAGGAGATCAACCTCAGTGCAGATCCGGCTGCAGCCATGGCGCTGTTTGCATTGTATCAGGTTCCCGACCAGCAGCGCAAGGCTCCTGTGATTCTCATGGGTTCAACTGTGCTGGCTGGAGAAGATGCCATCCAGCAAGAGTTTTTGCCATTGCTTCGTTCCGGTGCAGCAATGAACACACCTCGTTTCGAGGTGGACGAATCAGCCGATGCACCAGGCGACAACACGCTGTCTGTTTTCGGAGCTGCGCTGGCGGGTCTTGCGGCAGGGTTGAACCCATGTGCACTTTCCATGCTGCTGGTAATGGCAGGCATTCTTCTTTCCATGCGGCGCAGTGTTCTAGGCTATGGATTCATCTACCTGGCCGGCAAGCTGGTGGTATACCTGCTGATCGGCCTGGGCTTTGCACAGCTGTGGGCGTTGTATGCTCCCTCCTGGCTGCCAGCCGCTGTCCGCGTGGTGGTTACACTGATTGGCGCAGTGCTGATCGTGCTGAACCTGATGGATGCTTTCAATGCCCGGGCGGAGCAATATGGCCATATTCGAAACCAGCTCCCTGCTGTTCTGCGTGGTAGAATCCGCCAAAGGATTCAGCACAGTCTGACACATTCCGGCAAGGCCCTGGGGCTGAGTGCTCTGGCATTGGGAATGCTGATTGCTGCCGGCGAATTCATGTGTGCCGGGCAAGTGTATGTGGCGGTGCTCATGGCCAATGCGGGCCGGGGAACATCGCTGCCGCTGGTCATCTACAGCGTGGCGTTCCTGATACCCTCTGCGGTCATGCTGGCATTGGTGGCCGGTGCCCGCAGGACAATGACTGCATCCGACTGGCTGCTCAAACGCATGCCGGCGATTAAGCTCCTTACCGCTGTAGTGATGGCTGGTGTGCTGATCTATGCATGGGTTGTGAAATGAGGTGATTACATTGTTCCACTGGCGAAAAAAAACAGCTCACAAAACCGAGCCGCCCATGCTGACGCTTTGGGACTCACAGATGCAGCAGCTTTTCTCCGGACGATTAAATGAGTTTGTCTTTCCGGAAAGCGTTGTGCTTGCCTTCAGCGAGGAATTCTTCAGCGATCCTGCTCCCTGCGAAATTCACCGAAGAGCTGTTCAGCTGCGCCTGTACGGCGAAATGATGGAGATGCTTCCCCCAGGGCAGACCATTGCCGTGAAAGATGCACCGCCCTGCATCAGCCTGTATTGTCAACAGCTTCACCCTGCCTATATCAGGCTTGATTCAATTACACCGAGGTGATAAACCGTGATTTTTGATTTCAATCGATCCTGGATGACCTATCCCACACCGGAGCCGGAAGAGTGGCACCTGCCCCGCACACCCCGCGAGGTGAATCTTCCCCACGATGATAACATCCGCTATGATACGGCGGCGGATAACATCTCCAGCCATGCAGGCGCATATTATCCCGGATGCTCCACCGAATACGAGAAGACCCTCACCCTTGATGAAGCATGGCTGGGCAAGCGAATTTCCCTGGCCTTTGATGGCGTATATCACAATGCAGTGGTGCGGGTGAACCACCGGCTCGTTCACCGCGGGCATTATGGCTATACTGCTTTTCAATGCAATCTGACTCCCTTCCTGCATGAAGGCGACAACCTGATCCGTGTTTCTGCCGCCAACAGGGATATACCCAATTCCCGCTGGTATACGGGCACAGGCATCTTCCGCGGGGTGGAGCTGCTGGTACAGGATCACGTCTTCCTGCCCTGGCGCGGCGCTGCACTGGCGACCGAACTGAAGAACGGAGCTGCGCAGATAACAGCCCGGGTGGAGGTCTGCAACGAAACGGGCGAACCTGCCCGACGCAAGGTTCGTGTGACGCTTATGGATGCCCGGGGCGGCTCTGTTGCAAGCCAGGCTGTGCCCGTGGAGATTGCCCCCGGGTGCACCCTGCAGGCAGAGGCTGTTCTGCATGTCGCTTCACCCCGGCTGTGGTCAGACGAGGATCCCTACCTTTACCAGGCCAGGATCGAGCTGCTGGATGGCGGGATGATTACCGATGAGAGCACCATGGCTTACGGCCTGCGCACCCTGGCCTGGAATGCGCAGGAAGGACTTTTGCTCAATGGAAAGTCCATCAAGCTGCGGGGCGGGTGCATCCATCACGATCACGGCATTCTGGGTGCAGCTTCCTACCTGAAGGTGGAAGAACGCAAGATCCGCGCACTGAAGGCCAGCGGATTCAATGCCATCCGAAGTGCACACAACCCCGCCTCCGATGCCCTGCTGCAGGCCTGTGACCGCTTGGGTATGCTGGTGATGGACGAAGCCTTTGATATGTGGCGCGAACCCAAAATGCCCTATGACAACAGCATCGTTTTCGACCTGACCTGGCGCACCGATATAGAGGCCATGGTGCGGCGTGACCGTAACCATGCCTGCGTGATCATGTATTCTACCGGCAACGAGATCCCCGAGCGGGACGGGCATTCCGGCGGCAATCAGCTGGCAAGGGAACTGGCAGAGTATTTCCGCCAGCTTGATTCCTCGCGCCCGGTGACCAATGCGCTGAACAATGTCTCGCCGCAGGGAAATGTAAACGGTATAGAGGCCAATCTTTTGAAGGAACAGGACTATTTCCTTGCTGCCACAAAAGAGTACGCCAGCCCGCTGGATATTGTTGGATATAACTACATGCGCGATCGTCTGGAAAAGGATCACGCTGCCTTCCCGGAGCGGATTATTTGCGCCACCGAAACAGTGGGCTGCGATATTTTCCATGGGTGGGAAATCGTAAAGAAATGCCCTTGGGTCATCGGTGACTTTATGTGGACTGCCGTGGACTACCTGGGCGAGGTGGGTGTTGGCCGCACTGAGGTGGATGAGCGCCCGTGGATGCTGGCTGACTATCCCTATCGTCTTTCCGGCTGCGGCGATCTGGATGTGTGCTGCCGCAAGAAACCCCGATCTTATTACCGCGACTGTGTGTGGGGGATTGCCGAACGGCCTTACCTGGCAGTGGAGGATCCCGCCCTGTACAGCCACAAGGTATACCCCATGTGGTGGGGCTGGCCGCTGGTGCAGGAATACTGGAACTATCCCGGCTGGGAGGGCAAGCCTGCCCGTGTCACTGTTTACACCCGGGCCGAGGAGGTAGCGCTGCTCGTTAACGGATTGGAAATGGCCCGGGCCAAAGCCTGCGAATACAAGGCGAGTTTTGAAATCCCATATCAGCCCGGCAGGCTCACAGCGGTGGAATACTCCTCCGGAAAGGAAGGCGCCCGGCACACCGTGCAGACGCCCGATGAGCAGCGGGCGCTGCACCTGACGCCGGACAAGCCTACCCTGGACAGCAGCATTGATGATTTTGTCTTTGTGGATGTACAGCTTACGGATTCCCAGGGGCTGCCCATCCTGGAAAACGGCCGGGAAGTTTCTTTCTCGGTTGAGGGCGGCATGGTGTTTATGGGTGCCGGCAGCGGCGCTATCAAAACGACAGAGAACTACTCCAGCTCCTGCCACGCCATGGATGCGGGACATGTACAGGCTGTGTTCCGCGTGATCCCCGGCGCACAGGGCAGCGCGGCCGTCATGTGCCGTGCGGAAGGCCTGAAGGAAGCGAAAGTCATCATTAACATTACATAAAAGAAAGGACGTTGTGCCATGCAAGCCTATAATCCTTACCTTCCCAGCTGGGAATACACCCCCGACGGCGAACCCCATGTCTTTGGTGATCGCGTGTATGTTTATGGCTCTCACGACCAGTTCCGTGGGCATGTCTACTGTCTGAATGATTACGTCTGCTGGTCTGCTCCCGTGGATAACCTGGCAGACTGGCGGTACGAGGGTGTGATTTATCCCAAAACTGCCGATCCCCTTAACAAGGATGGTTCCATGTGCCTTTACGCACCCGATGTGACCCAGGGGCCCGACGGTCGATACTATCTGTACTATGTGCTGGATCATGTCAGCATTGTTTCTGTCGCGGTGTGCGATACACCCGCTGGACAGTATCAGTTCTACGGCTATGTGCATTATCCCAACGGCACGCTCCTTGGCAATATGGATGGCGATGAGCCTCAGTTTGATCCCGGTGTGATTACCGAAGGCAATAAGACCTACCTCTATACAGGCTTTTGCTGGGGGCATGACAAAACCCGCCATGGCCCCATGGTGACTGTGCTGGACAAGGATATGCTCACCGTGATTCAGACGCCACGCACGCTTGTCCCCTCCGGTGCCTACTCTGCAGGCTCTGGGTTTGAGGGCCACGAATTTTTCGAGGCCAGCTCGATCCGGAAGTTTGGAGATTTGTACTATTTTGTGTATTCCTCTGTGGTTATGCATGAGCTTTGCTACGCCACCAGCCGTTATCCTGACCACGGCTTTACCTATGGCGGCGTGATTATCAGCAACAACGACATTGGCATTTCCACCTATAAGCCTGCAGAAAAGCCCATGTACTATGGGGCAAACAACCACGGCGGTCTGGTACAGATTGGCGAGGCGTACTACATCTTCTATCACCGCCATACCGATGGCACCAACTTCAGCCGTCAGGGCATGGCAGAACGTGTACACCTTCTGCCGGACGGCTCCATTCCCCAGGTGGAAATGACCTCCTGTGGCCTTAACGGAGGTCCGCTCAAGGGCAAGGGGACCTACCCTGCCTACATCGCCTGCAATCTGTTTACCCGGGATGAGAATATGTACTCAGGTGGAGCAGGCAAGAATGGCTTCTGGCTGGATGGACATTTCCCGCGCATTACCCAGGATGGCCGGGATGGTGACCAGGAGCCTGCCTACATCATGAATATGACGGATTCCGCCACCTGCGGCTTCAAGTATTTTGAATGCCAGGGTGTGACGAGGATCACCCTGCGCACCAGGGGGTATGCAGGCGGGTATTTCAGCGTCAAAACAGCTTGGGATGGCCCCGAGCTTGCCCGGGTTCCGCTGCAGTTTACCAACATCTGGACAGATTTTTCTGCTGATGTAAGCATTCCTGATGGCATTCAGGCAATCTATCTGACCTATCACGGCAACGGCAGCGCCACGCTGCTGTCTTTCACCCTGGAATAAGGAGGTTTCGGTATGCAACTGTATCGTGAGTATCCCCTGGGTGATATGCTCCTGCGTTATGTGACCGACGACTGCGGCCATGTGGGCATGATGCTGATTCCAGCCTGTAAAGCCTGCGATGTGCTGGACAAGAACTGGGCTGTTGAGCCACTGGTGCAATGCCATACCCGGGGAGATCAGCTGCCCAACGGCTATGGCAATGGGCACAGCATGGCTACAACACCCGCATCTTCCCGCATGACGCTGGCTTGCCAGAAAGTGCAGGGAGAAACCATCGTCACCACACTTTCCGATGGCGCAGGCCGCATTGCACACCACCTGCTTACCTGGCACGAAGGCCTGCAGGCTGTGCGCATCGTAACAGTGTTTGAAAACAATACGGCAGCGCCCCTTTGCCTGGACATGCTTACCAGCGCCAACATGGGACAGATAACGCCTTTTGCCCCAGGTGACGCTCACGGGGCCATCATCATTCATCGCGCTCGCAGCGCCTGGAGCGCTGAGGGCCGTCTGCAAAGCGAGAGCCTCGAGGATCTTCATTTGGAACGCTCCTGGACAGGACATGCCCTGCGGGTGGAAAAGTTCGGGCAGGTAGGCTCCCTGCCGGTGCGCCAGTGGTTCCCCTTCATGGCGATCGAGGATGTCTCAGCAGGCGTTACCTGGGCCATGCAGCTAGCCTGTCCCTCCTCCTGGCAGGCAGAGATCCGCCGCAAGGACGATGGCCTGTGTATGTCCATGGGCCTTCCGGACGAGGACTATGGCCATTGGTGCAAGACACTCCAGCCCGGTGAATCCTTTGAAACACCGGAGTGCTGCGTTACCGTGGGCACCTGCGGTGTGGATGCTGTCTCTCAGCGGCTGCAGACGATCCAGAAGGAAAACTGGCTTCGCCGCGATGTGCCCCTTCCGGTGCTCTTCAATGAATACTGCACCACCTGGGGCGAGCCCTCTCACAAGAACATGGTGGAGATCGCCCAATGCCTCAAGGGGCACGGGATTGACTTCATGGTCATGGATGCGGGCTGGTATGCCAAGGGAGATGGCGGCTGGAGCGACTGCGGCGGGGACTGGATACCCAATGAGGATCGTCTTTTCCCCCAGGGGCTGAAAGCTACGACCAACGCCATCCGCGAAGCCGGTTTCAAGCCCGGCATCTGGTTTGAGCCGGAAACCTGTGCCCGGGGTGCGGACATCTTCCACCAGGAAGACATGCTGCTCAAGCGCCGAGGTGTGGTAATCGATACAGACAACCGCCGTTTTCTTGACATGCGGCAGGAACGGGTGCAATCCTATCTGTCGGAAAGAGTTGTCGGGCTGCTCAAGGACTGCGGTTTCGACTACATCAAGGTAGACTATAACGATTGTATTGGCGTGGGCTGCGATGACCCTGACAGCCTGGGCGAGGGACTACGCCGAAATATGCAGGGTACGCTGCGCTTTTTCCGTGCCATGCGGGAAGCCATGCCTCACCTGTATATTGAAAACTGTGCCTCTGGCGGGCATCGCCTGGAACCTTCCCTCATGGCAGCAACAGATATGGCCTCCTTCTCCGATGCCCACGAATGCCCGGAGATCCCCATCATTGCTGCGCAGCTTCACCGGCTGATCCTCCCCGGGCAAAGCCAGATTTGGGCGGTACTCCGTGCTGCCGACAGTCTGCGCCGCATCAACTATTCACTCATCAACACCTTTCTGGGTGTGATGTGCCTTTCGGGTGATGTGCTACACCTGAATGCTCAGCAGTGGAAAAAAGTGGACGAGGGTATCGCTTTCTACAAGGCTGTACGGGATATTATCCGCGATGGTGTGAGCACCTTCCATGGCGCTGTATCCTCCTCCTGGCGGCACCCCGAGGGATGGCAGGGAATCGTCCGCGCTACGGAGGGTGAGTCCCTGGTCACCGTGCATACCTTCGGCGGGCAGCTGCCTGAAAGGATTCAGCTGCCAGTGCAGGGCAAGCACATCCGCCGGGCCATGTGCAGCGAGGATAACACCATCAGCCTGGAAAACGGCCTTCTGACCATTGAGATTAAGGCTCCCTTCGAGGCTATTGCTGTTCACCTGGACCATCAGGAGGTGTGAACATGAAAACAGTCGGTACTTATTTTCAGAATAATCCGGCAAAGCCGCTTGTTTATGGCGAGGTGGAGCTAATCAACCCGCCACGGCAGCGCCTGCGTGGCGAGCCGGCAAAGGAAGGTATTCTGGTACACCCGGTGCTGGTGGGCTTCTGCGGCACGGACAATGAATTGATGCACATGGGCAGCAAAGAGCTGTTGGGCAAGAAGTTTCCCCCCGGCACCAACCGCCTGATCAACGGCCATGAAGGCGTTGTGTGGGTTCCCTCGGAAAACCGTTTTGCCATTGTGCTTATCCGCGGCGGCGACAGCATCGATCCCACCCGCTACACCGAGGACGAAACCTACTTTGAATACGGCTGCGATCAGGCCGACGGCCTTTTCTGCGATGATATGTACGTCAATCCCGATATGCTGCTGCCGATCCCGGATGGGGCTGTAAACAATGGCAGGCTGGACCTGTCCTTCGCCAAGAAGATGGTCTTCCCGGATCCTTTTGCCTGTATGCTGTTTCAACTGGAGCGCATGGAGGACCTGGGCAGCGCCCACTGGTTTCGCCAGAGTGCACGCCGCCACCACTGCAGCCTGGAGCAGGGCCGCACAATCGCTGCGGACGAAATCTTCCAGCGCACGGTGGTCTTTGGCCTTGGCACTACGGGTATGTTCATCGGCGATCTGATCCACCAAAAGCACCCCCAGGCCAGGCTGGCCTTTGTCGGCCTGGATGACCCCGACAGCCTGCAGGTACGCTTTGCCCTGCAGCAGACCGGCGCAACCTACATCCAGAACAGCTTTGCTGCCAACGAGGAGCTGGCCGCTGCCATCATCGCTGCGCTGGGTGGCCGTGCCACCATGTTTATTGGTGCCAGCGGTACGAATGTGGATCATCAGATTGCTTTCCAGCATAAGGTGCTGGGCTGCAACGGCATATACAACAGCTTCTCACTGGGGCCGCAGGTTTCGTACGATACCATGCCCTTCGGCTTTGAGAACCATTTAATCTTCGGCTCCATCAACTTCCGTCAGGATCATATGGAGCAGGCCATCGAAATGCTTGCCTGCAGCCATTACGATGAGATTGTCGGGCTGATTGAGCGGGAAGAATTTACTGCTGACCCCATCGCTGCCTATCGCAACAGGATCTATTGCAAGGGCGCGCCACTGAAAACAGCTGTCATCTGGAACAGGGATTACATTGACACGAGCCGATGAAAAGAGGTATTTGCAACATGAAAGCTGTAACCATTGCCAAACCGTACGAAATTGAAGTTGTCGATATGGAGGTGCCTGTCGTCCAGGAAGGCGAGGCGCTGCTGCGGATACTTTACTGCGGCATCTGCGGCGCGGATGTGGCTTCCTTCACTGGCAATCAGCCATTTACAACGTATCCCCGCATTCCCGGTCATGAGTTTTCCGCACAAATCATCAGCATTCCCGAAAACAGCAAAGGCCTGAAGGCTGGCGATATTGTTACCTGCAACCCCTATTTCAACTGCGGTGCATGCTACGCCTGCCACAAGGGTCTGGTCAATGCCTGCACCGACAACCAGACCATGGGTGTGCAGCGGGACGGCGCTTTCTGCGAATATATCCGTATGCCTGTGAGCCGCATCATTCCGGGCAAGGGTTTGTCTGCCCGGCAGCTGGCGCTGATCGAACCCTTTGCCATCAGCCAGCATGCCCTGAGCCGTGCTCAGGTCAAGCCCGGCGACAAGCTGCTGATCATGGGCGCGGGGCCTATCGGCCTTTTTGCGCTGCTGGCTGCCAGGGTCAAGGGAGCTGAAGTTACTGTCAGCGATGTGCTGAATGGCCGGCTGGATATGGCTGTTGCCTTTGGTGCAGATCATGTAGTGAACGCCAGAGCAGCAGATACCGCTGCGCAGCTGCAGGCCATTACCGGCGGCAATGGTTTTGACGTGTGCGTGGAGGCTTGCGGCCAGTCCGCCACCTTCCTGACCTGCATTGAGCAGGCAGCCCAGGGCGCAAACCTGATTCTTATCGGTAACGGCAAGACAGAGACCACCTTCCTGCACTCCATTATCCTGAAGAAGGAACTGAACGTTTTCGGCAGCCGCAATGCCTATACGGCAGATTTTGAATCCTTGATCGATATTGTTTCCTCCGGCAGGGTGGATGTGATGAAGATGGTCAGCGCCGTGTATGAAGCACAGGATACAGCCCGGGCCTTTGAGGCCCTGACCCATAACGATGGCACGCTGGAAAAAGTGCTGCTCCGCTTCAGCGATCCTGTGTAAGGAGGATACAGAACCGTGATAGATGCCCATCTTCACCTATGGCGCAAACAGGCAGGCCGCGTTAATGGCTTGCCTGTATACAGCCTTGGCGGCGGCCGCAGCATGTTCGGCGGCGAGGTCAGGCAGATGCTGCCAGCCTATATGACCGATGGCGTGAACAGCGTGGAGCGGCTTCTTGCCAACATGGATTTTGCCCAGGTGTCCGGTGCCGTGGTGACCCAGGAATACATCGATGGCAACCAGAATGCCTATCTTCAGCAGGTGAGGCAGGAGCATCCTGTGCGCATCCGGGTCTGCGCCCTGTATGAGGAAGTGCCGCTGGACGACATCTCCTGGGCGGACGGCATTAAGATCTGCGCAGGGCGGTTAGCGGATCCCGACCTGACCAGGCTGGACGATGTATTTGCCCTGGCAGCCCGGCAGGATAAGTTCATTGGCCTCGACCTTGCCGATGGTGATACGCAAACTGCCTCTCTGCGTGAAATGATCCGGCAGTACCCTCATGTCCGCATTGCCATCGGTCATTTCGGCATGGTGACCACGCCCGGCTGGCAGGAGCAGATCCGCCTTGCCCAGGCACCCAATGTATTTGTGGAAAGCGGCGGCATCACCTGGCTGTTCAACCGTGAGTTTTATCCCTATCCATCGGCAGTGCGGGCAATTCTGGAGGCAAGGGATATCTGCGGCATGAGCAAGCTGATGTGGGGTTCTGATTATCCCCGTACCATGACAGCTATTACCTATCGGATGAGCTGGGACTTTGTCGATAAGTCACACCTGCTTTCCTCAACGGAGAAGCAATTGTTTTTCCACCGGAATGCGGAGCAGTTTTACCGTTTCCATAATCTGCCCGATATGCCCTATGTACACCATATGGCTGAATAACGAAAGGAGCACCCGCCATGCTGAAAGGAATATCTCCGTTGATTTCTCCGGAACTGCTGAAGATACTGAGTGAAATGGGCCATGGTGACGAGCTTGTCCTTGCTGATGCCCATTTTCCGGCCATGGGATTGGGGCCTCAGGTTGTGCGGGCCGATGGAATTGGCATTCCTGCCCTGCTGGAGGGTATTCTTCACCTAATTCCGCTGGATCAGTATGATAGGGATCATTTCGCACTGATGCAGGTTGTTCCCGGAGATAACTTCGTACCGGTTATCTGGGAAACCTACACTGACATACTGCAGCAAGCAGAACCCCAGACTGTGCCTGCATCCATTGAGCGCTTTGCTTTCTACGAGCGCGCGAGGAAAGCATACTGCATTGTTGCCACCGGTGAAACCTCGCAGTATGCAAACATTATCCTGAAAAAAGGTGTCGTCAGGTAACAGATCCGCCGCCATTGAAGAAGTCTGCGAGGACTACTGCGCCAGTGGCCGAGGGGACCGAAGCCACAACACCACTCCGCTATGTCGAGTCCTTTCTGAAGATGTTTTACTTGTTCTTTGGACAGGCGTACAGTCGAAACTTCATCCCTGCTGAACTGTACAACCAGTTCTGTGTGAACAAGGAAACCAAGAGCAAGGTGGATGGCGTCCATGAAAACGACTGAGACCGTCCCGATATGTCTTCCTCTCTGGTCACGGACACCATCCGCGAGGCGCTGAAACAAGAAAAGGTCACTTATGGACTTGCACTCCACAGTGACCAGGGGTCTCAATACACGTCCAAAGCATACTTCGACCTGACTCAAGAATACCATGTTTCCCCTTCCATGTCCAGCCCGGGTTGCCCTTACGACAACGCTGCCATGGAAAATTTTTTCGGTACCTTGAAAACGGAATGCTTGTATCGATCTATCTTCTCGTCTCGCTCAGAAGTAGAGCAGCTCGTTGCCGAGTATGTTCATTTCTACAATTGTGACCGTATTTCACTTAAAAACGGCCTCACCCCGGTTGAAATCCGGGGCAAAGCCGTGTAAACTATCCTTATCTACAACTGGACTCTTCTTTCCTTTGTCCTCGCTTTGGGGAACAGTGCAATAGTAAGACCCAGCTTCGTTTGAAGCCGGAAGCCTGTCAAAAACCTTTGACGAAGGGCTGGTGCTTTTTTCCAGCGTGCCTCGGAAAGCCTCAGCCACAACGGACAGGACGGAGATCAGCACCTGTGTGCCGGGCTGTCACCCAGGTACACAAACAAAAGCCGACAAGTCAAAAATGCCGTGCTCTTTTCTGAAAGCACGGGCGCATTTGCGGCGGGATGAGATTTTGCCGATGGAATATCATGGGCAGACGGCCTTGATCAGCTGGGCAGCCAGGGCGATTTGCTGGGGGATCAGGTCCAGGAAGGCGGTTTCTTCCACTGTGTGCATCCCTTCGCCGGCCATGCCCAGGCCGTCCAGCACGCCGATGCCTGCCAGTGCGGCGATGGAAATGTCACCGGCACCACCGGTTTTTTCATGGGGCATGGGGCGGCCCTGGGCGGCAGCGATGGCCTGGGCTTTGTCAAGCAGAGCCTGGCTGGCGGGATTCAGGTCACAGGCAGGGTGGGAGGCGCCAAAGGTCAGGCTGGTGGTGACGCCGGGAACGGGCTCCTGTGCGCAAAGGCTGGTGATTTTCTCTGTCAGCTGCTGCTGGCGGGCTTGGTCAAAATAGCGGAACTCGCACTTGCAGGAAGCCTCTGCGGCCACAACGTTTTCGGCCGTTCCGCCGGTGATGAAGCCGGCATTGAAGGAAATGTCCTGCGCATCGTCCCGCAGGGTGTAGAGCTTGGTGATCTGTGCGCACAGGGCCTGAATGGCGCTGGCGCACTGCCTGTATTGGGCGCCGGCATGGCCGGGGATGCCCTTGCAGCTGACCAGCACGCTGGTAACGCCCTTGCGGGCACAGGTCAGCCGCGGCATGGGGCCGCAGGGCTCGAAGCTCAGGGCGGCGAAGGACTGCCTGGCCGTGGAGAGAATGACCTGATGGCTTTCGGCGGAGCCAACCTCCTCATCCGGGTTCAGGATGGCACGAAGGGTGTAACGGGTCAGGTCGATCCGGGGCAGTGCTTCCTTCAGGGCATAGAGCAGGATCATCACGCCGCCCTTCATGTCGATGATGCCGGAGCCCTTGGCGGTTCCGTCGCCATTGTCATGATAGGGAACATAAACGCTGCGGGGAAACACAGTGTCCATGTGGCCCATCAGCATCAGCTGCTGGCTGCCGGTGCCGATGCAGCAATCGAGAACAGGCCCAAACTTATGCCCGGGGATGGTTTTCACCCTGAAGCCCAGGGAGGCAAAATCCTCCGCCATCATGCGGGCCACGGCGGCCACATCCCCGGCATCAAAGGAGCCGCTGGGCTGGTTGACATAGTTCTTCAGGGTTTCAAGGGGTGAAGTCAGCATGGCAACTCATTCCTTTTGCTCTTTTGTGGGTTTACAGCACCTTCTGCAGGAAGTCCTGGGTGCGTTTCTCCCGTGGGTGGTCGAACACCTGCTGAGGGGTACCGGCCTCCACGATCACGCCGTCATCCATGAACAGTACATAGCTGCCCACCTCCCGGGCAAAGCGCATTTCGTGGGTGACCACCACCATGGTCATGCCCTCCTGGGCCAGTTGTTTCATCACGTCCAGCACCTCGCCCACCATTTCCGGGTCCAGGGCGGAGGTGGGCTCGTCAAAGAGCATCACATCCGGGCTCATGGCCAGCGCGCGGACGATGGCCACGCGTTGCTTCTGTCCGCCGGAGAGCTTGTCCGGCCATTCATTCCATTTGTCCAGCAGGCCCACGCGCTCCAGCAGCTGGCGGGAGGCCTCCTCAGCTGCGGCCTTATCCATACCCTTCACCTTCATGGGGGAAAGGATGATGTTGTCCTTCACCTTCAGGTGGGGGAACAGGTTGAACTGCTGAAACACCATGCCAATGCGTTCCCGCAGCTTGTACAGCTGCTTTTTGGTGGCCTTGGTCACGTTTTGCCCTTCGAAGAAAATCTCGCCGGCGGTGGGCTTTTCCAGCAGGTTGATGGAGCGCAGCAGGGTGGATTTTCCGCTGCCGCTGGGGCCGATGAGCACAACCACATCGCCCTTGTGAATGTTCAGGCTGATATCCTTCAGCACCTCCAGCCTGCCGAAATCCTTTTTCAGATGCTGGGTCTGCAAAAGAACCTCCTGGCTGGATCCAGAATCAAACACCCTGTTTGTCACCACGGCGCATCCTCCTCTCCAACAGCTTGAGCAGCCCTGTTGCCGCATAGGTGAGCACAAAATAAATCAGCGCTGCAACGATAAGGGTTTCGATGTAATAATAGTTCACGGAGGCCAGCTTGTAGGACTGATAGGTCAATTCATACACGCCCACCGCATACAGGATGGAGCTTTCCTTAATGATGGCCACAAACTCGTTGCCCATGGCGGGCAGGGTGACCTTGATGGCCTGGGGCAGGATGATGTGCAGCATGGTCTGGGCGGCACTCATGCCCAGGGACTGGGCGGCCTCCTCCTGTCCCCGCTCCACCGACTGCAGGCCGGAGCGGATCAACTCCGCCATGTATGCGCCGGAGTTGATCACCAGTGCAATGATGCACAGGGTGAGCCTGGGCAGGCGGATGCCCAGCTGGGGCAGGCCGTAAACAATCAGCAGCACCTGCACCAGCAGGGGGGTACCGCGGATGAACGCCACGTAGGCATTCATCAGCCAACGCAGCGGAAGGATGTGCGTGTGGCGGAACACCGCCACAATCAGCCCCAGCAGCGAGCCAAGCAGCACCGTGAAGAAGGCCAGCTGGAGAGTGACGCCAACGCCATCCAGAAATGCGGGATATTTGGTGATGATAATATCCCATACCTTTGCAAAATTGATCATGCGCAGTTCCCTTTCATTTGCAGGCTGCGGCAGCGCACCCAAAGGGCGTGTGGGAAGGCAGCTCCTGCACGCCCTTTGGGGATATTGCCGCGCTGGTTACTCTTCGGCCTGGACCAGGGTGGCATTCTGCGCAACGGCAGTGTCCACCCAGGCATCAAAGGTGCCATCGGCCAGAACGGTTTCGATGTAGGCATTCACCTGGGCCAGCAGGGCCTCATTGTCGCCTTTGGCCACCGCTACGCCCACGCCGGCGGAGCTGTCATACACAACGGGCACCTCGGCAATGGCAAACTTGCCAGGGTTCAGCGTCATGTAGGTTTTGGCCACAAGATCGGTGAGCAGCAGGCCATCCAGGTTCCCCTGCTGAAGATCCAACACCATCAGGGCGATCTGGTCCATCAGCAGCGGCTCGGCATTGGCGAACTGCTCCTCCAGGATGCCCGCCTGCAGGGAGCCCATCTGTGCGCCCACCTTCTTGCCGGTCATGTCCTCCACGGTTTTCAGGGTTTCGGCATCCTCGGCGCGGATCATCATCAGCTGGGAGCCGCTGTAATAGGGCAGGGAGAAGTCCACCACCTCCAGGCGATCCTCCCGGATGGCCATGCCGGAGATTATCATGTCGATCTCGCCGGCGCGCAGGGCGGTGATCAGCCCGGCAAAGCTCTGGTCGGCCACCACCAGCTTCACGCCCAGCATGTCGGCAATGCCCTTGGCCAGGCTCATGTCAAAGCCGGCATAGTCTTCGGTGTTGGTTTCGGGATCGGTGTAATAAAACTCATAGGGCGGGAAGGACACCGAGGCACCAACCACCAGCGTGCCCTTGTCCTTGATGTTGCTGAGCTGATCAGCAGCTGCGCAGGAAACCATCGAGAGTGCCATGACCATGGCCAGCAGGATTGCAGTCAGTTTCTTCATTGCTTGTTCCCTCCTGAATTTTTATTAATGGGATGCTTGTAATTATACATAAATTCCTGTCGAAGTCAACGGTTTCATGCATGAATATCAATGTTTTTTGCATGTTTGTTGCATTTGGCAGGATAACGGCAAGGATAGGAAAGCCCTGGAGTACCGCAGGGTGGCCGGCGGATGTCGTTTTTTTGCCCAGCGGATAGCAATGTTTTGTTCTTCCGTTGACTTCGGTTTTAAAATCAACTATCATTTTCTTAATGAAAAAAACGGAATACGCCATTGCACAAAGGAGGAGTGACAGGGTGGAGAAGCGCACCAACACAACAACCATTTATATCCGCCTGCTGGTACTGTTCTTTCTGGCGCTTATCCCTTTCTTCGCCCTCAGCCTGCTGAGCAACCATATTGCCGAGGTTCGCCTGCGGGAGCAGAGCGAGGAACGCCTGGCCGCCCAGCTTGACAATATGGTGAAGGACTACGAGGACCTGCACTTCCGCGTGTATTCATGGATGAAGGTCAACCTGGTGAAGGACTATGAGGTTCTGCTGGGCAATGATCAGATAGAGCTTTCGGCCTACAAGCTGGGCCTTTATGTGGCGAATGTGTTCTCCGGCCTGCAGGAGCTGGCCCAGATGAGCGACGACATTGTGAATATCGCCGTGTATTTGCCGCGGACAGGGAAAATGGTTTCCCTTCTGGATTATTATGAAAACACATTGCCGGAGGATGCGCTCGAACGGATCGAATGCTACAAGGAAACCCGGCGCACCTTCATCTATATGCAGGGGGCGCTGCGGATCTTCAGCAGCGCTACGCCCACCCGGGCCCAGCCCCAGTATGTTGTGGAGGTAACCCTTTCCGACGAGCTGCTGCTGGATCACCTGAACGACCAGAACCAGGAATCCTATGCCATGCTCCTTGATGACGGGCATATTATTTCCTTTGAGGAGGATGCACCGCTGCTGGCCAGTGCCCGGGAACGGATTAAAGGTCTGGACGCGGATGCCGGGCAGTTTGTGGTGGAGGATCACCTGCTGATGTACAGGCGCTTCCTGAGCGAGCATTTCCTGGTGGGCTATGTGCCCATGGAAACCCTGCTGGCCCCGGTGCAGAACTTCAACTGGTTTTCCATTGCCATGCTGGTGCTGGCCGGGCTGGTGTCCGTGGTGGTTTGCTTTTACCTCTCCCGCACCATCAACCGCCCCTTCTCCCGGCTGACAAGGGTTTTCCGCCAGGTGGAGCAGGGGGATATGCGGGTTTCCCTGGATGTGCAGCCGGGCACACCCAACGAGTTTGCCATGGTTTACAACCGCTTTAATGAAATGATTGAGCAAATCAACGACCTGATGACCCAGCGCGTTCAGCACGAAAAGGCCCTGGAGCAGGCCAAATACCGCGAGCTTCAGGCGCATATTGCACCGCACTTCCTTTACAACAGCTTCAATGTTCTGCGGCACTCCATCCTAATGGGGAATGAGGAAATCTCCGCCCAGATGACCAAGCTGCTGGCCAGCTATTTCAAATACCTGACCTACAAGGGCGATCAGACGGCCATCACCCTGGCGGAGGAATACCGGCATATGCTGGACTATCTGGAAATACAGAAAATCCGCTTTGGGGATAATATCAGTGTGGAAATTGACCCCTTGCCGGATGACATCCGGGATGTTCAGGTGCCGCCCTTTGTGCTGCAGCCGCTGGTGGAAAACGTGTTTAAGCACGGCATCCGCAACCGGCCGGAGGGTGGGAAAATCTGCGTGAGAATCAGCCGGAAAAACGGCGAGCTGCGCCTGATTGTGCGGGACAACGGCGCCGGCATGGCGCCCGAGGCACTGGAAACCCTGCGGCATGCCATTCTCCAGGGGGAGATCCTGGCAGAGCACAGCGGCATAATCAACATTGCAAGGCGGCTGGACATGCATTCCGCCGGCAAAAGCCGGGTGGAGGTGGACAGCGCAGCCGGCGAATACTTTGAGGTTTGTATTTGCCTGAGCCTTGAGGAGCATGAAAGTGGGGAAGCAAAATGATTAACATTCTTGTAGTGGATGATGAGCCCATCAGCGCCGACGGTATTTCCATCTACCTGGAGGAGCACGGGGACAGCGGATGGAATGTGCTGACGGCCTACAACGGCACCAACGCCCTGAAGTTCAGCCAGCAGCGCATTGACATTCTGCTGACGGATATCATGATGCCTGCCATGGACGGCTTTGCCCTGCAGGAGCAGATACGCCAGCGCTGGCCCATGGTCAAAACCGTTTTCCTGACGGGCAACAGCCAGCTCGATTTTGCCAAACACGCCATCCGCGCAGGCAATGTGATTGACTATGTGCTGAAAATGGAGGACGAAACCGTGGTGCTGCAGGCCGTGCGCAAGGCCATTGCTGCCCTGGAGGATGACATGCGCACCCAGGAAGCACTGATGCAGGCCGACCAGACCATGAGCAGGATTCGCCCGCTGCTCCAGAAGGATTTTCTCACCTCTGTTCTGAAAGGGAATAATCCCACATCGCAGCTGCAGAACGAGCGCTTTTCCCAGCTGGGCCTGCCCTTTCTGGCAGACAAGCCCGTGCTGCTGCTGGTGGGACAGATGGGGGACAGCAGCGGCGATGGGCAGATGAGCGACCTTTCCTTCTGTGCGCTGGATAACGTGCTGGAAAAATTTCTCTGGCCCATTTACCGCTTCAGCATGGTGTCCGTTGCCGAGCGGCGGGTGGCTGTGTTTATCCAGCTGGCCAGCCAGCGGGGCGCTGTGGATGTACAGCATGTGTTTTCCCTGCTGGAATTGGTGCAGCAGACCTTTGGCAAAACCATGGGCACCGTGACCCTGGTGCTGAACCACATGGCCTGCAACTGGCAGGAGGTCAGCCAGCATTACCGTGCCATGCTCCTGACCCTGGAGCAGAACCTGAGCGTTTCGGATGACACGCTGGTGCTGCAAAGCGCACAGGGGCTTTTGCCGGAAACCATGTGCTCCCGCGAGCTGCACGCCATCCGCTCCGCCCTGGAATGCCGGGAATATGAAAAGGCAGCCAGCCTGTGCCATGGCATTCTTCCGCCCCATACCCCAACGGGCCGGATTACCCTTTACCGCCAGCTGCTGAAGCTGTTCTCCATTGCCGTGGATGCCCGGCCCGATGCCCAGTCCATCTACAGTCTCAGCCATGTTCCGCTGCTGCAGCTCAGCGACAATGGCTGGAAGCAGACCCAGGCGGAATTTGCCCTGCTGCTGAAATCCCTTTCAGGCTCCACCAATTCGCCCTCCCAGCGGAAGGAGGAGCTGATCGGGCAGATCTGCGCCTATGTGGAGGCCCACCTGGCCGATGACCTTTCCCTTTCGCAGATAGCAGCCGTCACCTATCACAGCCCGACATACATCTCCAAAATCTTTTCGGAAGTGAAAAACGTTAATTACAACCGCTATGTTGTCAACCAGCGGCTTTCCCGGGGAGCAGAGCTGCTGCTGAGCACCCGCCTTGTGCTGGAAGACATTGTTGAAAGGGTTGGCTATCGCTCGGCCTCCTATTTTATCCATGCGTTCCGCAGCAAATACGGCATGACCCCGGCAGAGTATCGGAAAAGGGCAGAGCATTATCCTAAAAAATGATTTTTTGACATTGGAACAAAAATGCGATATAAAATCTTTAATATTGGGATGTTTGCACTAAATTATTAGGATTGTCCTGTTAAACACTCATGCATTACAATAAGATCAACGAAAACCTTCGTTGAGAAAGGAGCATGACCCATGAAAACCAAGTCCCCGTGGAAAGCAATCCTAAGCCTGCTGATCGTTGCAACGATGCTGCTCAGCCTGCCGCTGACGGCCTTCGCTGCGGACCCCTTCATGAAGTATGATGAGCCCATTACCCTGACGGTTGTCAAGGGCGTCACCGTGGCCACCGACACCGAGGACAAGACCCAGAACAACGAATTCCTGAAGTTCTTTGAAGAAAACTACGGCATCAAGCTGGAGTACAAGTGGGTCACCACCCCCGAGCAGTACAGCCAGCGCATCGCCTTGGATCTGGCCATGGACGACCTAGCGGACATCGTTGTGGTTGACGCCACCGTGCTGGGCCAGATGATCGAGTCCGGCCAGGCCATGGACATCACCCAGGTCTGGGCCGACTATGCTGACGAGCTGACCAAGACCCTGGTGACCCCCGCTGGTTCCGCCTCTTACGAGATGGCCCAGAAGGATGGCAAGCTGTACGGCATTCCCTATGCAACCCCCGTTCTGGAGTCCCTGCACGGCCTGTTCCTGCGTGAGGACTGGCGCGTGAAGCTGGGCCTGCCCGAGCCCAAGACCCTGGAAGACCTGGAGAAGATCCTGTACGCCTTCGCCAATGACGATCCCGACGGCAACGGCGTGAAGGACACCTATGGCATTGGCCTGAACAAGGACCTGTATGGCAATGGCTACGAGCTGTATTCCATCGCCAACATGATGCATGCCTACCCCGATGCCTGGGTTGAGAATGCCGAAGGCAAGATCGTTTACGGCTCTGTTCAGCCCGAAATGAAGACCGTGCTGGAAAAGCTGGCCAAGTGGTATCAGGATGGCCTGATCGACCCCGAGTTCACCGTGAAGACCCCCGAGCAGGAAGCCGAGCTGACCCTGACCGAAAAGCTGGGCGTGTTCACCGGCGTGCAGTGGGCCCAGTTCATGTCCGACGCGCTGCCTTCCCTGTGGACCAACAACCCCGAATCCGATTGGAAGCTCTGGGGCCTGCCCTCCGTGGATGACGCGGCTGTGAAGCCCATCGTGTACGACAACACCAACCAGTTCATCGTTATCACCAGCAAGTGCAAGAACCCCGAGGCTGCCGTGGTTGTGCTGAACCTGCTGCACAAGATCGGCGCCGGCTCCGCCACCGACATTCTGCCTACCGAGGATGATTTCCGCCTGGTGTGGGACGACTGGACCTGGCTGCCCTTCACCCCCGAATCCATCCACGGCAACGTGCCCAAGTGGGAAGCTGTGTTCGCTGCTATCGATAACAACGATCCCAGCCTGGTGACCTACAACTACAACGCTCTGGCCCTGTATAACGACCAGATGAACAAGTACATCAACCATCCCGAGTACCGCACCGGCACCGATGACCAGAAGTCCGACATCCGCGGCCAGTGGGCTACCCGCTTCTCCGGCCAGATGTTCGGCATGGCCACCGAGCTGAATGAAAACGGCATGCTGACCTTCGAAAAGCGCGGCCCGCTGCTGACCGAAACCATGATCGATTCTCAGGCGACCCTGGACAAGCTGGAGCTGGAAGCCTTTACCCGCATCATCACTGGCGACGCTGACATCAGCGAATTCGACACCTTTGTCGATCAGTGGAATGCGCTGGGCGGCGAGGCGATTACCGCTGAGATCAATGCCCACTTCGGCAAGTAACCCCTTTGCCAACAGCATCTCATAAGCAATGACGAGGAAGGCGGTCGTTTAGCAATAAGCGGCCGCTTTCCTCCTATCAAGGAGGTTTCGCCCATGACAAGGAACCCTGCAGCGCTCTCCGGCAAGGGAAAGCCCGGCCTTCTGGCCGTGCTGAAAAAGGATTTCAGGAAGAACTATGCTCTGCACCTGATGCTTCTTCCCTGTGTGATCCTGGTTCTTGTTTATTCCTATGTTCCGCTTTTTGGCCTGAAGATCGCCTTTGAGCAGTTCATTCCCTCAAAGGGCCTTTTTGGTGCGCAAAAACAAGTTGGCTTCAAGTGGTTTGAATACCTTTTCAAAATGAACGATTTCTGGTATGCCCTGCGCAATACCTTTGTCATTGCCTGCTGGAAGCTGTTCCTGGGCATGTTTGTTTCCATTGTGTTTGCCATTCTGATTAACGAAATGCGCCAGCCCATGCTGAAGCGCACGGTGCAGACGGTGGTCTATCTGCCCCACTTCATTTCCTGGATCATCCTGTCCAACATCTTTGTGGACATTCTTTCTCCTTCTTCCGGCATTGTGAACAAGCTGATTATGGCCTTCGGCGGGCAGCCGGTATACTTCCTTGGCAGCAACGACTGGTTTCAGTTCACGCTGATTGCCACAGAAATATGGAAGGAATTCGGCTTTGGCACCATTGTTTATCTGGCGGCCATCACCGGCATTGATCAGAACCTGTACGAGGCTGCCATCATCGATGGCGCAAACAAGTTTCAGCAGATTCTTCATGTAACCATTCCGGGGCTGATGAATATCATCGTGCTGATGCTGCTGTTGAACATTGGCAGTGTGCTGGGCGGCAACTTCGACCAGGTGTACAACCTGTATTCCCCCTCGGTGTACCGAACAGGCGATATACTCGATACCCTGGTGTACCGCATCGGCCTTGTGGATTTCAACTTCTCGCTGTCCACGGCGGTGGGTGTGTTCAAGTCCCTGGTGTCGGCAGTGCTGGTTTCCCTGAGCTACTTCCTGGCCTGGAAGGTAGCGGATTACCGTATCTTCTAAAGGAGGTGCTATCATGCGCGATACGAGAGGCGAAAAGATTTTCTACTGCATCAACACCGTTTTTCTGGTTTGCGTGGCGCTGGTCTGCCTTGCGCCGCTGGTGTATGTGCTGGCTGTGTCCTTTTCCGCCAATGATGCGGTGAAGGCAGGCCTTGTCACCTTCTGGCCGGTGAAGTTCACAACAGTGGGCTATGAATATCTGCTGCAAAACCAGATGTTCTGGCGCAGCATGCTCAATTCGATCATACGCGTTCTTCTGGGCACGCTGATCAACCTGCTGTGTACCTGTCTGGTTGCATTCCCCCTGAGCCGGACGAATGACAAATTCAAGTTCCGCACGCTGTATGCCTGGTTCTTCTTCATTCCCATGCTGGTGGGCGGCGGCCTGATCCCCACCTACATGGTGGTGAAGGAAACCGGCATCATGAATACCATCTGGGCGCTGGTGATTCCCGGCGCTGTGCCAGT
This sequence comes from uncultured Faecalibacterium sp., assembly GCA_964383815.1. Lineage (GTDB taxonomy): Bacteria > Bacillota > Clostridia > Christensenellales > Aristaeellaceae > UBA11524. Next base: position 5,535 of record CAYLIC010000015.1, on the reverse strand, counting down.
GTTCTATGTAATGGTGCTGCTGAACTTCTTCCGCAACCTTCCTTCCGAGCTGGAGGAGGCCGCGCTGATTGACGGCGCCGGGCAGTTCCGGGTGCTGGCGCAGATCTACCTGCCCCTGAGCACCCCGTCCCTGGCAACCATTGCGGTGTACGCCATCCTGGGCCACTGGAACGACTGGTTCTCCGGCTCCATTTACCTGAACAAGCTGGCCGATTTCCCCCTGATGACCTACCTGCAGACCGTTGTGGTGAATTACGACCCCAACAAGCTGTCACCCTCGGAGCTGGAGCGCATGAGCAAGCTGGGCAGCGAAACCATGGAGGCGGCGCAGATCTTCGTCAGCATGGTGCCGGTGCTGGTCAGCTATCCCTTCTTCCAGCGCTATTTCACCAAGGGCCTGGTCATGGGCGGCGTGAAGGGGTAAGCTCCGGCCGTTCATTCCCCAAAAGGACAACATATCAAGGAGGTTTCCCTTTATGAGAACGCGCTGGACGAAACAGCAGGCCTGGGACTGGTATAACGCCCGGCCCTGGGTGATGGGCGTCAACTATGTGCCCTCCATTACGCTGCACTGCGTGGAACTGTGGCAGCAGGACACCTATGATGAGGTTATCCAAAGCGTGCGGAAGGAATTTACGCTGATGGAGGACATTGGCTTGAACGGCGTTCGGATGTTCCTGCCCTTCAACGTGTGGTATCACCAGCGGGAACGCTTCCTGGACAGGCTGGACAGCTTCCTGGGCGAGCTGGACGCACGGGGCATTACCATGATGCCGGTGTTCTTCAACGACTGTGTGGGCTTCGGCAGGCCAGCGGACATCACCCCCGGGCTGCCCTCCGGCTGGCATGAATACGACATTGGCCACCATGGCGGACACAGGGAGAATCCCTTCACCGGCGAGCAGGAGCGCAAAGGGTGGATCTACTGGGACGAGCCTGAATGGCGGCCGGTGATGGAGGAATACCTGCGGGCGGTCATTGGTCGCTTCCGCAATGACAAGCGCATCTATGCCTGGGATTTGTGGAACGAGCCGGGCAACAGCAACCGCCATGACATGAGCATCCCCTACCTGAAGCGGGCCTTCGAGACTGCCCGGGAGCTGGATCCCATTCAGCCGCTGACGGCGGCACCCTGGAGCTATCCGGAGAGCTACGGCATCAACCCCGATGCCGATGTGGAGCCCATTCAGCGGGTGGCCCTGGACGAATCCGACATTGTTACCTTCCACCAGTATGAAGGCATTGACCGTGTGCGCAGGGTGGTGGAGGGACTGAAGCGGGAAGGCCGCCCCATGATGAACACCGAGTGGCTCAACCGCATTCAGGATAACCTGATTGCCGACAACCTGCCCCTGTACCACGATGAGGGTATTGGCAGCTACAGCTGGGGGCTGGTGGCGGGCAAGTCCCAGCACTTCCTGCCCTGGGATGAGCTGTGGAAGAAGCGCGATCTGCCGCTGAACCGCTGGCAGCACGACCTGTTTGACACCTTCCACACCCCCTATGACCGTGAAGAGCTGGCGCTGATGCGCCGCCTGAGCCCGAAGAACCAGCGCAAAGGATGAAGCTGCCATGAAGAAAAGCATCATTGCCCTGATGACATGCATGATGATACTGTTTGGAGGAATCGCTATGGCTGAAAGCACGACCCGGGTGAGCGTGGATTTTTCCGTGCGGGAAGGCGTTCCGCTTCTGAAAAAGTTTGCCCTGTTCAACAGCGGTATTGTTGACCTGTCCAATTATGTCCGGGATGCATCGCTCTTTGACGGACTGCGGGTGGACTCCCTGCGCATAGACCTGTTCATGGGCGAGGAGGGACGCCCCTTTGCCCGGGTGGTGGATGGCACCGCCCAGGCCCTGACCTATGACTTTGATAAGCTGGATCAGCTGGTGAAGCTGCTGGAGGAGCACAATGTGCGGCCCTACTGGGCCTGGAGCTACATTCCCTATCCCCTGCAGCAGGACGGCGACTGGCGCAAGGGTCCCACCGACCTGGAGGCCTGGCAGGAGATGTTCCGCGCCTTTGCCGAGCACTACAGGGAAAGCGGCCTGCGGGTGGCCTATCACGAGGTCTACAACGAGCCGGACTGCGGCGATGTGTTTTTTCTGGGCAGTATGCAGGACTACACCCAGCTGTACATTGCCGCCGCCAGGGGCCTGACGGAAGGTGACCCGGATGCCGTTGTGGGCGGGCCTTCCAGCGCGTTTGTGGACATTACCGGCGCGGTGAACATCCGCCACTTCCTTGACAAGGTCAGCGAGGCGGGTGTGCCCCTGGATTTCTTCAGCTATCACAGCTACGGCTGCGACACCAAGCAGTACCTGAACCGCACCGGCCTTTCCCGGGCCTACCTGTCCGAGCATGTGGAGTTTGACACCACCGAGCTGCACCTGAACGAATATAACTCCCTGCTGCAGCCCTTCACTGCCGGCGGCCCGGCCGAGCATGCCCGGGGCGGCGCAACCATGCTGACCTCCTTCCAGCTGCTGCTGGAGGAAACGGATGTAACCCTGGCCCACTGGGCCCAGTTTATGGATACGGGCTATGAGCCACTGGGCGCCATTGACCCCTTTGGTCGCATCAAGGCACCCTACTGGGCCTATTGGATGTACAGCCAGATGCCCGAACAGCGGGTAGCCGTCACCGGCCTGCCCAAGGCCACGGAGGAAGGTCTTCACGCCATGGCCTCCAAGGATGAAGAAACTGCCTGCATCCTAGCCTGGAACGACAGTGCGGAAAAATCCGCCACGGCGGAAATCACCCTGCCCAGGCTGCCCTTCTCCACGGGCACGGTGGAGATCTATGTGATGAATGATCAGGCGGATCCCTACTGGAACACCAATGACCCCATCACCATTGCTCCCACGCAGGTTGTTTCCGCGGAATCCTTTGGCGAAACCATCGCCCTGGACATTCCAGCAGGCGGCTTTGTGTTCTACCGCTTTGTGAAGGACGACGGTATCACCGCGGAAAACATACCCGTGGGACAGATCATCCGCAAGCGGTACTATTTCCCGGAGCGAGGCAAGAACAGCTATGCCTTCTTTGACGAAACCGACCAGACGGCCTACCTGGGCATGAACGGCGAATACAGCAGCCGAGCCACCGTGGCTGTGGAATTTGACAGCCTGCCCGATATGGCGTATGTGAACAGCAAGTTCGGCGGCAAGTACACCAATGTGGACCTGAACACCTCCTTCAGCGTTCGGGTGGACTACGCCGTGGATGGCGAATACACCCGCGGGGTGCTGTTCACCTTCATGCCCATTAATCCCCGCCGGAACAGCACCCTGCCCTGGGGCACCATGCGGGAACCGGACAAAACCGTGCTGGTGGATACCCTGCTGACCGGCAAATCCCTGCTGATGCTGAAAAACAACGCCCCTGAAGGCTGGACAGGCCGTGCGCTGATGACCTTCGACATGCACTCCACCGGCCCGGAAACTTGGGCGGAGCTTACCCTTTCCCCCGCTGGCACCAAGGGCAATTGATGACCTGCCCACCGACCTCCCCCAAAAAAAAGAAACAAGGAGTATGCCCATGAACACGCTCTTTTACCGTGACATCCACCCGGAAGGCTGGCTGCGCCGCCAGCTGGAGATCCAGGCCGCCGGGCTTTCCGGCAACCTGGACAGGGTCTGGCCCGATGTGCGGGACAGCGCTTGGATCGGCGGCGATAGGGAAGGCTGGGAGCGGGTGCCCTACTGGCTGGACGGCTTCATCCCCCTGGCTCATCTGCTGGGGGATGAAGACCTGATTACCCGGGCAAACCGGTATGTACACAGCATTGTGGCAAGGCAGCAGCAGGATGGATGGATCTGCCCCTGCAAGGCGGAGGAGCGGAAGCAATACGATGCCTGGGCGGTGCTGCTGATTGGCAAGGTGCTGGCCCTCCACTGCGAGTTTCAGGATGATCCGCCAGTGGAGGCCGCCCTCCACCGGGCCATGAAAAACCTGTATACCCTTTTGCAGAATGGCAGCATCCGCCTGTTTGACTGGGGAAAGTTCCGCTGGTACGAGGGCCTTGTGCCCCTGTTGCACCTGTACAGCCGGCAGCCGGAAGAGTGGATGCTGGCTCTGGCCCGCCTGCTGCAGGCCCAGGGTGCGGACTATCCCGCCATGGTGGAGCTGTGGAAGCGCCCGCTGAACAAATGGACGTTTGAAACGCACATTGTGAATGTGTGCATGATGCTCAAGTATGAGGCCCTGTGCACAGCACTGCTGGGCGAGGGTTATACCGGCCAGGCGGAACGACTGTGGAACATACTGGAAACCTATAACGGCACGGCAGTTGGAACCTTTACGGGCGATGAGTGTCTTTCCGGCACGGGCAACCAGCAGGGCACGGAGCTGTGCGCCGTGGTGGAGCTGATGTACACCTGCGAATGGCTGTACAGAATCACCGGCGATGCCATCTGGGCCGACAGGCTGGAGAAGGTTGCCTTCAACGCCCTGCCTGCCACCTTTTCGGATGATATGTGGACCCACCAGTACGATCAGATGGTGAACCAGGCGGCCTGCGTGGAATTCCCGGGGAAGAGCTTCTTCCGCACCAATCCCAGCGAATCCCACCTGTTCGGCCTTGAGCCAAACTACGGCTGCTGCACGGCCAACTTCAGCCAGGGCTGGCCCAAGCTGGCGCTTCATGTGCTGCAGCGCACGGAGGATGGCCTGTGCCTGGCGCACCTGCTGCCCATCAGTGCCGGTGTGCAGGTGGCAGGCAAGCCTGTGCACCTGCAGGTGAAAAGCGATTATCCCTTCCGCCTCAGCGCGGACATCACGGTGGAGGCACCCCAGGCCGTTTCCTTCGCGCTGAAGCTCCGCGTGCCCGCCTGGGCCACGGATGTGCGCATCAACGGCCAATGCATCCCATGCAGCCGGCAGCACATTGTGCTGCACCGAGAATGGACCGGGCAGGAGACCCTCCATCTGACCATGGCGGCTGAACCACGGCTGGTGAACCGGCCCACCGGGCTGATAACTGCGGAATATGGCCCGCTGGTGTTCTCGCTGCCCATTGAAGCGGAATACCGCATGCGGGAGTTCACCCGGGACGGTGTGGAGCGGAAATATCCCTACTGCGATTATGAACTGTACCCCCAATCCCCGTGGCGGTTTGGCTTTGTGGGGGATGAGCTGGCGGCGCAGGAGCAGGAGATTGACCGGGTGCCCTTTTCTTCGGCGCATCCGCCCGTCACCCTTCTGACAAGCCTTGCCCCCATCGAGTGGGAGTGGGCGGACGGCTATGACACGGTGCCAGCGGTGGCGCCTGCATCCGGCAAGCCCACCGGCGAACCCCGTCCGGTGCAGCTGATCCCCTACGGCTGCGCCAAGCTGCGCATGACGGAAATGCCCATGACGGAGGCGTGACCTCCGGGCCGGCATAGAGAAGGAGAACAAAAAACGGCCGAGGCCTTGCATCAAAGGCTTCGTCCGCAGGGTGTCAAAAAAGTGGGCAGAAGATTTGTCAAGGACAAATTTCAGTTTGTCAAAAAAGGTCGCATTGAGCGGCCTTTTCTGATATAATAGACACA
>CAYLIC010000014.1:0-44361 GCA_964383815.1 uncultured Faecalibacterium sp. | reverse complement strand
TCATCTGTCTCTTCCTTGCGTTATTGTCTCTGTATCGTTTTCAAGGTTCAGCCGCTCTCGAAAGAGCTTGTTCATCTTAGCAGAGGTTTCGCGTTTTGTCAACACCTTTTTTGAAAAAAGTTTGTGTTTTTGCAAATCTTTTTCATACCCCGAACGCCTAGGAAATTCAACGGTTTATCGTTCGTGTTTTCCCCGGCGGCGCATACCAGATTACACAAAAGCGCCGACCACCATATATGGTAGTCGGCGCCAGAACGGTGTGCATTGATGGTGCATATTGCGAAAAACTTTCCTGCTCCAGGCTGCTTATTCCAGGGCAGCGACACTATCCGCAAGTTCCGTCAGGGCGGTGGTGAGGCTGGACTGCACATCGCCCGTTTGCGTGCCGGTAATCAGCTTGTCGGAATAATCATCCAGCAGAGCGTACAGGTTGGTGAACACCTCCGTGCCCACCAGGTAGCCTTCGCTGCCGTCCAGCCCGAAGCTGAGCTGGTTGATGGTGTCCACCGCGTACACCCGGCTGCGGATGCGCCCCAGGGTGGCGGAGGTATTGGCGCCGGCAGTGCGGCTGAGGGAGCTGGTCATGGACAGGGCGTCCTTGCTCTCGGTTTGCATGCGGTGGATGAAGGTGGTGCGGGCATCGGCCTGATAGCCCATGGCGCGCCCGCCGAAAACCGCCAGCAGAATGCAGGCCAGCGCCAGGATAATCAGCAGAATATTGCGGATGCGTTCCTGCAGGCGGGGTGCGCCGGAAGGCTGCATGCCCTCTGCCCGGGACGTGTAACGGTGGTACATAATTTGCCCTCCTGTAGGCACGATAGTCTGCGGCCCAGGGCCGCTATGGATATATTACCACTTCTATATCATTTCGTAAAGGGGAACGCCGACTTTTTTAACAATTTCGACATGTTTTCTCCCCAATATACAGTATTTTTTCCTGCAAACGGGGCAATCTGTTGTGTACAGGAGGAAGAAACCATGGTTCGATTTGTCCTCAGCCTGATGCTGGCTGCCACGCTGCTTTCGCCCCAGTGCCGGGCGGTGGCGGGCATGAAGACCGGCGTGCTGCTGCGCATGCATGTGATTGCCCAGGACGACACGGCGGAGATGCAGCGGGTAAAGCTCTGCGTGCGTGATGCCGTGCAGCAGGCCTATGGCACAGGGAGCACCCAACCCATGCTGGCCCGGGCACAGGCACTTTTGCCGCAGCTGACCCGTGCCGCCCGGGATGCCGCCGCCAGGGAAGGCTTCTCCGGGCCGGTGCAGGTCTGCATAGAGAGGCGCCACTTCGACCGGCGCACCCTGGATGGCGTGACCTTCCCTGCCGGGGAGTATCCAGCGCTGATGGTCCGCCTTGGTGACGCCCGGGGCAAGAACTGGTGGGGTCTGGTGGACCCGGCGATGGCACTGGACTGCGCCAGCCTGCCGGGCGGCGCATGGGACTGGACGCTATCCGGCCTGTGGCAGGCGTTGCTGCACTGGCTCCCGGGGGTGACGGCCCATGAATAGGCGCTTGCTGGCGCTGCTGGCGGCGCTGCTGCTCCTGCCCCAGGCCAGCGCCGCCGTGGTGGCCTGGGGCAGCCGTGGTGAGCAGGTGCGGCAGATACAGCAAAGGCTCATCCAATACGGGTACCTTTCCGGCAGTGCGGATGGGGTATTCGGGCAGGAAACCTACGATGCGGTGCTGTGGTTTCAGCGGAAAAACGGGCTGACGGCGGATGGCAAGGTGGGCAGTGCCACAGCCGCCGCCCTGGGCATTACGCTGACGGGCGGCACCATCTCCGCCGGAACCTACAGGGAGAAGGAGATTGAGCTGCTGGCCCGGCTGGTGAATGGCGAGGCCCGGGGCGAGCCGTACATCGGTCAGGTGGCGGTTGCTGCCGTGGTGCTGAACCGGGTGAAGCACAGCGCCTTTCCCAACACCATCAGCGGCGTGATTTTCCAGACGGGCGCCTTTGATGCGGTGTGGGATGGGCAGTTCGACCTGGAGCCAACCGCCAGCTGCATCCGCGCCGCCCGGGATGCCATGAACGGCTGGGATCCCACCAGCGGCTGCATTTACTACTACAATCCCGTCACCGCCACCAACCAGTGGATACGCACCCGGGCGGTGCAGCTGACCATTGGCAAGCACGCCTTCGCCATATGAGGTTGTATATAATGAAGAAACTCCTTTGCATCATGCTGGCTGCCGCCCTGGTGATTGGCTGCGTGAGCCTGTGGCAATTCCAGGCCCAGCGCATTGCCCGGCTGGAGAGCACCGTGGCAGAAATGCACCGCAGCGCCCTGCGCCAGTCCGCTGAGGAGCTGGACGCCCTGGCCCTTTACATGGAGAAGGCGCTGCTGACGGCGGACGCCGCCCGGGCAGTTACCCTGCTGCACCACATCAGCCAGAGCGCCAGCGCCGTACAGCAGAGCCTGGCCCGGGTGGATGCCCCGGAAAATGCGCTGCTCTCCGCCCAGGTGTTTGCTCACGGGCTGGCGGAGCGGGTCGCCCGGCTATTGCCGCAAATGCTGCACCAGGAGCAGCTTTCGGCAGATGACAGGCTTTGGCTGCAACAGCAGCTGAGCCTGTGCTCCCAGCTGGCCAGCCAGCTGGCCTTTGCCAGCGACCCGGCTGACCTGGCACACCTGCACCTGGATGTGCCCATGCCTGCCCAGGCCCAGCAGCCCAGGGGCCTGCCCCAGGGGATGATTACCCAGGAGGAAGCGCTGGCCATCGCCCGGAGCTTTGTGGGTGAAGCCCGCGTGCGCAGTGTGCAGACCGCGCCTGGCACCAGCGGCGCGCTGGCGGCCTTTGGCGTCACCGTGCAGACGGAGGACCTGCAGCTGAACCTGGAGGTTACCCAGCAAGGCGGTCAGGTGCTGTGGATGATGCCGGAAACCGCCGCCTTCTCCCCTGTGCAAAGCCTGGAGGCCTGCCTGGCTGCGGCGGAGGACTGCCTGTCCCTTCACGGCTTTCCACCCATGGAAATGGTGTACCACCAGGCCTACGATGGCCTGTGCGTCATCACCCTGGTGCCCACCCAGGATGGCGTGCTGCTGTACCCGGATCTTCTCCGGGTACAGGTGCGCATGGACACGGCACAGGTGGTGGGTCTGGAGGCTCACAGCTACTGGCTGAACCACACCATCCGCACCCTTCCTGCCCCGGTGCTCACCGGGGACGAGGCCTCCGCGCCGCTGCGCTCCCATGGGGAGGTGACCGGGTGCAGGCTGTGCGTTATTCCCCACGAGGGCAGCGAGGTTCTCTGCTATGAGTGCGCCATCACCTGGCAGGGTGAAGGCTATCTGGTGTACATGGATGCCCAGACCGGGGACGAGGTGGACTCGCTGAAATACGTCCCGGTGGAAAACGGTATGCTGGTTGCATGAAGCACCACCGCTTTCGCCATACTGACTTCAGGGAGGTGACCGGGTGATTTACTGCCAGCTGCAGGACAGGGCGCGCATTGGCATGGGGCAGACCCTTTCCCTGGGCGATGTGGCCCGCATTGCCGGGCCGGCGGAGCTTTCCCGCCTGGCGCTGCCCTGTCCCAACAGAAAGGGTGTGTGGAAGCTCTCCGCCCTGGATTGCGCCGCCGCTCTGCAGGGCGCCGCACCCCAGGAGGATGTGACCATGCTGGGCGCGGACACCTGCTATGTACACCGCGGGCCAATCCGCCTGCACGACCGAACCCGGTGGCTGCGCACCCTGGCGGCATTTCTCATCCTGCTGATGGGTGGCGCCATGGGGCTCAGCTGGTTTCACAGCGATGTGGACATGCCCGGCGCCCAGCTGCTGGTGTACCGCACCCTGACCGGGCAGGAGGTGCAGGATGAGCGGCTCATCACCATCCCCTATTGCATTGGCGTGGCCCTGGGTGCAGCCGTGTTCTACGCGCTGCCCGCAAAAAACACCGCCAGCCTGCTGGATGTGCAGCTGGAGGAGTACCGCTCCGGCGTTGAAAAGGCTGCAGGAAAGGAGCCATCCAAGTAATGCAAAACCTGCTTGCCGTGCTCATTGGCCTGGTGACAGGCGGCACCATGGCGGTTGCCATCAGCAGCGTATGGGTAGCGCTGATGATTCCCGCCCGGGTGCAGGATGCCCTGCAGGCTGCATCCCCCAGGGTGCTGGCCTGGGGCTTGGGCGCCGGGCTGCTGCTGGCAGCGCTGGGCAACGGCCTGGATTTTTCCCTCATGCTGCCGCCCTGGTGCGCCGCCGTGCTGTTCATTCCCTGCGGGATGATGGTGGGCATGCTTGCCGCCGCCCTGGGCGAAATGCTGCAGGTAACCCCGGTGCTGCTCCAGCGCCTCGGCCTGCGGAATCTGTCCTGGCCGCTGCGGCTGGTTATTACCGTTGGCAAAGGCCTGGGCGCCGTGCTGGCCTGCCTGGCCTTCACCCTGTTGTAAGGAGGAAACACCATGAAACGTTTCGGCACGCCGCTCCCCGCACTGGAGCCTCAACCCATGCCGGGCCAGCGGGAGAGCCGCTATCCCATCCCCAGAGATCGGGCCATGCAGCGCCCCAGGGAGGACCGCCATGTTTGACAAAAACGCCCGGCCTTCACCCCGGCGCCAGCGGCAGCTGGAGCGCTACAAGCAGCTGGTGGAGCGCCTTTCCCCCAAGTCCGAAATGGGGAAAGGCCTGTTCCGCGCCTTCTGGGTGGGTGGATGCATCTGCTGCCTGGGTCAATGCCTGCTGGAGCTGGGCAAAGGCCCCCTTCACATGAACAACGCCGCCGCCAGCACCTTTTGCTCCACGGTGCTGGTGTTTCTCACGGCCCTGCTCACCGGCATTGGCGTGTGGGACAAAATCGGGCAATACGCGGGCGCGGGCGCATTTGTGCCCATCACCGGCTTTGCCAATGCCATGGTGTCCCCGGCGCTGGAGTTTCGCCGGGAAGGCCTGGTGCCGGGCCTGGGCGCCAAGCTGTTCACCATTGCCGGCCCGGTGCTGGTGTGGGGCGTAAGCGCCTCGGTGCTGGTGGGCATCCTGTACGCCATTTTTCCCTGGTAGGAGGAAGTATGCAGACAACCATTGAACTTCGCCGCCGCCCAAAGCTGTGCATGGGTGCCGCCATCGCCGGAAAAAAGGAAGGCGAAGGCCCCCTGGGCAGCGGCTATGACCAGATTATTGAGGATGACCTTTTCGGCGAGGAAACCTGGGAGAAGGCCGAGCACCGCCTGTTCTACACGGCGGCGGACACCTGCATCCGCAAGGCCGGCCTGGCCCGCAGCCAGGTGGATGTGCTCCTGGGCGGCGACCTGCTGAACCAGATCACCTCCGCCTCCATGGCAGCAAGAGAGCTGCACATTCCCTTTCTGGGCCTGTATGGTGCCTGCTCCACCATGGCGGAAAGCCTGTGCATCGGCGCCATGCTGGTGGATTCAGGCCATGTGCGCACAGCCCTTTGCGCCGCCAGCAGCCACTTCTGCTCTGCCGAGCGGCAGTATCGCTTTCCCCTGGAATACGGCAGCCAGCGCACGCCCACCGCCCAGTGGACGGTGACAGGCGCAGGTGCCAGCCTGCTCTCCCGGGAGGACAGCCTGCCCGCCGCCGCCCGCTGCACCCATGTGACCATCGGCCGGGTGACCGACCTGGGCATTGCCGATGCCAACAACATGGGGGCCGCCATGGCGCCCGCCGCCGCCGACACCCTGACCCGCCACTTTGCCGACACCGGACGCACCGCCAGGGACTACGACCTGATTGTCACCGGCGACCTGGGCCAGGTGGGCCACGATATTCTCCTGGCACTGATGGAGGAGCGCGGCCTGCCCCTGTCCACCCAGCGCTACCTGGACTGCGGCCTGGCAGTTTTCCGCCCGGAGCAGGATGTCCACGCAGGCGGCAGCGGCTGCGGCTGCTCCGCCATCGTGCTGAACAGCCACCTGCTGGAACGCCTGCGCCGGGGTGAACTGCACCGGGTGCTGTTCATGGCCACGGGCGCGCTGCTGTCCACCACGTCCAGCCAGCAGGGCGAAACCATCCCCGGCATTGCCCACGCCATTGTATTGGAGGGAGAAGCCCCATGCTCTGGAACCTGATCAAGGCCTTTGTTGTCGGCGGCGCCCTTTGCGCCATCGGCCAGGTGCTGGTACTGAAAACAAAAATCACCCCGGCCCGCATCCTGGTGGGATACATCGTTGCCGGGGTGTTCCTCAGCGCCATTGGCCTCTACGGCCCATTGGCGGATTTCGCCGGCGCAGGCGCCACCGTGCCGCTGACCGGCTTTGGTCACGCGCTGACCAACGGCGTGAAAAAGGCCGTGCAGGAGATTGGCTTCATGGGCGCCTTCACCGGCGGCCTCACAGCCACCGCCGCCGGCATCGCCGCCGCCGTCTTCTTCGGCGCGCTCACCGCCCTGCTGTTTAAGCCCCGTGCCAAATAACCCGGAACGCAAAGATTGAAATGCATCTTAACTCCACACTTCACCAGCAACCGCCGCCCCATACCGCAGTTTTCCACAGTGCAGCACACACGCAGAAGAAAAAACGCCGCAGGGGTTGATTTTCTTCTGCGGCTGTGGTACAATACCCCCGTTGAGCGCCCGTAGCTCAGTTGGATAGAGTGTCAGACTCCGACTCTGAAGGTCATGCGTTCGAATCGCACCGGGCGTACATGCGAAAACCCCTTGAAATCAATGGTTTCGAGGGGTTTTTCATTTTTGGAGGAAGAGAAAACCGCGCATTTTCCCTCATGCACAGGGCTGTTGGGCGGCTTGCTGCGCCATCCGGGTGATGCTTTTCCCACCATGCGACAAAATGATTGCAAATGCTGGCAGGTTGTGCTATCATATAAATTGGTGTGGTGGATTTACTGCCGCACCAGCAAATCAATAAGGAGTGATCACTTTGTCTTCCGACCCATGGGGAGGTCCCTTGCTGCTTCAGCTGATTCTGATTCTGGTCAATGGCTGGTTTGCCGCCACGGAGGTTGCTGTGCTCTCCGTCAACGAGGCCAAGCTGCGCCACGATGCAGAGGAGGGCGACAAGAAGGCTGAGCAGCTGCTTCAACTGTCCGAGTCACCCAACAAGTTCCTTTCCACCATTCAGGTGTGCATTACCCTGGCAGGCTTCCTGGGTTCCGCCTTCGCGGCAGACCAGTTTGCTTCCCGCCTGGCTGGGGCGCTGGCGGGGGTTATCGCCCTGGATGCGGCAACCCTCAACAGCATTTGTGTGATTATCATCACGCTGATTCTGTCCTTCTTCACCCTGGTGTTTGGCGAATTGGTGCCCAAGCGCATTGCCATGCACCACCCGGACAGGTTCGCCCGCATGGCGCTGGGCGTGTTGAAGGCCTGCTCCGTGGCCTTCAAGCCCATTGTGTGGCTGCTGTCCGTCAGCACCAATGGGGTGCTGCGCCTGATGGGCATTGACCCCAATGCCGAGCAGGAGGAGGTAACCGAGGAAGAAATCCGCATGATGGTGGACATGGGCGGCGAGACCGGCGCCATTGAGGAAGCCGAGAAGGAAATGATTGAGAACATTTTCGAGTTCAACAATCTTTCTGCCGAGGACGTGATGACCCACCGGACGGATGTTTTCAGCATCTGGGTGGGGGACGACCGGGAGACCATCCTCAAAACCATTCGGGAATCCGGCCTGAGCCGCTTCCCCGTTTACGACAAGGACATGGACGACATTGTGGGCGTGCTTTCCGCCCGCAGCTTCCTGATGAATGACGCCCTGGAAAGTCCCCGCCCCATTGGCGAATTGATTCGCGAGGCGTATTTCGTGCCGGAAACCGTCCAGGCGGATGCCCTCTTCCGGGATATGCAGAAGAAGCGCATCCACATGGCGATTGTGGTGGACGAATATGGCGGCATGAGCGGCATCGTCACCATGGAGGACCTGCTGGAGGAGATTGTGGGCAACATCTACGACGAAACCGACCACAAGGCGGAGGCGGAGATTACCCAGATCAGCCAGGACACCTGGCGCATCACCGGCACCGCGCCCCTGGAGGACGTGGCGGAGGCCCTGAACATCGGCCTGCCGCTGGAGGAGGAATACGACACCCTGGGCGGATTGATCTTCAGCCAGTTCACCACCATTCCCCAGGATGGCGCAACCCCCGAGGTAGACGTGGATGGCCTGCACATTCAGGTGGAGAAGATTGAGGACCACCGGGTAGAGGCCGCGCTGGTTACCCTGGTGCCCAGGCAGGAAAACGCCGATAATGAGGAAGATAAGCCGGAATAAGCCTTTGCCGCTGTGCAGATTGTACAGCGGCTTTTTTTGTAAAATTGACGGCGAGACAGGGTGCGGTGGTTGACAATCGACCTAAGTTGATTTACCATACAAGGTGGCGTTATGTAATGCTGATTGCAGAAGCGGAGGAATCCGACCGATGAAAAGCCTATTGAAAATGCTGACCCTGTGGCTGTGCGCCGCCCTTTTATGCACCCTTGCACCTGCCGCGCTGGCAGAGGGCGCAAGCCTGCAGGTGTGCGTCTATCACGACCGTAACAGCAACGGCACCCGCAACCTGTATGACCCCGGTGTGCCCGGTGCCGTGGTAGACCTGATTCCCCAGGGCAGCGACACGCCCATTGCCTCCGTCACCACTGACAAGGATGGCGAGCCGCTGTTTTCCGGCGTGCCAGCAGGCGAATACTTCCTGCGGATTACCGCGCCTGTGGACATGGGCTTCAGCAAGACCGGCGAGCAGGGCAAGGATGCCTCCCGCAACATCATGTCCCTTAGCATGGAGCGTGTGCAGGACAGCCCTGTGCTGACCCTGCAGGACGGCAAAACCGCCACCGCCGCCATTGGCCTGACCCAGCTGGCTGGCATTACCGGCACCGTGTGGAGCGACACCAATGGCGATGGCATTATGCAGGATGATGAGCCCGGCCAGGCCGGTGTGACCATCACCCTTTCCGGCGTGAACAATGGCCTGGAGTATAAGCTGACCACCGATGACACCGGCGCGTATTACATCGGCCAGGTGAAGCCCGGCAATTATAAGATGACTGTTTCCCTGCCCGATGGCATGATGTTTACCAAGTACTCCAAGACCGGCGGCGACAAGCGCTCCCTTTTCACCACCGAAGGCATGGACAATGCCTCCCGCTCCTTTAAGCTGGAGGCTGGCGACCTGATGGAGAACTACCACGTTGGCGTGGTGAGCGATGGGGTATTGCAGGTGCAATGCTTCCTGGATGCCAATTACAACGGCCTGCCGGATGAAGGCGAGGAGCCGCTGCCCGGCGTGAAGGTGGAGGTTGTGAAGTCCAACGGGAAAACCGTGGCAAGCGTGGTTTCCGGCCCGGATGGCCTGGCCTCGGCAGCGGCGCTGCGGGGCGGCGACTTCAGCGTGACTGCCGTTATTCCCGAAGGGTATGTGTTCTCCCGGCAGGCGGAGGGCGGCAACCTGTTTGCCAACACCACCGGCCGCAGGAAGGACACCGTGCGGGACATTGGCGTGGGCACTGGCGGCACAGCCAGGGTGCTTTTGGGCGCTGTGGCGCCTGCCAGCATTACCGGCACCGCCTACCTGGATGATAATTTCTCCGGCACCATGGACACCAGTGAAAAGACCGTGTCCGGCCTGATTGTAACCCTGTTGGACGAAAGCGGCGCTAGGGTGGCAACTGCCCGTACCAATGTGAAGGGTATCTACACCTTTGAGGGACTGATGCCCGGCAGCTACACCATGGAGCTGAAGGCCAAGAGCGGCTATGCCTTCACCAGGCTGGGCGAGGGCAACTGCTTCATCAACCAGGGCGATGGCCTGGGCAGCACGGAGAGCTTCACCGTGCCCATGGGCGCAAGCCTGACCGGCATGGACATTGGGCAGATTCTCCCCGGCACGGTGCAGGGCAGCGTGTTTGCCGATGCCAACGACAATGGCGTGCAGGATGCCCAGGAGACCGGCCTTGCCGGTACGGTGGTGACCCTCATGGGGGAGGAAGGCGCTGCCTTCACCGCCACCATTGGGCAGGATGGCGGCTTCTGCTTTGATGCCGTCATGCCCGGGCGCTACTGCCTGCAATACGCCTTCCCGGACAATGGCATTGCCACCACCGGCGGCCTGACCCAGGCGGACGGCGTGGCATGCGGCGATTGGTTCACCTTTGCCACTGGCGACAAGGTGGATGCGCCTCTGTGCGGCGGCGTGCTGCTGGGGGAAATCAGCGGCACAGCCTTTGCTGATCACAACGCCAATGGCATGCAGGATGACGGCGAAAGCCCGCTGGCAGGCGTGAGCATCACCCTGACGCCTTCCCGCAGCGGTCTGGAGAGCATCACCCTGACCACCAGGGCCGATGGCACCTTTGCCCTGGGCGACCTTCACCCGGATAACTACACCCTGGCGGTTTCCCTGCCCGATGGCCTGGTGACCACCCATGTGCAGGGCCTGCCCCTGGCGGCAGCCCGGCAGGAGCAAACCGTGGCGCTGCCCATCGCCATGGGCGACAGCCGCACCGGCGTGGCCCTGGGCGGCGTGAAGCCCGCATCCCTCCAGGGTCTGGCCTGGCTGGACGAGAACATGGACGGCCTGTACACCCAGGGCGAAAGCGCGCCTGCCAACGCCACCGTGGCGGTGATTGACCAATCCACCGGGGAAACGGTGGCGGAAGCCCCGGTGCAGGAGGACGGCAGCTTTGCCGCTGAAGGCCTGCTGCCCGGCAGCTACACCCTGCGCCACGGCCCGGCTATCGAGGGCGTGGCGGGTGAATCCACCTTTGTTTACGAAAACAGCGAAATGGTCATGCGAAACGTGACCTTGTCCGAGGGCGAATCCCGTGCCGACCTGCGTCTTGGCACTCTGTGCCATACCAGCATCAGCGGCAGCATATGGGCGGATCTGGGCGACCGTTCCGAGCCTATGCCCGGCGCACAGCTTTCCCTGACGGATGCGGAAGGCACGGTGCTTGCCACCGCCGGGACGGACGAGAGCGGCGCATACGCCTTCACCGGCCTGATGCCGGGCCAGTACACCCTGGGTGTGGTGCTACCCGAAGGCTACATTGTGGTTGAGCCCGATGATGAACGCCTGTCGGATGGCATCCGCAGCGTGATGACCCAGTGCACCGGGCGCACCGCCACCAGTGACACCATCGACCTGCGCATGAGCCGCGACCTGACTGCCATGGACATTTGGGCTGTGCTGCCCGGCTCCCTGGGCGACCTGTGCTGGCTGGACGAGAACGGCAACGGCCTTCAGGATACCACCGAAGGCGGCATTCCCGGCATCACGGTGCAGCTCCTGCGGGACGGTGCCCTTGTGGCGGAAACCACCACCGACCAGTATGGCTTCTATCGCTTTACGGATGTATATCCCGCCAGCTACACCCTGCAGGCCATTGCGCCCAGCCAGGTGACGCCCACCACCCTGCGCACGGATATTCCCCTGCTGGCCTCCATCCTGAATGAGGACGGCGTGTCCGTGACCGTGCAGGTGGTCAGCGGCGCCGCCAACCGCAATGCGGACCTGGGCTTCACCCTGGTGGAGGATGGCGTTTACCCCGAAGGCTACGGTTCCGGTGCCACCCAGGTATGGGTCACCGGCGAGGAATAACCCGCAGCAGCACACAACAGGCCGCCCGGATGCGCATATCCGGGCGGCCTTTCCACGCCATGAAAAAAAGCAGCAGGCGCTTTGCGGTTATTTGCCATAATGGAAAAGGTCGCTCCCGGGGAGCGACCGCAGACTGTCAAAAAACCTCCGGGAGGTGTCGGAGGGCCCGCTGGCCCTCTGACTGCAATCGTATCGCGGGGCTTTGCCGCGCGGGCGGGGCGTTTCCGGCTCCGCCGGAAACTTTCCTTACGCGGAGGAACGGCCGTCAGGCCTGCCTGCAGGCCTGACAGTGACGGAGCGCAATGCCTCGAAATAGTGGCTTTGCCACTTTTTCGACATGCGGAGGTCGCTCCCGGGGAGCGACCATTTCTCAGCTTTCAAAACCAATCAGAATACCGCCCATTTCGGAATAGAAGCTCACCAGGCCTCTTGCGGGGTAAACGCGGATGTCCGCCTCCGGGGCCAGGCCGCGGATGAGGCGCTCCATGGTTTCTGCCATGGCGGGATTGTTGTGGGAGATGCGCACCTTGCCGCCCTTGTACCCACGCTCCTGCAAAACAGACAGGAGGCCTTGCTGCGTGCGCTTTTCACCCCGGCACTTGCTCACCGGCTGCAGGGTGCCCACATCGCTGGCAACGCCCACAATGCGGATGTTCAGCAGCCCGGCCAGCGCCGCCACTGCCGGGCTGACGCGCCCGTTGTTCACCAGGCTGTGAAGGCTTTCCAGGGCAAAGGTCAGGTGGGTGTGCCGGCGGTATTCCTCAATGGCCTTTTCCATGGCCTCAAAGGCCAGGCCTTCCCGGTGCAGCTGTGCCACCTTTTCAATCAGCAGCACCATTTCCGGGCCGGTGGTCAGGGTGTCCACCACCAGCACCTTCCGCTCCGGGTGCCGGCGCAGGTAGTCCTCCCTGGCAATCATGGCGGCATTGCAGCAGCCGCTCATGTTGCTGGTAATCGTCAGGCAGACAATCTCCTCCGCATCGCCAAAGGCCTCCCGCCAGGCATCGGGATTGGGGCAGGAGGTGGTGCTGCGGCCCTTGTGCCCGGCCAGATACGTCAGCATCTCCCGGGCGTCCAGGGAGGCATCGTCCACAAAGGTTCGCTCCCCTGCCATAATGGTCAGCGGCACATTGGCAAAGTCTACACCGGGAAAGTCCAGCAGGTCGCTGGAGGAATCAGCCACAATCTTGAATCCCATGCCCAAATCGCCTTCCTGCAGTCATTGGTCATCGGTTTTTTAAAACCCGATAACCTGTTTCCGACTATATCAGCTTTTCAAAAACGTGTCAACCCGCCTGCGAAACTTTTTACGGAATATTCACAAACCGCATTGACGATTTTCGTTTCTTGGCCTATAATATGGAATGCAAGGAGGTGGAAAGCACTGTGCCTATCCGCATTGAGGCCTTCCGCATGCCCCGTTACCGCGAAATACCCAACATGGGGCTGTACCTGGACCAGACCATCAAGTATATCAACCAATACCTGGAGCCACTGGGCTGCATGGAGATTACTGCCTCCATGGTCAGCAATTATGTAAAAAAGGGCTACATTAAAAACCCTGAGCGCAAGCTGTACGATGCCGAGCAGATTGCCTACCTGTTCTTTATTGCCGTGGCGAAAAATGTGCTGTCCATGGAGAGCATCGCCCGGATGTTCAGCCTGATGCAAGGCATACAGACCATCGACAGCGTGTACGACTATTTCTGCTCCGAGCTGGAACGCCTGCTGAACTACATCTTTGGCGTTCAGGAGGACATCAGCTACCTGGGTACCACCAATTCCGAGGCCAAGGACATGCTCCGCAGCGTCATCGTTGCCGTTGCCAATGTGATTTACGTTAACGACAGGCTGAAGTCCATGGCGCCGCCCGCCGACCCCGAACAGCCTTCAACCCCCTGAAAAAACCGGCCTGCCGCAGTGAACAGCACCGCAGCAGGCCGTTTTTTTTGATTAAAATTCGCAGTTCATGGGGGTGCGGGCATAGGGGATCACATCGCGGATGTTGTCCACACCGGTCAGGTACATCAGCAGGCGCTCAAATCCCATGCCGAAGCCCGCGTGGGTGCAGCCGCCAAAGCGCCGCAGGTTCAGGTACCAGCCAAGGGACTCCCTGGAGATACCCAGCTGATCCATGCGGGCGGTCAGCAGGTCATAGCGGGTTTCGCGCTGGGAGCCGCCCATCAGCTCGCCGGAGCCGGGCACCAGCAGGTCAACGGCGGCAACGGTCTTGCCGTCATCGTTCTGATA
Source organism: uncultured Faecalibacterium sp. (assembly GCA_964383815.1). Lineage (GTDB taxonomy): Bacteria > Bacillota > Clostridia > Christensenellales > Aristaeellaceae > UBA11524. Next base: position 30,599 of record CAYLIC010000014.1, on the reverse strand, counting down.
CATGTAGAAGGCCTTGATGTCCTTGGGCCAGTCATACACGAACACCGGGCCGTGGAAATATTCCTCCGTCAGGTACTTTTCGTGCTCCTTGGCGGTGTCCTGGCCGTACTCCGGCGGGAACTGCCAGTCCTTGCCGGAATTCTTGAGGATGGTGATAGCCTCCTCATGGGTGATGCGGGCGCACTTGCTGTCCGCCAGGGCGGTCAGGCGCTCCACAAGGCCGGAGGTTCCCTTGCCGCCGGCGGCAAAGCTGTCCAGGAAAGCCAGCTCGTCCGGGCACTTGTCCAGCACGGTCTTGACCAGGTATTTCAGGAAGTCCTCCTCCACGTCCATCAGCTGGTGCAGGTCGCAGAAGGCGATTTCCGGCTCAATCATCCAGAACTCCGCCGCGTGGGTCTTGGTGTTGGAGTTCTCCGCCCGGAAGGTCGGGCCGAAGGTGTATATCTTGGAGAACGCCATGGCGAAGGTTTCACCCTCCAGCTGGCCTGTTACCGCCAGGGAGGTAGGCTTGCCGAAGAAGTCCTCCTCATACTTGCCAGCCTTGTCCGGCGGCAGGGTGGTGACGGTGAAGGTGTTGCCAGCGCCCTCGGCATCGTTGGAGGTAATCAGGGGCGTGTGGACATACACATAGCCGCGATCCTGGAAGTAGGTGTGAATGGCCATGCTGGCCACGGAGCGCACGCGGAACACCGCCTGGAACAGCCGTGTGCGGGGGCGCAGGTAGGCAATTTCCCGCAGAAACTCGGTGCTGTGGCGCTTGGGCTGCAGGGGGTAATCCTCCGGGCAGTCGCCCTCCAGGATAATCTCGCTGGCCTGCACCTCAGGGGTGGTTGCATCTTTATAGGAAGGCACCACGGTGCCCACCACCGTAATGGCGGAGCCAACGCGCAGGGCCTGGATGCTTTCGAAATTGGCGATATTCTGGTCGTACACCACCTGCGGGTTTTTGAAGCAGGTGCCGTCGAAAAAGTCGATAAAGCCCATGTTCTTCTGCTTGCGGTGGTTGCGGATCCATCCCTGCAGCTTCACCTGCTGCCCGTGCAGCTCCTGCAGGTGCTCCTTCAGCGCCAGCGTGGTGGTCATCTCCATGGTTTAACCCTCCCCGGAAATCATGATTTTTTATTATAGCACAAGCGCGGCCTTCTGGCAAATAGAAATGGGCCTATTTCCCCACAATGCTGGACAAATTCTCCACAATGGCCCGGGTAATCCACGGTTTGTTCATGGTATACAGGTGGATATTCGTAATGCCGTTGGCTATCAGGTCGATAATCTGCTCGGTGGCAAAGGCAATACCGGCCTGGGCCATGGCAGCAGGGTCGTCCGCGAAGCGGTCGGCAATGGCGGCAAACCGCGGTGGCATGATGGAGCCGGAGAGCTTCACCGCCCGCTCCACCTGCTGGCTGGTGGTAATGGGCATGATGCCGGCACACACCGGCACATCAATGCCCGCCCGCAGCGCCCTGTACAGGAAGTTGTACAGGATGCCGTTGTCGAAGAACATCTGGGTGGTGAGGAAGTCCACGCCCGCATCCACCTTTGCCTTCAGGTGCTCTATATCCTTGCGCCTGCCGCCGCTTTCCGGGTGACCCTCCGGATAGCAGGCCGCACCCACGCAGAAATCGCCCTGCTGGTGGATGAACGCCACCAGCTGGCTGGCATAGGAAAAATCTCTGGCAACCTCCCCTTCCCTGGGCAGGTCGCCGCGCAGGGCCAGCACGTTTTCCATACCGGCTGCCTGCATGTCCGCCAGCACGCGCGTCACATGCTCCCTGGTGGATTGCACGCAGGTCAGGTGGCACAGGGGTGTAACGCCTGTTTCCGCAACGGCCTTGGCAAGGGCCAGCGTGTGCCCGGGGGTAGAGCCTGCAGCACCGTAGGTTACGGACATGAAGGCCGGTTCCAGGGCGGCAATCTCCTTTGCCACCTGGCAGGCCTGGGCAATGCCGTCGAACCGCTTAGGCGGGAAAACCTCGCAGGAAAGGTGCACCCTGCCATCCTGCAAAAGAGAGGAAATCTTCATCAGTAATTCTCCTTCTGGCGTTGCTTACGAAGCTCCCGGCGGCGCTGGCCGGCTTCCCACTCGGCCCGGTCCTCCTCGGTCAGCAGGGTCAGCCCGGGCACGCAGGCAGGCTGATGCCGGGCGTCCAGGGCCACCAGCACCAGGTAGGCCCTGTTCACCTGGCGGCGGGTGCCGCACAGCTCCTCCACATAGGTGTCCACCCGCACCTCCATGCTGGTGCGGCCCACATGGGTCATGCGTCCCTCCAGCACCACGGTGTCGTTCACATAGGCAGGCGCCTGAAACTCCAGCGTGTCGATGCAGGCGGTGGTCACCTCACACCCGGCGTGGCGGCGGGCCACCACGGCTGCCACCACGTCAATCCATTCCATCAGCTTGCCGCCAAACAGGCGGCTGTAGCCGTTCAGGTCGCCTGGCATCAATATCTGCACATGGGTTGCGCGGCTTTCCGCCACGGTTTTAGCTGTACACATGGGCTTCCTCCTCCCGGTTCAACAGCGCCAGGGTGAAAAGCTCCCTGGGGCCGGGCAGCTCCACCAGCTCAAACCAATCCCCATGCTGGCTGATGAGCATCAGCCACATCTCCGTTTCCATGGGCAGGTGACCGCGGCTGCGCTGCTCCTGCCGGCACAGGGCTTCAATCTCCTGGCACAGGGGCAGGAGCATGCTGTCGGGCACCACCAGCATGGATACATCCGGCACGCCGTCCACCAGGCTGAGGACAATCCTGTCGCTGCAGACATTGGCCCAGTCGATGGACGCCCGCTCGTACACCGGGTAGCGCAGGTAGCCGTAGTCTATCCAGATATAGTGGCTGTGGCTGAGGAACCTTTCCCGGCTCCTGGCCAGCACAAAGGGCTTGGACAGCTTGATGTAGTCGATGGTTTCATCGTTCGTAATGCTTTCCTTCAGCGGCAGGCCGTACCGGGGCTTGAACTCCAGCACATTGGGGTGCATGGGCATGATTTTTCTGGCGGTTTCCCCATCCCCATAGCACAGGAGGGACAGGTTTTTCAGCCGGCACAGGTAGCCAAACCAGCACTGATACTGCTCATGCAGGTTCGGGCCTTCCATGGGCATGGATAGATACGCCGTCACGCACAGGGGGGATACACGCTTCTTGTGGCGCAGGCCTTCCCGCAGGGTTTCCTGCAGGCGCACCATCAGCGGAACGCGGATGGGAAAGGTCAGGTCGGCAGTAAACACACCCTGCCGGGCCATGGCGGATAGCTGCCTATCACCCAGGCGCAGGCTAAACCGCTGCTCAAAGCGGGTAACGGCTGTGGCATCGCCATCCGCAGGCACGGGGCACGGGGGCAGGTGCATGTCATCCCCGATGTGAATCACCGGGCGGTGCAGGGTGTAGGCCTCCCACTTTCTTTTGAATGCCGCCAGGAACAGCGGGCCGCGCTCCTCCTGCATTTCCCGGAAAAACGCCGCCGGGCCAAAGCAGAAGTCCGGGTGGATGAAGGCGCTGCGCTGGGGTCTTGTGGCATAGCGCAGGGGTGTTCCCCGCTGGAAGCACAGCCGGCCTTCCATGTCAAAGCTCTCCGCCGCCACAGGGCATACCGCGTCCACCGGGTCCTGCTTCCGGGGCAGGTAGCCCGTCAGCACGGCGCTGAAGCGGCTCTCCCGCTGGCACTGGCGCAGGGCGCGCAGCAGCTGCATGTCCCAGTTCTTTGTAAAGCTCATGGCGGGATGTGCCACCAGGGCAAAGCCTTCTCCCTGCCACAGGGCCTGCGCATCCTGCCAGCTGGACAGGCCCGGGCACACAAACTGCACCTGGCCCAGATTACGCATGGCAACCTGGGTCTCGCCATCCGGCTCCTGCTGCAGAGAAAGGCCGTAGGAGATCCGCGTTTGCGCGGCAGCATTGTCCCTGGCAGAGCGCAGGGCAGCCTCCGCCTGGGCGTAGGATTGGGCCGCCATCAGCACCAGTATTCTTTCCATGCAGGCGCACCCTCCTTCATCATAAAAGTTCAAGGGACAGGGCCTTTCACCCTGTCCCTCTATGATAGCAATTCTTTGTTTTCCCGTCAACTTTTCTGTCGATTCTTTGCCATCTCGCGTATTTCCATGCGGATGGAGTTCAGCAGCTGCTGCGGCTTTTCCCTGGGCATGCCCAGGTAGAAGCCCTGCAGGTAGTCCACGCCATAGGCAATCATGGTTTCCATCTCGGCCCGGGTTTCCACGCCCTCTGCCAGAATGGCAATGCCGCGGGTTCTGGCGTAGGACATCAGGTTCTTCACCAGTGCCTGCTTGTTGGTATCCTTGTCCACATTCCGCACGAAGGAGGCATCCAGCTTCACATATTCGCAGGGGAAGTGCACCAGGGCCAGCTCGCTGTTGTAGCCGGTACCGTAGTCATCGATGGCAACCTCGCCGCCATTGCCGCGGATGAAGTCCATCTTCCTCTCGGTAAAGTCCTGGTTGTTGTCCTCGGACTCGGTCAGCTCCAGCACCACCTGGGGCAGCATGTCCGTGTAGTTGTCGATGATGTGCTGGCGCTCCATCCGGTCCATCTTCTGGCTGGCGATGGAATTGATGAACAGCTTGTGGTGCTTTTCAATCATGCCGCGCTCCATGTACCTGCGGGCGCTCTTCATGCCGCAGAACCAGGTCAGCCGCTCAATGTGGTGCAGCTTGCCCTGCTCCTTGGCCAGGCGCAGCACAGCCATGGGGCTCTTCAGCTCGGGCACGTCGGGGCGCATCAGCAGCTCGTAGCCGAAAATGTCCGCATCCTTCACCGATACAATGGGCTGGAAGGCAAAGTGCAGCAGCTGGCTGTCAATCAGGCTGTCCAGGGCGGCCCGGGCCTCAATCATGTAGGCCTCCGCGCTGAAGAGCTTGCTGTCAAACTGGCGCAGGCTGCCCTTGGCGTCCCGTTTCACGGTGTAGAGGGCAAAGTCTGCATAGTGCAGCAGCTCGGACACGGTGTCCGCATCATCGTGGAGGAGAGCCATGCCGCCGGAGGCGCGGAAGCGGTAGAAGCTGCCATCGGGCAGCACAATGCCCTGGGCGCTGACCTGCTTCCAGGCGTTGTTAATGTGCTCCACCAATTCCTCCCGGCTGGAGAAGCCGTACAGCAGCATGTAGAACTCGTCGCCGGAGCGGCGGGCAATCACGCTCTGACCATCCTTCTCAAAGGCGCCCAGGGCGTGGGCAAAGCCGGTAATGAAGCTGTCGCCCGTGTCCAGGCCGTAGGTGGTGTTGAGGAATTTCAGGTTGTCCAGGTCCACCATCACCATGGCGGTCACGCCCAGGCTGTCCCTGTGGCGGCCCAGAAGATCCTGCACAATGCGGTTGAAGGCGCGGCGGTTCAGGATGCCTGTCAGCGCATCAATGTCCCGGGCGTGCTCCAGGTCAATGCGGGTGTTGATTTCTTCCGTCACGTCCAGCAGGGTGCCCATAACAGTGTTGTCGCTCTCGTGCTGGCGGTAGCGCAGGTACAGCTTCTGTCCCCCGCGGCGCACCACCCAGACATCCTCATCGTAGGGCTGGTCAAAGCTGGCGCGCATCAGCTGCCCAAAGGCCTCCCGGGTCATTTGCTCGCCGCTGCAGGCCAGGTCATGGCAGTCCAGCAGCTCAAACAGGCCCGGTGAGCAATACACCGTGTCGTCCTGGGCCTTCACCTCAAACACACCCATCCGCATGCCCGTCATATGTACAATGGCAGACAGCCTGGCGGCATTGGTAATGGCATTGTGGTTCATGTTCACCATGGCATCGGACAGGGTTTGCATTTCGAGGATGTTGGTGGTGCTCAGGTGCAGCTCCTCGCCGGGCTCGGCGCTTTCCACCTCGCGGGTCAGGCGGGTAATGGGCTTCACCATGTCGCGGCTGGCAATGGTAGCCACCACCAGGCTGCAGGCAATGGCCATCACCACCGCCATGAACACCGTATCCTGAAACTGCTCGGAGAAGGCCAGCAGGGTTTCCTCCGTCTGCATGCCCACCAGCACCCAGCGGTCGCCAGCGTAGGCGTCGCTATCGTCATAGAGGGCCATGGGCACAGCGGAGGCAAACAGCCGCTTGCCGCTGCGGGTGCCCGTCAGCTCCAGCTTCAGGCAGTTGTCCTTGTCGTTCTTTTCGATGCTGTCAGGGGCAATCAGCACGTCCTCCCCGTTGAAGGATTGCTTGTAGCAGTTGCCGGAGGCGCAGGCCACGCTGATGCTGCCATCCGTCTGCTGCATGCCCAGCACATAGCTGATGGCCATGTCCTTGGTATGCTCGTAGCTGTAGAGCATGTGCTCCAGGTAGGTGATGCTCATGTCCACACCCACAATGCCCAGCACATTGCCTTTCCCATCCAGAATGGGCATGGAATACACCAGCCCCAATTGGTTGGAATCGGCGCCCAGGGTAAAGGGCATGGACCAGCCGCCATAGTGGGCGGCGTCCCACCCGGTGTTGTCCTGGGCCAGGCCCATAGGCCGGAGCACCGTTTCCCGGGAGAGCTGGTCAAAGGTGAAGGAAGCGCGCCAGTAGCTGTCCAGGGGAATGTCCAGCGCCCGGCCCACAGGCGGCAGGCCGCGGTAGAGCAGCACATCGTTATTGGTGCTGCTGTTGGTGGTGGGGTCTGCATCCCGCAGGTACACGCCAGCCCAGGTTTCCGGCTGATCCGCCACGCCAATGCCGTTCAGCACCACAAAAATGCCCGTGGTGCCGCCGGCCCGCAGCCTGTTGAGCAACAGGGGCGCCACGTCCTGCATGATGTCTGCATTCAGGGCAGCGTTGGTCTTCATATCCTCCAGGGTCGCCTGCTCCTTGGCCAGATGGGTGTTCACAATCCGCGCAACGGATTCCGCTGTGGCGTTCAGGTTTGTCCAGCGGCCCAGCATATCGGTCTGCAGGGTTTCAGCCTTGCTGGCTGTGCGCTCCTCCAGCATGTCCAGGGCGTTCTGCTCCAGCTCGCTGAAGGCGCCGCTGAGGGTCAGCGCGCCCACCAGGATAATAATGGTGAGCAGCACAATGACCAATAGCGGTATCAGCAGCCGGGTGAATATGGAGCGTTGCTTGACGGAATGAGACACTCGCTTGCCACCCTTTCTGTGTGTCCCCGGGGAAAAACAAGATTCAGCGGAGCACGGCTTCCATGTCCGTGCGGAATTGCGCCAGCCAGGCATTGAAGGCCTCGTCCCCCGCCACGCGCTGAACGGCCTCCTCCCCGGTCATGCCGCCCACGGTCAGCACCAGGTAGTCATCCCGGGCCTGCTGTGCGGCCTGGCTCATGCTGTTTTCCACCAGGCGCCGGGCCTCCACACCGTTGTCGAAGGCCTTGTTGGTGTACAGCTGATAGGAGCGGACAATCTCCGCACCCTGGGAAAGAATATCCCGCATCATGCCGGTAATGCCCGCATTGTCCATGGCCTGCTCCAGCGCCTGGGCCTGCCCGGCAGCCTTGGTCACCGGCAGATACCCGCTGGACAGGCTGAAGGCCATGTCCTGCTCCTTGCCGGTGAACCATTTCAAAAACTCCACCGCCGCATACTCCCGGGCGGCGGTGCTCCTGGTTACCACCATGCCTGCGCCCTGCTGGGCCGCATAGGGCTGGGTGGCCTGAAAGTTGGGCAAGGGCAGCACCATGCACTCAATGGGGTAGGTGGTGCCATTGTCCCTGGTTACCTGGCTGGGGAAATACATGGCGCCGCTGGTGGAGCCCACCAGGGCAACCAGCAGGCCCGTTTTTACATCATCGGAGCGGTACCGCCCATAGGCGCCAAACCAGCCCTGGGCATAGGGCACCACATAGTTGTCCCACAGGCGGCGCATAACATCCGCATTGATATTCAGCGTCAGCCTGCCGCACTCCACGGCAAACATTTCCGCACCCAGCTGCCTGCTGCCAATCAGCACATAGTTGGCAAAGGCATCCCTGCCAAAGAAGGCCTTGCCGCCGCTCCACCTGTAATAGCTTTCGGATACCTCCACAATGCCTTCCCAGGTGGCCAGCTGGCTCACCTGCGCACCGGTGTCCGTGGCGAAGGCGTCCCACTCGGTCCTGTTCACCAGCATGATTTCCGTGGACTTGGCAACGGGGAACACCTTCAGCGCATCGCTGGTACCCAGGCGGCCTTCCTCGATGTAGGCATCCATATACCGGTCGATTTCCTCTTCCGTCATGTAGGCGGACAGGTCTGCCACCAGGCCCAGCTGGTCCACCGCATAGGCGCTGTCTGCATAGGCGGCGAAAATGTCGGGCATTTTGTCCGCGCCAATGCGCCCCTGGGCGGAGCTGAGCACCTTGTCCGCCAGGTCATCCACACTGCCTTGGCTGATGGGGGCGATAATGATGCCCTTTTCCAGGCCAATGGTGTCGTTAAACTCGGCCACCAGCCGGTCGAACACCTGCTGCTGCGCGCCGTTATAATAATGCCAAAGGGTCAGCACCTGAGGGTCCTCGGGGGACAGACCGTGCTCTGCCAGGCCCGTCACCGGCAGGAGGAGCACCAGCATCAGACACAGGATTCGCTTCATATACATGCGCTCCCTCCTCTTTTGTTTACATCATGCGCCATATTCCTGGTTTTGTCAAGGTCTTTCGCGATGTTTTCACAGCTTTCATGAATAAGTATGCGTTATTTCTTCATGACCCACCGGCACAGCAGGGACAGGCCGTAGCAGCCAGCTGCATACAGCACAATGGCTGCACCGGCGGAGGTATCCCACGCGTAGGCGCTCAGCAGGCCTGCCACACCGCTGACCAGGGCAATGCCCACGCTCCATGCCGCATGCTGGCGGCTGTTCCTGGCAATGTTCCTGCCCGCCGCCGCCGGGAGAATCAGCAGCGCGTTGATGAGCATCACGCCAACCCACTTGATGGCCAGCATCACTGCCACCGCCACCAGCACCACAAAGGCGCACTCGGTCACGCTGGTTTTCACACCGCGGCTCCGGGCCAGGGATTCATTCACGCTGGTCAGCAGCAGATCGTTATACATATGCACCCAAAGGGCCACACCGCCAGCCAGCGCACACAGCAGCCACACCAGGTCGCCGGGCGTTACCGCCAGCACATCGCCAATGAGCAGCGAGGAATACTTGGCAAACCCGCCGCCCCGGGACAGTATCAGCAACCCCGCCGCAATGGACGTAGAGGAGAACACGCTGATCACCGTATCGGTGGAGGCGGCGCCTGTCTGCTTTATGCGGCAGATCATCACCGCCCACACAATGCCAAACACCAGCATGCTCAGCAGATCGCTGGAAACGCCCAGCACAATGCCCAGGCCAATGCCCGTCAGCGCACTGTGGCCCAGCGCATCGGAGAAGAAGGCCATCTGCCTGTTCACCGCCATGGTGCCCAGCAGGCCCAGCAGCGGCGTTAGCAAAAGAATGGCCAGAAAGGCATTTTTCATAAAGGAAAACTGCAGTGCCTCCAGGGGCAGCACAGCGTCCATGGCGGCATAGATTGCATCCATCATTGCGCTTCCCTCCCCTGGCCAAACACCGCATCAAACTGCGGGGTGTGGAACACGCTTTCCGCGCTGCCCTGGGCCAGGACGGTCTTGTCCAGCAGCACCACATGGTCGGCATATTCCCGCACCAGCTGCAAATCGTGGCTCACCAGCAGAATCGCCATATGGCGGGTGCCCTTCAGCCGCAGCACCGTGTCCAGAAACATCTTCAGCCCGTTCTGATCCACCCCGGACACCGGCTCGTCCAGCACCAGCAAATCCGGCGCCGGGTGCAGGGCCAGTGCCAGCAGCACCCGCTGCAGCTCACCCCCGGAGCACCGCCCCAGGGGCCGCTGTGCCAGCTCTGCCGCGTCCACAGCCTCCAGTGCCTGGCGAACGGCCTGCCGGGTCTTTCTGCCAATGCCCGTCCACACAGGCCGCCGGGTGAAGGCCGCCGCCAGAAAGTCCTCCACGGTCACGGGCATTTCCTTGTCAAAGTGCAGGTGCTGGGGCACATACCCTGTACGCAAATGGGGAATGTCCCGCCCATGGTCGTCCACATGGTGGATGTTACCGCTGTGGGGCAGTTCCCCCAGCAGGGCGCGGATGAGGGTGGTCTTGCCTGCGCCGTTCTGGCCGATAAGCACCGTCAGCTGACCGCAGTGGATGTGCATGGATACATCGTGCAGCAGCGTCTGTCCGCCGCGCTGCACGCCCACGCCATCCAGGCCGATATGGCAAAGGGAACAGTGATGTTCCGGCATAGGGAGCCTCCTTCATGGGATTAGTCGGTAATATTATAGCACATGCAAGCAGGAGTTGTAACGTTTTTCGCGTATTTATTATGGAGAAACTTTTCAAGGAGGCTTTTCCCATGATAGCACTGGCCTGCGACCATACCGGCATTGAGCTGAAGCGCGAAATCATGAAGCTGCTGGACAGCATGAACCTGACCTATAAGGACTTTGGCACCAACGAGGCCGTTAGCTGCGATTATCCCGTTTATGGCTACCGGGCTGCCAAGACCGTGGCCTCCGGCGAATGCGACCGGGGCATCCTCATCTGCGGCACAGGCATTGGCATTGGCATTGCCGCCAGCAAGGTGAAGGGCATCCGGGTGTGCACCTGCTCCGATGTGTACAGCGCCGAGCTTTCCAAGCGCCACAACAACAGCAACATCCTCACCATGGGTGCCCGTGTGGTGGGCGTTGACCTGGCGAAGATGATTGCCACCCACTGGCTCACCGCCGAGTTTGAGGGCGGGCGCCACCAGCGCCGCATCGACCAGATTTCCGCCATTGAAAACGGTCAGGAGCTGTGACCAAAGAGCGCTGCCCCTGACAATCCCGCTTAAGGGATTCCATTCCTTAAGAATCCCAAGCGGGGCAGCCTGACCGGGTTACAGCCAGGCGGTGGTCGCGGCGCATGACGGATGCACCGCGACGCGGGAGAGCGGCACCGCCTTGCCGCAAGCGGCCGACGGTGTGAGTCCTCGCTGGCCTTTCAACCTTTTCAAAAGGAGACGTTCCCATGTTCATTGCCGATACCCACTGCGACACCCTTTACGCCATGGCGCACACCCCCGGTGCGCCCCTGTGCATCACCCCGGAGCGCCTGCGCCAGGGCGGCGTGACCCTGCAGGTCTGCGCCCTGTGGACAGGCCGCGACGGCAACCGGGGAAACGTGGAGGCCATCACCGCTGCCGAGCTGGCTGCGGCACCCCGCCTGGTGCAGGCCGGCATCCGCCAGGTGACCGACCCCGGCGATGCCAAACCCGGAGAAAGCTGCTTCATGCTGTCCATTGAGGGCGGTGAGGTGTTCGAGCCGGGCCTGCACACGGTGGAGGCCTGGCGCAACAAGGGCGTGCGCATGGCGGCGCTCCTGTGGAACAACGTGAACGCCCTGGGCTATCCTGCCAAGTCCGGCGATCCCCGCGGCCTGACCGCCTACGGCCTGCAGGTGGTGAAGGAAATGCAGCGTGTGGGCATGGCGGTGGATGTATCCCACCTGAACGATGCAGGCTTCTACGACATTTTTGCCAAAACCAACCTGCCGCCCATGGCCAGCCACAGCTGCTGCCGCGCCCTGTGCAGCCACGCCCGCAACCTGACGGACGATCAGCTGCGCCTGATGATTCGCGAAGGGGGCTTTGTGGGTGTGAACTTTTACCCCTATTTTCTCTCCCAGGACGGCAAGGCCGATGCAGCGCTGATTGCCCGGCACATCGACCACATCTGCCAGATGGGCGGCACGGAAATCGTGGGCTTTGGCTCCGATTTCGACGGCATTGAGGTTACGCCCGGCAACCTGCAGCACCCGGGCCAGCTGCCCGCCCTGCTGGAGGAGCTGCGCCGCCTGGGTTATGATGAGGGCGCCATTGCCGCCATCGCCGGTGAAAACCTGCTGAATTACTTCCGCCGCATTGCTTGATTTTCCGCATTCCCGGCTATACTAAGGCCGGGAATTTTTCTGTTTTTGGGGAGGTCGGCATGATTCGCACCGAAGGACTTACGAAGCGCTATCCCCTGGAGTGCGGCAGCCTGGCGGCCCTGGACGGGGTGAGCCTGCACATTGCCCGGGGGGAATACGCCGCCATCATCGGCCCCAGTGGCAGCGGGAAAAGCACGCTGATGCACATCCTCGGCTGCCTGGACAGGCCCACTGCAGGCCGCTACCTGCTCCACGGGCAGGATGTTTCCACCCTGGATGAAGCCCGGCTGGCCCATGTGCGCGGGCAGGAGATAGGCTTTGTGTTTCAGGGCTTTCAGCTGCTTCCACGGCTGAATGCGGAGGAAAATGTGGCACTTCCCCTGCTGCTGTGCGGCGTGCCGGAGGCCCGGCGCCTGCGCACCGCCCGAAGCCTGCTGGAGCAGGTTGGCCTGGGAGGCCGCCTGCGGCACACGCCTTCCCAGCTGTCCGGCGGGCAGCAGCAGCGGGTGGCCATTGCCCGAGCCCTGGCCCGGAACCCTGCCGTGCTCCTGGCAGACGAGCCCACCGGCAACCTGGACGCCCAGTCCACCGCCGATGTGCTTGCCCTGCTGGAACAGCTGCACCAGTCCGGGCACACCATCCTGCTCATCACCCACGATTCCGTGGTAGCCCGCCGGGCACAGCGGCAGATTGCCATTTCCGCCGGGCGCATCCTCAGCGATTCCGCCGCAATGCCCACAGAAATGCCCACCTTCCCGGCAAAAATTATTACAAAATGATTGCAAAACCACTTGATTTATTTCATAAACTGTCGTACAATATAGGTAACAACCTTTATTTGGGTTGCAAATGAGGAAGGATGTACAAATATGGGCAAGCGCATTCTGTTGGTGGACGATGAACCCTCGATCCTGAAGGGACTGAAATATTCGCTGGAGCAGGAAGGCTATGAGATCGACAGCGCCATGGACGGCAATGAAGCGCTGACCAAGTTCTTCGCCTCCCCCTTCGATATGATCCTCCTGGATGTGATGCTGCCCGAGCTGGACGGCATCAGCGTTTGCCAGCGCATCCGGGAGCACAGCAATGTGCCCATCATTATGCTCACCGCCAAGGGCGAGGACATGGACAAGATTCTGGGCCTGGAGTACGGCGCAGACGACTATATGACCAAGCCCTTCAACATCCTGGAGGTCAAGGCCCGCATCAAGAACATTCTGCGCCGGGCCAGCGGCCTGCAGCCCCTGGAGGAGCGCAAGATTGTCCGCGTGCGGGACATGGAGGTCAACCTGGTGAAGCGCACCGTGCGCCTGGGCGGCAAGGAGGTTCGCCTGACAGCCAAGGAGTTCGACCTGCTGCAGCTGTTCATCACCAACCGTGGCAAGGTGTTCAGCCGGGAGCAAATGCTGGAAACCGTTTGGAAATACGACTACACCGGCGATGCCCGCACCGTGGATGTGCACATCCGCCGCCTGCGTGAAAAGATCGAGCGCAACACCTCCCAGCCGGAGTTCATCTTCACCAAGTGGGGCGTGGGCTACTACTTTACCGATAAGGAATACGACCAGTCCTTCCAGTTTGCCACCGCATCCCAGCAGCCGGAGCCGGAGCATCCCGCACCCCGCCAGCGCTCCGCAGGCGTCCAGGGCCGCTCCCGGGCCAGCCGCGCTGCCCAGCCTGCCCAAGCCGAGCCTTCCGACCAGTAATACCGGCACGGCCTCCCAGCCGGGGTCAATCATTGCCAAATGGGGAGTTGGTTACCATTTCACGCACAAGCACAAAGCTACTGCCCTGGGCCAGCATCAGGTGGAAGATCCTGCTGGCCTTTCTTTTGATTATCGGCAGCTCCTTCGCCATTATGGCAAGCTCCCTCACCAACCTTGTCAGCGAGCAGATGTACGAGCAGCGCATCCGTCAGGACAGCCTTTCCGTGGAAAAGCTGGCCACGACCCTTGCGCCGCTTTTTCAATCCGCCCAGGCCGATGCCCTGCAGGAGGCACTGGTTTCCTCCGGCGGTGAAATGGGCGGACGGCTGCTGATTGTGGATGAGGATGGAAAGGTGCAGTTCGACAGCTTCTCCCAGCTGTGCGGCATGCGCCTGCAGCTGCCGGAGGTGCTGTCCATCCTCACCGGCGGTGAAAGCACCGCTTATGGCATCCACCACCTTCAGGGCGGCGACCAGCGCCTGACAGCCGGCGAAGACGACTATGTGGCCTACTGCACCGCCAGCATCATCGGCACCCGCGGGCGGCTGGGCGCGCTGCTTTTCGTTTCCCCGGTGCAGGAGATGATGACCAGCCTCAGCGCCGTTCAGCAGCAGCTGCTGAGCGTGTTCCTCGTGGTGGCGGCGGCGGCGCTGGTGGCGGCGCTGGTGTTCTCCCAGGTGATTACCAACCCCATTGCCGCGCTGACCCGCACCATCCAGCGGATGGGCAAGGGTGACCTTTCCGCCCGGGTGAAGGTGCGCGGCTCCGGCGAGCTGCGCCAGCTGGCGGAGAGCTACAACACCATGGCGGAGCAGCTGGAGCGCCTGGACAAGAGCCGCAACCAGTTTGTTTCCAACGCCTCCCACGAGCTGAAAACCCCGCTGGCCTCCATGAAAATTCTGCTGGAGAGCCTCATCTACCAGCCGGACATGCCTGCGGAGCTGCAAGCGGAGTTCATGCAGGACATAAACCACGAAATTGACCGGCTGACCAGCATCATCACCGACCTGCTGACCCTGACCCAGATGGACAGCCGCCGGATGGAGCTGCACCCGTCCCTGGTGAACCTGTCCGACCTGACCCAGGAAACCCTCCGCCTGCTGACCCCCGCTGCCGAGCAGCGCAGCCAGACCCTTAAGGGCAGCATTGCTCCGGATGTCAGCCTTGTGGCCGACCGCTCCAAGCTGGGGCAGATCATCTACAACCTGGCGGAGAACGGCCTGAAGTACACCCCGGACGGAGGCCAGGTGACCGTTTCCCTCCGCACGGAGGGACGTGCTGCCGTTCTCACCGTGCAGGACAACGGCGTGGGCATCCCCAAGGAGGATCAAGCCCACATTTTCGAGCGGTTCTACCGGGTGGACAAGGCCCGCTCCCGGGAGACCGGCGGCACAGGCCTGGGCCTGAGCATTGTGCGCCAGCTGGTTACCCTGCACAAGGGCACCATCACCGTGGACAGCGCCCCCGGGGAAGGCTCCACCTTCACCGTGCGCCTGCCCATGGACGGCAAGGAGGTATCCGCCTGATGAAGAAAACTGCATTGCTGGCGCTGCTGCTCCTGGCCCTGATGCTGGGCGGCTGCTCCGCCGGGCTGCCCCTTTCCGGCAGCCTGACCACCGCCGTCCCCGGTGTTGATGCCCCCTTGCCCGAGGCGCAGGCGCCTGCCGAGCAGGTGAGCCTGGAGGCCGCAACCCTGTACTTCCGCTACATGGAGGAGCCTTTTCTGGCCCAGGAAACCCGGCTGATTGCCTTTTCCCCTTCCAGGCCCTACGAACTTTCCCTGCTGACGGAGCTTCTCTCCGGCCCGGGCTCCCACTCCAGCGACCTCACTTCCCTTTTCCCCGCCGGCACCCGGGTGCTTTCCACCGTAACGCAGGGCCGCACCCTGTTTGTTACCCTGAGCCAGGAGCTGCTCTCCGGCTACGCAGATGACAGGACTGCCACCCTGGAGGAGCAGCAGCTGCGCCGCAGGCTGTGCATGCAGAGCATTGTGGCAACCATCACCGAGAATTGCGATATTGACCGGGTGCAGATTCTCATGGAGCAGGATGGCGGCGCCACCGGCAGCCTGCGCCTGCAGGAAAGCTACTACCTGGTGGATGCCCAGGCCACCGCGCCTGCGGAGCCGCTCATCCGCCAGGACGAGCTGCTGCTTTCCCCCCAGCGCACCGCCCAGCTGATTAGCCAGCTGTGGTGCCAGCGGGACTGGCAGCGCCTCTACCAGTACATTGCCAGGCGGGATCCTTCCACCGGGGCAGAGCGTGTCAGCTATCGGGACTTCGTTACCGCCATGGAAAACCTGCCTGTGCTTTCCTCCTGCAGCGTGACCGGCGGCACCATTACCCAGGATGGCAGCTGCGCCACCTTTACCATTTCCGGCGCCGTGCTGGAGAGCGGGCGGGAAACCCTGCGCACCGGCTGCAGCCTGCGCCTGTGCCGTGAGAACAGCCTGTGGCGGGTCACCCTGGCCCAGCTGACCGGCTGGCTGGAGGAATGAGCATGAACAAACGCCTGCTATGCCTTTTGCTTGCGTCCCTTCTGTTGCTTTCCGGCTGCACCGGAGCGGAGCGGAGCACCGCCGCCGCGCCCACGCTGCCGCCTGCGGAGGCGAAATATGCTCCGCCCGCCGGGGATGACGGCCTGGCACAGACCGTTACCGCCGCCCTGTACCTGCCCAGCCGGGACGGACAGCGCCTGCTGACCAGGTATGTAACCCTTTCCGGCACGGGCACCCAGCACAGCGCGCTGACCCTGGTGCAGGCGCTGCTGGCCCAGGGTGCCACCGGCGAAACCCGCTCCCTTGGCAATGGTATTGCCCTTAGCCTGTATGGCGATGCCCCGGTGGAGGTATCCTGCGGGGTGTGCACGGTGAACCTGGCTGCCGCTGCCCTGCAGCTGGAGCAGCAGGAGCTTTTCCGTGCCTGTGCCGCCATTGCCGCCACCCTGTGTGAGCTGGAGGATGTGCAGTATGTGAACTTTCTCGTGGCGGATCAGGCCATCAGCATGGATATTACCGGCAGCCTGCCATTGGGCAGCCAGACCGCCCGGCCCGGCGAGGAACTGACCGTGCTGTGGGAGCAGATGGAAGCCCGCCGCGCGCCCCTGGGCGGAAACCCGGCCAACACCCCTGTGTCCGCCGTTGCCACCCTGTACTTTCCCCTGGCCGATGCCTCCGGCGTGGCGGCGGAAACCCGGAACCTGACCTTTGAGGGTCAGGCTGCAGACCAGCTGGCAGAAGGCCTGCTGACCGCCCTGTCCTCCGGCGCCCAGTATCTTTCCGGCGCCAGCGCCATGCCCAACCTTTCCGGCCTGATGACCCAGCCGCCCCAGGCCCTTGACCTGGATGACGGCGGACGCATGCTGAGCCTGTACTTCCACACCAGCCTGGAAAGCAGCCTGCGGCAAGCGGGTGTGGACATGCCCTGCTTCATCAGCGCGGTGATTCACACCATGACAGGGTTTATCCCTTCCCTGTCCTATATACGCATTTATGTGGGCGATGCACCGCTGACCAGCCTGTACAGCGCCGTGCACGGCAACCTGATTTTCCAGAACGGGCTGATCCTCCGCTCCCAGTTCGCCTCCTATGTGCAAAACCAGGCAACCCTGTATTTCTCCACCGGCAGCAAGCTGCTGGAGGCCCGCCGGGCCATGCCCGCCAGCCGCAGCCAGGATCCCCGCGCACTGCTGCTGGCCCTGATGAACGGCCCAACCCGGCAGGAGCTGGATGCAGGCTATGAGCCAGTATTGCCCAGTGGCCTGGCGGAGGAGGACATCCTGGGCCTTTCCCTGGAGGGCGACACCCTGCTGGTGAACCTTTCTGCCCGGTTTGCCCAGGCCATCCGCACCCAGGCCACCGGGTGGGAGCAGATTGCCTGCTATGCCATGGTGAACACCCTGGGCCAGGCCACAGGAGCAACGCGTGTGCGCTTCTTCTTCGACGGGCAGATGGTGGAAAGCCTGGGAGGCCAGCTGTACTGGGGCGGCGAGTTTCTGGCAAACCCCAGCATGATTGACCAATCCCTGGGATAATATCCTTCGGCGCGGAATGTTCATAAAAAAACGTCCACTGTTCATAATCCGTTCACGCCAAGGACAAAATCATTGCGTATACTTTGCCCGTAACCACAAAAGGAGGTTTACAAGCATGAAAAAGCGTTTGTTCGGTTATGTTGCTCTGGCTCTAACCTGTATGATGATTGGCTCCGCAGTAACCCTCACCAGCCAGCCTTCCGCACAGGCCGAAACGACCGTTGTCACCAGTCCCTTCACCGCCGCCATTGCCCAGGTGCGCGGCAGCGTGGTGGGCGTGAATAATTACCAGAATGTCCGCTATTCCAACCGGGGCTCCGGCCTGCAGGATTTCTTCGGCTACGGCTACGGCTTTGGCTATGGCTATGGCAATGGCTATGGCAATGGCGGCAGCAGCACCCAGCAGGTGCAGGAGGTGCTTGCCAGCACCGGCTCCGGCGTGGTGGTGGGCACAGGCTATGTGCTGACCAACTACCATGTGGTGGAGGATGCCACCCGGCTGGAGGTCTCCGTGATGGAGGAAGGCCAGGAGGATGCAACCACCTATGGCGCTACCCTGGTGGCCTGCGATGAAAACCTGGACGTGGCTGTTGTCTACGTTCCCGACCTGAAGCTGACCCCTGTGAAGCTGGGCGACAGCGACAACCTGCAGGTGGGCGACTGGGCCATCTGCATCGGCAATCCCCTGAGCGAAACCTTCACCGGCACGGTGACCGTGGGCATTGTGTCCGCCCTGAACCGCTCCGTCAGCTCCACCAACTATGACAAGTATGGCCGCAAGGAAACCATCACCAACACCATGATTCAGACCGATGCAGCCATCAACTCCGGTAACTCCGGCGGCGGCATGTTCAGCGTGGCTGGCGAGCTGATGGGCATTCCCACCCTGAAGTACACCGGCTCCGCCTACAGCAGCGCCACGGTGGAGGGCATTGGCATGTGCATCCCCATCAACGCCGCCAAGCCGCTGATTGAGGATGTGCTGAACAACGCGCTGACCGAAAACGTCAGCAAGACCGCCTCCGCTGCCAGCAGCAGCACCAACACCAGCCTGGTGGGCAAGCCCCGCATGGGCGTTACCGTTTCCTCCCTGAATCAGAGCTATTCGCTGATTCAGCAAGGCCTGATTCCCAAGGGTGTTCTGGTCACCGAGGTGGAGGCAGGCTCCCCTGCCGAGAAGGCCGGCATGCAGGCTGGCGACATTATTGTGGATGTGAACGACACGGTGATCACCAGCGCCTCCGAGGTCAATGCCATCACCAGCACCAAGAGCGTTGGCGATGTGCTGCAGGTGAAGGTCTACCGGGCTGAAGGCCTGCTGGACCTGCTGAACCAGGAGTCCTTCTCCGCCGAGGATGTGCCCAACGGCGAGTACATCGACCTGGAGGTCACCCTGGCTATTGTGGACAACATCAAGCAGTAATGCACACAAGGCTCCCGCTGCATGCAGGAGCCTTTTCACACATCCATTTTCCACACAAAAAGGCCGGAAAGCGCGCGCTTTCCGGCCTTTTTTCTGGCAGCGTTACTCGTCCTCGTCCATTTCGGGGAAGATGGGCTTGCCGCACTGGGGGCACTTGTAGTCCTCGTCAAAGTCCACGTCGGAGGCGTGGAACTGCAGCTCGTGTCCGCAGGACGGGCAGGCGTAGGCAATCAGGTCATCCCCGTCATCGCAATCGCAGTCGCAGTCCTCGTCGTCACAGTCGCAGCAGTCGCAGTCCTCGTCGTCGCCAAAGAGGGTTTCCTCCAGGTCGGCAAGGTCGTCATCAATGGACTCCACATAGTCGTTCAGCTCTTCGTTGGCCTGGGCCATGGCCTCCAGCTCGTCGGTCATGTCGCCCACCAGTTCCAGCAGCTCCAGCAGCAGCTTGTTGGAATCCTTTTCGGGGTTCAGCTTCATGCCCTCTGCCAGGCCCTTCAGGTAGCTGGCCTTGTCCGTCAGCTTGCTCATTGGGAAAGAACCTCCTTCCGTCCTATGGGGGAGCGATCAGGCGCGCTCCATGTACTCGCCGGAGCGGGTATCAATGCGGATCATATCGCCAGTGTTGATGAACAGGGGCACCTGCAGGCTGTAGCCAGTCTCCAGGGTGGCGGGCTTGTAGGTGTTGGAGGCCGTGTCGCCCTTGAAGCCGGGCTCGGTGTCGGTCACCTGCAGGACAACGAAGTTGGGCGCCTCAACAGAGAAGGCGCTGCCCTTGAAGAACCGCATGGTCACGTTGGTGCCTTCCTTCACGAAGGGAATGGCGTCCTCCACCTTGTCGGCAGCCAGGGGAATCTGGTCGTAGGTTTCCACGTCCATGAAGTAGTACAGGTCGCCATCGTTGTAAACGTACTGCATTTCCTTGGTTTCGATGATGGCCTTGGGCATCTTGTCGGTGGGGTTGAAGGAGCGCTCAACCACCGCGCCGGTCATCACGTTCTTGATCTTGGTGCGGACGAAGGCGGCACCCTTGCCGGGCTTAACGTGCTGGAAATCAACAATGTTCCACACGCCGCCGTCCCATTCAACAGTAATACCCTTACGGAAATCGCCAGCAGTAATCATGATTCATTCCTCCATCGATAGCTTATGTTTGCTGAGCCAATGTATTGCAAGCTCGTGTAGAGCAGACAACCTTTACAGGATGATGAGTTCCTTGGTGGGGGTGGTGAGCGGCTGGCAGCCACTCTCCGTTACCAGGCAGGTGTTTTCAATGCGCACGCCGCCCAGGCCGGGGATGTACACGCCCGGCTCGATGGTGATGACAATGCCGGGCACCATGGTGTCCTGGCTGGTCATGGAGAGATTGGGGCCTTCATGAATGTCAATGCCCACGGAATGCCCCAGGCTGTGACCAAAGCGGCCCTCGTACCCCTGGGCATCGATGTAGTCCCGGGCCAGCTTGTCCATTTCAAAGCCGGTCTTGCCCGGCGCCAGGCTATCCTCACAGATGGACTGGGCGTGGAGCACGGTTTCATACACACGGCGCATGTCGGCACTAGGCTCGCCCAGGGCCACGGTGCGGGTCATGTCGGAGCAGTAGCCATCCACCTTGCAGCCGAAGTCCATGGTGATCATGTCACCCTTGCGCAGCTTGCGGCTGCCGGGAATGGCATGGCACAGGCTACCGTTTTCACCGGAGGCGATGATGGTGTCGAACGCGTTGCCGGAGGCGCCCAGCTTCAGCATGGTGAAGTCCAGCTCGATCTGCAGATCCTTCTCGGTCACGCCCTCTTTAATCCTGGGCAGAATGGCCTCAAAGGCGGCGCTGGTAATGGCGCAGGCCCGGCGGATGGCCTCCACCTCGGCGGCGGATTTCACCTGGCGCAGCTTTTCCGGCACCCGCTCCAGGGAGCGGAAGGCCACACCCTCGCCCACAGCGGCGCGCAGGGCCTCGAAGCTGCGGACGGTCAGGTAGTCGTCCTCATAGCGGAGGGTTTCCACACCGTCCTCCTGGCACAGCTTGGCAACCCACTGGTCGTGCCACTGGCCCTTGCTGGTCATTTCCACCTGGAAGGCGGGCGCCTGGCGCTGGGCCTGCTCCACATAGCGGAAATCGGTGATGATCACCCGCCGCTTGCCGGAGATGAACACGCAGCCTTCGCCGGTGTAGCCTTCCGTCAGGTAGAACATATTGGAGGGATTGTGAACCACCACGGCGCTTTCCGCCGTCAGGTTCAGCTGCTCCACGAGCTTTTCGGAAGCTGTCAAAGTCGTTCACTGCCTTTCCTGGATGGCCCGCCGGTTTCCCGTGCAGACATATCCACTGGATAGTATAGCACAAAACTGCCGTAAAGAAAAGATTTTTTTGTGAATATCCTTTTTTATGCCCACTGGCACCCAAGCAAGAAAATTTTTCTCAGCCAATGAAACAAAAACCAGCCATGATTCGTCTAATCAGCGGAGCAAGTCCTGCACTTAGCAATAAAAGGAGGAAACTGCTGTGAAGAACCTGAAACGCCTTATGTCGGCACTGCTGGCGCTGATGCTGTGCCTGGGCGCATGGCCTGCCCTGGCGGCGCCTGCCAGCGTGACCCTGCGGGGCGCCCTCGAGCCCAGCGAGCGATACGATTCGTATTTCGCGTGCGTTACCAGCTGGGATGGTACATTCTATTTCACCCGGGGTGACGGACAGGTGTTTACCTGCCCGGCGGATGGCGAGGCCCTGACCCCCTACCTGACCGCCTATCCCCAGTACCTGGAGGATGAGGAAGTCGCAGGCGACGATCACTTCTTCTTCATGACCGGGAGCGGCCCCTATGTCTACAACACCCGCCGCGGTGTGCTGGTGAAGCTGGCTGTTGCCGCTGACGGCACCGCCACCGCCGACAAGGTTATCAACCGTGGCCTGGACGAGGACTTGATGTACATCGATACCGATAGCGATACCGTGTACGCCTATCCCTTTGAGCAGTCCAGCCAGGCCGTTGTTGGCAATGAGCTGTTCATGGTAGTGACCAACTACTACGATACCGGCGACGGCCTGCCCCACCTGTTCTCCCTGAACCTGGACAGCGGCGAAAAGACCGCCTACCCGGTGGAAAACGTGCAGTACATTGCGCCCTACAAGGATGGCAAGCTGCTGTGCCTGGTGTTCGACAGAATGCTGGTCTATGAAGAGGGTGCCTTCACCATGAATTTCTCCCTGCTGGATTCCTCCACCGGGGAAATGACCCTGCTGAAGGAGCTTGACCCGGAGATTTACACCTACGACATGGGCGGCATTGCCTACGATGCAGCCAGCGACACCCTTTGCCTGGTGGCGGGCCAGAAGGTTTACCGCTGGATTGCCCTGGGCGATGGAGAGCTTTGTGCCTATTCTCCCCTCTCTTATTACTATTCTCATGTGGGCAGCTGCTGCGCCCTTGCAGGCGGACGCATGGCCTTTGCCAGCTCCAGCGATGGCGTTTACATCCGCAGCCTTGACCCCGCTGACCTGCCCAGCGAAACCCTGAACATCTACCAGGGCTTTGCTGATGAAGCCCACCGCAAGGCAGCAGCAGCCCTGGGGGATGTGGCGATTACCCTCAGCGAGGATGTCTATTACAGCTCCGCACAGGATCTGGCTCAGGCCATGGTCAGTGGCGGCGACGAGTTTGACATTCTCCGGCTGAACGTGAACTACCTGGACTTCAATCGTCTGATGGAAAAGGGCTACTGCGAAGACCTGTCCGACAGCCCGATTATTTCCGATTTCTTCAGCTCCACCTATGATGTGGTGCAAAACGCCATGTCCCTGGACGGCAAGGTGTACGGCGTTCCCGTGATGGTGGAAATCAACTGCTTTGGCAGCTACATGGACAAGGAAGACTTGAATGCCTTCCTGTCCGAGTCCGGCATTGAAGTGCCCAAGACCTACCTGGACTGGATGCAGCTGCTGAACGACTGGGGCGAGAAGGGCTACTACGAAACCTATAGCGACTATGTGCCCACCAACAACGGCAATCCTGCCGAAGGTCTGCTTTCCAACGTGCTGGAAGCCTACTTCCAGTACATGGAGGCCACCAAGCAGGAGCTGACCCTGGACACGCCCCTGCTGCGCACCTTGCTGACCGCCGTGAAGGATGTGGACATCAGCGACTGGTATGAGGAGCCGGACTGGGACGACGAGGATGCCATGGATGAGTTTTTCAGCCGGGAATCCCTGTTTGACGACTATGTGGGTCTGGATGTGCAGAAGACCAGCTGGAGCAGCGTCTTCCCCCTGTCCCTCAGCGATGAAATGGAGCCTGTTATCCCCCTGAACATGGAGATCCTGTTCATCAACCCCCGCAGCCAGCACAAGGAAGCCGCCATCCGCTACCTGGAGGCCTATGTGCAGGCCCTGGATGTCTATACCAAGACCAAGCTGTGTCCCGGTATGAACGAGCCCATCGAGGACGAGTATTACGAAAGCAACCTGCAATCCATGCAGGAGAACCTGGACGGTCTGAACAAGCAGCTGGAAAAGGCCACCGAGGAGGACGTGAAGGAAACCCTGCGCCAGGAGATTGCCGACCTTGAGGAATACATGGCCACTTATGCCGCCGAGGAGCGGTACGCCGCCACTGCGGAATCCATCGCCGCCTACCGTGCCCTGGACAAGTATTTCTTCGTTCCCACCCAGGACAGCAACGTCTACGCCAGCGAGGAAACCAGAAACCTGCGGAATCAGTATCGGCAGGGACTGATTTCCATGGATCAGTTCATCCAGCAGATGGATGCCAAGCTGCGGCTGATGCGGCTGGAAAACCAGTAACCTACTTAACGGGTCGGGCGTTCGCAGCGCCCGACCCAGTGAGGTGTCACAATGTTTCAGCGAAAGAAAAGCCTCTGGCTGTTTTTGCTGCCCGGACTGACCGGGCTGATGGTGTTCTACCTGCTGCCTTTTCTGGGCGGCATTTACTACAGCCTGACCGATGGCAGCATTGAAAACGCCTTTGTGGGTCTGGACAACTACCGCCGCATATGGCAAAACCAGGTGTTCCTGCTGGGGCTAAAGAACACCATGGAGCTTTCCCTGCTGTGCGCACCGCTGATTTTCCTGTTCTCCTTCGCGCTGGCGGCCATGCTCAAGGCCCTGGGGGACAGGAGCGCACCCTTCCGCAACATCCTGCTCATTCCCTACCTGATGCCCTCCTCCGCCCTGCTGATTGTGTGGCTGCTGCTGTTCGACTACGGCGGGCCGGTGAACCGCATCCTCAGCGCACTGGGGCTGGAGCGGGTTTTGTGGCTGGAGAGCAGCGCCCTGCGGGTGCCGGTGGTGCTGCTCTATATCTGGAAGAACGTGGGCTTCTCGGTGGTGATCTTCTCCGCCGCGCTGCAGTCCGTTCCCCAGCCGTACTATGAATTTGCCGCCCTGGAGGGCGCCAACGCCTTTCAGCGGGAAACGAAAATCACCCTGCCGCTGATTCTCCCTACAGCCTTCCTGGTGTTTGTGCTGGCCTGGGTGAATGCCTTCAAGATTTTCAAGGAGGTCTACTTCATCAGCGGCTCCTATCCCAACGATGCGGTGTACACCCTGCAGCATTTTATGAACAACAAGTTTGCCAAGCTGGACTATCAGGATGTGACCACCGCAGCCTATTCCTTTGCGGTGATCGTGCTGTGCCTGTTTGGTATGCTGTACCTGAGCAAGGCTGTGCGCTCCAATGAAGGTTAAGGAGGTGCGACCCGTGAAAAAACATTTTCGTCCCGGGCGCACGGCGCTGGTGGCGCTTTTGTGCATCATCAGCGCGCTGACGCTCCTGCCCATTGTGCTCACGTTTCTGTATTCCTTTTTCTCCCCCGGGGAAATGTCCGCCTATCTGAACACCAGAAACAATTACGATGCCGGCCAGTTCATGGACATTCTTCTTTCCCCGGCGAAATTCTCCCTGCGGCAGTATTACACCGTGCTGATTGAAAAGCCCAAGTACCTGAACCTGTTTGTCAATTCGGCCAGGTATACCCTGGCGATTCTCCTGGGCCAGGTGCTGGTGATCCCCATGACGGCCTACGCCCTGTCCCGCTTTAAGTTTCACGGGCGGGATGCGCTGTTTTTCTGCATTCTGGCGCTGATGCTGCTGCCCTTTCAGGTCACCATGGCGCCCTCGGTCATCACCATGCGGCAATTGGGGCTGATGAACACCGTGTGGGCGGTGATTCTCCCCATGATTTTCTCACCCTTCTACATTTTCCTTCTGCGCCAGTTCATGATTTCCCTGCCCAACGAGCTGCTGGAGGCAGGCATGATTGACGGTGCGGGCACCCTGCGCTGCTTTGTACACATTGTACTGCCGGCGTGCAGACCCATTCTGGGAGCAGCCATTGCCCTGTCCTTTGCGGATTGCTGGAACATGGTGGAGCAGCCGCTGATTTATCTGGCTGGACAGACCGAAAGCCAGCCCCTTTCCGTGGTGTTCAACCAGCTATCCACCAGCAATGCCGATGTGGCCTTCGCCGGTGCAGCCCTGTATCTGCTGCCGGCACTGCTGATTTTCCGCTACTTCCAGGAGGACATTTTGCTGGGCGTGCAGCTTAGCGAATTAAAGTAATCATTCAGGAGGCAATCAGCCATGACAGGAAAACAAAGGGCGCTGAAGGCTCTGGCTATTCTGGCGGCGGTCATCGCCCTGTGCATGTTCTTCTCCCGCACGGTGCAGACCATTACCACCCCCAAGGTCCAGCGGGTGTCCCCCACCAAGGGGAAGCTGGAGGACAAAATCCCTCTCACGGCCCAGGTGTATTTCCCCCAAACAGAGGATATTGTTATCAGCGATGCGGCTGACCTGCATCTGACGGTGGATCAGGTGAAGACAAGGACTGGAGCGCAGGTAAAGAAAGGCGATGTGATTTTCACCGCCACCACGCCGGACTATGAATCCAGGCGCAAAGATATTCAGGACAGCTACGACAAGAAGGTGCGTGAGCTGGCCAAGGAGCACGCCGGTCATGTGCGGCTGAACAGCACCTCCGCCCAGAATGACGCCTACAACGCCCTGATGAAGGCCTACGACGCCTACTACGCCGCCCGCTATCAGGCCCGGCTGGACGCACAGACCGCCGCCTACACCCTGCCGGAGGACGAAGCCGCCTGGTCCGAGCTGCCCGACGCACCGGAAAAGGTGCAGCAGTCCGCTGCCGCCTGTGCCGCTGCCAGGCTGACCCTGGACGAAAGCTATCAGACCCTGCGGAACTTCTACACCAAGGGTGGCCGCATTGGCGATTCCACCTTCGATTACATTAAGAACATGGACGGCTTCCGGGAGGAGATTGACGAATATGCTGCCCAGCTCATGGCCCTGGACACGCTGCACCAGTCCCTTATCACCATCACTGCGCCCCATGACGGCTACATTACATCGCTGACCCTGAAGACCGGCGACAGCTACGAGGGTGTGAAGGCCGCCTACACCATTTCCGCTGCGGATTGCCAGCCAGTGCTGCGGGCGGACATCAGCAAGGTGACCAAAACCCTGAAGGAGGACGCCAAGGTCACCCTGGGCAATGGCGCCGCCACCAAGGTCGCCGGCCTGGAAACCGCCGCCGATGGCACCAAGTATGCCCTGATTGACCTGAACAAGGATGTGCTGAAGGCTGGCGGAGGACTGACCACCATGCTTCAGGAAGCAAGCATTGATGTAACCGTCAGCTACAAGGCAGCTAAAAACACCACCCTCATCCCCGCCAGCGCCCTGCGGCAGGACAGTGACAACAGCTACTATGTGTACGTTGTCAACCAGACCTACGGCGGCGGCCTGCTGGACAGCAGCGGATACACCCTGCAAAAGACCTCCGTCACCGTGCTGGAAAAGGCGGACAAAATGGTGTCCATTGCTGAAGACCTGCAATGGTCGCAGATTGCCGACCGGGAGGATCGGGCGCTGAGCGATGGCCAGGCGGTGATGGACTATGTGGATTAAGCGCTGTCTGGCGCTGGGCCTGTGCCTGGTGATGATTGGCCTGTGCGCCTGGAACATCCTGCAAACGGATACCGCCATGCAGTATGTGTTCCTCTCCCCTTCAGAGCCGGAGCAGGCCCCGGAAAAGCCCACGCCCACCGCCCTGCGCCAGCTGGTGAAGCAAGCGCAGCGCTCCGCCGGGGACTGGCAGGAAACCTACGCCGCCTGGGCGCTGACCTCCCGGAACGAATCGGTGCAGCTAACATGCGAAAACGGCGGCACAGCCACCGTGGCCCTGGAGGGCATTTGGGGCAGCACTGCCGCCCTGCCGCCCATGCTGGCCCGGTTTGGCCGCGGGTTTTATCAGGAGGAGCTGCAAGAGGGCAGCAGGGTGATGCTGATCACCGAGGAGCTGGCGATTGCCCTGTTCCGCACGGGTGACCCGGTGGATCGCCTGGTGCAGGTGGGTGAGGACAGCTACCGGGTTATCGGCATCCTCCGCCAAGGCCGCACCGTGGGCGACCATGATGCCTGCACGGCCTATGTCCCCCTGCTGGCCCTGGACGCAGCAGGCTATCAAACTCAGACGCTGACCCTTTCCGCCAGGCCCGTGGAGGGTGCCGGCGCCGCTACACGCTTTGCCAGGGACATGGAGACCTTCTGTCCCGGCGGCGAAACCCACCTGCTGGCAAAGGAGCAGTTTCGTGCGCTGCTCCCTCTCCGGCTGCTGGGCGTAGGCGCAGGCCTGGGCCTGGTGGTGATGCTCTTTCACCGGTACAAAGCGCTGGCCCTTGGCTGGTATCAGGCAGAAAAGGCCCGGCTGGAGCGCAGCTATCTGCCCGCGCTGCTGCCGGGCATGGCGGCCAGGTGCCTTGCCGCACTGGGCATGGGTGCAGGCCTGCTGCTGGCCCTGTACGCCCTGGTGCAGCTAGCTCTTGCGCCTGTGTACACCTTCCCCGAATGGGTGCCTGCAGTGCCTGTGGAGTGGCGCGACATTGTGTCCACCTTCTGGAACAACCAAGCCGCCGCCAACCGCATAATTTCCCTTCGCACACCCCAGTCCCTGACACTGGATTTCTTCCGCCAGGCCATGACCCTGGCATGCACCCTGTGCGGCCTGCTGCTGATGAACCTCTACGGTCAGTGGCGCGGCGCAGAAAAGGCCAGGACCCGCACATAAAAAACGCCAGCTTCCGAACAAGATGGAAGCTGGCGTATTTCTTTGTCAATCGGCTGATTTTGTTTTCGGCTCCAGGTGCACCAGCAGGGCGTTTTCCTCGCCAACCCAGGACACCTCAGCGCCCAGGGCCTTTTGCAGGAAGTCCGCCGTGGCAAAGGCCTCGCCGCCGGACAGGATGACATCATCGGTTTCCAGGGCCACGCTCTGCCCGTCCACCACGCAGGAGTACCGCCCGCCTATGCGCAGCAGGGTCACCACATAGCCGGAGGCCTCCAGGGCAATTAGCTCACCCTCCTTGGTCAGGCTCCAGTCCTCCATGCACAGGGCCACATCATCCAGGGACAGCAGGATGCGTCCATCCTCCAGCTGGTACACCCTGGGCGTGCCGGACACAGTAACGCCGTCCTGCTGGATGAGGTAGGTCAGCGGTGCATCGTTATACACCACGCTGGCGGCAGCAAGCGCCGTGCTGCCCGCAGGCGTGCCTGCATCCGGCGGCGCAATGGTGCTGTCCGACGCGGTGGGCGCAGGCTCCGGCGTGATGTCGCTCTTGGCCTTCACGTCCGGGTTTTCGTACAGCTGGGTCAGGGTGGCGTCGCCGGGCGTGCCGTCCGCCGTCAGGCCGTTGGCCTTCTGGAAGTCCATCACCGCCGTGCGGGTCTTGTAGCCAAAGGCGCCATCCGCATTGCCTGCCGTCAGGTATCCCAGCTCAATCAGGCGCTGCTGCATCTTCTTCACATCATCGCCGGACTGGCCCACCCGCAGCACCTTGTAGCGCTTGTTGGGGGTAATGGTAGGCCCGGCCTGGCTTTCCTGGGTGGGCACGGGGGTAGGCCTGTTGGCGTTCTCCTTCACGTCCGGGTTTTCATACAGCTGGGTCAGGGTGGCGGAGGCAGGCGTACCGTCCGCCGTCAGGCCATTGGCCTTCTGGAAGGCAATCACCGCGCTCCTGGTCTGATAGCCAAAGGCGCCGTCCGCCTGGCCCTCTGCCAGGTATCCCAGTTCCACCAGGCGCTGCTGCAGTTTTGTCACCTCATCACCCCGCTGGCCCATGGTGATTTTCTTGTAGGCCTTGTTGGGCGTAATGGTGGGTTCCGGCGCCACGGTGGGCGTTGGGGTGATCTGGCTGGTAACCAGCTCCGCCGTTACCGCAGGCAGGGTCGGCTCCACCACGGGGGCAGGCGTTTCCAGCACATAGGGTGTGGCGGTAGGCTCCTGGGTCACCTGCGGCACAGGCGCAGCCTGCATGGTGGTGGCAAAGGTCAGGGACATATACAGCATCAAGGTCTTCAAAAAGTCCATGGTGGCGCTCCTTCCGTGGGGAATACTACATCCTATTATACTTCATTCTGCCAATAAACACAATGACAAACTGATGGAATTTGCAAGTATGACGGCCCGGGTTGCTTTTTCTGCCCATTTGCGGTATGATAATGCCAGCAACCGCAAGGAGGAACACGCAATGCAGAGCAAGGAACCAATCCTGCTGATTATGGCTGCCGGCATGGGCAGCCGCTATGGCGGACTGAAGCAGATGGACCCCGTTGGCCCCAGTGGCGAGGTCATTCTGGATTATAGCATTTTCGATGCCAGGCGCGCAGGCTTCAAGCGGGTCATCTTTCTCATCAAGCACGAGATTGAGGAGGACTTCAAGCGTCTGGTGGGCAGCCGCATTGAAAAGCACATGGAGGTGCGCTACGCCTTCCAGCAGGTGGACAGGATTCCCGCACCCTTCACCGTGCCGGAAGGCCGTGTGAAGCCTTGGGGCACAGGCCATGCTGTGCTGTGCTGCAGGGAGCTGATTGATGCGCCCTTTGCCGTCATCAACGCGGACGACTATTACGGCGTCAGCGCCTTCCAGACGGCCTACGATGCCCTCTGCACCCTGAAGGACGATGAGCAGCAGCGCTTTATGATGGTGGGCTACCACCTGCCCAACACCCTGACCGACAATGGTCATGTGGCCCGCGGCGTGTGCCAGGTGGACGAAAACGGTCACCTGATTTCCGTTACGGAGCGTACCCACATCATCAAGAGCTGCGATGGCCCGCTGTTCACCGAGGACGGCGAAACCTACCGCCGCCTGCCGGAGGATGCGCTGGTCAGCATGAACATGTGGGGTTTCACCCCCGGGTTTGTGGATGCGCTGGAAAAGGGCTTTCCCGCCTTTCTGGAGAAGGCCGTGGCGGAGAACCCCCTGAAGGGTGAATACTTCCTGCCCAGCGTGGTCAGCAGCCTGTTGGCTGCGGATGCCGCCACCGTTCAGGTGCTGCCCAGCCGGGACCGCTGGTATGGCGTGACCTACCAGGCGGACAAGCCGGTGGTGATGGCGGCGCTGGCCCGGATGGGTCAGGACGGCCTGTACCCCACGCCCCTTTGGCAATAAACTGCAAACAAAAGCGCTGCCCGGCTTCACAGTGAAGTCAGGCAGCTGTTTTTATTCGCGATAGTTCGCCATCAGGGCGCTGAAAAGCTCCTGGGTGGATGGC
>CAYLIC010000013.1:0-45702 GCA_964383815.1 uncultured Faecalibacterium sp. | reverse complement strand
AAGTGGCCGAAGCCACTTTCCGTTATGTCATTTGCACAGGGAGCATCCGCTGGCCGTCAAAGTTCAGCCTGTCCATGCACAGCACCCGGTGGCCTGCCTCCAGGTCGCCAATGATGCGGCGGTGGTACACCATGTACCACTCGTCCGTGCCGGGGATGTTCAGGCAGCTGTGGTGTCCCGGGCCATCCGCAAGGGGCGAGGACTGGAGAATCACTTCCCCATCCGGAGAAATATCCAGCGGGCTGCTGCTCTGGCTCATGGACACATGGTAGGTGCCGTTGACCCAGTCGCCCTCGGACCACATGAAGTAGTATACACCCTTGCGCTTGAGCATGCACGGGCCCTCCACATATCCCCTGGGGGTAACGGGCTTGCACCAGTCGCCATTTGCCAGGGGAATGAAGCCTGTCATATCCTCCCGCATGATGGCCACATTGCAGTGCTGCCAGCCGCCCCAGTACAGGTACACCGTGCCGTCATCGTCCTTGAAAAGGTGGGCGTCAATGGGCTGGGCGTAATTTACAAACCTGTCCACCAGCGGGTGGCCCAGCAGGTTGACAAAGGGGCCCGTGGGCGAAGCGGAAACGGCAATCTCCAGCCCGCCATACTGGTCGTTGTTCTGAATATCGTTGCTGGCGAAAATCAGGTAATACTTCCCGTTCCTGTCGATGATGGTGGGCGCCCACACCGCCCGGTGAATGTAGGGATAGCCGCTCATGTCAATGATGTTCGGGTGCTTTTCCCAGTGAATCAAATCATCGGAGGAAAAGGCATCCAGGTTCATCTGCTCCCCATAGGCGGAGAAGGACTTGGTGACGTAAATGTAGTATCGCCCATTGTAGCGCCGGGCCTCCGGGTCGGCATACCAGCCGGGAACGATGGGATTCATGGTGCTATCTCCCCTTTCATCAGTGCGTCATGGGTGAGAAGTGCAGGCAGCTGGCCTGCAAGCTGCACGGTGCGCCCACTGCCCAGCTGTACCGCCACCGCCTGCGCCGGAGAGCCAATGCCGGTATACTCCGCCCTGCCCGGGCACAGGGGGTAGAAGCCCAGCACGCCAAACACATACCATGCCGCCATGGAGCCATTGTCCTCGTCCCCCGGGAACACCTCCGGGGAGAAGCCCTCTGCCATGATGCGGTGCACCCAGTGGGCAGCCTTGTCCCGGCGGCCGATGGCTGCATACAGATACGGCAGGTGAAAGCTGGGCTGGTTGGATATGGCGCACTGACCGAAGTCCGCCGCGTGCATTTCCGTCATTTCATGAATTTCGCAGGGATAGGTGCCTATCTCAAAGTCCGGCGGTGTGGCAAAAAGCTCGTCCAGCTTCTTTTCCAGGCCGGCATAGCCGCCATACAGGTCAGCCAGGCCGTCAATGTCGTGCTGCACGCCAAAGCCGTTCTGCCAGGCGGCGCCTTCACAGTATTCCCCGCCCCAGCGGATGGGTGAGAACTCCGCCGGGAAGCTGCCATCCGCTTTTCTCCCGCGGATGAACCCCACTGCCGGGTCAAACAGGGTGCGATACGCCTTGCTGCGCCGCAGGTATTTCTGCTGCACGTCCGCTTTCCCCAGCAGCGCTGCCACCTGGGCAATGCAGAAATCGCAGTAGCCCGCGTCCAGGGTGTTGTTAGCGCTCTCGCCATACTTGTCGCAGGGCACATACCCCAGGCGGCAATAGTCCTCCACACCGATGCGCCCATGGCGGCAGGTTTCGTCTGCCACGCTGGCGTTTTTCTGCATGGCCTCCAGGGCCAGTTCCATCTGTTCCCGGGTCAGGAGGCCTTTCACCGCCGCATCCGCCAGCACAACATCCACCAGCGCGCCGGGCATGATGCTCCGCTCTCCGGGGGAAATCCACTTGGGCAGCCAGCCTTCCTCCCGGTAGAAGTTCAGGTAGCCTTGGAGCATCTCCTTCAGCTTGTCTGGAATGAGCAGGGAGAACAGCGGGTACAGGGTGCGGAAGGTGTCCCAGAAGCCATTGTCCGTATACATCACGCCGGGCATGGCCTTGCCGCTGCCGGTAGCGTAGTGCACAGGCCGGCCCTGAGCATCGAACTCGTGAAACACATGGGGAAACAGAAAGCACCGGTACAGGCAGGAGTAGAAGGTGCGCAGGCGCTCCTCCGTGTCCTCCACCCGGATGCGGCCCAGCAGCCCGTTCCAGGCGGCGTTGGTTTCCGCCCGAACCTGGGCGAAGGCTTTGCCGCCCAGCTCCCTGTCAATGGCAAGGGAAGCCATTTCGCCGGACAGGCAGGAGGTGCCCATGCGCACGGTTAGCTTGTCCCCCGGCTTCATGCGGAAGGCCACGCTGACACCCAGGCCTTCTCCGCAGCCGGAGCACCCGGGCCGTGTGCTGCCATCAGGCAGGGTCAGCACAGTGTGCGTCAGGTCAACAGGCTGGTCGAACCGCAGCGCAAAATACGCCTTAAAGTCCTTGCGCGTGCCGTCCCCGCAGGCGTTTGTCCAGCCGGTCAGGGTACCGCTGTCCGCGTCCACATGCACCTCCGTCAGAAAGGCAAAGGGCAGCAGGGTGAAGAGGGGCGTTTCCTCCGTGTCCCATGTGATTTCCATCATGGCGCACCTTTCCGTGGGCACCAGCGCCATGGTGGCGTGATACCGCCGGAAGTGCACCGCCAGGTGACCGGGGTTCATGTCCGGCAGGTCAAAGCCGGAGGCCCGCTCCTCCGCACCGGCAACGGGCGTGCCGCACTGGGGCAGCAGCACCAGGTGCCCATAGTCCCGCACCCACGGGCTGGGCTGGCGGGTCATGCGGATGCCTTCGCAAGTGGTGTGGCCGGGGTTGTAATACCATGCATCATCCCGGCTGCTGGTTTGCAGGGCAAAGGCCTGCATGCCAAAGGGCGCCGATACCAGCGGCAGGGTGTTGCCCCGGGAAAAGCCGGGCGCAGAGTCCGTTCCCTGCCGGATGTTCACATAGGCAGTCAAGTCCTTCATGGGGCAACAATCTCCCATTCGCCGGTGTTCACATTTTCCAGCTGCACATCCGCCGCGCCGCGAATCATCAGCCCGCAGCTTGCGGGAACCTCCGCCTTCACGTCCGATGGCGCCAGGTCAAACCGGCAACCCTTCAGCGCCAGGTTGGCAGAGGGCTTGCGGGTGTAATCGATATTCCTGAGGGAAACATTTTTAATGTTGTTCTCCCAGCCAATGATACCCATGGCGTTTTCACCCATGCAGGTCAAGCCATTCAGGTGCACATTGCGAATGGCGCAATCGGTCACCCGGTCGGGCTTCTGGCAGGTGGGCAGGTGCATGTCGTGCCGCACAGCCATCATGAATACAGGCTCGCCGTTTCCCCACCAGTTGCCTGCGCGGACGCGGGTGTCGATAATGCAGTTGCTGACCCGCACATTCTCCACCAGGCCGCATTCATCGTGGCACATGATGCACAGGCCCCGGTTGCTTTCCTTAATGATGCAGTTGGTTATCAGCACATTGCGCACCACGCTGTAGATATACCCCAGCACAATGGCCTTGGAGCAGGACTTCAGCACACAGTTGGCAATCACCACATCCTCGCAGGGCTTGTCCCAGTTGGTGATGCAGGAAAGGGCGATGCAGTCGTCCCCGGAGGAAATGTGGCAATCGGAAATGACAACACCCTTGCAGGCAGAAAGGTGAATGCCGTCATCATTGGGAATGTTCAGGTCAGTATCGATGGTCACGCCGGTGACCTTCACATTTTCGCATTCGGAGAAGGTGACCGTCCAGCAGGGCGCGTCAATCAGGCGAATACCGCTGACGGTCAGGTTCCTGGCCCCGTGCATAAACAGGCACTGGGCCGGGCGCTGGCCAATGGGATGCGTGCACTCCAGCCTCTGGGCCTCCGTGAAGGGCACATCCCCGTGGGGCGTATCGTAGGCCGCCAGGTCATAGAAGGCATGACCGCTGAAATCAATGGTGCCGCTGCCGGTGATGGACACATTGTCCTTGCGCAGGTTGACAATCAGCGCCCGCAGCTGCCCCATTTCGTTGTGGTAGTAGTCCTGGGGCGGATAGTCCGCCAGGCTGCCGGAGGCCTTGATGGTTGCGCCGGCCTCCAGGTACAGGGACACGCCATCCAGGTTGATGGTGCCCGTCAGAAAGGTGCCTGCAGGCACAAGCACGGTGCCGCCGGTCTTTTTCGCCCCAGCAATCGCATCCGCGAAAGCCTGGGTGTTCATAAACCTGCCATCGCCAATGGCGCCAAAATCAAGAATGTTCAGCATCGGCATTTCTCCTCAGTACAGCTCCGGCAGGCGATCCCGGGTAATCGCCCAGGGGTGGTGGTACATGGCGCGCAGCTCCTCATGGGTGGTAATCTCCTCCGTCAGGCAGAACTCGCCGCACCAGGTCATATAGGAAACCCAGGCCGCCTTTTCTTCTGCCAGCCGGGCCGCGGAGGGAATGGCGCCAATCTCCCCAATAAGCGGTATTTTCTTTTGCAGGGTCAGGCCTTGCAGCTCCGCCAGCTCCTCCATGTGGGCGGTGTGCTGGTGGGCCGGTGGGTACATGTCGCGGGAGATGATGTCCACCGTGTCGTCCCCGGGGTAGCAGGCAGGCACGGGGGAGTTCCACACCCAGATGAGGTTGTTCAGGCCATGCAGGTTGGTGTAGCGGTCGTACATCAGCCGCCACAGGGCCTTCACGGTTTCCGGGCCTTGCTTTCCCCACCAGAACCAGTTGCCGTCGCCCTCGTGGAAGGGACGCCACAGGATGGGCACGCCTGCCGTGCAGAAGGGCCGCAGCAGCGCCGCCATCATGTCCATATCCTGGAGCAGCGCTTTGTTTTCCGGGGTGCCCTCCATCAGGGCCTGCCGGGCATCGAAATCCGTGTTGTCCGCAAAGAAGGCCTTGCCATGCCCGCCCAGTGGGGAGAACCAGTGCCATGTGAGGGTGATGACACCCTTCTGCCTGGCCCACTCCCAGGCCTGGCGCAGGGTACCATAGTTGTTCGCAACCTCCTCCATGCACGCCTCGTCCGTATCCAGATAGTTGATGTTGGGCGAGTAGGACAAAAGCTCAAAGCCCAGCAGCGCAGGCTGCTTGCCAGTGATCTCCTCAATGCGGTGCAGCTCCTGCATGTCCCGGGTTTTGGTGTGCTGGCCCGTCAGGATGCCGTGGCCCGCCAGGTCTGCCAGGTATGCCATCATGCGGCATACACAGGGCTGGGCATTGGGGTTGCAGGGTGTGGTGATGTACTTCATGCTCAGGCCTCCTTGCCCATCCAATGCAGGACGGGTGAGAATTTCTCGTTGCTGGTGGTAACGGTGATGGTTTTCGTTTCGCCGGGATATAGATCAAAGTCGTTTTCCGCATAGGCGG
The DNA here is from genome assembly GCA_964383815.1 of uncultured Faecalibacterium sp. Taxonomy (GTDB): domain Bacteria; phylum Bacillota; class Clostridia; order Christensenellales; family Aristaeellaceae; genus UBA11524. The sequence goes on along the minus strand of CAYLIC010000013.1, from coordinate 40,377 downwards.
TACCCTCCGGCTCTGCCAGGTGGAGCATCCACACAAAGCGGTCTGCCGTCAGGGAAACCTCATACCTTCCAGCCTCCAGCGGGCGGAAGGTGCAGCTCACGCTGGCATTGCGGGCAACCATTTCAGCAAAGGGCGCGAAGAAGTATTTCGTTTCGTTGATGATTCGCCCATCCACTATCAGCCTTGCGCGGAAAATGGCATCTGCCGGGTTAAATTTCACGGCGGACAGATCCGCATCGGCCAGGTGTATGGATTGATTCTCGGCCAGGTGAACACCTTGATGGTCCTCTGCCAGCACCCTCCCATTCAGACTCATGAGTGTCCATTCCAGCTGGGCCTTTTGAACCTGGCGGGTGTCGTTCATGCCCCAGATTTCCAGCCTGCCGGGTTCGTTGGCCCAGTGCTCCTGCCAGGTGGCGCTGCCCTCGTCATTCTGCACGTCCCAGCCGCGGATGCACAGGGCCAGGGGTGCCATGGCCTGCCTCAAGGCAAAATAGATGGGCTTGCGCCGCAGCTGGTAGTCGATCAGGGACCAGTTGTGCACGCCATAGCTGTCGCTAAGTGTCCAGAACAGCAGACCGGAGCAGGTAAACTTCTGCCTGCGGAACTCCTCATAAATGTGCCGGGTGATTTCTGCCTGAATGGCCTGGCTCCGCAGGATGAACTGCTGGGGCGAGTGCTCCTCATCCCCAAAGTATTTTTTCTCCATCCGGGCCAGCAGGGTATGCTCCTGGCAGGAGTTGGTGTGGTGGAGCCACACCGGGTCGTCCAGGCGCATGTGCTCCGGGGGAATGCAGCTCAGGGCGGTTTCCATGGTCATGGCGCCCATGACGCCAAACTCGCTCAGGAACTTCACCCGGAAATCCGCAAACCGCCACAGGTCCAGGTAATGGGGATGGGAGTCCACATGGGTCAGCAGCCAGATGTGCTGATCCCCGTGGTGGCAATCGCCCTGCTCCGTGCCGCCAAAGGGGCTGCTCTGCCGGTACACCAGGCCCGGGCACATGTCCTGCACCAGGGATGGGAGTATCTCCTCATAAATGCGGCCGCCATACCAGGGCAGGTCAGGGTTCCACTGCTGCTGGGAGTGGTACATTTCCTGTATCTCATTGTTCCCGGCCCAGCCAATCAGGCTGGCATGGCGGCGCAGGCGGCGGATGGCCTTCCGGGCCTCCACCGTGATGCTGTCCACAAAATCCGGGTCGTGGTCGGGATAGTAACCGCAGGCGTACATGAAATCGTGCCAGACCATGATGCCAGCCTCATCGCAGGCCTCCATGAAGGCCTCGGAAGCATACACGCCGCCGCCCCAGACCCGCAGCATGTTCATATGCTCGTCCCGGGCCAGGGTAATCAGCTGCTGCTCCCGCTCCGGGGTGATGCGCCCCGGCAGGCAATCGCAGGGCACATGGTTGGCACCCTTGCAGAACACGGGCACGCCGTTGAGCCGGAAGGTGAAGCCTGTTTCCCCATTGTCCAGGGCAGGCTCCGCCAGCCCGATGGTGCGCAGGCCCAGCTGCTGGGTGAAGGTATCCGCCGCCCGGCCCATGGCATCCAGCACGCTGACGCGCACGGTGTACAGGTGGGCCTCACCCATGCCGTTGCACCACCACAGCCGGGCATGGGGGATGGTCAGGTGCAGGGTTTGCACCGGGGCCACGGCGGCGCCGCACTGGGCCACGGTGCTGCCGTTGGCATCGGTAATGGTGCAGTGGAGCACCAGGGGCGCAGGCGCAATGGTCTGTGCCTCCACGGTTACATCCACCTGGCAGGGTTCGCCCTCTGCCAGCGGGCCCGAGTGCCTGGCGTATACATCCTGGAGGAGCACATCCCCGCAGGCCTTCAGGTACACGTTGCGCCAAATGCCGCAGGAGGCCAGCCAGATGGTCCAGTCCCACCCGTAGACAAACTGGGGCTTGCGCATCCAGGCCCGCCAGGGCTGCTCGTTGTTCCACATGATGCCCATCTGCTCCAGGTCGTGGGTCATGGCCTCCGCCAGGCCCTGGTCAATGCGCACCAGCAGGGTGTTTTCCCCCGGATGGAGATAGGGCGTCACATCCCAGGTGATTTCCACAAAGGCGTTGTTGTGCCGGCCGATGGATTGCCCATTCAGGTACACATCCGCCGTGGTGTCCAGGCCCTCAAAGGTCAGGTGCATGGCAGGCGCCATGTCCTGCTCCCGGAGGGTGAACACCCGCCTGCACCAGAACTCCTTCTCCTCCACCCAGCGGCAGGCCAGGCTGTTCATGCCCTGGAGCGGCTCCGGGATCAGCCCGGCCTGAATCAGCGGGGTGTGCACGTCCCCCGGCACCTGATAAGGCAGGGTGTCCAGGGCGTCCAGGGTTTCCGGGCTGCCCGTGCCAATGTCGCACCAGGCCATCTGCCACGCGCCGTTCAGGGAGATGGTTTTTGTAGGCATTTCACATTCCTCCCGTGCAAAGTGCTTGCGTGTCCCATCCGCACAACCCAAAAAAGTGACCGCAGTCACCTTTGCGGGCATGCGGTCACTTGGTATCCAGGTTCAGCATGCCGTCCACCAGGTTAATGGCAAAGGTCAGGCGCTGGTTGTAATCACCGCGCACCACAACAATCTTGTCCCTAAAGCCAAACTCCTCATACATGGTCAGCAGGCGGCGGTTGAGCATCTCCCGGCGCTGCTGGTCGCCATTGAGGCGCATGCCATCGTCCACCCAGCGCACATCCGGGGTAAGGAACAGCAGCACATCATACTTGTCCGGGTTGATATAGGCCTCCACCAGCTTGTTCCGGTGGCCCATGTACAGTTCGCTGAAATAATCGGTATAGACGGCATCGGTATCGAAAAAGCACACCTTGTTGGAGGAACGCAGCGCCTGGTAATCCTGCTCGGCCTGCAGGTGCGCCATGCGCCCAAAGTCCTCATCGGTATAGATGGTTTCGTCCCCGGCCAGGTAGTCGCGGGCGTAATAGCGGCCCACCTCCTCCGACCAGGAGGTGTTGTACAGCTTGGCCAGGCACTTGGTCAGGGTGGTTTTGCCGCAGGATTCCGTGCCGGCAATCAGCACCTTCTTGGCAAAGAAAGGCCGGGCCGGGCCGAGAATGTAATGCCAGTTGTTGAGAATATCCCGGCGGATCTCCGTGGCGGAAATGGGATAGCGGCTCCGTGCCGGGTCAAACAGGTCAATGGCGGATTCCGGGAAATAGCGCTGCAAGGGCAAATCCATCTCCCTGTCCCCCACGAAGAAGGCGTCAATCTTCTCCGGCACCACCTCCCGCATCCGGCGTGACCACATTTCCCACCCATCGGGGTATTCGGGGATGTCGGTTTCGTCCAGCACCCGCACCTGAATGTGATCCATGTCCTGCAGCTGCTGGCCTATCCACTGCTTGCGCAGCTGGTAGGTTATCACCGGCAGGCCTGCCTCCCGGCAAATCTGCTCGGTTTGGCGCTTGTTGTCCGAAATAACCACAATCAGCCTTTCGCACTTGGTGGAGGCCACCATCATCTGGTACAGGTGACCCCGGTGAGGCGGGCAAAAGCGCCCGAAGTATACGCCGGTCTGATACATGGGGGATACCTCCTGTGGCGTGGTGGGAATGATGCCGGGGAAAGCCGCATTTGTGCTCTGTTCCTTTTACAGTTTCCCATTCATAATGCCCAAAATCAGACTGCCGTTGTTGAAGATGGGCGCCAGGGTGCTTTCATCAATCATGGTGGAAAGGAAATCCAGCGGTACCACGGTGAGCACCAGCGGCACCAGGGCAAACAGGGCGTAGCAGATCAGCATACCCCGCAGAAAGCCAAACACGCCGCCTGCCAGCCAGTCCAGCTGCTTGAGCAGCGGAAAGCGGAACACGGTTTTCAGCAGGTTTACCAGGATGGACAGCACAATGTAAATAACGGCAAAGCACAAAAGAAAGCAAATGATGTTGATGCAGGCAATCAGGATGGTTTGGCTCACATAGTCGCCCACCTGGGTCACCCCGGCGAACACCTGCTGCTCCAGGTTCACCTGCAGAAGGGTGTCCAGGGGCGCGGGCAGCTGCACCTTGGCAACAATCTCCGCAATTCTCTCCTGGGTCAGGGTTGCCACGTTGGTCACGGCAAGCTCCAGGTCACCCAGGCGGGTGGAGGCATCGGTATAGGTGAGCAGGGTGTTCATCAGCTCCTGGTTGCCCTGGATCAGCGAGGACACATGGGGATACACCAGGAAGGACAGCAGAAAGGCAATCAGCCCGCCGCCAGCATTCAGCACCGTGCTGATGAACCCCCGGTAGAAGCCAAACAGCACGCTCAGCGCCATCAGGCCCAGCACCACATAGTCAACAGCGTTCATGGGTCAGCCTCCTTTAGTCCTTGGCCTCCTTGGCATACTGCTTTTCCTGCAGCTCGGTCAAAAGGGCGTTGTGGTCGCCGCCCGCAGCGTAGGTTTCGTTAATGGCCTCAATCTCCGCCACCCGCAGGGCAGGCGTGCAGTAGTTGCAGCGCTTCAGCTTAGAAAAGCCTTCATCCTCCAGCTGGCTGTAGCTGAAGGGCTCAAAGGTGCGCTTGGGCGCCATGTAGCAGAAGGAGGAGGAGTGATAGTAGTCGCCGCCATTGGGGTTGTAGTACAGGGTCAGGTCGTCATCGGGAATGTCCATCTGCCTTCCCTGCCAGTCCTCCCAGATAAGCAGCTTGGTATTGCGAACCCGGTTGTCCCACAGCCATTCCATGTTAATGCCCTCCGGGGTTTTCCGGCGCTGCACGCGGATGCACCCGTGGCTGGCCTTGCTGCCCAGGTTCGGCTCGGTATAGCCATAGTTTTTGGTGCCGTCGGCGTTAATCAGGTGGGGCACCTCGTGCATCAGGTCACCGCTGTTGAAGCGCAGACCCATGCCGCAGGTCATGTTGCCGCTCATGAAATCGCCCACGGGGCTGGTCAGCAGATACTCGCCGGAGCGGGTTTCGTTAAAGGGCTGAGTTTCGTTCACAAGACCAGTGGAAACCAGCAGCGTGGAGAACAGCTTCCCTTCCCTGAACAGGTACAGCCGCTGTGTCAGCTTATCCACCACAATGCCATACTCCGTCTGGGGCTTGACCTCCTTCAGGTAGGAGGTTTTCACATATCCCTGCACCAGCAGGTTCCAGCGCTTCACGGCGCTGCTCTTGAAGGAGGAGGAGTACGCCTCTATCAGCGACCAGCCATTGTCCAGGGTTTCCAGCACATGCACGCCCTGGTTCATGCAGGTCACAACGCCCACACCCTCGCTGCCCTCGTCCGGCTCGGCCCGGAGGGTCACCTGCAGGCGCTCCGCCTTGTCCTTGCTGGAGTAAAGGATGGTCATGGGCTGCATCAGCACTTCCCACACGGCTTCCTCGTCGGTAATGTCCATGGGCAGCGTCCAGTAATTCAGCTTATCATCCGTGTAGGCGCTGGTGTAGCCGGGGGTGAAAACCGTGTCCTCGTCAGGCTCCGCGGTGGCAGCAGGCTCAGGGGTTTCATCCAGCACATTGCCTTCAATGTCGAAGATGATCTCCTCCACCACCTCCTCCACCGGCTGGGCAGAGGGTGCAGCGGTGGGCGCCTCTGCAGGCTCGGCAGTGGGTGTGGCAGCAGGCTCAAAGCCGGAAAGGGTCAGGGACAGGTGCTCCTCGTTGGAGTTGAAGTTCTCCTCGTCCGTCAGCTGCAGGGTCAGGAAGGCGGTACCATCTGCAACGCCCAGCTGGGTGTATAGGTCTGTCTGCCACTGATAGCTCTGCTGGCCTTCCGTCACAGGCACGGTGGCAATTTCCAGGTGGGTGCCGCCCTGCAAAAGGCCCACGGTCAGCGTGGCATTGCAGCTGGCGTAGAAGTCCACCGTTACCGGTGCCTCCGGCGTGGCCATCTGGGCGGAAAGGCTCATGCTGGTCAGGTAGGGTGCATCCGCGCCCACGGTGACAGGGGCGGAGGCAGTTTCGCCGTTCAGGCTCACCACCAGCTGGTATTCTCCCCGGGGTGCGGCGGCACCCTGATAGGTTCCGTTCCACCACAGGCGGTTTTCGCCCGCCACGGCGGCGTAGTCCTCCACCACCACGGAAATGGTCTGTCCCTGGTCATCCTTCAGCAGCAGCTCCGCCGTGCCCTCTGCAGGCGCGGTAAAGCTGATGGCAACAGCCTTTCCCGGGCGGATATGGCTCTCCGGCTCCTGGATGGACAGGGTGTCCTCCGCCAGGGCCGCGCCGCACAGGAGCAGCAGCAGCGTGAAGATCATCAGCAGTTTGCGCATGGTCATCCTCCGGTCGGTTTATCTTGCGTTCAGCGAAATAACGATTCCTGGGCGCAAATGCTTGCGCGCCTTTTATCATAGCAGATTTTTGTCTGTTTGGCTAGCCCTTGAGGCTCAGCAGCTCAAGGCCCGAGGAAGCGCGAAGCTCGCATGGGTCATCGGGAAAGCGGTTTTCTATATCCAGCAGGCAGGACAGCATGCCCGCATTGCGCCCGGCAGCGGTGTCCAGGGGGCGATCACCAATCATGATGCACGCCGCCGCATCCAGGTGATGCTTGCGCAGCAGGTACAAAAGGCCATCCGGCGCAGGCTTTCGGGGAAAGCCGTCATCCCCCGTAACGCTGTCCGCAAAGAAATGCCCCAGGCCGGCTGCCTCCAGGTAATCCAGCGCATCGCTTGTCCGGTGGGTCACCAGGTAGTGCCTGCCGGGCAGGCCAGCCAGCGCCTCCGGTATGCCGGGCATGGGGCGGATCATCCCCGGCAGCAGCGCCTTTTCATATTGACGGAAGTCTGCCAGCAGGGTACCCATATCCCCGCCCAGGGTACCCAGCGCATGGGAAAGGCTGTTCTTCAGCAGTGCCAGCGCAGCCTCCCCCGTCAGGGTTATCCCCCGGTCTGATGACACGCGCAGCAGGGCTTCGGTCATGGCGGGATAGGTGTCCATCAGGGTGCCGTCAAAGTCCCAGAAAAAGTGGCGCAGGGGCGGGTCGTTCAGGGCCAGGCGGCGGGCAATGGCGGTATCCGCCGGGCAGAAGGGATAGCCCAGCATATCCCGGCAGCGGACAAAGGCGCAGGCTTCATGCTCCGTAAGTATCGGCACAGCGCTGGTGGTTCCCTCAATGAAATGGAACAGGATGCCCTGAGCCTGGCTTTGGCACAGCTCCCGCAGGTGACTGACGGGCAGGGAAAGCTCCTCCATCAGCTCCCGGCGCAGGCATTCGCAGGGGGACTCGCCTTCCTCCAGCTTACCGCCTGGGAACTCCCACAGGTGGGCGTTTGCGCGGCCTTCACCCCGCTGGCAGATGAGCACCAACCCGTCCTCCCGGCGGATGATGCCTGCTGAAACCTGTATCACGCGCGTCACTCCTTCACGGTAATGCCCAGCAGCGCCGCCAGGCCAATGGCCTGCACCGGGGTTACAATCATCCCCTGCACATCCCGCAGGCCAATGCGCAGGCCATCCAGCCGGCAGGTGCGCAGGTCGGCATTGGCAAGGTTCACCTTCCGCAGCATACAGCCGCGGAACTCCCTGCCCTGCAAGTCCTTTCCTTCCAGGTCAAGGCCGGAGAGCAGGCAATCCTCATGCTCGTCCTCGTCAGGCAGGGTGCGGATTTCCGGCAGACCTTCGGGCAGGCTGGGTGCGTCCGGCTTCATAGGTTCATGTCCTCCACGATTTTTTCCACATGCCGCCGTGCCTGGCTGGCTGCATCCGCTGCCTGCTGGGCGGACAGGGGCGTATCCCCCATCAGGCCAACAAACTGGCTCACCTTCAGGCCCAAAGCCTCCTGCATGGCGGCATCGCTGCCCTGGGGTGCCACCAAATAGTAGCACAGAAGGGAATCCTCCTGGCCAATGCGGTGTGCCCGATCCTCTGCCTGGGAGTGCACCGCCGGCGACCAGTCCAGCTCCCCAAACACCACGCAGGAGGCCCTTTGCAGGTTCAGGCCACTGGCGGCCCTGAGGCTGATGCACAGCAGATCGTTTTTCCCCGTCATAAACCGCTCCACTGCTCTGTCCTTCATGGCGGAGGTTTCCCGCCCGGTGATGAACCCCGGGGAAAAGCTGTGCAGCTCCTTCTTATAAATATCCATCACCTCATGGTGATGAGCAAAGAGCAGCACCGTTTCGCCGCCCTCCAGCAGGGCGCGGACAAACTGGCACACATAGGGTGCCTTGGCAACGCCTGTGGCCTGGCGGGCTCGCTGGGAAATGCTTTCCTCCAGCATGGCCCGGGTAGAGGCGGTCAATGTGCCATCAGTTTTCCAGCGCAGCACCTGGGGGAGGATGGGCTCCATCAGCCGGGCGTAAACCTTGTCGTTCCAGTCCAGCTCCTGCACCAGGCGGCGCTTGGGCGGCAGCTCCTTCAATACATCCTGCTTGGTGCGGCGCAGCATCAGCCCTTCCCGCTTCAGGTAAGCGCCCAGCAGGTCAGGCTTCACCACCACGGCGCTGCCGTAGCCATAGCACCACTCCCGGGAAAAGCTCTCCCAGTCCCCCAGAAAGTGATAATCCAGAATGTTAATCACATTCCATATCTCTCCGCCCCTGTTGTAGATGGGCGTGCCGGACAGGCCAATCACCCGTTCGCAGCTTTCAGAGAGCAAGCTGGCAGCGGAATATTTCTCCGTGCCAGTGTGGCGCAGCTCCTGTATTTCATCAAAGATGACCGCCCGGAAGGGCAGCGTGGGCAGCACCTCCTTCCAGCCGCGGAGGAGCAGGTAGTGCATGATGTACACATCCGCCTGGGGCAGGTCATAGGGCTTCAAACCCTTGATGACATGCACCCGGGGCGGCTGTCCGTCCAGCCGCAGAAAGCGGTTGGCTTCCTCCTGCCAGTTGCGGGTCAGGTGGGCGGGGGGAATCACCAGCACGGGAAAGGAACGGGTGCTTGCCAGCCATGCCAGCGCCTGCACCGTTTTGCCCAGGCCCATTTCATCCGCCAGCAGGCAGCGGTCGTGCTGCAGCAGGAACCCCAGGCCTTCCTGCTGAAAGCCCATCAGTTCCCCGGTAAAGCTCCCCTCCGGCGGCGTGGCGCTTGAAGGCATGCGGGCAGCCTTTTCCTTGCGGATGGCAGCGCTCCGGGCATCTGCCACAGCCTTGTCCCACAGGGGCAGGTCAGCCAGCTTCACCGTCAGGGGGAAGCGGAGCATCAGCCAGCACAGTTCGCCCACCATCCGCCGGTGGGCAGTAAACCGCGCCTCACCCCGCTTGCTGCCGGCGGTGCCGGGAAACAGCCGCTTGCACATTTCCGTTACGGATGGGTCGCCCTTCACCACCCAGCATTTGCTGCGGCGGTTGTAGCTCAGCGTGCCGTACACATGCCCGGGCGCACTTTCTACAGGACGCAAATAAGCTGGAAGAAGCTCGTCCTCCCGGCTGTCCAGCTCCCAGTCCTCCATCATAGTGCAATCCCCCATAGTCTGTTCAGGCAGATGACGTGCACAGGCTTGCCGCACAGCTGCCCGGGCAGGTCCACGCTGCGCTCCGCCACCAGCACCAGGGCGGAAACCTGCCGGCACCGGGCATACCGGGTCAGCTGCTCCACCAGCCTGGCCCGGGCAGGCTTGCCCCGCTTGATTTCAATGCCCACGCTGCCGCACAAAAGGTCAATACGGCAGCGGGGGCCCAGAGGAACCTCGTGCTGGACGGGTATCCCCCGGGCGGCAAGGGTGTCCATCACCAGGCGGTGCAGGTCATATTCGCCCTGCTGGATAGGCGCCCGCAGGCACCGGAGCGCCGAAAGAATCTCCTCCATCAGTAAATACCCGCCATGGCCTGGGTCAGCTGACCCATGGCGCTGGCCACCTCGCTCTGGGTGGGGGAGCCGGAGGCAATCACTGCCTGCAGGTAGCTGATGGCGCTTTGAATGCTCTGATACTGCTGGCTGGCAGCGTCCATGCCGCTCAGCATGGCCTGCGCCTGGGAAATCAGCAGCTGGGCATCGGGGATGAGGGTGTTTGTCACCAGGGTGGAGCCGCCGTTGGATGCGTTGTGATAGGTGCATGTGCCGGACACCGCAGCCGCGTTGCCCAGGTATTCCGCCAGCACATCCTCATAGCTGGTGCCGATGAACCTGTACAGCGGGTGTCCCTGGGGGATGCGCACCACGCCCTTTTCCACCTGATAGGGGCAGAACTGGGAGGCAATCTGCCCGCTTTCGGAGCAGACGGTTTGGGTTACATGCATCTGGCAGGACACGGTGGGCACGGTGCCCTTGGCCCACCAGTCCGTCACCACGCCATAGCCCATGGCATCATTGCGGCAGGCGTCCGTTGCCAGCTGACCGGACACCGCGCAGGTGGTGGCCTTCACCAGGCCATACTGGCTGGGGTCGCCCTCCAGAATGTCCCTGTTGGCAAGGCCTTTCTGGGTGTGAATTTTGCTCATATAGCTCTGCCAGATGGGTGCCGCCGCGCCGGAGCCGGTGGTTTTGCCGCTCAGGGCCTTGTAGTTGTCGTGTCCCACCCAGATGGCGGAGGCGTAGTATCCTGTCATGCCGGCGAAGAACACGCCCTTCTGGTCGGAGTTGGTGCCGGTCTTGCCGCCAACAGTTTGTCCCTTGATTTTCGCCGATGTACCCGTGCCGCTGGACACAGCATCCTTCAGCATGTCCACAATCATCCAGGAGGTGGACTCGGAGAACACCCGGCGGCGCTCCTGCCGGGCATGCCCGTCCCACACCACATTACCCTCGGAATCGGAAATGCCCAGCACGGAAATGGGCTCCTGGTACACGCCGCCATTGGCCAGCACGCCAAAGGCCACGGTCATCTGCATGGGGGTAATGCCGCTGGAGCCAAGGCTCAGGCCGAAGGGCGTTTCGTCAATATGCTTCTCGTCAACCCCCAGGCGCAGCAGGAAGTCGGTAGAGCGCTCCACGCCCACCATGGTCATCAGGGTTTGGGCGGCAGCGGTGTTCAGGCTCTTCTTCATGGCATAGCGCAGGGTGGTGGGCCCGGTGTAGCCTCCGCCGCCGTAGTTTTTCGGCCAGGTGTCGTTGCCCTTGGCGTCCTTCCAGCCGGAGATGGGCAAGGGCATGTTGTACACAATGCTGGCCGGGGAGGCGCCCAGCTCCAGTGCCGGAGCATACACCGCAATGGGCTTGATGGAGGAGCCCACGGGCATGTTCATATCCACGGCCCGGTTCAGGGTCTTTTTGGCGGTTGGCTTGGTGCGGCTGCCCACAATGGCCTTCAGTTCGCCGGTGCGGTAGTCCAGCACCACGGCAGCGGCCTGGGGCTGGATAATCTCGTCATAGGTGCCGTCGGCATTCTTGCTGCGGTACACCTTGTCGGAAGGGTCGCGGAGGGAGGGATACTTGCTCCAGTTCTCCAGGGTGTCCTCCACGGTGCTCTGCACATCGGTATCAATGGCCAGCTTCACATGATAGCCGGCGGTGCGCAGCCTGTTCTCCATGGCGTTGCGGTTTGCGGTGGTGTTGTCCAGGCCTTCCATTTCCAGCAGGATGTCCACCACCTCGCTGACAGCATACTCCACATAATGGGCGTATGCATACATGCCGGTGCCCGTGGAGGGATCCTCCTTCAGCACGCTGGCGGTGGCAGGATTAAGCGCCTCCTGATACTGCTCGTAGGTGATGAACTGATTTTCATACATGCAGCGGAGCACATAGTCCGTCCTGTCGTTGGTGATGGACACATAGTCCACACCCTCCCTAGAGCGGGTGTACAGGTTCCGGCGCGGGTTGTAGTAATAGGGGCTGTTGCAGGTGCCCGCCAGGATGGCGCACTCCCGCAGGGTCAGCTCGCTGAGGGATTTGCCAAAGTAGCCTTCCGCCGCGGTCTGCACGCCGTAATAGTTTTCACCCAGCCAGATGGTGTTCAGGTACGCCTCAAGAATCTCGTCCTTGGTGTACTTCTGCTCCAGCTGCATAGCCAGGTAGGCCTCCTGAATCTTCCGCTTGTAGCTCTGCTCGCTGGAGAGGAGGGTGTTCTTGATCAGCTGCTGGGTGATGGTGGAGCCGCCCTGTGTGGCGGAGGAGGAAAGATTGGACACAAAGGCGCCCACAATGCGCTTCAGGTCAATGCCGGAATGGGTGTAAAAGCGGGCATCCTCCACCGCCACAAAGGCCTGCTGCAAATACTTGGGCATAGCAGCAATGGAAACCATCACACGGTTCTCAATGCCCTTGTACTCGGTGATAAGGTTGCCGTTTGCGTCATAGATAAAGGATGTCTGCGCCTGCTCCTGCAGGGAGGCCAGGTTCAGGTCCGGGGCGGTTTCCATATAGCCTTTGGCAATGCCCGCCACCGCGCCAACCCCGGCCAGGCCGGCCAGCAGCACCAGCACCGCCAGGATGCGCACCACATTCACCGCAACAGAAAAGATAAAGCTGGGCTTGGACGTGGCAGGCTTGAAGATGCTGTGGGCGTACTGCTTCTCCTCCACCGGGAGCTCACCGTCATACGCAGGCTCCCCGTCCCAGAAATCCTCATGGGTATAGGGCTCTGCGGTCTCATCATACTCCGGGGCACAGGCATCCTCCGGGGGATACTGCTGCTCCAGGGGATAATCGTCCTCATAAAAATCAGGCTGCTCCTGATCGTAGTGCTTTCTTCTCACTGGGGTCACCTCCACGGGCTTGCTTGGCGGTATAAAAACACATGGTAATTATAGCACAAAACCTTGGTTGTGCACAATAACAACGAAGGAGGAACCCAAATGCCTGCAACCTGCGCAAAAAAACCGGCCCGCGCAGCCCTGGTGTGCATCCTTGCCGCCCTGGTGCTGGGCCTTGGCTGGTGGTACCTGGAGGGAAACCTGACCCGGGTCACCCTCTCCCTGGCAGACGCCCGTGCCCGCTCCCTGGCGGTACAGGTGCTGAACGAGGCCGTGGAGGAAACCCTGGCCTCCGGCGTGAAGTACGATCAGCTGATGCTGGTGTCCACCGATGGGGCAGGCAATGTGCGGCTCATCCAGGCCAACACGGCGGAAATGAACCGCCTGGCCTCCCGGGTCACGCTGCTTGCCCAGCAGAAGCTGGAGCAGCTGGAGCAGCAGTCCATCTCCGTGCCCCTGGGCTCGGCACTGGGGGTGCCCATCCTGGCTGGCGCCGGGCCGAAGATTCAGGTGCAGATGCTCCCCGTAGGCGCGGTGATTCCCCGGTTCGACACGGAATTCCAAACTGCCGGCATCAACCAAACCCGGCACAAGGTGCTCCTGACCCTCACTGCCTCCGTGCGGCTGGTGATTCCCACCGGCGCCAGCACCCTGCAGGCCACCACCCAGATGGCCGTAGCCGAGAGCATTGTGGTGGGCCAGGTGCCGGACTCCTTTGTAGACCTGAACACGGATTCCGACATGCTGGATCTGATTCCGTAAAGGAAAACCGCCCATGGGTGTCGAACCCCTTTATCAGCACCCAATCAAGGAGGTTCCACCATGTCACCCATGATTCTTGTGTTCAACCTTCCGGGGGAAAAGCTGTCCAGGCTGCGCTTTGCCTGCATGCGGCTGGGCGTGCAGGTACAGCCTGTGGAAAAGGCGGACTGGGGGCAGCCCATGGGCGCCCTGTGCGGCCTGGCGCCCCGCAGCGATGCACCCGCCCCGGAGGCTTCCTTTTCAGAGGAAATGCTGGTGATGGCCAATTTCACCCAGGCGCTGGCCAACCGCCTGCTGGCCGCGCTGAAGCAGGCCCGCCTGCCCATTGGGCTGAAGGCCGTGCTCACGCCCACCAACGTGCACTGGACGCCGGTGCAGCTCCACAGCGAGCTGAGTGCCGAGCGGGCCGCCATTGCCCAGGGCAAGGAGGCGGAGCACCATGCGTGAGTTCACCACCGCACCGGGTGAAGGCGCGCTTTCCCGGGCCATTGCCGCCCTGCCAAAGGATGGTGAGCCTGTCACCCTGTGCCTTGCACCCGGGGTCTACCGGGAAAAGGTGGCGCTCAAGCGGCCCAACACCACCATCGTGGGCGAAAACGCCACCATCCTCTGGGATGATGGCGCCCGGCAACCCATGCCCGATGGCATGAACCGGGGCACCTTCCGCACGGCTACCCTGCTGGTGGATGCACCCCATGTGACCCTCCGTGGCCTGACCATTGTCAATGCCGCCGCACCCCGCGTGCAGGTGGGCCAGGCCATTGCCCTGTATGCGGATGGTGACTTCTTCACCTGTGAGGACTGCACATTGCGCTCCCACCAGGATACGCTGTTCACCGCTCCCCTGCCGCCCAGGGAGCTGCAGAAAAACGGGTTTATCGGCCCCAAGCAGTTTGCGCCCCGCACACCCCAGCGCCACACCTACCGCCGCTGCCGCATTGAGGGTGATGTGGATTTCATCTTTGGCGGCGCAGCAGCCTGGTTTGAGGATTGCGACATTGTGTCCGTTGCACCCGGATATGCCACAGCGGCCTCCACCCCGGAGGGACAGAAGTACGGCTATGTGTTCCACCGCTGCCGCTTTCTGGGGGATGGCCTGCCGCCTGCCAGCTGCTACCTGGGCCGCCCCTGGCGGGACTGGGCCAAAACCCTGCTGATTGGCTGCACCATCGGCCCGCACATCCGTCCCGAGGGCTGGCACGACTGGGACAAGCCACCCTTTCACCAGCTGGGCTGCTACGGCGAATATCCCCCCGTGCCCGGCCGTGCCGCCTTTGCCCGCAGCCTGACGGCAGAAGAAGCCGCCGCCTGCACCTATGCCGATTTCATGGCAACCCCGCTGCCGCCCGGGTAAAGGCAGCGGCGCATCCCACACCTCCGCCACCTGGCACAAAAACCGCGCAGGCCATTTTCCTGGCTTGCGCGGTTTTCATATCACCCTATACCCACAGCATGGGGTCGGTGCCTGCCAGCTTTGCCAGCGCCTCCACCAGGAAATAATCCCCATAGGTGATGTTGGTGTGGCGGCCGGCGCCATCGTCATGATAGCTGGCTGTACAGTGGGTCAGCAGGCCGCAGCGTTCTTCCGTCCAGTCCACACAGTGGGCCAGCAGGCCGTCCACCAGGCGGCAGGCGGCGGTTTTCCACTGCCCGTTGCCAGTCAGCTTGTGCAGCTCCAGCAGGCCGCAGGCAGCACAGGCGCCGGCAATGTTGTCAATCCGCTCCTCCCCTTCCGGCTGGCGGAAGTCGCAGTCCGTCAGGCCATCGGGGCGGATGTGGGCCACAAAATATGCCGCAATGCGCTCTGCCGCATCCAGATAGCGGGCGTCCCCGGTGTTCATGTAGGCCAGGGTGAAGCCATACAGGCCCCAGGCCTGCCCGCGGCTCCAGCTGCTGCCCAGGCAGTAGCCTTGGCCCGGGTGCTCCTGCACGCGCCTGCCCGTAGCCGGGTCAAGCTCGATAATATGGCTCACGGAGCCGTCCTCCCGCAGGAACTCCCGCAGGGTCGTGTCTGCGTGGATCTTCGCCACATGGGCAAAGCGCGGGTCGCCGGTCTCCCGGCTGGCCCAGAACAGCAGGCTCAGGTTCATCATGCAGTCGATAATGGCAAAACCCATGCGGCTGTCCTCATTCCAGGCGCGGATGTACCCCACCGGGTTGAACCGGCCCATCAGCAGGCTGGCGGCGTGGAGGGTGTCTGTGCGGGCCTGGGCGCTGCCGCACAGCTTGTAGTCTGCGCCGCAGGAAAGCAGGTACATGAAGCCCACATCGTGGTTCAGCCTTTCGAAGGTGCGCAGCTCCGCCGTCAGCAGCTCCTGGGCCCGGCAGGCCTCCGTGCGGAACAGCTCATCCCCGCTGGCTGCGAACAGCTGCCACATGAGCCCGGGCCAGAAGCCGCCCGTCCACCATGCGTTTCCTTCATAGGGCGAGGGAATCCATTGTCCTCCCTCGCTTTTATAGGGCAGAATGCCGCTTTGCGCTGCCATGGGCACCGTGCGGCGGAACTTTGCAATAACCTTCTCCATCATCTGATCAGCATGGCTGGGCAATGTCCAGCACCTCCTTGGGGATCTCTGTTGGGCAGGCGTTGCCTGCATCGGTAAACACGCAGCACACAAGGGTTGTGGTTCCCGCAGGCAGGTGTGCGTGCAGCGTGGGCAGCACGGTGCGGGGGTACATCAGGTTGGTGTTGGCCTCGGGGTAAATCACCTCACCCTTTTCATACCCCTGAATGGCATATATGGCGGAGGTACCCTTCTCCCCATGGGCCAGGGCGCAGGTGGCATCCGCCCGGATGGCGGTGGCAACCCTGTCGCACAGGCGCCGGCCCGTCCAGTCCCGGGGAATGGCAAAGGCGCCCTCCGCCGCCTCCACAGGCCTGTCGGCAGTAACCACATGCCTGCGCACATGCCACATGCCCCAGGGGATGATGCGGCTCTCAATCCGCACACCATCCATGGGCCGCCAGGTGAAGGCAACTTCCTTCTCCGTTATGGAGAAGCTGTCGCAGCCGCTGCGGGCATGCCACAGGTCCTTCCCGCCCTTCACCGCCAGCATGGAATCGAAGGCGCCCCGGTTCAGCGCGCCGGCCTCCTTCACCACGGAAAAGGCAAACTGGGTGGAGTATGCAAACTTCTCGTACTTCTCATCCTCGTGCATGTGCTCGTAGGCATGGTTGCCGGCAGTGTAGGCCACCACCTGCCGGTTGCCCCCGTCCCTGGTGAGCAGCAGGCGCACATGCTCATCGCAGAACACCGGGGGCACATCGCAGGGCCTTTCCTCCGCCTGCCAGAAGGGATGCTCCTCCGGCAGGGCCAGCACGGCAAAGACCTTCATGGCCCAGTAGGCCGAGCCCGGGCCGTTGTACCCCTCGGACATGATCAGATTGGGGTAGCCGTAGCCGATGGTCAGAACACCATCCCTGTCGAAAATGGGCTGGCGGAGCCAGTATCGCAGGTTTTGCAGCAGCAGTCCCTTCAGCTGGCCCCAGTCCACCTTTTCCGCCGTAACACCCGCCAGGGCGCAGGCGCTGAAAAAGCTGCCCTGGGCAAAGCGGTAGGTCAGGCTTCTGCCATAGGGCAGGCCGCGGCCTTCCCTGTCAAACCAGCAGGCGAACCGGGGGAGCATCAGCCGTGCCCGCTGGCGGAAGCGCTCCGCCCGCTGCGGGTCCCGGCTGTCCATGGCGGCGGCATACACCAGGCCGTAGTAGTGGAAGGCCCACAGGGTATAGTAATCCCGCTGGGTTTCCTTGTCGAAATACCAGCCATCCGCCGTATAGTGGCCTTCCATGTCGTCCAGGTCGCTTTGCAGGCGCTTATCATCCACCGGGCGGCCCACATTCAGAAAGCCTATGTTCACCAGGATGCGGAAAAACTGCCAGTTGTTCCTGGGCATTTCGTGGTGGTTGATCTGGTTCAGCCAGCGGAACAGGTTATCCTGCTGGCGGGTTGTCAGCTCCCCATAGAAGCGCTCCGGCACCAGGCACAGGGCCATGCCCATAACAGCCATCTCCACCATGCGCTGGTCGCAGGAGCCAATATCCCCCCAGTATTCCTCATGCTCCGGGTCGGTACCGTTGATGATGCCTTCCTTCCACAGCTGCCACAGGGGTTCGGCCTGGGGCACCTTGCCCGCCAGCATGGGCACCAGGGCCCACAGCACCCGGGAGAAGCCTTCCATGCCTGCCACACCTTCATCGTAGCAAACGCCGGTGTGGCCCAGCAGCAGCCGGGATTTGCCCGGGGACAGGCAGGGAATCAGCGGCTGAATCAGCGCTGCCGCCGCGTCGATCATATCCTGCCGGGTACGAAGTTCGTTCATGTGCGTCACTCGCTTTTCCTGTTCGGTTTTGTCCATCCGTGTGACCATTGTACAGGGGCACGGGCCGCTTGTCAACACAAAAACGCCCGGCAGGTTTTGTCCCGCCGGGCGAAAAATGCTTTACCAGGGAATGTCCTCGCCGGTCAGCTTCCGCCACTGGATGCGGATGTCCCGGTTGTGCCGGGCGGCGTTTTTGGGGTCGTTCTGCTGCACCTCGGTCATCAGGCGCGGGAAGTGCACGCAGGTGTGCCCATCGAAGTTGTTGTCCTTAATGCCGCCGGACAGGTGTGGCATGTTGGGCATGGAGGCAATGACCCATGTGCCGTTGGCCAGGCGGACGTACACGGGCTTTTCGTCCCAGCTCCATTCGCCGCCCCACACCTCATACATGGTGGCGGAATCCTGGGCGGTAACGGGCTCGGAGTCCGCATGGTGGCCGGCGGAGTACAGCTTCATGTTCCATTGCTTGCCGCTCACCGGCTCATACACGGTGAAATAAGGGTTCCGCTGCAGATAGGCCTTGATGTCCGCGTACCACTGCATCAGCTCCAGGTCGGCTCCGCCCGGGGCGGTTCCCTTTGCCACATTGGAGGAAAGGGTGGTGTTTGCTGCCACAGCCTGCCCGCCGTAGAGCTTCTCCAGGGTGGTGGCACCCGCAACGCCATCGGCCTTCAGGCCGTTGCGCCGCTGGAAGCACTCCACCGCCCAAACGGTGGAATAGTTGTACCGATAGCCTGCCTCGCTGGAAACGCCAATGGGGTAGCCCAGCTGGGCCAGGGCCTCCTGCAGCTGCTTCACCTGCTCGCCGGTGGAGTCCCGCTTCAGGGTTGTCCAGCCGCCGGCAGGTTCTGTAACGATGGGCTGCTCCGGGGCCGCAGTAGGTGTATCATTCTTGACGGCAGCTTGTGCCTTATCACTAAACAGAATAGCATAGGTGGCGCTGCCTGCAACGCCGTCCGCCGTCAGGCCGTTCCGGGCCTGGAAGGCCTTCACCGCCGCCGTGGTCCCGCTGCCAAAGCTGCCATCCACCAGGCTGGTGTAGTAGCCCAGCTCCTTCAGCCGGGCCTGCAGGGCGGAAACATCGCTGCCCTTGTCGTTCTGCCGCAGGGTGCGGGCAGGCGCGCCGGTGGCAGGCGCCGTGGTGGCGGCAGGCGGCGTGGTGGTGCCGGTGGTGGGCTTTGCGCCGGTGGAGAACAGCACCCTGTATGTGCCGGAGCCAGCCAGTCCGTCCGCCGTCAGGCCGTTGGCCTGCTGGAAGGCCTTCACTGCCGCCATGGTGCTGCTGCCATACTTGCCATCCACGCTGCCGGTGTAGTAGCCCAGCTCCTTCAGCCGGGACTGAACGGTTTTCACATCCTCGCCCTGGTATCCCTTGCGCAGGGTGCGGGTGGGCGTGGCACTGCCGGTGGATGTGGAGGGCGCAGAAGGCGTGGTGGGCGCCGTTTCGCCGCCGGTGTCACCCTCCAGCAGCGCCTCCAGGCGCTGGAGGGTCTTGCGGCCTGCCAGGCCGTCCGCTGCCAGGCCGTTGGCCTGCTGGAAGCTGGTCACCGCCAGCTGGGTCGCCGTGCCAAACTTGCCATCCGCGCTGCCGGAAAGGAAGCTCAGGTCCTTCAGCGCCTGCTGGAGCAGCTTCACCCTATCGCCCCGGGAGCCGTATTTCAACGTGCCGTAGTTGCCGCCAAAATAGCTGCCGGTGCTGCCGGTGCTGCCGGTGCCGGTGCTGGTGCCGGGCGCAGAGGCGCCGCCGGAGGACTTGCCATACAGCAGCGTTAATGTGGCGCTGCCTGCCAGGCCGTCCACGCTCAGGCCGTTGTCCCGCTGAAACTGGCGCACGGCCTTCTCCGTCGTCGGGCCAAACTTGCCGTCCACGCCGCCGGTGGTGTAGCCCAGGGCGGTCAAGGCCTGCTGCATCTGCTTCACGCTGTCGCCCTGATCCCTGTAGCGCAGGGTGCTATAGCTGGCGGCAAGGCCGGAGGATGCCACCATTACAAAAACGGATGCCAGCAATATTCCCCGGCGAATGCTCCGTTTGTTCATGCAAATACCTCCCATGAATCGCTTCATTCATGGGTCAGTATATCAGAATATAATATTTTTGTAAAGCATTATTACAGAAGTGTTACAATAATTCTTCAGGTTTGTGCAATATTCTCTCCGCGCCAGCCCGGCGCAGCTCTTCTTCGCCCCGGAAACCCCAGGCAGCGCCCACCGGGTGCATGCCGGCCTGCCGGGCACAGAGCATATCCACATCCGTATCGCCAAGGTACAGAAAGCTCTCCGGCGGAATGCCCAGCGCCTTCGCCACCAGCAGCGCGCCGGTGGGGTCGGGCTTTACGGGCACACCTTCCTGTTGACCGCGAACCACGGCGAACTCCGTTTCCGGGAAGAAATGCGCCACCACATGGCAGGTATCCGCATGGGGCTTGTTGGAAAACACGCAGAGCTTCAAGCCTTTGGCCTGCAGGCCTGCCAAAAGGGCGGAAATGCCCGCATAGGGCCGGGTGTGCACCAGGTTGTGCCTTTCGTAATAGGCCTGATAGGCCTGCTGCACGCTTTCCGCCAGCGCCGTTTCTCCGCCCACGGCCCGCCGGGCCAGCACCCAGGCGCCATTGCCCACCATGTAGCGGTAGGCGTCCACCGGGTGCTGCGGCAGGCCATGGCGTCCCAGCGCCCTGTTCATGGCAAAGGCAATGTCCTCCAGGGTGTTGGTCAGGGTGCCATCCAGGTCGAACAAAACAGCCTGTATCATGAATCCTTTCCTTCCATTAGCATAATCCGCCCCTGTTTCAGGCAGGATAAGCCATCATACCCGAAAAGGAGCGATATGCATGCGACATTGGGACAAGCAGCCCGAAAAAAACCAGGTGAAGGCCCTGGTGGACAGGCGGCAGCTGCTGCTGGGAACGGCAGCGCTGCTGGGCATGGCAGTGCTGCTGATTGTGGGCCTTACGCCCCGGACAGCCGCCGCGCCGGACGCTGCACAAGTGGGCGGTGAATCCGCCACACTGCTGGCGGAGGATTGCGCCCTGGTGCAGCACATGACCTACACCCCCTGCGGGCACGAGGTCACCCGCAGGCAGGCCCTGCCGCCGGAGCTGGCCGGGAAAACCCGCGCCGACCTGGAGGCCGCCTATGACGCCTGGCAGGTCACCAGCTTTTCCGCCCGGGAGGTCACCATGGGGCAGAGCCTTGGCATGTACTGTCCCCGGCACATGGTGCTCATGCCGGATGACAGCGGCATGCTTTGCGTGTTCCGGAACAAATACGGCGATGCGCTGGCCCTGGTGGAGGCCCTGGACCTGCCCATCAGCGACCTGCCGGACGCCTGCCAGGAGGAGCTGCGCCCGGGCAAGGCCTTCGACACCCAGGAGGCGCTGGCCCAGTGGCTGGAGGCTGCCGAGAGCTAAGCGAAAAGCCGGGCCAGAATGTCCCGTCCCTCCGGCACCCACAGGCCGGAGGCTGCCGCGGTGCTTTCATCCAGGCGGCTGGGCGTGCCGGGCTGGCGGCTGTCGTAAATGGCGAAGGGCACAGGCTTTCCGTCATGGGTGCGGGTGGACATGAGCGTCTTGTGGTCGGACAGCATCAGGATGCGGAAATCCCCCAGGGCGGGCAGCTGTGCCAGCAGGGGGGCAATCACCCGGCTGTCCAGATAGCGGATGGCCTCCAGCTTCTTTTCCAAATCGCCTGCGTGGGTCATTTCATCCGGCGCTTCCACATGAATGGCGGCAAAGTCCGCGCCGCCCTTCAGGGCCTCCACAGCGCAGGCTACCTTCCCGGCATAGTTGGTGTCCAGGTCACCGGTGGCACCCTCCACATGGGGGTGGGGCAAACCCATCAGGGTGGCAATGCCCCACACCAGCGGCACAGCGCTGATGACCACGCCGGTCTTGCCGTACTTTCCGGCAAAGCCCGGCAGCTGCATGGCCCGGCCGGCACCCCAGGGCCAAATCATGTTGGCAGGCAGCTGACCCCGGGCCATCCGCGCCTTGTTGATGGGATGATCCTTCAGCGCCTGGTAGCTCAGCTGCATCAGCCGGGTTATTTCTTCTGCATAGGCGTCGGTGGGGTAGTGCACGGGCTGCTCCAGCACGTTATGCGGCTCCGTGGTGTGGAACACCGCATCCTCCGGCACGCCGCCAAACACGCCAATATGCCGGAATGTGCGGCTCACATGGATGGTCAGGCGCAGCTTCTCCGCCGCCTGGCTAAAGGCCGGGTCTGCCAGGAGCGCCGCCATCAGGCCTTCCGCCTCGTCCCCCTCGATGTTGCCGCCGTTGTGGCTGTGAATCACCAGCTGACCGGCAATCTCCTCCACCGCGCACAGGTTTACCCGCATGGATACCTCACCCGGCGCCAGGGTCACGTCCACCCCGGCGGCCTCCAGCACGCTGCGGCCCGTGTAGCAATCCCGGGGATCATTGCCGAAGATATTCAGAATGGCGGTATCGCTGCCGGCGGGCACGCCTTCCGGCACCGTTTGGCACAGGCCCACCTCGGTGCCTGCCAGGGCGCCCATGTGGGGCAGGTCAAGGTATTCCAGCGGGGTTTTCCCGCCAAGCTCCGCAATGGGGTCATCGCTCATGCCATCGCCAATCACCAGCACATACTTCATGGTTCATTCCTCCTTGCTTTCCTGCTTCAAATTGTACTCTTGCCCCAATTCACCGTCAAGTTTTTTGCTTGTACTGCTTGACAGGGCGGTTCGCCAGCTACATACCGATGCCATTCTGAAGCATTCCGGAGGTTTGGATGTTGTCGGTAGCGTAAAGGCATGACCGCCCGGGATGCCCTGGCCCGCCTGACCCCATCGCTGGAGGAGGCCGTATGCACCGCCCGCATGGAGGCCACATCAGCCGCCCGCCAAATGGGCCGCAAGCTCGACCCGGAGGCGGTCATCATCCACCGGGAGTGCAGCAGGACTGAATAAAACGGTTGCAAACCTTCGCTTTTTCGACAGGAAGGAGAAACCTTCGCTTTTTTTCGCAAAATAGCTTCTCAGATGGTGAAAAATGCGCTATAATACCAGTTGGGAAAAATCCAAGCGAAATGAGGTTCGGGGCAAATGACTGATTTTGTGAGCACTTGGAACAATGATTCTTTCCTGACCTGTCCTGTGGGCCCGCTGGGGCTCATCGCCATGCGCGGCACAGAGGAGCTGGGCGAGAAGATTAACCGCTGGCTGCTGAAGTGGCGCGACCATACCGAGGAAACGCTCCCCGGCGACATGCGCACCACCCCCGGTACCGAGCGGGACGACTTTCTCATCAAGGTTTCCTGCCCCCGTTTCGGCAACGGTGAAGGCAAGGGTATGATTAAGGAAACCGTTCGCGGCTACGATATCTACATCCTTTGCGATGTGGGCGCCTACAACTGCACCTACAACATGTACGGTCAGGAAGTGCCCATGAGCCCCGATGATCACTTCATGGACCTTAAGCGCATCATTGCTGCCCTGGGCGGCAAGGCCAAGCGCATCACCGTCATCATGCCCATGCTGTATGAGGGCCGCCAGCACCGGCGCTCCGCCCGGGAAAGCCTGGACTGCGCCATGATGCTCCAGGACCTGGAGCGCATGGGGGTGAACAACATCATCACCTTCGATGCCCACGACCCCCGGGTGCAGAACGCCATTCCCTACGGCGGCTTCGAAAGCGTGATGCCCTCCTACCAGATTTTCAAGGCCCTCCTGAAGAAGGACCCCTCCCTGCGGATTGACAAGGATCACATGATGATCGTTTCTCCCGATGAGGGCGCCATCGACCGGAACATCTTCTACGCCTCCGTTCTGGGGCTGGACATGGGCATGTTCTACAAGCGGCGTGACTACACCCGCATCGTCAACGGGCGCAACCCCATTGTGGCCCACGAGTACATGGGCAACTCCATGGAAGGCAAGGATGTCTTCGTGGCGGACGATATTCTCTCCTCCGGCGAAAGCATTATCGACCTGGCCCGGGAGCTGAAAAAGCGCAAGGCCAACCGCATCTTTGCCGCCGCCACCTTTGCCCTGTTCACCAACGGGCTGGACATTTACAACAAGGCCTATGAAGAGGGCATCATCGACCGGGTGATTTCCACCAACCTGACCTATCGTACCCCCGAGCTGAAGGCCGCGCCCTGGTTTGTGGAGGCGGACATGAGCAAATACATCTCCTACATCATCGCCACCCTGAACCACGACCGCTCCCTCAGCAAGCTGCTGAACCCCTATGACCGCATCCACGGCCTGCTGAACCGCTACAACAAGCAGCAGACGGAATCCGGTATTCGGCTGGTGTAATGCCATGGGAGAAATGACAATCCGCCAGGCCACAGCCGAGGACATACCCCAGCTGGCCCGGCTGAAATGCGCCTATGTGCGCACCCTGTACCGGGGTTTCCTTTCCCAGGACATTCTGCGCCAGTCCACCCCGGAAAACTATGTAGCCGAGCTGAAACAGTGGCTGGAAACAGGCCGCTACCGCATCGCCCTGACCCAGCGGGAGGACAGCATACGGGATTACATCGTCTATGGTGACAGCCAGGAGCCTTCCTGCGGGCTGATCCACGAGGGCGTGTGCAGCGATGTTTCCAACAGCGAGGACAAGCGCCAGCTGGTGGAATACTGCCTGCAGGATTTGCGCCGGCGCGGGCACACCGTGGCCCACCTGTGGCTGCTGGTGGACAACTTCCGCACCCGATTCCTGTTCGAGTCCATGGGATTCAAGGCCGATGGCACCCGGCAAACCCGCACCCTGCAGAACCAGGAACTGCGCATTGCCAGGTACATTTATCCGCTGACATAAGCAGCACCGAAACAACAAAAACGGCCCCGCCAGGATAAACACGGCAGGGTCGTTCTTTCGTATCAGCCTGCAGGGCAAGTGCAGGCTGCTTTTTGATGGTTCAGCTTTTGGCGTTGGGTAGCGGAGGCTTATACCCTACTTATTCAAATAGTAAACCGGTGCCGCCACCAGCCCCACGCCGCCCAGGATATTCCCCAGGGTAACGGGCAGAAGGTTGTTCAGTGCAAAGGCCGGAAGGGTCAGCCCGGCAAGCTGTTCCGCCGTCAGGCCATAGGCCTCTGCAGCTGCCGCACGCAAAGCCGGGTCGCCTGCCGCCATCATGCCCATGGGCACATAGTACATGTTGGCCACGCAGTGCTCATACCCGGCGGTAACAAACAGCATAATGGCAAAGAAGCAGGAGAGCAGCTTGCCCGGCACATCCCTGGCGCAAAGGGCCATCAGCACAGCAGCGCAGACCAGCACATTGCACAGCGTGCCGGAGGCCAGGCCCTGGAGGAAGGTGCCATTCACCTTGCCCACAGCCACCTTGATGGCATAGGCACCCAGCATGCCGCCGGAATAGCCCATCTGCCCGCTGGCGTACACCAGCAGCGCCACCAGCACACCGCCAATGAAATTGCCCGCGTATACCACCAGCAGCATTCTGGCACAGCTGCCCAGGCTGATTTTCCCATCCATCACACCCATGGCAGCAAGGCAGTCCCCGGTGAACAGCTCTGCACCCAGGAGAACCACCATCATCAGCCCCACAGGGAACACGCAGCCTGACACCAGCCGGGACAGGCCCACATCCGCAATGCCGTGGGCCGCCACGCTGCTGGCGGCGGCGCCCAGGGCAATCATGGCGCCGGCCATCACGGCCTTCAGCAGCAGGCGCAGGGGTGGCGTATGCACCTTTGCGCCGCAACCCTGAATGTATTTCTGTGCCGCTTCCCTGATGGTCAGAAAACCCTCCATGCCAGTACCTCCTTATCCTCGGTTGCCGTTTTGTCCCTTCCGGCGGTTCACCCGCTGCACAGGCTTGCCCAGGGTGGCTTTGGGCGCAGGCTTCACCTTGCCGTCCTTGCCAATGGCAATGGGCTGGCCCGCCTTGGGCAGCTGCTTGCGCCTGGGCTGGGCAGCGCTGCCGTCCTGGTTCACCTTTCTGGGCATGGCGGCCCTTTGCTCCACCGGCGCACCTGCCTGGGCCAGCCTGGCCGGGCGCGGCATGCGCGGCTTGGGCTCGGAGGGCGTCAGCACCTGCATGGGCCAATCGCTCTTTTCCTCCCGCAGGTTCTTTTTGATGAGCTTCTCCACCTGTCCCAGCTGCTTGATTTCATCAATGCAGCAGAAGGAAATGGCCTTGCCTTCCCGCCCGGCGCGGCCTGTGCGGCCAATGCGGTGCACATAGGCCTCCGGCTCCATGGGCAAATCGTAATTAAACACATGGCTCAGGCCTGCAATGTCAATGCCCCGGGCCGCAATGTCCGTGGCTACAAGCACCTTGCACTTGCCGGACTTGAAGCTGTTCAGCGCGGTTTGCCGGGCATTCTGGCTCTTGTCGCCATGGATGGCGCAGCTGTCAATGCCGGCCTTTTTCAGCTCCCGCACAATGCGGTCGGCGCCGTGCTTGGTGCGGGAGAACACCAGCGCGTTCTCCACATCCGGCTGGCTGAGCAGGTGGGCCAGCAGGTGCTTCTTGTTGGCCTTGTCCACATAATACAGGCACTGGTCAATGGCCTGCACCGTGGAGGACACCGGGTCCACCTTCACGGTTTCCGGGCTGTGGAGCAAATCCATGGCCAGCTTTTCCACCTCGCTGGGCATGGTGGCGGAGAACAGCAGGGTCTGATGTCCGCCCGGCAGCTTTTGCGCAATGCGGCGCACATCATGGATGAACCCCATGTCCAGCATTCTGTCCGCTTCATCCAGGACGAAGGTTTCCACCCAGTCCAGCCGCACAAAGCCCTGGTTCATCAAATCCCACAGGCGTCCGGGGCAGGCAACCACCACATCCGCGCCCCGGTGAAGGGCATCCACCTGGCTCTGCTGGCCCACGCCGCCAAAGATGACCGCCGGGGTCACCGCCAGTCCTTTGCCATACTGGGTGAAATTGTCGTAAATCTGCTGGGCCAGCTCCCTTGTGGGGGTCAGGATCAGGGCGCGAATCACCCGGGCCTCGGCTTTCCGGGGCGTTTGCAGCAGGTTTTGAATCATGGGCAGGGCGAAGGCGGCGGTTTTGCCCGTGCCGGTCTGGGCACAGCCCAGCACATCCTTTTTCTCCAGCACCAGGGGAATGGTAGCCTGCTGGATGGGTGTGGGCCGGGTGTAACCGCTGCGCTTTACATTCTGCAATAGTTGAGGCATCAGCCCCAGGGAATCAAACGTCATACATTCTTTCCTATTCTTCTTTTTTCAGCCCGCCCTCAAAGCGAACCATTTTTTATTATAACACAGGTTGCCGGCATTGACAATCCGCCTTCCGGGCCTTATCATCGTAGACAGAGAACAAAGCGAACGGAGGATGCCTATGGCGTTTGAACTGCTGCCCGGGGAGCAGCTGATTTCCCCTGCCGACCCCATGATTCAGTACACAGGCCGCATTGACGATGAGGACAGGACGGCCTATGGCTTTGAGTTTGTGGGCACCAGCCTGCATCTGCGCATGACAGGCCCTACCCTGAAAATGTGCATCACCAACCGCACCAACTACTGGCAGAGCCGCCTGGGTGTGCTGGTGGATGGTCAGCTTCACGAGGCGCTTCTGCCGGAGAACGGCGAGGCCACCATTGACCTTTCCGCCTTCCTGCACCAGGGCGTGAACGATGTGCTGGTGTTCAAGCGCCAGGACTCCTGCCATGCCTTCACCTTTCACGGGCTTATCCTGGCGGAAGGCGGACAGCTGCTGCCGCCGCCCCAGCGCCCTGCCCGGCGGATGGAGGTGTATGGGGACAGCGTTTCCGCCGGGGAATGCTGCCTGTGCGAGGACTGTGCCGGCAAGCCCGACCCCCAGCACAACGGGGAGTTTTCCAACGTGTGGTGGAGCTATGCCTGGCTCACCGCCCGCACCCTGGGCGCCGAGCTGCACGATGTGGCCCAGGGCGGCATTGCCCTGCTGGACGGCACCGGATACTTCAGCGGCCCGGATTATGTGGGCATGCTGTCCGCCTGGGACAAGGTGCGGTACAACCCGGCCTTCGGCGCGCCCAAGGCCTGGGACTTTGCCCGCTACACGCCCCATGTGGTGGTGATCGCCATCGGGCAGAACGATGCCAACCCGGTGAACATTATGGAGCAGGAACCCACCGGTGAAGCCGCACAAAGCTGGAAGCAGCACTATGCTGCATTCATCCTGGGCCTGCGGGAAAAATATCCCCGTGCCACCTTTGTGCTCACCACCACCATCCTCAACCACCATCCCGCCTGGGACGAGGCCATTGACCAGGTGTGCCGCCAGCTGCGGGAAAAGGACAGCCGCATCCACCACTTCCTGTATACCAACAACGGCAGCGGCACCCCGGGGCACATCCGCGCCTCCGAGGCCAAGGTCATGGCCCGGGAGCTCAGCGGCTTCATTGCCTCCCTGGGGGAGGACATCTGGCAGGATTAAGGAGCAGCCATGAACAGCATGACACCCAGCCAGCTGAAGGCCTGGTTTGATTCCGAGGATTTCCGCACCCAATACCACTGCGATGCGCCCCTGGGCTGCCGGCTGGACGAGGCCGGAACCCACTTCGCCCTGTGGGCGCCCACCGCCCAGAGCGTGCAGCTGAACCTGTACCCCTCCGGCGATACCCATGCCTGCACCCTGGCCCGGAGCATGACCAGGGCGGAAAAGGGCCTGTGGCAGCTTGATTTCCCCCGGCAGCTGGACGGCATGTATTACGACTATGATGTTACGGTGTCCGGCCAGGTCTACCGCACTCAAGACCCTTACGCCAGAGCCTGCGGGGTCAACGGCCTGCGGAGCATGGTGCTTGACCTGCGCACCACCAACCCGGCCGGCTGGGCAGAGGACGCACCGCCTGCCAAGCCCGCGGAGGACATCATCTACGAGCTGCATGTGAAGGACTTTTCCTGGGACGGGCACAGCGGCGTTTCAGGCCAGTACCGGGGCAAATTTCTGGCCCTGTGCCGGGATGATACCACCCTGGACGGGGAAGGGATAACCCCCACCTGCATCAACCATGTGAAGCGCCTGGGGGCAACCCACATACAGCTCATGCCCGTGTACGACTATGGCTCCGTGGACGAATCCGGCACGCCGGAGGCCTTCAACTGGGGCTATGACCCGGTGAACTACAACATTCCCGAAGGCTCCTATGCCACCGATGCCTGCCATGGCGACGTGCGCATCCGGGAAATGAAGCAGGCCATTCAGGCCCTGCACAGAAGCGGCTTCCGGGTGATTATGGATGTGGTGTACAACCACACCTACCGCCTGGACTCCTGCCTGTTCCGCACGGTGCCCTGGTATTTCTACCGCCAGCTGGAGGATGGCAGCGCCTCCAACGGCTCCGGCTGCGGCAGCGAGCTGGCCTCCGAGCGCAGCATGTGCGCCCGGTACATTGTGGACTCCGTGCTCTACTGGGCGGAGGAATACCACATCGACGGCTTCCGCTTCGACCTGATGGGCATGCTGGACACCGGGCTGATGAACCGCATCCGCACTGCCCTGGACGGGCGCTTTGGCCCGGGTGAAAAGCTGCTGTACGGCGAGCCCTGGGCAGGCGGTGCATGCCACCCCAGGCCCGGCACCACCCTGGCGGACAAGGCCGGCATGGGGCTGCTGGACAAAAGCATCGGCGCCTTTTGCGATGGCACCCGCGATGCCATCAAGGGCAGCGTGATGGATGAAGGCTCCAGGGGATTCGTCAACGGCGGCGGCATGGCGCCGGACGCTTTGGCATCCTGCCTGAACGGCTGGCCCGGCAGCTTTTCCGCCCCCAGCCAGTGCATATCCTACCTTTCCGCCCACGATGACTGGACCCTGTGGGACAAGCTGACCTGCACCCTTGACCCCTGCCGGAGCTTTACCAGCCTGAACCCGGAGGTGCTCCGGGCCAACCGGCTGGCCTTTGCCATGCTGGCCTGCTGCAGAGGGCATTTGTTCTTCCTCTCCGGCGAGGAGTTTGGGCGCACCAAGCAGGGTGTGAAGAACTCCTACCGTTCGCCCCTTGCCATTAACCAGATGGACTGGCAGCGCTGCCGGGACAACCAGCCTCTGGTGGACTACTACCGCGGGCTTATCGCCCTGCGGAAGCAGCTTCCCGGCCTGGTGGACAAGTCTGCCGCCTGCCACCTGATGCAGGTCATCCCCCTGGGGCAGGACGCCGCCGCCTGCCTGGTGGAAAACGGCCCGGGCAGCCGCCTGCTGCTGGCCTTCAATGCCTCCGCCCGGCAGGTTATCTTCACCCTGCCGGAGGGCAGGTGGCTCACCCTGGCGGATGGTGAAAGCACACACCTGTGGCGCAGCCCCAAGCCCCATGGGTCAACCGCCGCTCTGCCGCCCGTATCCGCCCTGATTCTCTGTGACGGAACGTTCACTTGCAAGTTCCCACCTGAGGTGCTATAATATCTGCATATGATTTTGCATTAGGAGGAATCCCCCATGGCTAAGACCAAGAAGAAGTACGACTATCGCGCCCGGCAGGGCCAGAGGCGCAACCAGCAGAAGGCTGCCGACGCCAAGGCCATTGCCCGCAACAAGGAAATTGCCCGGAAGTACGGCAAGCAGATCATCATCGGCGTCATTGCCGCAGTGGTGCTGATCATCGCCATCTGGCTGTGCTGCAAGTGGTTCGTGGGCCCGGGCGGCTCCATCCCCAACTGGTTCGGCACCCTGCGTGATGTGGAGGAGAACTGGCTGATTGCCAACACCGGCACATCCTCCAGCCCCAAATACTTCAAGTTTGGCGAGGTGACCGCCCCTGAAGGCTACACCCTGATCGAAGATTACAACTACGGTGACGAGCTGACCCAGACCTTCACCTACCAGGCCGACGATGAAAACGCCGCCGTGCAGCTGGTGAGCTACATGGGCGCCGCCGGCTCCTCTGCCGAAACCAACGCCAGCTTCATGCCGATGTACTACGGCCAGGAGGCCGAGGCCAAAACAGCCACCGTCAACGGGCATGAGGTGCACTACTGCTGCTTCACCTTCGACACCACCGCAACCACCGATGCCGAAGGCAACGCCATCGAGGTGCCCGAGGAGGAGCACACCGGTGTGGCGCTTATGTTCATCTATCAGGATACCGTGCAGGATTCCAGCGTGCAGGTTTCCCTCCAGTCCAGGGAAGGCCTCCTGAGCGAGCTTCCCACCCAGGAGCAGCTGGAAGCCGAAATGGAAAAGTTCGTTTCCGCGCTGACCGTGGCAGAATAACAGCATACAAGCAAGGCAGGCTCATCCCTTTGGGCCTGCCTTTTGCTTGCGAATGCTTGCGGAGGATGGTATAATAGCATCATCCATACACGAAAGGGGAACCGCCATGCGCCGATTTGCCGCGCTGCTGCTTCTCCTTTGCCTGGCCTTTTCCGGCGCCATGGCAGAGGATGAGCCCTTTACCGCACCGGAAGGCACCTTCCTGCCCGAGGGTGAGGTTATCCAAACGGAGAACAGCTACAGGAGCCATAACATCTCCATCAGCATTTCCTCCATGTTTTACGATAACAGCGATGTGTACATTGCCGATATTTACGTCCGCACCCTGGATTGCTTCCAGCGGGTGTACGCCGGCGGCGAATGGGGCAAAACCACTGCCAGGGTGAAGAACATGGCCCAGGACAGCGGCGCCATTCTCGCCATGACCGGGGACAGCGGTCAGGTGATTGAAAAGGGCTGGTGCATTGGCAATGGCACGGTGTGGCGCGCCAGCACCAACAAGAAGCGGGACATTGCCATCCTGTACAAAAACGGCGAAATGAAAACCTTCCCGGCCCCCGTGGACTATGAGGCCCTGGAGCCCGCCATGGGGGATATGTGGCATTGCTTCCTTTTCGGCCCGGTGCTGCTGGATGCCCAGGGCAAGGCCATGACCAAGTTCAATTCCAACGTGGGGCCACGGAATCCCCGCTCCGCCCTGGGATATTACGGGCCGGGACACTACTGCTTTGTTCAGGTGGACGGGCGCAAAACCAAAAGCGCCCTGGAAAAGGGCAAGATTAACAAGGGCATCACCCTGAAGGTTCTCTCCCAGCTGATGGAGGAGCTGGGCTGCACCGCCGCCTACAACCTGGACGGCGGCCAGTCCTCCATGATGTGGTATGCAGGGGAGCTGATTTCCACACCCTACAAGGGCGGCCGCCGGGTGGGCGATGCGGTGATTATCAGGGAACCGGACTAAGGAGGAAGCACCATGATGATGAAAAACAGCAGCGCCACAGGCCTGCAGGTGGCCTACATTGGCGGCGGCAGCCGTGGCTGGGCCTGGGGTTTCATGACCGACCTGGCCATGGACGAGCAGCTTTGCGGCACCGTGCGCCTCTACGATATCGACCGCTCTGCCGCAGAGCGAAATGTAATCATCGGCAACAAGCTGAGCCAGAACCCGGATGTCAAGTCCCGCTGGACCTACACCGTCAGCGACAGCCTGCAGCAGGCGCTGACAGGCGCAGACTTTGTGGTGATTTCCATCCTGCCCGGCACCTTTGAGGAGATGCGCTCCGATGTGCACCTGCCCGAGCGCCTGGGCATCTACCAGCCCGTGGGCGACACCGTGGGCCCGGGCGGCTTTATGCGGGCCATGCGCACTATTCCCATGTTTGTGGAGATTGGCGAAGCTATCCGTGATTATGCGCCCAATGCCTGGGTCATCAACTACACCAACCCCATGAGCCTGTGTGTCCGCACCCTGTATGAGGTGTTCCCGGGCATCAAGGCCTTTGGCTGCTGCCATGAGGTATTCGGCACCCAGAAGCTGATCTGCCAGATGTTGGAGGACGAATACGGCATCAAGGCCCAGCGCCAGGACATTTACACCCAGGTGACGGGCATCAACCATTTCACCTGGCTGACCCGTGCCACCTATCAGGGCATGGATTTGATGCCCCTGTACGCCAGGTATGCCGAAAAGTATGCCGATGGCTATGACAAGGGCGGCGATACCAACTGGATGAATTCCTCCTTCAACTGCGCCCAGAAGGTGAAGTTTGACCTGTTCCGCCGCTATGGCGCCATTGCAGCCGCAGGCGACCGGCACCTGGCGGAGTTTCTGCCTCCGTGGTATACCAAGAACCCGGAAACCGTGGCCAAGTGGAAGTTTGGCCTGACCACCGTGGACTGGCGTGTGGACGACCTGGCCAAGCGCATGCAGCGCAGCGATGACCTGATTGCCGGGAAGGAACAGCTGGACCTGAAAGGCTCCGGCGAGGAAGGCCACCTCCTCTTGAAGGCCGTGCTGGGCCTGGGGGACATGGTCAGCAATGTGAACATCCCCAACCGTGGGCAGATCCCCAACCTGCCCCTGGGCGCTGTGGTGGAAACCAACGCCTTCTTCGGCTGTGACAGGATTGAGCCTGTCCACGCAGGCCCCATGCCGGGCAACATCCTGCCCCTGGTGGCCCGCCATGTGTACAACCAGGAGAACACCCTCCGCGCCGCCATGACCTGTGACAGGAAGCTGGCCTTCTCCACCTTCATGAACGACCCGCAGATGGGCGCTGTGTCCCTGGAGGATGGACAGCAGCTTTTCAACGATATGCTGGAAAACCAGCGCAAATACCTGCCCAAGGAATGGTTCCTCTAAGATACAGAAACGGAGCAGCCACGAATGAAAACATCAACTCTTATCAAACGGTTCCTGCCTTATTTCAAAAAGTACAAAGCCACCGTTGTCTTCGACCTTCTGTGTGCCTCTCTCACCACCGTGTGCGAGCTGGTGCTGCCGCTGATTGTTTCCGAAATTACCGACCGCGCCACCATCGACCTTTCATCCCTGACGGTGAAGTTCGTTCTCACCATGGGCGGTATGTACCTGCTGCTGCGGGTGATTGATGCCGCCGCCAACTATTTCATGCAGTCGGTGGGCCACATCATGGGCTCCAAAATGGAAACCGACATGCGCAGCGATTTGTTCCACCACCTGCAGCAGCTGTCCTTCAGCTATTACAGCCAGGCCAAGGTGGGGCAAATCATGGCCCGCATTACCTCCGACCTGTTCCAGGTGACGGAGTTCGCCCACCACTGCCCGGAGGAGTTCTTCATTGCCGGTATCAAGATGGTGGTCAGCTTCACCGTGCTCTGCGGCATGAATGTTCCCCTGACCCTGCTGGTGTTTGCGGTGCTGCCCTTCATGCTGGGCTTTTCCTACCACTTCAACCACAAAATGCGCAGGGTTATGCGGGCGCGGAACAAACAGGTGGGCGAAATCAACGCCCAGGTGGAGGACAGCCTGCTGGGCATCCGCGTAGTGAAGTCCTTTGCCAATGAAGGTATTGAAGAAGAGAAATTCCGCCAGGGCAACCAGCGCTTTCTGGACCTGAAGGCCGAATCCTACAGGGTGATGGCCCAGTTTGGCACGTCCAACCGCATTTTCGATGGGCTGATGTACATCATCATCGTGATGGCAGGCGCCATGATGATGGGCAGGAACCTGCTGAGCATTGCGGACTTCACCGCCTACCTGCTCTATGCCACAGTGCTGCTGAACGCCATTCGCCGCATTGTGGAATTTACCGAGCAATTCCAGCAGGGCATGACGGGCATTGAGCGCTTCTTTGAGATTATGGATGCGCCCCAGGACATTCAGGACAAGCCGGACGCCAGGGAAATGGGCCAGGTGGAAGGTGCTGTGACCTTCGACCATGTGTCCTTCCACTACGCGGACGACGAGGCGGAGGTTCTCCACGACCTGTGCCTGCATGTGGAGCCGGGCCAGTCCATCGCCCTGGTGGGCCCGTCCGGTGCCGGCAAAACCACCCTGTGCAACCTGCTGCCCAGGTTTTACGATGTGACCGCAGGCTGCATCCTGATTGATGGGCAGGACATTCGGGATTTCACCCAGCGGAGCCTGCGCCAGGCCATTGGCGTGGTGCAGCAGGAGGTATACCTGTTTGCCGGTACCGTGCTGGAGAACATTGCCTATGGCAAGCCTGGTGCCACCCTGGAGGAAGTTCAAGAGGCTGCCCGGCTGGCTGGCGCCCACGAGTTCATCAGCGCACTGCCCCAAGGGTATGACACCTATGTGGGCGAGCGGGGCGTGCGCCTGTCCGGCGGGCAGAAGCAGCGCATTTCCATCGCCCGGGTTTTCCTGAAAAACCCGCCTATCCTTATTCTGGACGAGGCAACCTCTGCCCTGGACAACGAAAGCGAACACCTGGTGCAGCAGTCCCTGGAAAAGCTGGCCAAGGGCCGCACGGTGTTCACCATCGCCCACCGGCTGACCACCATCAAGGGTGCCGACACCATTTGGGTGCTGACCGAGAACGGCGTTGAGGAAACCGGCACCCATGCCGACCTGCTGCAGAAGGGCGGTCTGTATGCCCATTTGTATGCCATGTATACGGAAAAGGGGTAAGCTGTGAACCCCGCGTTTTCAAAGGAGGAACCCCCATGTCATTACTCGTAAAGGCTTCCCAGGCTGATTTTGCCGCCGTTTGCGCACTGTATGAAAAGGTCTGCCAGCACATGCTGGAGCAGGGCAACCACCAGTGGCGCTGGGGCGGCTACCCCAACAGCGGGCTGGTGCAGGAGGATTTGGACAGCCAGACCCTGTACATCCTCCGCGAAGAAGGCGAAATTCTCTGCGCGGTGTGCGTGGTGGCCCAGGACGACCGGGAGCATCAGGATGTCAACTGGCTCTTCGGCGGCAAGGTGGGCATGTTCCATCGTCTGGCTATCGCGCCTAGCGCCCAGGGCAAGGGACTGGGCAGAAAAGTAATGGAGGAGGTTATCGGCCTTCTCCGCGCCCAAGGGTGTGACTGTCTGCGCTGCGACACCTTCTGTGAAAATTACCGGGCGCTTAAGCTGTACCGCGGCCTGGGCATGCGGGATGCAGGCGAGGTATACTATGCAGGCGAAGGCGATGACAAGGCTTTCCCGGCCCTGGAAATGCCCCTGACAGCCGATTGCCCCCTGCTGCCCTTGCGGATGCACCCGGCCTTCCGCGGCGGCGCCCTGACCCCCTGGGGCGGTGAGAAGCTCCGCACCGTGTACGGCAAGCCTATCGCGGACGTGCCCACCGGCGAAAGTCTGGAGGTCAGCTGCATCCCCGGCCTGGAATCCACCGATGACACCGGCGTGAAGCTCCCGGAGCTGATTGCCCGCTACGGCGCAAGGTTTGCAGGCAGGTATGCCAATGCCACCTTCCCGCTGCTTTTGAAGCTGATTGACGCCAGCGAGTCCCTGTCCGTTCAGGTGCACCCGGACGATGCCTACGCCGCTGCCAACGAAAACGGCAAGCTGGGCAAAACCGAGGCTTGGCTCATCCTGGATGCTCCGGAAGGCAGCCAGCTGGTGTACGGCATCCAGCCCGGCACCAGCCTGGATGGCCTGCGCACCGCCTGCGAGGCCGGCGCCGCCGTGGAACCCCTGCTGCGCCGGGTGAATGTTAAGCCTGGCGATGTGTGCTTTATTCCCGCCGGCTGTGTGCATGCCATTGGTGCGGGCATCATGCTGTATGAGATTCAGCAGTCCTCCGATGTTACCTACCGCTTCTACGACTGGGATCGGGTGGACAAGCACGGCAACCGCCGGGAGCTGCACCTGCAAAAGGCGCTGGACGTAACCGACCTGAGCTTCTCCCTCGACCCCGTTCCTGCCCCGGAGGCACCCATTGCCCGGGTGCTGGACGAAAACTATTTCACCCTGGATCTGATGAATGTGCAGGGCCAGTGCACCCTGCCTGCCGTGCAGGATTTCGGCCTGCTGACGGCGCTGGAGGGTGAGCTTTCCCTGTGCTGGCAGGGTGGTGAAATGCCGCTGCACAAGGGCGAGAGCCTGTTCATTCCCGCCGCTGCACCTGCCCTTCAGCTGGCAGGCCAGGGGCGCGCCGCACTGAGCATGCCCCAGGGGGATTGACATGCAGCGCCTTTACCGCCTGCTGCTCTGGCTGTGCACCCTGGGCGTTGCCGCCATGATCTTCGGCTTCTCCGCACAAAGCGGCGAAGTGTCCGGCAGCGTCAGCGGGCGCGTTGTGGCGGAGGTTATTGACCTGGTGGATGTGGACTACAGCACCCGCACCCCGGCGGAGCAGGAGAGCATCTATTCCTTTGTTGACCATCTTGTGCGCAAGGCCGCCCACTTTGCGGAGTATGCGCTGCTGGGCTTCTTCCTGCGGCTGCTGGCCGGCAGCTACCGCTGGCGCCGGCCTACCCGCCTGTGCCTTCTGCTGGGCGCCCTGTATGCCGGGACGGACGAAGTGCACCAGCTGTTCATTGCCCAGCGGGCCGCCATGTGGCAGGATGTGCTGCTGGACAGCACCGGTGTGCTGGCAGGCATCACCCTTGCCTATGCCCTGTTAACCCTGAACAAACGCCGGAAGGAACGGAAAACCCATGAAACGGACGGACATTAACATTCGCGATCCCTTTGTGCTGGTGCACGATGGCATGTACTACCTTTACGGCACCCGCGGCGCAACCTGCTGGGGCCTGGCAGACGGCTTTGACGTGTATGTTTCCACCGACCTGGAGAACTGGGAAGGCCCCCATGTGTGCTTCCACAACGATGGCTCCTTCTGGGCGGACAGGAACTACTGGGCGCCGGAGGTGCATTTCTACCGGGGTGCATTCTACATGCTGGCCAGCTTCAAGCGGGAGGATGTGCACCGGGGCACCGCCATTCTCCGGGCGGAAACGCCCCTGGGGCCTTTCGTGCCCCATTCCCATGGCTGC
Organism: uncultured Faecalibacterium sp.; assembly: GCA_964383815.1. Classification (GTDB taxonomy): domain Bacteria; phylum Bacillota; class Clostridia; order Christensenellales; family Aristaeellaceae; genus UBA11524. The sequence goes on along the minus strand of CAYLIC010000013.1, from coordinate 3,169 downwards.
GTGACCCCCGGGGACTGGGAATGCCTGGACGGCACCCTGTACATCAGCCAGGCCGGCAAGCCCTACATGGTGTTCTGCCACGAATGGTTGCAGGCCGGTGACGGGGAAATCCTCGCCCTGCCCCTGACGGACGACCTGCAGGCCGCCGCCGGCGAGCCTCGCCTGCTGTTCCGGGCCTCCCAGGCCCCATGGGTGCAGCCCATCACCCATTCCTCCGGCAAAACCGGCTGGGTGACCGATGGGCCCTTCCTGTGGCGCACGGCGGATGGCACCCTGCTGTGCCTGTGGGCCAGCTTTTCCCAGGGCGGCTACACCCAGGGTGTTGCCGTTTCCGGCAATGGGGAGATCGACGGGCACTTCACCCAGGTGGAGCCGCTGTTCATGGATGATGGCGGCCACGGCATGGTGTTCCGCGCCCTGGACGGGCAGCTGTACCTAACCCTCCACAGCCCCAATCTCACACCCCACGAGCGGCCCTGCTTCCATCCCCTGCGGGATACCGGCAGCAGGCTGATCCGCGCATAGCGTTCCCTTTCCGCCGCCCAAAGAAAAAAGGCCGGACAAGGACGGGCATTTCAGCCTGTGCCTTATCCGGCTCATCATTTCATATGAATGATTCACCCTCCGGGCAAGCGCTTTTTTATCAATGCGCCAAGCCCAGGAGCGCCTTATTTCAGCTGCGCCTTGATGGCCTCAAAGGTGGTCTGGGAAATGTCGTGCTCAATCTTGCAGGCATCCTCCCGGGCGGTTTTGGCATCCACACCAATCTGGGTCAGGAAGGAGGAGAGCACCTTGTGCCGCTCGTAAATGCGGCGGGCAATGCCTTCGCCCTGCTCCGTCAGGGTGATGAGGTTTTCTTCATCCATGAGGATGAAACCATTCTCCCGCAGGCGCTTCATGGCAAAGCTGACGGACGGCTTGGTCACATTCAGCCGGGCGGCAATGTCCACCGAGCGGACATAGCCCTTTTCCTCCTGGAGCATCATAATCGTCTCCAGATAATCCTCTGCGGACTCATGAATATTCATGGATGAACACCTTCTTTCCTATGCCTTGCCTCTATCCTACCACATCCGGCGGGAATTTGCAAATCCCCCTGTTTGACAAATACCATAAAATATGGTAGCATTCCTTCCATCACTGTTTTGAAAGGATTTGTTACCATTGTTACCGCGGCTCAAGCTGAAAAACTGCTGCCTTACCCTGCTGGGAGCGGCGATCATGGCCTTTGGCATGAGCAATATTCATGCCTTTTCCGGCGTAACGGAGGGTGGCGTGCTGGGCGCCATGCTGCTGATTGACCACTGGCTGCACCTGTCCCCCGCCATTACCAGCCTGGTGCTGAACGGCGCCTGCTACCTGCTGGGCTGGCGCACCATGGGCAAGGAGTTCATCTTCTATTCCCTGCTGGCAGGCGGCGGCTTTTCCCTTTTCTATGCCCTGTGCGAGCCCTTTGCCCCGGTGTGGCCCGGGCTAGTCGCATCCCCCCTGGCCAGCGCGCTGGTTGGCGCGTGCTTCATTGGCCTTGGCGCCGGCCTGGCTGTCCGTGCCGGCGGCGCACCCTCCGGCGATGATGCGCTGGCCATGAGCCTGAGCCGCATTCTCAAGTGGGACATCCAGTGGGTGTACCTCATCTCCGATTTCATCGTTCTGGCCCTATCCCTGACCTACATCCCGCCGCTGAAGCTGGCCTATTCCCTCCTGACGGTAATTCTCTCCGGGCAGATAATCGGCTGGGTGCAGAAGATACCGGGAAGGAAGTAACCTGTCCCAAACTCCCATGATGCTTGCCTGCCAGGCATCTTTTTTTGGTGATGCACTACTGTACCGCCCTGTCGGCAGGCCTCCGGGTTGAGATGAGCTGCACCTGCCCCGATGCCCACCCCATGGCGGGCAGCCAGGTGACCTTCTCCCTCACGGGCGAAGGCCGCGAAGCATACAAGCTGATGGTTGTTACACCGGGCCTTCATGTGTTTGCTGGCTACGGAACGGACGATGCCTCGCCCGTGCCACAGGGAATATCCTTTGCATGACGCAGCAGGTGTGGATTACGGCTGAAGGAACAGCTGCAACCGGCACCATCGATGGTCTTGCCCAGCAGCGCCTCCAGCCGGCAGCCCCTTGACGGGCAAACCTTTTATAACCCCGGGATTCATGTAAAGCTGGCGGTAAGCGAACCCCTGCCCCAGGATGCCCGGGTAGCGTTGACGTGGAAAACTGGCCAGGCTGCGGAAACCGCAGAGGGCTTCCGCATTGGCTGCGCAACACGAGGATTTGTCCATCGGCTGGGTGAAGAGCTTTGGCTCGGGCGATACCGGCTACGGCTTCGACATGGTGGTGCAGCTGGCGGATGGCAACATTGCCGGCGCAGGCTGGATGACCACCGGCGGCAACCGCACAGGAAAAGGGACTCCCCCATTTCCGGGAAAGTCCCTGTGAAAAAACTGATATTGCCTTACTTCTGGGCGTTCTCCACAGCCACAGCCACGGCAACGGTGGCGCCAACCATGGGGTTGTTGCCCATGCCGATGAGGCCCATCATCTCAACGTGCGCAGGCACGGAGGAGGAGCCGGCGAACTGAGCATCGGAGTGCATGCGGCCCAGGGTGTCGGTCATGCCGTAGGAGGCAGGGCCGGCAGCCATGTTGTCGGGGTGCAGGGTACGACCGGTGCCGCCGCCGGAGGCCACGGAGAAGTACTTCTTGCCGGCCTCGATCATTTCCTTCTTATAGGTGCCAGCCACAGGATGCTGGAAGCGGGTGGGGTTGGTGGAGTTGCCGGTGATGGAAACACCCACGCCCTCGTGCCACATGATGGCCACGCCCTCGCGCACATCATCGGCGCCGTAGCAGTTCACCAGCGCGCGCTCGCCATCGGAATAGGCGGTCTTGCTGACAACGGTCAGCGCATGGTCTTCCTTCACATCGGCAGACAGGTAGTCATACTTGGTCTGCACATAGGTGAAGCCATTGATGCGGGAAATGATCATGGCGGCATCCTTGCCCAGGCCGTTCAGGATCACGCGCAGGGGGTTCTTGCGAACCTTGTTGGCGTTGCGGGCAATGCCGATGGCACCTTCAGCAGCGGCGAAGGACTCGTGGCCAGCCAGGAAGGCGAAGCACTCGGTCTTCTCGTCCAGCAGCATGGCGCCCAGGTTGCCGTGGCCCAG
>CAYLIC010000012.1:2823-49348 GCA_964383815.1 uncultured Faecalibacterium sp. | reverse complement strand
AACCTTGTCAAACTGTACGCTGACGGTGTTGCCGTAAGTATAGGAAGTGTTATCCGTCGGCACAGTGCCGGTACCGCCGTTGGCATCGTAGGTCACGGTGTACTTATCAGGCGTCCACTGGGCGTAGAGGGTGGTGTTGCCAGTGATCGTGAAGGACTTGGTTCCGCCTTCGGTGTAGGAAGTACCTCCTGTGCCGTCCTGCGTTGTGCTCCAGCCTGCGAAGGTATTGCCCTGTTTCTGGGGAACCTTGTCAAACTGTACGCTGACGGTGTTGCCGTAAGTATAGGAAGTGTTATCCGTCGGCACAGTGCCGGTACCGCCGTTGGCATCGTAGGTCACGGTGTACTTATCAGGCGTCCACTGGGCGTAGAGGGTGGTGTTGCCAGTGATCGTGAAGGACTTGGTTCCGCCTTCGGTGTAGGAAGTACCTCCTGTGCCGTCCTGCGTTGTGCTCCAGCCTGCGAAGGTATTGCCCTGTTTCTGGGGAACCTTGTCAAACTGTACGCTGACGGTGTTGCCGTAAGTATAGGAAGTGTTATCCGTCGGCACAGTGCCGGTACCGCCGTTGGCATCGTAGGTCACCTTGTACTCGTCCTGAGACCAGATGGCGGTATAGGTAGCATTCTCTGTCACCTTATCAGCTACGGCAGGAGACCAGCTCACAAAGGTATATCCGGGACGGGTTGGCGTGCCATTAAATGCTGGCGTATCAGCATTGTAGGCTAGATTCTCCGTCTTTTGATCTGTAAAGTATTCTTCGTTGTCCGAACTGTCTGTATAGGTTACGGTGTACTGAATAGGCTCCCACACTGCATAAAGGTCAAGCTCATTGTCCGTGCGCTGCAGCAGATTCCAGTCTACTGCATCATTATCTTGGTAATAATGAACGTCTTTGCTTGTACCCGTCAGCTTTGTTCCGGTGCCGTTTTCCTTGGTGTTCCATCCTTTGAACGTATAGCCAGCCCGGTCCGGGAGAGTAAAATTGACCTTGGTGGTTTGGCCGCTGCTGGGGATGGTTTCCGTTTGGGTGTATGTCTTTTGTTCGCCATTGTTATCGGTGTAATGGTAAACAATCTTTCCGTCTGATTTGCTCGTATAGCCTTCGTTGCCGGTGCTGGGGTTTCCAACGTTTTCGTTGTTTACATAAACGTCGCCTTCCCATTTTTTATCACGAACTACAGTTCCATTTTTACTAAGGATTGTTAAGCTGCTGTTGTTGAAATAGATATTCATATTTCTCGATTTGGTGTTTCCATGATAGTTATTAATCGCATAGCCGAAATTACCGGCTGTTTTCGCCGAGATCTCTACACATGAATTTGTAAACTGAAGAGTATGATGCTGCGCCAACGACCATAGGCCATAGCTGGATTTGCTCGATGCAGAGCCGCCAGCAATAATATTCAAGTGGGCAACATTTTCAACGGTCAGATGATCGAAATTATAGATTACGGCATTATCCCCCTTGGCATACTTGGTTTCAAGGGTCAAAGTGCCCATATATCCATCTTCTGCCGTTCCTTTAATGGTCAGCTTTTCGTCCCATGTATTGAGTGCATAAACAACATCATCCTCAGTATTGTTATCCACTGTAATCGAGTTTGTTCCCTGCAGGACAATCGTTACATCGCCATCGCATGAAAAATAAATGCCATTTTGATCAGTGTTGATTGTGGCATTGGTTAAGTACAGGGTGCGCTCATTGCTCTTCCATACAATTGCGCCGTCCGGGGTAGACACATCTGTGAAATCGGAAAAGATGTACACGTTGCCAGATGCTGCAAATGCGGCATTGGGCAAGAGGCCCACCGTTAAGCACAGGATTAAAAGCAAAGTCCATAGTCTTTTTTCATGGTATGCCCTCCCTCTTGGATGTTTATCGTTGTTTGCCTGCTGCTTTATCGCCGCAAGGCCTGTCCAGTGGGTCTTGATTAGGAGATAGTCTGCTGAAAAAAACAAAGACACTTGTCCGTATCAGCTCATACGCACAAGTGTCTTTGCGTTTTGAAGGATGGAAAACACAGGGATATCCCAGGGAAGTACCAGTCTTTCCACCTGTTTGCCAACAAGGAAAACCGTCATTTTACCATCCCTTTTCGAACAACAGCAGAATGTAGGCCGCATTCCCCAAAGGCCCTGCCAGGCCTTTGCAATACGCCTGCGAGCATTATACCACAAAATGACTTCTAAAACAAGAAGTTTGAGCACTTTTTCATTCTTTTTTTGTACGGGCGTCAAGCATCGGTAACAGGAGGAGCCAGGCAGGAAGTCAAGGGAAGGAGCAAAAGAAAAATGACAAACCTACGACATATTTGCAAGCAATGGAGTGCGCTTGCCGCAAAATGGTTCCGGCGGGCGGGAATATGCGGCGCAACCTGTGCAGGACGCTGATTGCACTGAATTTGTGAAAGAATTCGCAAACCTCTTTCCTTCCTGCAAAACTTGTGCTATAATATACGCGAATTCGCAAAGGAGGTTTTCCCAATGGCGATTGTTACGACCAAGGAAATGTTCAAAAAGGCTTACGAAGGCGGCTATGCCGTCGGCGCATTCAACGTCAACAACATGGAGATCATCCAGGGCATCACTGAGGCGGCTGGCGAGCTGAAGGCTCCCGTCATCCTGCAGGTGTCCAAGGGCGCCCGCGCCTATGCCAACCACACCTACCTGGTGAAGCTGGTGGAGGCTGCCGCCCAGGAGAACCCCGAGATCCCGATTGCCCTGCACCTGGACCATGGCGACAGCTTTGAGCTGTGCAAGAGCTGCATCGACGGCGGCTTCACCTCCGTTATGATCGACGCCTCCTCCAAGTCCTTTGCTGACAACATTGCCCTGACCCGCAAGGTTGTTGAGTACGCTCACGACCACGGCGTGGTGGTTGAGGCCGAGCTGGGCACCCTGGCTGGCGTGGAAGACGAGGTTGTCGTTGAGGCTGGCAAGGAAATGTTCACCCGCCCCGAGGAGGTTGAGGAGTTCGTTTCCAAGACCGGGTGCGACTCCCTGGCCATCGCCATCGGCACCTCCCACGGCGCCTACAAGTTCAAGCCCGGCACCAAGCCGCAGCTCCGGTTCGACGTGCTGGAGGAGTGCGCCAAGCGCCTGCCCGGCTTCCCCATTGTGCTGCACGGTGCTTCCTCCGTGCCCCAGGAGTTCGTGGCTGAAATCAACCAGTACGGCGGCAACATGCCCGGCGCCATCGGCATCCCCGAGGAGCAGCTGGCCCAGGCTGCCAAGCTGGCTGTGTGCAAGATTAACATCGACTCCGACATCCGCCTTGCCATGACCGCTTCCATCCGCAAGTATTTCGCGGAGCATCCCGACCACTTCGATCCCCGCCAGTACCTGAAGCCTGCCCGCCAGGCCGTGAAGGACATGGTGACCCACAAGATCGTGGATGTGCTGGGCTGCAACGGAAAGGCCTAAACCATAGCACAAAGCAAGCCTGCCGCAGAAATACGGCAGGCTTTTTGCGTGCGAACCTTACTTCAGGCTATCCACCGGGATGAAGGCGTAGGCGGTTTCGTACTTGATGATAGCGTAGTCGTCCACATAACCCAGAACCTCCACCACCGTGTTTGCAGCAATGCTGCCCACGCGGGTGTTGGTGCTGCTCGTCAGGTACAGGTTGGACTTGCCGCTGGTGGTGCGCAGGTCAATCACGTTGGACAGGAAGGACAGATCCTCATCCGTCCAGAAATCCGCCGTCCGGGACACATATGCGGTGGCGTTCCGGCAGCTGATCAGGTAATAATCCCTGGTTGATGCAATGACGGTGAAGCGCTCATACCGGTTGTAGGTGCCAACCAGCTTGTTGGTTAGGGAAGGATTGGCGTACAGGTCGCCACCGCTGCGGGCCACCAGGTGGATGGGATTCTCAATCACAAAGCGCTTGCGAATCCAGCCAACCTGACCCTCGAAATTCACCTGATACCAGTTGTCGTTGGCATCCAGGATGGTGAAGGACTGTCCGTTCTTGATGGACACAATCAGCTCGGCGCTGGTGTTGGGGGACACGCGCAGGGATGCATTCCGGCTGATGACCTCGCCCACATCATAGCCATACGGGCCGTATACACCATCGGCCAGCACAGGGGTTACCACCAGGAGTAATGCAGCAAGCAGAACCAGAAACCTTTTCATGTTGTTACCTCCCTTTGGGGTCTTTGCCCATAGAACGAAGGGACTTGCCCAATTCTTCCACCTTTACCACAATCTTTTCAGCAAAGAATATGAAGGGAGCCTCCACCCTGTGTGGCTGGAGGCTCCCTAATTGTTCGCATCAGGCGCGGGTGCTGATTTCCCCGGTGACCTTGGCAATGAAGTCCTCCAGGGTCATCACGGTGGTCTGGTCGGTATCCCGGTCGCGGACGGACACGGTGCCGTCCTGCACTTCCTTTTCACCGATGATCAGCATGTACGGCACGCGATCCACCTGCCGTGCATAGCGAATCTTGTAGCCAATCTTCTCATTGCGGTCGTCCAGCTCCGCGCGAACCTTGGCATCCCGCAGGGCAGCATTGACCTTCTGGGCATAGGCCATGCTCTTGTCGGACACGGGCAGCACCTTGACCTGGGTGGGTGCCAGCCAGGTGGGGAACTTGCCGGCAAAATGCTCGGTAATGATGCCAATGAACCGCTCGATGGAACCGTACACCACCCGGTGAATCATGATGGGGCGCTTCCTGGAGCCGTCCTCCGCCACATACTCCAGCTGGAAGTTTTGCGGCATCTGGAAATCCAGCTGAATGGTGCCGCACTGCCAGGTGCGTCCCAGGCAGTCCCGCAGGTGGAAGTCAATCTTCGGGCCATAGAAGGCGCCGTCGCCCTCGTTGATAATGTAGGGCATGTTCATCCGCTCCAGGGCGGCCTTCAGGCCGTTGGTCGCGTCCTCCCAGTCCTCATCGCTGCCCATGGAGTCCTCCGGCCGGGTGGACAGCTCCACAAAGTATTCAAAGCCGAACTTCGAATAGACCTGGTTAATCAGCTTCACCACGCCGGCGATTTCATCGGGAATCTGCTCCCGGGTCATGAAGATGTGGGCATCGTCCTGGGTGAAGCAGCGAACGCGGAACAGGCCGTGCAGGGCGCCCTTCAGCTCGTGCCGGTGCACCAGGCCCAGCTCGCCGCAGCGGATGGGCAGCTCCCGGTAGGAGTGGGGCTGATTGCGGTAGACCATCACGCCGCCGGGGCAGTTCATGGGCTTGATGCAGAAGTCCTCATCGTCAATCCTGGTGGCGTACATGTTGTCCTTGTAGTGATCCCAGTGGCCGCTGGTTTCCCACAGGTGGCGGTTCATCATCATGGGTGTGGATACTTCCACATAGCCTGCATCGTAGTGGATGTCCCGCCAGTAGTCAATCAGTGCGTTCTTGACCAGCATGCCCTTGGGCAGGAAGAAGGGGAAGCCCGGCGCCTCGTCGGCAAACATGAACAGGCCCATTTCCTTGCCGATGCGGCGGTGGTCGCGCTTCTCGGCCTCTTCCATCAGCTTCAGGTAATCCTGCAGTTCATCGCCATTGCGGAAGGCAATGCCGTTGATGCGGGTGAGCATTTTGTTGTTCTTGTCGTTCTTCCAATAGGCGCCGGAAAGGGCGGTGAGCTTGAAGGCCTTCAGCGCCTTGGTATAGCACAGGTGCGGGCCAACGCACATGTCGATGTAGTCGCCCTGCTGGTAGAAGGTCAGCACAGCGTCCTCAGGCAGGTCGCCAATGTGCTCCACCTTGTAGATTTCGCCGCGCTCCTCCATGAGCTTGATGGCCTCATCCCGGCTGAGGGAGAAAGGCTTGATGGGCAGGTTCTTCTTCACGATGGCCTGCATTTCCTTTTCGATGGCGGGCAGGTCCTCGTCGCTGAGCTTCACGTCGCCCAGGTCGATGTCGTAATGGAAGCCCTTTTCGGTTGCCGGGCCGTAGGCGAAGTGAGCACCCGGGTACAGGTTCTTCACGGCCTGCGCCAGGATGTGGGCCGCGCTGTGGCGGATGACCTGCAGCTCCTCCTCCGCAGGGCATTCGGCTACGGTACCATTGTTGTAGATGATTTTCATACCGCATTTCCTCCTTGTGATGATTGGGAGAGGCGAAGCTGCCATGGGGATTTCTCCATAACAAAAAGCATCCGCCCCATCGCTGGGACGAATGCTGTACATGCATCCGCGGTTCCACCCGGCTTGTTTTTTACAACCACTCTCCATGCGCTATCGGGCATGAGCCGCCTGCCGTCCGGGGATGGTATCCTGCAGGCGCCTGCACAGCGGGCTTCCAGCCAGTGACCCGCATTCTCTTTCCGTAGCCTTCCTGCAAGCATGTTCCCCTTCATCCGTCAAGATGCACTAAGTATACCCCCATCCGCCCGGAAAGTCAAGCCCAAAAGACGCGGGGATGCGGGAGATGAAGATGCTCCCCCGCATCGCGGTACGCCTGTTGCGCACCGTGATCCCTGCCGGAACGGCGCACGAAACACACTCGACGAAAGGGATTCTTAAGGGATGAAATCCCGTAAGCGGGAGTGCAGAGGGCAGCACCCTTTGCCGGGATTGTTAAGGGTGGAACCCTTGACCCTCGCTGACCATGGCAAGCATGGCGGAGTCTGGGTCGTTATTCCAGCTCCAGATGGCGCAGCCCATAAGGCCGCGATGGTAGATCCAGTCCAGCTTTTCGGCGATGGAGCGCACGTTTTCGCCGCTGATGAAGCTTTCGCCATTGAACCAATAGGCAGCGCAGGCTTCCTCATCATAGTGGGCGGTGTAGCCCCGGGCCTCCAGGGCCAGCAGCTCCGGGAAGGAAACAAACTTGTTTCCGCTGGTGGCGGCCCGCTGGTGCAGGCCGGTGCCGCCAGCCGTCACCTGGCGCCACATGCGCCCGTAGGCGGGCAAGCCCAGCAGCATTTTGCTTTCGTTCAGGCCGCTGTCGGACAGCAGCTGCACGGCGCGGGCGCCGCTGTTGGGCCGGTCTTCGCCGGGGTACAGGCCGGCGTGATGCCCGGTGATTTTGTCAAAGCCGCTCAGGTCGTAGGTCATCAGCACGGCCTGATCCACCAGTTCATTCAGGCGGCCGCCGATCACGGCCTGCAGCTGCTCCTCTCCGCAGCCAATGGCAACGGACAGCAGGTAGTCCCGGCCGGAGCTGGCCTGGCGCAGGTCCAGCCCGGTGCGGAGCAGCGCCAGCAGGGCGTACCAGTTCTCCTCATCCTCCGGGCGGCTGACGATGCCTGCGGCAGAGGAACCGGGGTATTCCCAGTCAATATCCACACCCACAAAGCCGTGGGCGTCCATCAGGCGGAGAATGCTGTCCGCCAGCTTTTCCCGGCCTTCCGCTGTGGCGCATGCATCGGAAAAGCCCTCTGCACCCCAGCCGCCAACGCTCAGCACTCCATCCACATGGGGATTGCGCTGCAGGAATTTCTCCACCGCGCGGATGCTCTGCCAGTGGCTGCCCGTGGCCTCGCCGTTTTCAATCAGCGCGAAGGAGTAGTTCAGCTGGTCAATCAGGTGCGCCTTGTCCCCGGGGAGGGACAGGCTGCCATCATCATAGGCATAGATCACCACACGGCTGCGGCGCTCGGGCCTGGGGACAACCATTTCTGCGCTGACCGCCCCCGGGCACAGGGCGGACAGTGCTGTAATACCTGCCATGGTCATAACAGCAGCTCCCATCATCCAGCGGCCCAGGCGGTTCCGGGCCGGCTTTTCTTTTGTGCGCGGCTGCTTGCGGGCCACCGCGCTCACCTCCGGGTTCAGATTCATTTGTATGATAACACATCTTTCGCCTTTTGTCATTGGCAATGTGCGGAAGGATGTCGAATAAAGGGTTGACAGCGGGAAAGAACTGGCGTATCTTTATCCATAGGATGGATGCAGGAGGGACAAGCATGCTCTTTATCGGTATTTGCGGTGCCAGCGGCAGTGGAAAATCCACCCTGGCGGACAGCCTTTACGACCGGCTGGGGGACAGGTGCCTGATTATGCGGCAGGACGCGTACTATCGCGATCACCCGGATTTGCCCTTTGAGGAGCGGGTGCACCTGAACTATGACGAGCCCGGCATTTTCGACCATGATTTGCTGTTGCAGGATATTCAAACCCTGATGGCGGGCAAGCCCATTACCCGCAAGGCCTACGACTATGCCCAGCACCGCCGGGCGGACACGGAGGAAATGGTTTTCCCCAGGGATGTGCTGATCCTGGAGGGCATCCATACCTTCCACGACCCCAGGCTGTGCGAGCTGATGTACCTGAAGCTGTACATGAACGTGGAAACGGACATTTGCCTTCTGCGGCGGATTCACCGGGACATCAAGGAGCGGGGAAGGGACATTGACGGCATATCCGCCCAGTACCTGAACACGGTGAAGCCCATGTATGACAAGTACATCAAGAATTACATCAGCGAGGCGGATGTGATTGTGGCCCGTGGCGGCAAGAATGCGCGCATTGTGGACATCCTGACCGGGTATGTTCAGGATGAACTGGCAAAGAAGAACAGCCTGTAACAGAAACAGCTGACCGAAAGTGCTCGGTCAGCTCAGACTGTCAAAAACCCCAGGAGGTGTCGGAGAGCCCGCAGGCCCTCCGACTGTATTCGTATCGCGGGGCTTTGCCGCGCGGGCGGGGCGTTTCCGGCTCCGCCGGAAACTTTCCTTACGCGGAGGAACGGCCGTCAGGCCTGCCTGCAGGTCTGACAGTGACGGAGCGCAAATCCTCGGAAAAGTGGCTCTGCCACTTTTTCGACACGCAGAGCTGACCGAAAGTGCTCGGTCAGCTGTTTTTTATGCCAGGATACCCTTCCACTGCCAGTCCGCTGACCAGCGGGTCAGGGGAGCGGGCGCACCGGCGGTGATGCGGCCTGCCAGCTTTTCGCCAACGGAGTCCGCAGGCGTGGCGGTGCACATGAGCACGGCGTGCTCCGGCGCAATGCCCCAGGACAAAAGGTTTGTGAAGGCCTGGCGCATGGTCAGCACGGAGCCTGCCAGGGTGCCATCCGCCAGGCGGGCGGCACCATCCCTGACAAACACAGCCTGACCGCCCAGGGCGTATTGACCCTCCGGCAGGCCGGCGGCCTCCATGGCATCGGTGATCACCACGGCCTTGTGGGGCCCCTTGGCACGGGCCAGCAGGCGAACAATATCCGGGTGCAGGTGAATGCCGTCGCAAATCATTTCGGTATACAGGCGGTCGTCGGTCAGCGCCGCGCCGGGAACGCCTGGCTCCCGGTGGTGCAGCGGGGTTTGTGCGTTGAAGGTGTGGGTCACCCGGGTGGCACCCCAGTCCGCCGCGTGGTGGCAATCGGCTGCGGTGGCGCTGGTGTGCCCAATGGACACCCGCACGCCCCGGGCTGTGGCCTGGCGGATGAAACACTCGCTGCCGGGAAGCTCCGGCGCCATGGTAATGACCCTTGCGGCCTGCACATCGCCGCCGCACAGGGCGGTGAAGCGGGCCATGTCCGGCAGGGAGAAGTGCTCCTTCACCTGGGCGCCGCAGCGCGCCTCCGCCAGGAAGGGCGCCTCCATGTGGGCACCCAGCACCAGGGCGCCATTGTGCTCCGGCTGGCGCATCACCTGGGCAATGCCGCCCACCGCAGCGGCGGTATCCGCCACGGAGGCGCTCATGGTGGTGGGCAGAAATGCTGCCACACCCACCCGGAACAAATCGCGGCTCATGGCGCGGACAGCGTTCTCACCCTGCATGGCATCGTGACCCCGGTAGGCGTGAATGTGCGCATCAACAAAGCCTGGCAGCAGGTAATCGCCCTCCAGGTCGATGGCATCCTCATACAGGCCGTTGTCCAGGCCCTGACCCACCTCGTGAATCAGGCCGTTGTGCACGCGAACCTCCATGTCCGCGCAGAACCTTCCGCCCACAAAGGCGGTACAATGCCGCAAAAGCATACCCTTCACCTCAACGAAAGTATAGTCCTAACAGTGGTGCGTGTCAACGGGGGAGGAAAAAGGGACACGATTCGCTCTCCGGCGTTACTTCCCGGACTTGACGGTAATCAGGTGGAGCTGGGGGCGGTTGCCCAGGCGGATGGGAAGGACGGAGGTGCCGATGCCACGGGAAATGAGCAGGTTGGCCCGGTTTTCCACCAGCCAGCCTTTCTGGTAGCGGTTATTTACATGAGAGATGTTCAGCAGGTCGCCAACGAAGGCAATCTGTCCGCCGTGGGTGTGGCCGAAAAGCCCCAGGTCGAACCACATATGCCGTCCGGAGGCGTCCTGGGCCTTGTGGGCCTCAGGGATAATCTCCGGGCTGTGGGACAGGAAAATCACATAGTCCTCCTGGCGCACCCGGGAGGCCACGGCAGCCAGGTCCGGCCAGCCGTTGTCCACATCGTCAATGCCTGCAAGGTAAATGGTGCTGGCACCGATGCGCACACCGGCAACATCATTCACCAGCGGGGTGACACCGGCGGACACCATGGCGGCCTTCAGCAGGGAAAGGTTGCTTTCCGGCACAGTGCGGTCGTGGTTGCCCGGCACGGCATACACGCCGTATCGGCTGTTGATGTGGGGAAGGGACTTGAAGAAGGCAATGGCCCCATCGCTATCGTTGGCATAGTCGCCACCCAGGAGCACAATGTCCGCATTCAGGCGGTTCACGGTGCTGATCAGGTCATCCACCCGGTCCTGGGAAAAGAACGGCCCGGCGTGAATGTCCGTCAGGTACACCAGGCGCAGCTGGCCCACATCCGGCGGCAGGTCGGCACTGGTGAGGGAGATGGACTCGGTTTCCAGCATGAACGGCTCGGCAAAGGGATAGGCCAGGAGCACAAGCAGCAGCAGGAGCATCAGCAGCCGGGTCAGGCAGCCGCGGCGCCGGCGGTGGCGGAAGCGTTCCTGGCGGCTGCGGGGACGGTGATACATAGGCGCCTCCTTACAGCAAAAGCAGCATGGCGGGGATGGTCAGCATGGACAGGGCAGTGGATAGCGCCACGCCACGGGAGGCCAGGGGCGCATCGGCCTGGTGCTGCTCCGCCATCATGGCAGTCAGCGCGGCGCAGGGCATGGCGGTGCACAGGTACAGGGTGGATACCACCATCCGCGGCATGGGTGTGAAGGACAGCAGCAGCACCGCCAGCGGAAACACCACCAGCCGCAGGCCGCAGGCGCCCAGCAGGGGAACATCCGTCAGGTGGGCGCGGGTCAGCCCGGTGAGCCTGGCGCCAATGACAAACATGGCCAGCGGCGTGGTGGTATCACCCAGCATGGACATGGCATCGTTGATAAACCCCGGCAGCCGCCAGCCTGTGAGAAACAGCACCATGCCCGCCACAACCGCCAGCAGGGAAGGGCATTTCAGCAGCTGCTGAGGGCGAATGGCCTCGCGCCCGCCGTAATAGTATGCGCACAGGGTCCAGCTCATGAGGTTGAAGGCGGAAACGTACAGCGCGGCGTAAATCAGCGCATCCTCACCCAGGGCGGCGGTGATGACCGGGTACCCCATAAAGCCACAGTTAGACACCATGGACAGGTTGGTCAGCACAGCGCGGCGCGGGGGCGCCTGGCGGCGGAAAAGCCGGTGGGCCGCAATGCCGGAAATGCCGATGATGGCACAGGTGCACACAAATACCAGCAGCAGGTCGCGTATCAGCTCCGGGCTGCGGTCGCGCTGCATGGAGGAGAGGATCAGGCACGGCTGGGCAAAGGTGAGCACCAGGGTGTTCAGGCCGGAAAAGTGCCGGCTGTCCATCAGCCTGGCTTTGGATGCGCCAAAGCCGCAGAGCATCAGCAAAAACAGGGTGAGAACCTGCATCAGTACCTGCATGGCGGGAACCTCCTGGCGTTGACATGGGTGTGGAAACATTGTACACTATTTCCGGGCATCCTTCAAGAATGGAGATGATTTTCATGGATTATCGCACCTTTGACCCCTGCACCCTGCTGGCACCCGTGCCGGCGGTGATGGTTTCCTGCAAGGGAACGGCGCAGGCAGACAGGCCCAACATCATCACCGTGGCCTGGGCAGGCACCGTTAATTCCGACCCGCCCATGGTGTCCGTCAGCGTGAGGAAGGAGCGCTTCTCCCACGGCCTGATTGCAGACAGCGGTGAATTTGTGGTGAACCTGGTGGACGAAAGGCTGTGCCGGGCCTGCGACTTCTGCGGGGTGAAAAGCGGGCGCAATGTGGACAAGTTTGCCGAAATGCAGCTGCAGCCCATGCCTGCCCTGGGCATGGCCCACGCGCCTGCCATTATCGGTGCGCCTGCATACCTGAGCTGCAAGGTGCGCCAGGTGCTGGAGCTGGGCAGCCATGATATGTTCCTGGGTGAGGTTGTGGGCGTGCAGGTGCGGGACGACCTGTTTGCCCCGGATGGCTCCCTGCACCTGGAAAGCGCCGGGCTGGTGGCCTACAGCCATGGGGTGTACCAGCGGACGGCGGATGTGATGGGGTTCTTTGGCTATTCCGTTGCCAGGCCCGAGGTGCTGGAGCGGCGAATGGCAGCCTATCGCAAGTGATGGAAGAGGCCATGCTCCGGGAAAAGGAAGCATGGCCTTTTGTTATGCCTTGGGGTTGGGCTCCTGGCCCACGCACCAGCCGCGGAGCTTGTTCACCGTGCGCTCCACGGCGTCCTGGCTGTTGTGCCAGGGCTCATCCTGAAAGCGATAATCAAACTTCTTGATAAACCAGCTGATGTCCTCCTGCATACGCTCCAGGTTGGAGGTTTCCATGGCGGTGAGCCTGGCAACAAACTCGCCTACCTCCCTGGCGGGCAGCTCCTGGGGCGCCCGGCGGATCAGCTCTGCCATGTGGGGCAGGCACACGCCTTTGCTGTCGCAGAACCGGCGGCGGAACTCCGTATCGTTCTGATACAGGTGGAAGAAGGTGTGCAGGTAGCGCTCCATGTTTTCGCCAATGCTGTCGCACATGATGCAGCTGGAGGCCATGGCGGTCAGCTCATCCGCCAGGCGCTCCATGTCCGCCTGGGCGGCGGAGCCTTTCTTCAGGCGCTCCAGCACGGAGGCGCTGGCGTAGGCCTTGGCGGCCTTCTCCAGGGCGGCAAAGGTTTTGCCGGTGCGCTGCCGGGTTTCCGCCAGGTGGGATTCCAGCATCAGCGCGTGTCCCAGCCGGTTGCTCATGCCAAACAGCATGGCATGGTGATGGGGGCAGAAGCCCTTGTCGTTCACCTGGATGCGGGTGTCCGGCTCCATTACGGAGGCGCCCAGGTAGCGCTCGGCCTCGCCCAGCTCGGTTTTCCGGTGCAGGGCGCACAAAAGGCATTCGCCGTCCAGCTTCAGGGAATCCCACACGGGAATGGTGTCGATATGATAGCGCATGGGTGGTCACGTCCTTTTTTCTTGGGTGAAAACAGTATAGCATACTTGGCGGCGAAACGCCAATAGAAAAAGACCGTGCGCAAGCACGGCCTTTTGCGTTATTCCCGGGCGGGTGCGACAAAGCGCATATCCACCAGTCCCTCGTAGGTGTATTCGCCATCGTACAGGCCGGAGGACTGGAGCACGGTCATGGTCATGTTCACCGCATCGGGGCTGATGATGCCGTCCGCGCTCCACAGGCTATCCTCATAGGCCCGCTTCAGGGCGGCGGCGCGGCCTTCCTCCGTCAGGGTGGAGAACTCCTTTTCCAGGATGCGGGCTGCCAGCGCGTGATCCTCCTGCACGGCCTTCAGTGCCCTTTGCATGGCGCGGACGAATTTCTGGCAGGTGTCCGGGTCGTTTTCGATGGTGGAGCGCTTCACGCCGATGACGGAGTAGGCGTAGTCGCCCAGGTCGGGGAATTTCACGAAGGGCTCTTCCCACACGCCAGCGGTAACGCCTTCCATAATCTGCGGCTCGCCACCGTTGCCAATGTCGCCCTGTCCATGCTGGAGCATGGCGGTAACGGTGGAGGCATCCGCATTCTCGATGAGGGTCACATCCCTGTCCGGGTCCAGGCCCACCTGCTGCACCAGGTAGCGGGTCAGCAGGTTGGGCGAACCGCCGAAGCGCCCTGCCACAATCCGCTTGCCCCGGAGGAATGCCGCCATGTCCTCATCGCCGGAGGAGGCCGGTGAGAGGCCCTTGCGGGCAAACAGGTACACATTGGCCCGGTTGACACAGTTGACAATGCCCACAATGGGGTCGCTATTGCCCTGGTTGGCCAGGGCGTTGGAATCCACCCCGCCGATGACCGCGAAGGCATCGCCGGAAACCACGGCAGTCACATGGGCGCCGCCGGTGGCCTGAACCACGGTTACGTCCAGGCCCTCTTCAGCAAAGTATCCCTCATGGATGGCAACGTACAGGGGCAGGTAGCCGATGAGGTGCACCGGCTCTGCCACGGTGAGGGTGCGCAGCGGCTCGGCAGCGGCACAGCTGCACACAAGCAGCATGGCAGCCAGCAGACAAAGGAATTTCTTCATGGGGATCAGCCTCCTTATCAGGATGGTTGGTTGGCTGCTGACCAGCGGCGGCTCAGCAGCTTTTCCAGCAGCACCACCGCCAGGTACATCAGCACGGACAGCAGGGACAGCACCATTACCCCAACCCAGACCAGCTTCAGGTCGAAGGTGGTGCCTGCGTAAACAATCATACGCCCCAGGCCCCTGTCGGATGCAATAAATTCACCAACGATGCTGCCAGCCATGCTCAGGGCGATGTTCACCCGCAGGCCGGAGATTATCCATGGCATGGCGGAGGGAACCACCAGCAGGCTGAACACCTGGCGGCGCCTGGCGCCCAGGGAAAACAGCAGGGTGGTCAGCGCCGGGTCAACGGCCTTGGCGCCGCTCCAGGCGGATATGGCGGCGGTAATCACCGTCATCAGGAAGGCCAGCACCACCTTGGAGGAAAAACCAATGCCGAAGAGAATCACCAGCACCGGCGCCAGCGCCAGCTTTGGCAAGGCGTTGAGCACCACCAGCCAGGGTTCCGCCACCAGGGCGGCCCGGCGGCTGAACCAGAACAGCAGGCCCACCGCAGAGCCAATCACCGTGCCCAGCGCAAAGCCCAGCAGGGTGGAGGAGCTGGTGTAGGCAATGTCCCGCCACAGGTCGCCAGTGTGCCACTTGGCAGTGGCGGTGTGCCAGATTTCACTGGGGCTGGAGAAGAAAAACGCATCCAGCCAGCCCAGCCGCGCGCCCGCCTCCCACAGGGCAAAGAGGCCCAGCAGAAGTCCCCAGCGCCACAGATTGACGGCGGTGGCGCCAATGCGCTTTTCCTCCTGCACGCCGGTGGCGGCAGTTGCGACCTTTCTCATGGGGCTTCCACCTCCTTGAGCAAGAGGGACATGAGGCGGGCCTTCAGCCGGACTAGCTCCGGCGTAGCCAGCATGTCAACGGTTCTGGGTCTGGGCAGGTCAACGGGCAGCCGTGCGCGGACGCGACCCGGGCGCTCCGTCAGCACGATGATCTCATCGGACAGGAGCAGCGCCTCCTCCACATCGTGGGTTACGAACAGGATGGTTTTGCGGGTCTCCTGCCAAATATCGATGAGCGTCATTTGCAGCTGCAGCCGGGTGATGGCATCCAGGGCACCGAAGGGTTCATCCAGCAGGAGCACGTCCTTGCCGGTGAGCAGGGTGCGCAGGAGCGCCGCCCGCTGGCGCATGCCGCCGGATAGCTGGTGTGGCTTCTTTTTTTCAAAATGGGTTAGGCCGCAGCGGTCAACCAGCGGCGCGGCGGCCTTGCGGGCCTGCCTGCGGGAAATGCCCTGCAGGGCAGGCCCCAGGGTGATGTTGTCCTCAATGGTGCGCCAGGGCAGCAGCAAGTCCTTTTGCAGCATGTAGCCCACCTGCCCGGCCTGCCCGATGATGGATGCGCCGCCAAGCAGCACATTGCCCCCTGTGGGCAAAAGAAGCCCGGCAATGATGTTGAACAGGGTGGATTTCCCGCAGCCGCTGGGCCCCAGAATGGACACAAATGCGCCCTGAGGAATATCGAAGGTAATGTCCTGTATGGCGGTAAGCCCGCGGCCCCCGTCGCCAAACTGCTTGGTTACACCCTGAACGCTGAGAAAGCCTGCTTCAGGCATGGAGGCTTCACTTCCTTTCGCGGCAGGAGTGTTTCTGCCGTCAGCATCAGGCTATGCCACGGGCAAAGAAGGGTGCAAAAAAAGCAGCCTGTGCGGTGCAGGCTGCTGCAATAGTTCAATCCTTCCGTTGGTCGCCCCAGAAGAACAGGGCAACGGTGCCCGGGCCGGTGTGGCTGCCGATGGTGGTGCCAACATCGTTGATTTCAACGTGACCGTTCAGGTGGGGAAAGCGGGCCTCCACCAGCCCGGCAACGGCCTTGGCATCGGCATAGCAGGCGGAGTGGCACACATAGCACTTGTCGGCATAGGCCAGGCCGCCCTGGGCGTGCTGGGCCATCCTGTCCACAATGGCGGCGATCACCTTGCGCTTGGTGCGAATCTTCTCCCGGGGGATCAGCCGACCATCGCTGCTCATGTTCAGCAGCGGGCAGATGTTCAGCAGCTTGCCCACCAGGCCTGCGGAGCGGCTGATGCGCCCGCCCTTGATGTAGAAGGTCAGGTCGGTGGAGAAAAACCAGTGGTGCAGCTCCAGCTTGTGCTGCTCTGCCCAGGCGGCAGCCTCGTCCAGGGACAGGCCCTGGTCCCGCAGGTCAGCCAGCTTATCCATGATAAGCCCATAGCCGGAGGAGGCGCCCAGGGAATCGATGATGACAATGCGCCGGCCCGGGTACAGCCTTTCCAGGTTTTCCCTGGCGATGCAGGCGGAATTGTAGGTGCCGGAAATGCCGGAGGACAGCGTAAGGTGCAGCACGTCCAGGCCCTGATCCAGGAAGGAAGCGAAGTAGGCCTGATACTCATCGGCATTCACCTGCTGGGTGCGGGTGGTGGCACCATCTACCATGGCCTGGTAAAACTGGTCGAAGGGAACGGACTGGCCCAGGTCGTCCAGGTAATCGGCGCCGTTGAGCTGATAGTGGAAGCAAATGTAGTGAATATCGCGGCTGGCGAAGTGCTCCGGGGTAAGATCGGCAGTGGAGCAGCAGCTGAGGACATAATTCGCCATGGGTAGCGCCTCCTTTTCCAGGGAATATAAATAAGTGACGATGCTATTATATATCAGCTTTGCGAAAAACGGAAGACCTTTTAAGAAAAACTTGATACAGGTTTTTTAAAAACCGAAAAGGCGACCCTTGCGAGCCGCCTTTCGGGGTGTTACACATGCCAGATTTCCTTGGCGTATTGGGCAATAGTCCGGTCGGAGGAAAATTTTCCAGCGGAGGCCACATTCAACAGGCATTTGCGGGCGAAGGACAGGGTGTCCTTATAGTCCCGGTTGACCTGAAGCTTGGCCTGCATGTAGGAATCAAAGTCCTTCAGCACCAAGTAATGGTCGGGTGCGTGCCAGGAAGCACCTTCCAGCAGGGCAGTGTACAACTCCTTGAACATACCGTCCTCATCGGGGAAGGTGCCGTCCACCAGGGTGTCCATGCAGCGGGCCAGCAGTTTGTTTTCCTTGTAGATGGCCTTGGGGTCGTAGTCAGCCTTGATGGCGTTCAGCTCATCCACCGTGGCACCAAAGATATAGTTGTTTTCCCGGCCTGCCTGCTCCACAATCTCCACATTGGCACCATCAAAAGTGCCTAGGGTGACAGCGCCGTTGAGCATGAACTTCATGTTGCCGGTGCCGCTGGCCTCGGTGCCGGCAGGGGAAATCTGCTCGGACACATCGGCGGCGGGGATAATCTTCTCCGCCCAGGAGCAGTTGTAGTTCTGCACGAACACCACCTTCAATTTGTCGCAGGTATCCGGGTCGTCATTGACCAGATTGGCAATCAGGTTAATCAGGTGAATGACGGCCTTGGCCCGGGCATATCCCGCAGCAGCCTTGGCACCGAAGATGAACGCTGTGGGCGTGAAGTCCGGCAGGAGGCCGTCCTTCAGCTGGAAATAGATGCCCAGGATGGACAGGGCGTTCATCAGCTGGCGCTTGTACTCGTGCAGGCGCTTGACCTGCACATCGAAAATCATGCCCGGGTCAAGCAAAACGCCTTCCATATGGGCGATTTCCGCTGCCAGCTGGCGTTTCTTTTCACCCTTGACCTGGATGAAATCTTGGCACAGGTCATCGTTGATGAAGGGCTTCAGGGCTTCCAGGCGGTACAGGTCGGTAAGGAAGCCAGGGCCAATCCTGCCTTCAATCAGCCGGGTTAGCTCCGGGTTGCACAGGCCCAGCCAGCGACGCTGGGTGATGCCGTTGGTCTTGTTCTGGAAGCGTTCAGGGTACAGGGCATACCAATCGGCAAACACATCGTCCTTCAGGATTTCGGTGTGGATGGCAGCCACGCCATTGGTGGTGTGGGTAGCATAGACGGCCAGCTGGGCCATATGTACCTGCTTCACCCGGGCGTTCCAGGGATTGGGCCAGATGATGCATCGGGCAGCAGAGGGCACCAGACCCTTGTCTGCCAGCTCTGCCTTAAAGCGCAGGTCAATCTTCTTGATAATCTCCACAATTTCCGGACACACGGAGGCCAGCAGGGGCAAATCCCACTTTTCCAGGGCCTCCTGCATGACGGTATGGTTGGTGTAGGCACAGGTGTCACGGGCAATGAGGAAAGCCTCTTCAAAGCCCATGTCCTCTGCCATCAGCAGGCGAATCAACTCGGGAATAGCCATCACCGGGTGGGTGTCGTTCAGTTGGAGAGCATGCTCGGCAGCAAAGAAGGAGAAATCGCTGCCATGGCGGGCCTTGTAGGCACGGAGCAAATCCTGTACGGAGGCGCTGGTGAGCACATACTGCTGCTTTACGCGCAGCTGCTTGCCAGCCCGCATGGAATCGTTGGGGTAGAGCAGCTTGGTAATATCCTCGGCCTTGTTCTTATCCGCGGCAGCCTGGGCGTACTTTTGCTGGTTAAAGAGCGGGAAGTCAAACTCGTGCAGGCTTTCGCACTGCCACAGGCGCAGGGTGCCGATGTTCTTTGCGCCGTAGCCGATGATGGGCATATCGTAGGGTACAGCCAGAACGTTGCCGGTTTTCATGGGGACCACCACGGCCAAGTCCTGCCGGCGGATGCTCCATGGGTCGCCAAAGCGGGCCCAGTCGTCCGGTTCCTCGTGCTGGCAGCCATCCACAAAGGTCTGCTTGAACAGGCCGTAGCGATACCGCAGGCCATAGCCGGTCAGCGGAATATTGTGGGTGACGGCGCTGTCCAGAAAGCAGGCAGCCAGGCGACCCAGACCGCCATTGCCAAAGGCGTCGTCCTCAATGTCTTCCAGCATGGCAATGTCCACGCCCCGCTCCTTCAGCAGCTGGCGAACGTCCTCCAGCAGGCCAAGGCAGTACAGGTTGTTGAACACCAGGCGGCCCATCAGGTATTCGCAGGACAGGTAATAGGCCTGGCGCTGGCCGCTGCGCTTTTCCTCGCAGGCCACCCAGGCGGGGGACAGCGCCTGCATGGCAGCGGAAGAAATGGCGTTGTGCAGCTGCACGGCAGTGGCGTTTTCAAGGGTGGTGTGCTCGCTGGTCAACAGCAGGCTTTCCGCCTGTGCCAGCAGTTCCTGTGCGTTCATCATGCTTCATTCCTCCTGCGGTAGGTTTGGTTCAGCTCCAGCAGGTGCTGGGCAAGCTCCTTGGTGGCGGCACCGGGCAGCATGCGCCACAGCCAGTTGCCGCCGATGGTGCCGGGCATGTTCATCCGGGCGGAGCCGGGCAGGTGAAGAATATCCTGCATGGGGAACATGGCGGTTTGCGCCCTGGAGCCCATGACGGCGCGGATGAAGGCCTCCGGCGCATCCTGAATGTCGGCAAAGCCCAGCAGCTTTTGCGCCTGGGACAGGGTGGCTTCATCCTGGGTGGATGCCCAGCCCAGCACGGTATCGTTGTCGTGGGTGCCGGTGTAGGCCACGCAGTTTTCGGTGTAGTTGGCAGGCAGATGGGGGTTATCGCTTTCACCGCTAAAAGCAAAGGACAGCACCTTCATGCCGGGGTATTTCACATAGTCCAGCAGCCTGTACACCCGGGGCGACAGGCAGCCCAGATCCTCCGCGATGATGTTCAGGCCCGGCAGCTTTTTGCGGAAGGTGCGGAACAGGCTCTTGCCCGGGCCAACAATCCACTTGCCGTTGCGGGCATTGGGTGCGCCGTGAGGCACGGAATAGTAGTTGGCAAAGCCGATGAAGTGGTCGATGCGAATGACATCGTACATTTTCGCCATGTGGCGCATGCGCTCCACCCACCAGCCGTAGCCGTGGAGCCGCAGGTATGTCCAGCGGTAAAGGGGATTGCCCCACAGCTGTCCATCAGCAGAGAAGTAGTCCGGCGGTACGCCTGCCACACGCCTGGGCACCAGATTTTTGTCCAGCTGGAATACCTCCGGGTGAGTCCAGGTATCGGCGCTGTCCTCCGCCACATAGATGGGCATATCGCCCAGCAGCTCAATGCCCAGGCCGTTGCAGTAGCTTTTCAGGGCCTGCCACTGGCGATGGAACAGGTACTGGCAGAAGATGTGGAAGCGAACCTCCTTATCCAGCAACTGGCGGTAATGAGCCACCCGCTCCGGCCTGCGGGTGCGGATGTCACTGTCCGGCCACTGGCTCCACATGATGCCGCCAAAGTGTGCCTTGATGGCGGTGAACAGGGCGAAATCCTCCGCCCAGGGATTTTCCTGCAGGAAGGCGGCAATTTCCTTTGCCAGCCTGTTTTCGGAGGCCGCAAAGCAGCGGCGCAGCAGCATGTCCTTGTTCTTGCGCACGGCGGGAAAGTCCACCCGGGACAGGTCCTGGGGCGCAAACTCCTCAGGCTCCTGGTAGTCCAGCAGGCCTTCCTCCTTCAGCCGAGCGCAGGAAATCAGCATGGGGTTGCCCGCAAACACGCTGGAGGACTGGTAGGGCGATTCGCCGTAGCCTGTGGGGCCCATGGGCAGCACCTGCCACAGCTGCATACCGCTGGATTTGAGAAAATCGGCAAAGTCGAAGGCTTCCTGGCCCAGGCTGCCAATGCCGCCAGGCCCGGGAAGGGAAGAAATGTGCAGAAGGATACCGCTTTGACGCATGTTGACAACGTCCTTTCCATTGAGATGGTATCGTTTCCAGAAAGCTGGAAAAAGAAAGCGGGAGAATCCCGCCGGGTGACGATTATTGTACGGATTCCCGCAGCTTCAGGGTGGCTTCCACCACCACATGGCGGGGAGGCGCCTGGTGCTCCAGCATGTCGGTCAGCACCAGCACACTTTGCTGGGCCAGTTCCTCCACGGGCTGGATGACGGTGGACAGCCGCGGTATAAAGTATTTCCCGGCTTCCGTGCCGTCAAACCCGATGACGCTTACATCCTGGGGTACCTGCTTGCCCATGTCCTGCAGGGCGCGGATAATCCCCATGGCCACCATGTCGCTCATGGCGAAAACGGCAGTGGTGTCCGGCTTGCGGAGGAAGAACTCCCGGGCGGAATCGTATGCGCCCTTCAGGGAGAAGCGGGTTTCCATATAGCGGCTCTCGTCGAAGGTCAGGCCGGCGGCGGCGAAGGCATCCTTCACGCCCCGGTACCGCTGGGAAAGGCTGTCCCCATCGGCGCGGCTGGCACCAAACACGGCAATCTTCCTGTGCCCTCGGGCAAGCAGCACGTCAATGGCCTCGCGGGCCATGGCCCGATCGTCCACGGAAACGGAGGCGGCATGGGGCAGCTTGGCCTGGGAGGCATTCACGGTGGTGAACACCATGGGCAGCTCCAGGGAGGCAATGGCCTGCATGCGCTCGTCCGGGCGACTGCCGATGAAGATGAAGCCGGTTACCCGCTTCTCCTGCACCAGGCGCAGGGCGGTTTGAAATTCATCGGCGCGCTCGTCAATATACTCGGTGATGAAGGCAGGCCTGCACTCCTTGCCGCACTGAAGAATGGCCTCCGTCAGGGCGCTTAGGAATGGGTTCTGATGGCCGCGGACAATCAGCGCCACAAGGTCGCCATCCACCTGCTTCAGGCCGCGGGCGTTGGCATTGCCCACAAAGTGGCACTCCGCCATCACCTTTTCCACCCGGGCGCGGGTGGCGGGGTTTACATCCGGGCGATGGTTCAGCACACGGCTCACCGTGGTCACGCTGACGCCTGCCTGCTGTGCCACATCCCTAATGGTGTAAATCTTCATGGCTGCCTCCTGCCCGCAAATTATCGGAAACGTTTTCAAGCAATGTCAGAATAGCACAACTCCTATGGGAAGTCAAGGAAAAACTGTTCAGTTTGCAGAATTGATGAAGTATGGTATAATGGCAGCAACGAAAGGAGGCGGCGGCATGAGCGAGGAAAAAACAGTTTCCAAGCCCAAACAGCTGTGGAACAGCGCTTTGAAGGCCGTGAAGGGGGACAGCACCCAGCAGCTGGTGGAGGACTTTACCGCCGAAATGACCCTTGTGGCGGAAGGCCTGTGCGAGGATCAGGCCCGGCTGCGCCAGGCGGTGGAGGATACCCGGCGGGAGCTGGACAGGTCTGCCCAGCATGTGGACAGTGAGCTGCAGGCCCTGGAAAGCACCCTGCAGGAACATCAGCGTGAAACGGAGCGCCGCCTGAAGGACATGGGTCGCCGCCTGGCTGCCCTGGAGAGCCGGGCACCCCAAAGAAACGGCAAGCAGCCGGGCCTGATGCGCCAGGCCACGGTGCTGGTGGGCATGGTGTGCATCACCGTATTGCTGGTTGCGGTGCTGAAACTATTCATATAATGAGGAACGGCCTATGAAAACCTATGCAGAAATGGTGCAGGAATACAAAAAGCGCCAGCGGGACACGGTGGTGGACACCATTGCCGCCGGCCTGACCTATATGGATGAGATTGCGGTGGACAGCGGCCTGCTGGAGGAAACAGGCCTGCTGACGGAGCTGAGCGGTGCCATGTGCAGCGCGCTGCCCTTTGCCATGATTGCCGCCACGGAGGGAACCAAGGTGCTCCTGGGCCGTAAGCCCGGCGCCAATGGCGTGAAGGATGGCGCCTACCGCATGGTGAAGACAGGCGCTGCCATGGGCGTTGGCGGTGCGGTGGCAGCGGCGGCGGGCTTCTGGGCGGCAATCCCGGTCACCATGGGTGTCCGCGCCCTGTTTGACAGGTATCGCTCCCGGGCGCTGACGGGCCTTAGGGTGCAGGGGCGCATCAGCCGGCTGAAGGAGCTGAACGCCTTTCTTCGCCGGGAGGATGCGGTGGATACCGGCGTGGCGTGCATTGATTGCAACCCAGTTCCGGTAACGGGTGCAGTGGAATGAACAAAGCCAGGAGGCGTGTGCTTCCTGGCTTTTTGCTTATGCGTATTGCTCCAGGCATAGCCTGGCAGCAACAGCATTGGCTGGCACGGTGTCTTCCAGCGTCATGGGGATGCCGGGGTGAGCCTTGGCAAAGGCAATCAGCGGCGCATAGTCCATAACACCGGTGCCGCAGGCGGTGGACTTCACATCCGCTGCACCCTCCGCAGGCTGAAAGTCCTTCATGTGGAGAATGCGTATCTTATCCCCGAACAGGGCGATGGACTGGGCCACAAGCTGCGGCATGCGGGCATAGTTGCTCATGTTCAGCAGGTTTACCGTGTCCAGGATGATTTGCAGGTTGGGCGAGGGAATGGCGTCCAGCACGGCTTTGGCCCGCTCCGGGGTGGAAACGATGTGGCGGCACACCGGCTCGAGGGCGATGGTGGCGCCGATTTCCTCCGCATAGGCCACAATGGGGCGCAGGCGGCTGATGAACAGCGAAAGGCTCTCCTGGGTAAAGCACTCCGGGCAGGTGTTGTAGCCGGTGTTGGGCGCGCCGGTTTCGGTGCCCACCACGGTGGCACCAATGGCCTTGGCAAAGCGCAGGTGCGCCTTGTAGCATGCGGTGGTGCTGGTCAGCTCCGCCTCATCGGGGGTAGCCAGGTTCAGGTAGCAGCCCAGCACGGCGCATTCCATTTCGTATTTGTCCAGCAGGCTGCGGACTTCCTGGGCCAGGGCATCGGTCATCAGGGCAGGCGCGTTTTTCATGGAGAAGCCGGGAATGGTCTTGCTCAGGGCCAGGTGAATGCAGCGAAAGCCCTGTTCGCGGGCGCTGCGCAGGTGTTCCTCCAGGGTGGAGCCGGCGGTATCGTGCAGGCGAATGCCAATGTTCATCGTTTGATGCCTCCTTGCGTTGCTGATGGTAGTATACCGCAGCAAACGCCGTTTGGCAAGTCAGTTATGGCACCGGGTCAGGAAGGCCTCCGCCTGGGAAAGGCTGTCCAGCGCCGCATCGCGGAAGGTGTCCAGCTGGAGGATTTGCGATTCCCGGGGCAGGCCCAGAAAATCCCGCAGGAGGCACATGATGCCCTCAAGGTGGGTGGTGGCCTGGTCAAAATCCTTCTCCCAGGCCAGGCGGTGCAGGTCGTGCTGCACCTGCAGCCTGTCGATGGTGCGCTGCCTGCTGCCAGCCTCCTCTGCCCGGGCAGCCCGGCGCAGCAGCTCCTTCAGGCCTTCCAGCATGGCGGAAACGCAAGGCTCGGCCATCAGGCGGGCGGCGGCGGTGTCCTCCGGGTCGCAGAAGGCGGCATCCGCCCTGTCCGGCAGCGGTTCCCCGGGATAGGGAAGACCCTCCTGGCGCAGCTCCTCCCGCACGGCCTCAATCATCTCCGGGCGGTGCTTGAGCAGGGTGCGGTACTTGTTCTGGTAGCGGAGCATGCGGCTCTGGTCGCCCTGAGCCATGTCCATCACGCAGGCCCGGACGGACTGGCCCTGGGCCTTTGCCATCAGCACCCGGCGGAGCAGCTGGTGGGTTTCCTCCGGGGTGAAGGCGGTGAAGGGCGCGGCCCGCAGGCAGGCTGCATCGGGCCTTTGCCGCAGGCATGCGTAGTAGTAATTGCGAATGCTGTTGGGCTTGCGCCCCAGGTCGCCGGAAAGGGACTCAAACACGCTGCGCAGGGGTGCGCCGCTGGCGGAGGCCTCCTTTACAGCGGTGAACAGGCGGGCGGTTTCCGCCTCCTGCCATCCGGTGCGGCTGTGGGATTTTACGGTGCTTTCCATGGTTGCATGAACTCCCTTCGGACTTGGATTGTTCGGTGTCTAGCTTACCCCTGGGGGCGGAAACTATGCGGCTATATCAGCGGCAGCAGCGCATCATCCAGGCTCACGCGCCCCTGGGCGGCCTGCCAGGCGGAAACCTCCACATCGGCAGCGGGTACATAGGCGTTGATCACCGTCAGCGCCCGGGCGG
The DNA here is from genome assembly GCA_964383815.1 of uncultured Faecalibacterium sp. Classification (GTDB taxonomy): domain Bacteria; phylum Bacillota; class Clostridia; order Christensenellales; family Aristaeellaceae; genus UBA11524. The sequence continues at coordinate 24,256 of CAYLIC010000012.1, read as the reverse complement.
CGGATTCCATGGCGGCCTGGGTGCCTGTGGCGTACAGGCGCAAATCCTCCCGCACGGTGTACAGGCCCTGGGAGGCCAGCAGCCTTTGGCTTTCCGGCTGCACCAGCCAGGCCAGCAGCCGGGCGGCGGCCTCACCGGCACCGGGGAACAGGCTGGCAAACCACACCTGATCGGTAATAACCTCCCCGGGGGTCAGCACGCGAAAGGCACCGTTCAGGGCGGTGATCTGCCCGGTGGTCAAAAGCGCGGCAGGCGCTTGCCGGGCACGGAACCGGGCAAACACTTCTGCGCTGGTAAGGGTGCCATCCACAGGGGGAATTTCCCGCATCAGCGCCAGGGTGAAAAGGCCGCAGCCACCGGGAGCCAGCAGGGAGGCACCCTCCGGCAGGCCCGGTGTGGGTGCATCCGGCGGCTGGGTGGCGGCAGGGCGGCCCAGCAGGGTGGTGGGCGCAGGCGTTGCTGCCAGGTGCGGCTCAGCAGCGCTGTCAATGGCGATGGCGTATCCGCCATAGCACAGGGGCAGGCCGTACTGGGCACCCTGCCAGCGCCCGGCCCGCAAGAGCGGCTCCCGCAGGCCGGCAATGCCCTCCAGCGGCGCAAGGCATGCCTCCGGTGCGGTTATATCCCCGGGGGTGTAGAGCAGAATGTCCGGCAGCACGGCATCCTCCCGGGCAATTTCATCCGCCGTTACGGTGCGCAGAAAGGTCATGACCTGCGGGTACTGCTTTTCCCATTTCTTCAGGCAGGCCCGCAGCCAGCCTTCTCCGCCGCCCGGGGAGGAGCACACCCATATGCGAACCAGCTGGCGCTGGGCTGCCGAGCCGCCGGGCAGCGCCTCCGGCACAGGCCCGCCGGCTAACGCCTGCCACAGCACAAGGCCTGCCGCAGCCAGCGCCACAAGGGTCATCCGCCAACGATGCTTCATGCAAACGCTCCTTTCCTACCGCATATGTATGCGGGAAAAGGATGCTTCATAACGCAACTGGCTCTTGCCAAAAAGAATGGAAAACACTATAATGTACCTGACAGACCCCAACAAGAAAGGTGGTATTTCCATGGAGGTTCGCCAGGCTTACGAAAAGTGGCTGAGGGATTTTGCCCAGGATGAGGATACCGTGAAGGACCTGCAGGCGATTGCCAATGACGAGAAGGAAATTGAGGATCGCTTTTATACAGAATTGAGCTTCGGCACTGCCGGTATGCGCGGCGTGCTGGGCGCCGGCATGAACCGCATGAACCGCTACAACGTGCGCCGGGCCACCAAGGGACTGGCCCGGTATCTGCTGCAAAGGCCGGAGGAGGCCGCCCGGGGTGTGGTGATTGCCTACGACAGCCGCCGCTTCTCTGCCGAGTTTGCCAAGGATGCGGCGCTGACCCTGGCCCGGGAAGGCGTGCCTGCCATGCTGTTCGATGCCCTGCGCCCGGTGCCCGTCCTGTCCTATGCGGTGCGGCACCTGCACGCCATTGCAGGCATTGTGATTACCGCCTCCCACAACCCGCCCCAGTACAATGGCTACAAGGTCTACGGCGAGGATGGCGCCCAGGTGGGCCCGGAGGCTGCCGAGGGCATTACGAAAATCATCCGCGCCACCGAGTATACCGATTGCGCGCTGATGGATGAGCAGGAGGCCATTGAAAAGGGTCTGCTGAAGTACATCGGCAACAGGGAAGTGGACGATGACTACATCGCCCAGGTGAAAACACTGTGCGTGCAGCCGGAAATGCTGGAGAAGATGGGCAGGGAGCTGTCCATTGTGTACACGCCTGTTCACGGCTCCGGCAATGTGCCGGTGCGCCGCATTTTGAAGGAAGTGGGCATCAGCAATGTGTCCGTGGTGAAGGAGCAGGAGCTGTCCGACCCGGCATTTTCCACCGTCAGGGTGCCCAACCCGGAGGAGCCGGACACCTTCCGCCTGGCCATCAAGTTGGCGGATGAAAAGGGTGCCAGGGTCATCTTCGCCACCGACCCGGACTGCGACCGGCTGGGCGTGGCCGTCAAGACCTCCGCTGGGGACTGGCAGCTGCTGACCGGCAACCAGATTGGCTGTGTGCTGCTGCACTACATCCTGTCTGCAAAGAAGAAGCAGGGCACCCTGCCCGAAAACGGCGCGGCGGTGAAGTCCATTGTGTCCACCAGCCTGGCTAACAAAATCGCAGCCTCCTTTGGCGTGGAAATGTTCGAAACGCTGACAGGCTTTAAGTTCATCGGTGAAAAGATTCAGCAGTTCCAGGACACGGGCAGCCATACCTTCCTCTTTGGCTTTGAGGAAAGCTACGGTTTTCTGTCCTCCACCTTCGTCCGGGACAAGGACGGCGTGAATGCCTCCCTGCTCATTGCCGAGGTGGCCTGCGCCTGCGCCGCCCAGGGCATTACCCTGTATGATTATGTGCAGTCCATCTTTGCGGAATACGGCTACTCGGTGGAGAAGGTGGTGTCCATCACCCTGCCCGGCAAGGAGGGCGTGGGCCGCATGAAGGAAATCATGAAGGGCCTGCGCACCGCACCGCCCACGGAGCTGGCTGGCCTGAAGGTCACCGCCGTGCGGGACTACCTGAAGGGCACCCGCACCTGCGCCGGGGTGGAGGAACCCACCGGCCTGCCTGCCTCCGATGTGCTGTACTTCGAGCTGGAGGGCGGCAACTGGGTGTGCGTGCGGCCCTCCGGCACGGAGCCGAAGATCAAGCTGTATGTGAACACCAACGATGCGGATAAGGATGCAGCGGAGCAGAAGAACGCCCTGCTGCGGGCCGCCAGCGAAAAGCTGCTGGCCTGAGAAAGGAAGCTATGGACAAGCAAGCCTACATGCTGGAGCAGCTCAAAACCCTGACCGGCATTCCAAGCCCCACAGGCATGACGGAGGAAGCAACCAATTATCTCCTGGCGGAGCTGACCCGCCTGGGTTACCGGCCTCAGCGCACGCCCAAGGGCGCCGTGCTGTGCTGCCTGGGCGGCACGGGGCACCCGCTGCTTTTGTCCGCCCATGTGGATACCCTGGGCGCCATGGTGCGCGCCATCAAGGCCAGCGGCGCCCTGCGGTACACCAAGGTTGGCGGCTTTGGGGACAATGCCATTGAGAATGAAAACGTGCTCATCCACACCCGTGGCGGCAGGACATACACCGGCACGGTGCAATCCGTGAAGGCCAGCCGCCATGTGTGGAACAACACCAGCGATGTCCGCAGCGATGAAACCCTCGAAGTTATCCTGGATGAAGAGGTGTCCTGCAAGGCGGATGTGGAGAAGCTGGGCATTGGCGTGGGCGACTTTATCTCCTTCGACCCGCGAACCACCATCACCGAAAGCGGCTATGTGAAAAGCCGCCACTTGGACGACAAGGCTTCCTCCGCCGTGCTGCTGACCCTGGCCCGGGAGGTTGCCGAAGGCCGGGCAACCCTGGCCCGGCAGGTAACGCTGCTCTTCACCGTGTATGAGGAGGTAGGCCACGGTGCCTCGCCCCTGTACAGCATGGACATTGAGGACATGCTGGCAGTGGATATGGGCTGCGTGGGCGATGACCTTACCTGCAGGGAGACTCAGGTGTCCATCTGCGCCAAGGACAGCGCCGGGCCCTTTGACTTCTCCTTCACCAACGAGCTGATTGCCCGGGCCAGGGCGGAGGGTATTGACTATGCGGTGGACATCTACCCCAGCTATTCCTCTGATGCGGCAACGGCGCTCCGTGCCGGGCTGGATGCCCGCTTCGCCCTGTGCGGACAGGGGGTGTTTGCCTCCCACGGGTACGAGCGCACCCATGTGAAGGGCATGCTGGCCACCCTGGCCCTGGTGACCAGCGTGGCGACCAAGGCCATGTAAAGCATATTCCGTCCGCTGCATGACCTGCGGCGGACTTTTTCTGGAGGAGCGAATGAACATCTATCTGTTCTCCGGGCCTTGCGGCTGTGGAAAATCCACCCTGGCAAAGGCCTTTGCGGAGAAGCACACGGAGGACACCGGGCGTGCGGCATACATCATCCACGGTGATGATTTTCACGCAGGCTTTGTGGGTGATGTGGCCTGGGAGGACGTGCTGCGCTTCAACTGGGCGTGCATCCTTTCCGTGGCGGGTCAGGCACTGGACAGCGGCCTGGATGTAACCATCGACTATGTGGTGGAGGATGAGCTGCCCCTGGTGCAGGCCCTGGCGGACAGGCATGGCGCCACCCTGCACTATGTGGTGCTCACCGCTGACGAGGACACCCTGCGCCAGCGCATTGGGCAAAGGGGTGACGCGGAGATGATTCCCCGCTCACTTTTCCTGCGGGAAAAGCTGCTGCACATGCCGGAAAACCAATGCCACCTGTTTGACAACAGCGGCATGACGGCGGAGCAGGCCCTGATGGCCCTGGACATGCCCCGCTACGCCTTGGGCCGGTGAACATTCTGTAAATTGCGCGGTTTCGGCCCGGGTACCCGGGCCTGGTGTATTGGCAATTCGCCCGTGGTGTGCTACAATAGCTGTATCGCCACGCATTGAGGAGGAAGACCATGTTTGGAAAATTCATGAACAACTATTACTACGGCAAGAGCGGCAAGGGTGACTACACCAAGGACGACCTGCCCACCAACCGCTGGCAGCTGTTTTGGGAAATGCTCCGCACCCGCCTTTCCGGCCTGTGCCGCCTGAACCTGATGTACATGCTCATCTGGCTGCCCGCCATGATTGTTCTCATGATTGGCGTAACCAGCGTATTCTCCTCCCTGATGACGGAGGAAGGTGAAATCGCAGAAAATGCATCGGTGCTGCTGGAAACCATTATTCAGAGCACGCTGCTGTTTTTGATTCCCTGCATTGGCATAACCGGCATTGTCACCCCGGGCGTGGCCTATGTGACCCGCAACTGGAGCCGGGACGAGCATGCCTTCATCTGGTCCGACTTCAAGGATGCGGTGAAGGCCAACTGGAAGCAGGGTCTGCTTGTTTCCCTCATCACCGGATTTCTGCCCATTGCGGTGTATGTGGGCTGGAACTTCTATGGGGAAATGTCCCAGACCTTCTCCGCGCTGATGGCGATTCTCCAGGTGCTGGTGCTGATGGTTGGCCTCGTGTGGGCACTGGCGGTAACGTATATGCATCCGCTGATTGTCACCTACAAGCTGCGCTTCCGGGATGTGATCCGCAATGCCCTCATCCTGGCTGTGGCCCGCCTGCCCATGAGCGTGGGCATCCGCCTGCTGCATTGCGTGCCGGTGGTTATTGCCGTGGCGCTGGCCATGGTGGTCAACCCCATCTACTGCATGCTGGGCCTGTTTGCCTACTATTTCCTGTTTGGCTTTGCGCTGAGCAGGTTCATCACCGCCAGCTATACCAATGCCGTGTTTGACAAGTTCATCAACAGCCGCATTGAGGGCGCCACCGTGAACCGTGGCCTGAACACCGATGTGGACGAGGATGACGAGGAAGACGAGGAAGAACAGGAATAAAACCCGCCGCCGCATGCGCAACCTATCCTTCACCAATGGGAAGGGAGGATGCGTATGTGGCGCCCTGATGAAAGGACAAAGCGCAAGTATGCCGCGGCCCGGCGCTGCGGCCTGCTGGACAAGCTGCTTCAGCACGGCTGGCCGGGCCTTTCCGCCAAGGAGGCAGGCCGCATTGGCGGCAGCCTGAAAGGCAAAAGAAAACCCTGATACGGAGTGCATGGAATGTACACAGGCTTTGCAGAAGTATACGACCAACTGATGAACGATGTGAACTATGAGGACTGGGCAGACTTTTATGTGCAGATCATGAATGCCTTTGGCATCAGGGGTGGAAAGATTTGCGAGTGCGCCTGCGGCACCGGCGGATTAAGCCTGCCGCTGTACCGCCGAGGCTTCCATGTGACCGGCGTGGACATAAGCCAGGACATGCTGTGGATTGCCGCCCAGAAGGCCCGGCAGGCAGGCGTTGCCATTCCCTTTGTCCGGCAGGACATGCGCCAGCTGCACCTGCACCGGCCCATGGATGCCGTGCTGGCAACCTGCGACGGCGTGAACTATCTCCTGGAGGACAAGGATGTGCTGGCCTTTTTCCAGGCGGCCCGGGCGGCACTGCGGCCCGGCGGCGGCCTGTTTTTCGATGTGTCCACGCCCTACAAGCTCAGGCATGCCCTGGGCAACGAGATGATTTGCGAGGACAGGGAGGACGTGACCTACCTGTGGCAGAACCGCTTTTCCGAAAAGACCGGCCTGCTGGACATGCACCTGTGCATCTTCCTCCGGGACAAGGATGGCAGGTATCGCCGCATTGACGAGGAGCAAAAGCAGCGCGCCCACACCCTGGAAAGCCTGACCAGCCTTTTGCACCAGGCCGGGTTTGACAGGGTGATGGCCTTTGGCAACGGGCGCATGGAGCCGCCCAGGGAAGGCGAGCACCGGTGGCACATTGCCGCCATACGCCAGCTGGAACCCGGTGAGGCATTGGAAGGGAAGGAACGCATATGATAGAAAGACACCAGGGGGACGAGATGCTCCGCCTGAGCCTGATGGATGGTCAGGTGCGGGTGATGATGGCGGATACCACCGCCATGTGCCAGCGGGCGGCGGACATTCACAACGCAACACCCGTGTGCACCGCTGCCATGGGCAGGCTGATGACCGCCACCGCCATGATGGGTGTGATGATGAAGGGCGAGAACGAGTCTGTTACCGTGACCATCAAGGGCGGCGGGCCCATGGGCACCCTGTGCGCTGTGGCCCACCACGGCGACCTGAAGGTGTATGCGGACAATCCCCGGGTGGAGCTGCCCCTGCGCGCTGATGGCAAGCTGGACGTGGGCACTGCCGTGGGCAAGGAAGGCCGCATGAGCGTGGTGAAGGATCTGGGCCTGCGGGAGCCGTATGTGGGGCAGATTGAGCTGGTCAGCGGCGAGCTGGCCATGGACTTTGCCAACTACTTCACCGTCAGCGAGCAATCACCCTCCCTGGTGGCCCTGGGCGTTTTGACCAGCGGCGACGCTGTGCTGAAGGCCGGCGGCCTGCTGATTCAGCCTATGCCCGGCTGCGAGGATGCCATCATCGACCAGCTGGAGCTGAGAAGCCCCATGTTTGCAGACATCAGCCGGGAGATGACCTTTGCCTCCAAGGAGGAGCTGGTGGAAGGCTGGTTCCAGGGCATGAAGCTGGAACTGCTGGAGCGGGAACCCCTGCGCTACCACTGCGGCTGCTCCCGCCACAGGATGGAGAAGGCATTGATTTCCCTGGGCCGGCGCGAGCTGACCACCCTCATTGAGGAGGACACGGGCGCCGAGCTGGGCTGCCACTTCTGCCACAGCTTCTACCAGTTTTCCACCGGGGAGCTGAAGGAGCTGCTGCAAAAGGCCAGCCGGGACTAAGCATTCAGGAGAAGGCATGAGCGAGAGAAGCATGGGTCAGGTGGTTCCCTTTCGGGTGAATGCCGCCAGGCTGCGCCGCAGCGCGGAGGACTATCGCCGCCGGGGTCGCCCGGCAGAGGCGCTGGCGCTGCTGCGCCATGCGGCCCGGCAGGAGGACAGCACCATGGGCTGGCTTCGCCTGGCGGAGGAGTATGAGCACCTTGGCTGCTATGAGCAGGCGATGCTGCTGCTCTGCCGCCTGCTGGCCCAGGAGGATGCACCCCTGCGCACCTGGCTGGTGCTGGGGTACACCCTGGCCCACCTGGGCCACAAGAATACGGCGCTGGGCTGCCTGTACCGCTGCATGGATGAGGATCCCTATGGGGAAATGGCGGAGGAAATCAACAGCCTGGCGGCGCTGCTGGATGCGGACAGCCGACCCGGGGAGAAGCAGCGCCTGCCCCTTTTGGTGGGCCGCGGCCTGCGGGCCTGGGAGCGCGGCAATATTCCCCTGGGGGAGAAGCGGCTGGGACGCGCCATTCGCATGTCGGCACACCCTGCGCCGCTGATGATTCAGCTGGCGATGCTCTACGCCACGCAAAACCGCCTGGGGGACGGCCTTTGCTGCCTGGCAGGTGCCGTGCGGCGGGAACCGGAGAATGTGCCCGCCCTTTGCGCACTGGCTGTGGCTGAGGAAAACCTCAGCCGCCCCAGGCTGGCCCGCGGGCTGCTGCTGCGGGCCATGGGCATGTGCAGCACCCAGGCGGAGGAGGAGATGGTTATCGCCGCTGCCTGGGCGGTGGAGGCCTGGGGCCTGTGCGAGGATTACCTTTCCAGGCGGCTGAGGGAGCAGCCCTGCAGCATCATGCTGCTGCTGCACCGGGCCGAGCTGTACTGGGTGAAGCATCAGCCCCAAAGAGCCATGCAATACTGGCGCCAGGCCCTGCAAATCGATCCGGACAGCCTGCATGCCCGGGCCATGCTGCGCTGGGCGGAGCACCACACCCCGGAGGACAAGCTGCCGCAGCCGCCCTTGCCCAGGGAAACCATGGAGGACATGAGCCGCGCCCTGGAGGATATGGAGCGCCGGGCGCCCGGCATTGGGGAAATGCTTGACCCGGATGGGGAAATGATACAGGTGGTGAACTGGTGCTTTCACTATGGCGGAAGCGTGGCCCAGCTGCGCTGCCTGGGGCTGGTGGGCCAGGATTGCCCGCAGGCCCGGCTTTTCCTGCGCCAGGTGATGACCCATCCCTTCGCCCACGAGCAGGCGCGGAAGAGCGCACTGCATCAGCTGCGGCAATGGGGCGAAAAAGGCCCGCTGCCCATGCGCACAGGCTCACAGCTGACACGGGTACTGGACACCACTGCCGGGCAGAGACAAACCGCCCTGTGGCGCATGTTTGCCCTGCGCCTGGCAACGGGCACCCAGCACCGCGCCGCCGTGCTGGGCATGGGCCTGCACCTGTGGCTCCGCATGACGGTGAAGGAGCGTATTCAGGCTGCCGGGCCGGAGCGTGAAGGCTGGCTGCAGGCCATGGAAATTCTGTGCCTGCGCCGCTGCGGGCAGGAAAAGCAGGCGGAAGAGGTGCTCCGCCGGAGAAAGTGCCCTGAGCGGCGCATTGCGCACCGGCTGCGGGTGCTGGAGAAAAGGCTGGACAAGGCCATGGAGGAGAATGAACCATGAGAAAGTGTATCGACTTCGATCAGCATTTTGCGGACTATACTTCCAGCTGGATGCAGGAGCACCAGCACGAGTACCGGAACTTCGACGCCATGGAGGCGGATATGCCCCGGGTGTACATGACCTTTCTGAACACCCCGGCCCGCTGGCTGGAGGGTGTGACCCCCGGTGCGTACTTCACCCAGTTTGAGGATCCCAAGGACTTGGTGGACTGGCTGTGCGACTACTGCGACAGGGAGGTTCCCGTGCCCGACCTGCTGCTGGACCAGATTCAGGCCGTGGGCAAGCCCTGCGAAAAACGCCTGCTGGCCCTTTTGAAGGATGAGGAAACCTGCGAGGAGGCCAGGATGATTGCCGTGGGCCTCCTGCGGGAAATGGGCAGCACCCTTCCCAAGATGCTGTACATCTCCTGGCAGATGAACCGCGCACCCAAGGATGAGCTGTGCGACAACGCCCTGGAAAGCCTGAGCGAAATGGGTGCCAGCGTGGTACAGCCGCTGCTGGAAAGCCTGCCCAGGGCCAATGCCGCCGGGCAGGAGGCCATGCTGGACATTCTTGCAAACTATCCCGGGAACGAGCAGGTTTTTCAGCTGGCGCTGCGTTTGTTCCGCGAGAATCCTTCCCGCCGGGCGCTGTTTGCCAGCTACCTGGGCAAGCTGGGGGACGACCGGGCCTTGCCCGACCTGCTGCAGGCCGCCAAGGACGACCGCACCGGGTATATCGACTACATTGAGATCCGCAATGCCATTGAAATGCTGGACGGCGTGTGCCCGGAGCGGGAGTTTGACGACGACCCGGAATACAATGCGCTGAACGGCCTGCAGTGAGGTGCTGATGGTTACGCTACAGGAGATCAGGCAAAACGAGGCCATCAAGGCCTTGATCCGCGCCGGAAACCACTACCTGGAGGCCTGCGGATATACCGACCATGGGCCGCGGCATGTGAGCTATGTGAGCAAAACCGCCTCCGGCATCCTGAAAGCTCTGGGGTATTCCCCAAGGGAGATTGAGCTGGCTGCCATTGCCGGCTGGGTGCACGATGTGGGCAACTCCGTTAACCGGCACAACCACGGGCCCAACGGCGCGGTGCTGCTCATGCCCATCCTGCGGGAAACCGGCATGGACATGAACGACGTGATGGAGATTATCACCGCTGTGGGCAACCATGAGGAGCAAAGCGGCTTCATCTCCAGCGCGGTATCCGCCGCCCTGGCCCTGGGGGACAAGAGCGATGCCCACAAAACCCGGGTGCGCCACGGCAGACCCGACATGAACGACGTGCACGACCGGGTGAACTTCTCCATCCAGGAGAGCCATGTGACGGTTGACCGGAAGCAACGGGTGATTCGCCACGAGCTGGTGATGGACGAAGGCTCCTCGGTGATGGAATACCTGCAGATCTACATGAGCCGCATTGTTATGTGCGAGCAGGCGGCGGCCTTCCTGAAGTGCTCCTTTGACCTGGTGATAAACGGTCAGCCCGTGAACAACAGACCAAAGCGGCCTATGGAGTAACGAACAACAAAGGAGGCGTTGGGCATGCTGTGTCCCCGCTGCGGCACCTATGCCGGGGAGAATGACATACTTTGTCCCGGCTGCAATGCCGTGCTGAACCATGGTGAAAACCACGATGAAGGCGTGCGGGCCATCCGCCAGGGAAGGCGTGCCCGGGAAAACGCCGGCCCGGCACCCAGGCCCGCACCCGCGCCTGCGGAGGGCGCCAGCCGCATCTTCTCCGAGCCACCCAGGCAGGCCACTGCGGAAATGCCGCCGGTGAAGGACACAGAACCCATACCGGAGGCGCCGCCGGAGGGTTTCGACAGGCCTCAGCGCACCACCTTTGGGGATTCCACCAGGGTGCAGCCCATGTCCGCAGCCTCCAGGCGGCGGCACACGGTAGCCCGGCACATGGTCAACTGGACCCATGTGGCCATTGCGCTGGTTCTTCTGTGTATTGCTGCCGTGGCGGGTGTTTACCTGTTCCTTACCCGAACGGACGATGGGCAGCGCATCATGGCCCGCATGGGCAAGGATGCTACCGCCGCCGCCATGTGGGAGGTGGGTGAGGAGGTGCTGGGCACCGGGGATATTGACCGGGCTATCACCATGTTCGAGGCTGCCCGGGAGAAGGACGGGGAGGAGAACATCAACGTTTCCGGCCTGCTGACCCTGGGCAGCGCCTATGAGGCTGCCGGCATGGTGGACGAGGCGGAAGAACTGTACCGGGAAATCTACACCGATATTGTGCCCAGTGCACCGGAGGCCTACCGCAATGTGATACGCATTCTGCTGGCCTCGGACAGGCGGGCGGAGGCAGGCGAGCTGATGCAGACTGCCTTCGAGCAGACAGGCTCCAACACCTTCCGCCAGCAGCGGATGGAGCTTTTGCCCCAGTCGCCCACGGTGGACAAAACCGCAGGCTACTACACCGACAGGCTCACCGTTGCGCTGACATCACCCCAGGGATACGACGTGTACTACACCTTTGACGAGGAAGCCGTGCTGCCCGATGAAGGCACCCTGTCCACTGGCACCCTGTACCTGGACGAAGGCGTGTGGGATTTGCGGGCCGTGGCTGTCAGCGGCGAACTGGTCAGCGACCCGCTGAAGGCCAGCTACAAGGTGTTCCTGCCCTCGCCGCAGACGCCCGGCTACAGCCTGGCGCCCGGCACCTATGAGCGGCGCCAGCGCATTTGGCTGCGGCCCGGCAAGGAGAACGAAAAGGACACGGACATCACCATCTACTACACCATTGACGGCTCTACCCCCGATGCGGACAGCCCGGTGTGGACCGGGGAACCCTTCTACCTGCCTGCCGGCAATGTGACCCTGAAGGCTGTGGCGGTGAATGGCAATGGCAAGCCCAGCAACATGCTGCAGGTTGGCTACAAGTTCAACTTCAGTCCCAAGCCCAAGGACTCCTACCGGGTGACGGACACCGCCAACGGCCTGACCCTGTATGCCACCAGCCGGGAGGATTTCCAGGCTGCCAACGGCAAGGGTGACAGCATGGAGGAGGTGTATGTGGAGGGCTTCTCCGACATGTGCCAGCGGTACCGGTACCCATGGGGCTATGCCACCATGGCGAAAACAAAGAAAGGCTGGGTGCTGTCCGAATTGTACTTCACCACCAGCCAGTTTGCCGGGCCGCGCTCCACGGGCATTGGCAACACGGAGGATGAGGTGGTGGGCAAGTTCCGCGATATGGGGCAGGTGACCAGCCCCTCCGGCAACCGGGGCCTGTACGACAACGATTATGGCACCGGGAAAATCTACCTGAATGAGGATGGCACAAAAACCATCCGCTACGTTGCCAACACGGCCGACAGCCACAAGTGGAACCTGGAATACCAGCTGAACACCGCAGGCCGGGTGGAGGCCATACTAATGGAATACGATCCGTAAGACAATCCCCGCAGAAGAAGCACTCTGCGGGGAATTTTCTTCATCATTCATTTGTAGTTCGTTCTTTTTCAGTTCATTTTTCAACGATACAATACGGATGAATCAACGGAAGGGAGGAAAAGGAATGAAGGTTGTGAAATCCCCCAAGAAGCCGGTAATGCTGTTTTACCTTATCACCATTGGCGTGCTGCTGCTGTTTAACCTGCTGGTGCTGCCCTCCATGACGGAGGCCCGGGTGACCGAGGTGGACTACGGCACATTCCTCAAGCACCTGGATGCCAGGGATGTGCGCCTGGTGGAGGTACAGAAGGACTATATTTATTACATCATGGGCACGGAAGAAAACCCGGAGGTCTACCGCACCGTTCCCTTTAACGATGCCAGCCTGGTGGATCGCCTGTATGCCTCCGGCTGCAGCTTTGGTCAGGTGGTGGAGAAGGAAACAAGCCCCATTCTCCTGTTTCTGCTGAACTGGATTCTGCCCATTGCGCTGTTTGCACTGGTGGGCCGCCTGCTGACCCGGCAGCTGACCAAGAACGGTGCAGGCGGCATGCCCACCATGGCCTTTGGCAAGTCCAATGCCAAGGTGTATGTGCCCTCCACCACCAGCATCAAGTTTAAGGACGTGGCCGGGGAGGAGGAAGCCAAGGAATCCCTGATGGAGATTGTGGACTTCCTCCACGACCCGGAGAAGTACAGGAAGATTGGCGCCTCCATGCCCAAGGGCGCGCTGCTGGTGGGCCCGCCCGGCACGGGCAAAACCATGCTGGCAAAGGCTGTGGCGGGCGAGGCCAATGTGCCCTTCTTCTCCATTTCCGGCTCGGAATTTGTGGAGATGTTCGTGGGCATGGGCGCTGCCAAGGTGCGCGACCTGTTTAAGCAGGCAGGCGAGAAGGCACCCTGCATTGTGTTTATTGACGAGATTGATACCATTGGCAAAAAGCGCGACGGGCACGGCATGGGCGGCAATGACGAGCGGGAGCAGACCCTGAACCAGCTGCTGACGGAGATGGACGGCTTTGACGGCGGGAAGGGTGTGGTGATCCTGGCAGCCACCAACCGGCCTGAAACCCTGGACCCTGCGCTGCTGCGCCCGGGCCGCTTCGACCGGCGGGTTCCTGTGGAGCTGCCCGACCTGGCAGGCCGTGAGGCCATCCTGAAGGTGCATGCGGAGAAGGTCAGCATGACGCCGGGCATCGACATGAACGCCATTGCCAGAGCCACCTCCGGCGCCTCCGGTGCGGAGCTGGCGAACATCGTGAACGAGGCGGCGCTCCGTGCCGTGCGCATGGGAAGGGACAGGGTATCCCAGGCCGACCTGGAGGAGAGCGTGGAGGTTGTTATCGCCGGGCAGCAGAAGAAGAGCAAGGTGCTGTCCGACAAGGAGAAGTCCATTGTGGCGTACCACGAAATCGGTCATGCCCTTGTGGCGGCGCTGCAAACCCATTCCGCGCCTGTTACGAAAATCACCATTGTTCCCCGCACATCCGGCGCGCTGGGCTACACCATGCAGGTGGATGCGGAGGAGCACAACCTGATGAGCCAGACGGAGCTGGAGAACAAAATTGCTACCCTGACAGGCGGACGGGCGGCGGAGAAAGTGGTGTTTGACAGCATCACCACCGGCGCCAGCAACGATATTGAACAGGCCACCAAGCTGGCCCGGGCCATGATTACCCGCTACGGCATGAGCGACGATTTTGGCATGGTGGCCCTGGAAACCGTGCAGAACCAGTACCTGGGCGGGGACAGCTCCCTGGCCTGCTCGCCGGAAACCGCAACCGCCATCGACAAGAAGGTTGTGGCCCAGGTGAAGCGGCAGTACGAAAAGGCGGAGAAGCTCCTGCGGGACAACGAACCCAAGCTCCACCAGCTGGCCAAGTACCTCTACGAAAAGGAAACCATCACCGGCGAGGAGTTTATGGACATTCTGAACCGGTAAAAGAATAATCCTGTCGCACAGCGCGGCAGGATTTTTTTCGTCAGCCGAGTTTATTCCAGTCCACCTTCCGCTGTAAGGCCTTCATCAGCCCATAGCCAAGCGCCACGGCAATGGCCTCGCCGGCGGCAACCTGAGCCACCGTCAGCACAGCGGGCAGCTGATACACAATGGCGAGCATTCCGCCCACAATCAGCCCGTTGCACACCACCGGGCAGGCGGCAGCCAGCAGCGGGCGGCGCCTGAGGCACCGGGTGCCCAGGCCGGCAAGCAGGGTAGCCAGGGTGCCGAACAGCACATCCCACACGCCCACGGGGCTGAGCAGGTTGCTCACCAGGCAGCCAACCGCCAGGCCCGGCACGGCCTGGGGCAGCACCATGGGCAAAAGGGTCAGCGCCTCTGCCAGGCGGCACTGCAGCGCCCCATACGCCCCATAGGACAAGGCGGGCAGGCACAGGGTCAGCGCGGCGTAAAGCGCGGCAATAATGGCGCTCATGCAAAGGGCGCGGGTGGTGACTGATCTCCTGAACATAGAGATCCTCCTTTCTTCGCGCCGCGGAGCGAATACAGTCGCAGGCGGCATAAACAAATTTACCACAAACTTGCCAGCATCACAAGGGCGAATTGCGGGCATGCTGTTTCTGCGCCCGGTGGGCGACAAACTTTTCGGGAGGGATCCACATGGCTCATCTGAAGAACCAGTGCATCCATTGCAGCGTGGAGAGCTGCCAGCACCACGAGGTGGACAACCTGTGCGCCCTGACGGACATCCAGGTGGCACCCAGAAAGAGCTGCTGCAACGGCAAGGCCGATGAAAGCCTGTGCAGCAGCTACAAGTGCCGCGCGTGAGGAAAGATGGCCGCCGGAGGGGTGGGAGCACCCTTCCGGCGCAGGCCCTGTGGGGAGAAGGTGCGCTATGGCGGACAGCATGTCTGCATCCCTGGAGAAAAATGCGGCGGCGCTGGAAAAACGCCTGTTCCGCCCTGTGAACCCGGACATGATTCGCCGGGATATGATGGTTTTCCGCCGGGAAGCGGCGGTGTTTTTTGTGGATGGCATGACCAATGCAGAGCAGCTGCAGCACTATGTGATGACCCCCTGCCAGCAGAAGGCCCAATGCGCCCTGAATGGCGACCTGAAGCAGATGCTTTTGCAGACCATTCATGTGGGGGATGTGAAGTGCATCACCACCTTCGGGGAGGCGGTTGCCGCCATTGTGAATGGCAAGGCGGTGCTCCTGGCAGACGGCATGCCGGGGGCCATCAGCATGGACATTCGCAGCTTTGTGCGGCGCAGCATTTCGCCGCCGCTGACGGAGAGCGTGGTCAATGGCCCCCATCAGGGGTTCAACGAGGCCTTGCGGGACAACATCACCCTTCTGCGGCGGATATTGCACACGCCGGAGCTGATTGGGGAGATGACCACCATCGGCTTTGCCGCGCCCACCAACCTGTGCATCATGTACCTGGAGAGCGCGGTGGACAAGGCCATGCTCCACCGGGTGAAAAACAGGCTGGAAGGCCTGCAGGTAGACCAGGTTTTGTCCATTGGCGCCCTGGAGCAGATGCTGGAGGACAGGCCCTATGCCCTTTTGCCCCAGTGCTGCCTGACGGAAAGGCCGGACAGGGCAGCCTCCTTTCTGCTGGAAGGACAAATCGTGATTCTGATGGACGGCGCACCCCAGGCGCTGGCCCTGCCCATCAGCCTGCTGCACCTGCTGCACACACCGGACGATACCTCCATGCGGTGGCAGTACGGCAGTTTTCTGCGAATCATCCGGCTGACGGGCGCCCTGTGCACGCTGCTGCTGCCGGGCCTGTTTGTGGCGGCGGCAACCTTTCACCCGGAGGCTTTGCCGGTAACGCTTCTGACTGCCATCCTGGAAAGTCAGGCCCAGGTGCCCCTGTCCATTCCGGCAGAAACCTTCCTCATGCTGCTGATGTTTAACCTTATCAGCGAGGCCGGTACACGGGTGCCCGGCGTGGTGGGAAACTCCCTTGGCACGGTCAGCGGGCTGATCCTGGGCCAGGCGGCGGTGGATGCCCGGCTGATTCACCCGCTGCTGATTATTGTGGTTGCAGTGTCCAGCCTGGGCAGCTATGCCATGCCGGATTATTCCCTGGGCCTGGCCTTTCGCATTGGACAGCTGATTTTCCTGGCGGCAGGCTGTGCCTTTGGGCTGTACGGCATGGTGCTGCTCCTGCTGGTGATGCTGGTGCGCCTGTGCACCCTGACCAGCCTTGGCTCACCCATGGCGGCGCCCATGGCGCCCACGCGCACCCATAACCCGGATGTGCTGCTGCGCTGGCCCATCTGGCGGCAGCGGCTGCGAACCTGGCTGGGGAATCCCGGCAGCATGGAGCGCTTCACCGGGCGCATGCGCCGCTGGGACAGAGGCTAGTATGAGAACGGTGAGCCGGGTTCATACACCGGAGGAACGGGCGGAAATGCGCCGCATGGGTGAAATGCGCTGCCTGCGGAGCCAGTGGCGGCTGCTGACCTGCGTGAGCATCCTGCGCACGGCGGTCACAAGGGTGCTGCCCCTGTGCGGCGCTGCCGGATGGTGGGTGGTGCTGCTGTGCCTGGCGCCACAGGTGGGCCTGTACGCCCTGGGCCGCTGGGGACTGAAGCGCAGCGGCAAGGCCTGCCTGCAGGGGAGCCGCCTGGCCTGCCTGGCAGCGGGAGCGTGCCTGCTGGTGGAGGGCATCTCCTGCATGACGGCCCTGGTGACCCTTTTCACGGAAGGCGTCGGCACGCCCGGCACGGCCTTCACCCTGGCGCTGGTGGCGGCGGGCATGGCGCTTTTTGCCATGAACAGGGAAGGCCTGGCCCGGGGCGTATACCTGGTACGCTGGCTGCTGCTGGCGGCAATGGCGCTGGTGCTGGCTGGCTATGCCGCCAAGGTCAGGGTGGATCACCTGTTTCCGCTGCTGGGCGGCGGGTGGACGGATGTGCGCCGGGCGCTGGCTGCGGGCGCTGGCATGGGCTGGCCCATGCTGCTGGGATTGATGGAGATGCCCATCCGCCGGACAGATGTGCTGCCGCCGGTTGCGCTGGGCCTGGCTGGCCCGGTGTGCCTGTGCCTGTGCATCCCCCATGAGGTGATCATCACGCATCAAACCCTGGGCGATACCCTGGTGCAAACGGTGGCGCACCTGTCACCCTTTGGGCGGCTGGTGGGCATATGCCTGTGGATGAGCGGGCTGTTCCTGTCCGTTGCCAGCGGGTGCAGCCTGGGCGCGGCACACTGCCTGGCCCCATGGGGCAGGGAGCTGCCCTGGCTGGCGGGTGCGCTGGCCCTGGGCATGGCGGCTGTGCAGCTGGTGGACACCCGGACCCTGTGGCAGGCGCTTGCCCTTGCCGAACCCTGGCTGCTGCTGGGACTGGCCCTGTGCGCGGCCCTGTGTTGGAGGAAGAAATGAAGCGTGTGCTTGCGCTGCTGGCGGCGCTGCTGGCCCTGGGCGGCTGCTCCGCCGTAACGGGGGAGGAGCGGGCCTTTGCGGTGGCCCTGGGCATTGACGGCACAGGCGGTGACTGGCAGGTCAGCGCCCGGCTGCCCACTTATCAGGCGGAGGGCGGCTATATGACGCTGACTGCCCGGGGTACATCCCTGGGCCAGGCCATGGCCCAGCTGAACGCCGCCGCGCCCATGGAGCTGCACTACGGTCAGCTTCGGCTGCTGCTGTTTTCCCACAGGCTGGCACAATCGGCAGCGTTTCCGGAGGTCCTGCGCGCCCTGTCCGCCCGGGCGGAGGTGCGCCCGCAGGCTGCCCTGGCGGTTACGGCGGAGGATGTAGCCGCTGTGATGGACGCCCTGGAGCCTGCCACGGGCAGCAGGCTGAGCAAATCCCTGGAAACACTGCTGGAGGCCAGGCGCCGCCTGGGCGTTTTGCCGCTGACCACCATGGCGGGCTGGCAGCGCATGGGGATCCGCCAGCAGGCTGTGCTGGCAAACGTGAGCCTGCCCCAGGCCGAAAGCGACACAGGCGAGAAGGTGAGCTTTTCCGGCGGGTGGCTGTTCGGGCCATCAGGCCAGGCCCAGGGCCGCCTGACCGGCGCGGAAATGCAGCTGCTGTCCCTGCTGATGGGCGCATCCCGCCAGGGCACCCTGTCCCTGCCGGAAGGTACGGCAACCCTGCTGGACACCGCCAGCCGCATGACCCTGGCGAATGGGGAAGTCCACTGCCGGGTGGAGCTGCGCTATGCCGCCTCCAGCCTGACGGAGGACGGCCTGGCAAACGCGCTGACGGCCAGCCTTCACACCCTGGCGGGGAAGCTCGCCGCCGCCAACTGCGATGCCCTTGGCATAACCCGCCAGGCCATGATGGGCACCATGACCATGACACAGTGGCAGGCCAAAGCCTGGAACTACCCGGCGCTGACCTGGCGCTTTACCGTTGTGGCAAGGCGGGGAGGGTGAGAAAAAAGGCTACCCATGCAGGGCAGCCTTTTTCCATGCCTCACGGTCAGCTGCGCCGGGCAGCTTCCCAGTCTTCACGGAGGATGGCGCAGAGGACCACATCCACAAAGCGGCCTTTGTTGAACACGCGACCCCGGAGGATACCCTCCCGGCGCATGCCGCACTTGAGCATCACACGTCCGCTGGCAGGGTTTTGCACATCGTGCTGGGCCTCGATACGGTGGATGTTCAGGTAGGTGAAGGCCATGTCAATCAGGGCGGACAAAGCCTCGGTGGTCAGGCCGCGGTTCCACTGGCTCCGGGCCAGGCTGTAGCCGATTTCCACAGTGCTGTTTTCCTCGCTGAGCCACATGAAGCCGATGGTGCCCACCAGGCGCCCGGTTTCCTTCAGCACCATGCCGTAGGAGGAAGGACGGCCTTCCCGGTACTGGCGGAGGATGAAACGCAGATACTCCTTGCTGTCTGCCAGGGAACGGTGGGCGTCCCACAGCACATGGCGGGCAACCTCCTTGTCCCTGGAGTAGGCGAATATGTCCGCCGCGTCCCGCATGGTCATGGGGCGGAGAGTCAGGCGGGGAGTGTCCAGCAGGGGCAGGCGGGCAAACACATCCGCCGGTGTGCGGTAATCAGGAGGTTCCTTGGCAATAAAGCCATGGAGCAGTCTTTCCACCGTGAAACGTTCCCTTCAAAAAGAAATTTTACAAATGGGAAGAAAGTTGTAACATCATTCGTTGCTATGGGTGGAAACACCCTGAACGGCTGCTGCCATCATGATGGCCAGCGCGGTCTTTCCATCCCGGAAGGTGCCGTTCATCACGTTTTCCACCGCCTTGGAGAGCGGCATGCGGGTTACCGCCAGAAACTCATCATCATCCGGGTGGCAGGCGCCCTGCTCCAGGCCGGTAGCCAGGTAGATGTGGATGCGCTCGTTGCAGAAGCCCGGGGTGGTTTCCAGGCAGGTCAGCTTTCGCCAGGTGCGGGCGGTCAGGCCGGTTTCCTCGGAAAGCTCCCGCCTGGCGCACAGAAAGGGATCCTCCTCCGGGCTGTCCAGCTTCCCGGCGGGAATTTCCAGCGTCAGCCGGTCAACGGCAATGCGGTGCTGGCGCACGAGGATGATCTGCCCGTCATCGTCCAGGGCCACAATGGCGGAGGCACCCGGGTGGCAGGCAACCTCCCGCAGGGCGGTTCCGCCATTGGGCAGGGAAACCTGCCAGTGCTCCAGGCGGATGATTTTCCCCGGAAAGACAACTTCCTTGCTAAGCAGTGTTTCGGTCAGCTGATCATACATGATGAGGCCTCCAGTTTCGTTGTGTAGGGTGATAAGGCTGTTCGACACGGAAGGTGTGAAATCCTGCCCGGCGACCAAAGTTGTCAAAATGCGGCAGGCGGCTTTCGTTGACAAAGCGGGCTGCTGCGTTATACAATATAGATTGAGGATGCTCTGCACCCTTCGGAGCACCAAGAGGTAGGAGGTACGACCCATGAAGAACCACGCACAGCATTCCCGCCGCCTGTTTGCCTGGCTGCTGACACTGGCCATGCTGATGACCGGCTTTGCCATACCGGCCTATGCCCAGGCGGACTGGGAGCTTTTGTCCCTTCGCGTGAGCTGGGCGGACGCCAACGGCAACGTTCAGGAGGCCTATGCCCTGCCTGTCACCTGGAGCGAGGATCAATCCTACTGGGTGCAGGTCACGGCGGATGCACCCCTGACGGCGCTGACCGTGAACATCAGCCACCCGAACCATGCCTACGCCTTCAACCCGGCGGATGGCGCCACCCTGATGAACGTGGTGGATGCTGCCGCCATGGACGGTATGAGCATGGTGGTTATCAGCGCATATGAAAATGACATGCTGGCAACCACCTTCAACCTGTATGTGTCTACACAGATTGCCATGCCGGCAATGCCCACCGAGGAACCTACGGAAGAACCTACGGAGGAGCCTACCGAAGTTCCTACCGAAGTTCCCACTGAAGAACCCACCGAAGAACCCACCGAAGAACCCACCCAGGCGCCTGCCGTGGTGAATGTGCTGGTGCGGCACATGGACACCAACGGCAACCTGCTGGCGGAGGACTACTATCTTACCTGCACCGAGGGTCAGGAGAATGCTGCCTACGCCATGAGCTTTGAAGGCTACACCCTCCAGGGCGAGAGCGCTGCGTTCATTACGGTGAACAGCGATGGCACTACGAACCCGGCGGAGGTTGTGTTCCTGTTTGAGCAGGATGTGATCCCCACCGAGGAACCCACCGAGGAGCCTACAGAAGTTCCCACTGAAGAACCCACTGAAGTTCCTACAGAAGTTCCCACTGAAGAACCCACTGAAGTTCCCACTGAAGAACCCACCGAAGTTCCTACTGAAGTTCCTACTGAAGTTCCTACAGAAGAACCTACCGAAGAGCCCACTGAGGAGCCTACCGAAGAACCCACCGAAGAACCCACCCAGGCGCCTGCCGTGGTGAATGTGCTGGTGCGGCACATGGACACCAACGGCAACCTGCTGGCGGAGGACTACTATCTTACCTGCACCGAGGGTCAGGAGAATGCTGCCTACGCCATGAGCTTTGAAGGCTACACCCTCCAGGGCGAGAGCGCTGCGTTCATTACGGTGAACAGCGATGGCACTACGAACCCGGCGGAGGTTGTGTTCCTGTTTGAGCAGGATGTGATCCCCACCGAGGAACC
>CAYLIC010000012.1:0-2723 GCA_964383815.1 uncultured Faecalibacterium sp. | reverse complement strand
ACCGAGGAACCAACAGAAGTTCCCGCTGAAGAACCCACCGAAGTTCCCACTGAAGTTCCTACTGAAGTTCCTACAGAAGAACCTACCGAAGAACCCACTGAGGAGCCTACCGAGGAGCCTACCCAGGCTCCCACGGATGAACCCACTAAGGAGCCTGTGGTGGAAACGCCTATTCCCCAGGGGACGATGATTAATCGGTTCGGCACCATCACCATGAAGCAGACTGCACTGCGTACCAGCCCGGAGAAGAAGGACAACAACGTGGAGCGCCGCCTGGCCAAGGGTACCGTGGTGTACCTGCTGCGGGAGGAGCTGAACGCCAAGGGTGAATCCTGGACCCGGGTGCTGGTGGATGGCAAGACCTACTATGTCAGCACCGATTGCCTGGAGGTTATGTCCCAGGCGGACAGCGACAGCTGGATGAATAACGAAATGGCGACCCCTGTGCCGCCCTACACCGCTGGCGAGCTGGATGCGCCCGACGAGCCCACCCAGGAGCCCACCCAGGTGCCTACGGATGAACCCACCCAGGAACCCACCGATGTGCCCACCCAGGAACCCACCGATGTGCCCACCCAGGCACCTACCGATGTGCCCACCCAGGCACCCACCGAGGTGCCGGAAATCTACACCGGCTATGCGCTGACCAACAGCAGTGTGGCCCTGCGCAGCCAGGTGAACGGCGGCGATGATACCATCACCTACCTGACCGAAAGCAAGGAGCTGGTGATGATCTCCGGTCAGGAGTTTGCCAATGGATACACCTGGAGCAGCGTAACCACCCTGGACGGCAACGGCGGCTATGTGCTGGATGAAAGCCTGCGGCATATCAACAGCGAGGAAGCCCAGTACTACATCGACCAGTGGGCCGATGCCCACGCCACCGAGGTACCCACTGCCGAGCCTACCGATGAGCCTACCGCTGCACCCACCAATGTGCCCGACCAGTATGTCGGCTATGCGCTGACCACCGGCGCGGTAGCCATCCGCACGGAAATCAGCACGGCGGACAGCAGCATCATCACCCGGCTGGACGCCAGCGAGCTGGTGATGGTGAACGGACAGAGCTTTGCCAACGGGGAAAGCTGGAGCCTGTCCACCACGCTGAACAATGTGTCCGGCTACATTCCGGATACCAGCCTGCGCCGCATTAACAATGAAGAGGCTGCCTACTACATCAACAGGTGGGAGGAGGAGCACCCCACCGCCACGCCCACTGCCAATCCCACAACCCCGGAGCCTGCCAAGATCAGCGGCTATGCCTACACCGTGGGCGACGATGTGTACTTCCGCAACCAGGCCAGCACCATGGCCAGCATCATCGATGTGCTGGCGAAGGATGTGCCCGTGTATGTGAACGACCAGCAGTACGTCGATGGCGAGGCCTGGCATGTGGTGCAGTACAATGGTCAGTGGGGTTACATCCGGGCCGATATGCTGCGCATGATGACCGTGCAGGAGGAAAACGCCTACCTGGACAGCCTGGCAACCCCCGAACCCCTGCCCGAAGGCACTGTGCAGCCCTATAACCCGGAAAGCCTTTCCAGCTATGGGTATGTGTCCGGCAGCTCGGTGAACTTCCGCAAGGAGGCCAGCACCTCCTCCAGCCGCATTAAGGAGCTGAAGCAGTATGCCCTGTGCCTGGTGCTTGGCACCACGCAGATTGACGGCGTGACCTGGTACCGGGTGAACTACGGCGGGCAGGAAGGCTACGTCCACGGCAAGTATTTCAAGCACATGAGCATGGCGGAGCTGGAAACCTTCCTGGAGAGCGACAACTACCTGAAGGGCATCACCAACAACACTGCCGCCGGCACCGATAAGGACTTTACCGGCAGCGGCGTGGTGCCGGCTGAGGACCAGACCGTGGACAAGTGGACCAACCCCAACAACGGCCTGAACGTGAGCTACGAGCCCTTTGACCCCTTTGCAACCCCGGAACCCATTGAAACGGTGGAGCCCACGGAAACCGTGACCATTCCCCTGGAGCCCACCGCCACCCTGGAGCCTATTCTGCCCACTGCGGATGTGGTGTACCCCACCGATAGCAGCGAGCAGGGCAGCAGCGGCATTCTGGGATGGGTCATCGCCGTGGTGGCGGTTGCGCTGATTGGCGGCGGCGTGTATGTGTATGTGACCTACACCAACAACAAGCGCAAGGCTGCCCAGCGCGCAGCGGCCCGCCGTGCCCAGGCTGCCCAGCAGCAGCGCAATGCGGAGGCCAGGCCCTACGCCCGCAGCACCCAGCCCAATCAGCCCCGGACAGGCACCTATCCCAACCAGGCCATCCAGCAGGCCCGGCGCCCGGCGCCCCAGGGCTATGCACGCCCGGCGGATAACCAGCAGCCCGCGGACTATACCGCCAGCTTCCGCAAGCCCGAATCCGGCGAAACCGCCCGCCCTGTGGGCCGCCGCAGCGCCTATCGAGCCCAGCAGCAACAGCAAAACGGCTACACGGCCTCCTACAGGCCGGAGGAGAACGGCGATTTCACCCAGGACAGGGACAACGGCGACTTTGAGTAAACAACCAGGGCAGCGGCCTCCATGCGGGGTCGCTGCCCTTCATGCAAAGGGGAAAACCGTGCTGCGGCACCCCAACAAAAAGAAATGAAAAGCGGCCTGCTGCAAATATCTGCGGCAGGCCGTGCCAGACTGTCAAAAAAACCTACGGGAGGTGTCGGAGGGCCCGCAGGCCCTCTGACTGTATTCGTATCGCGGGGCTT
>CAYLIC010000011.1:0-53858 GCA_964383815.1 uncultured Faecalibacterium sp. | reverse complement strand
TCGGAATCATCTGTCTCTTCCTTGCGTTATTGTCTCTGTATCGTTTTCAAGGTTCGGTGACCCCGCTCTCGCAAGGTGCTTGATTATAATACCAAAGAAAGCCCGGTTTGTCAACACTTTTTTTGAATTTTCCGACGACTTTTTTCATAACTATTCAAATGCCGAACGTTATAAATCCATAGGACTTAAAGCGTTCGGCATTGCATCAAAATATTGTAGACGGATGATGATTACTCCACAAAATCGCACGGATGTGCCCCGGCATCCAGCACGGTTTCCACCACAGCGCCGCCAAGGCAGCGGGTGCCATTGTAAAGCACGGCGCTTTGCCCGGGGGTGACGGCCCGCTGCAGGGTGTGGCTGTGGATGAGCAGCCTGTCCCCCTGGAGGGTGACCTCCACGGGCTGATCGGCCTGGCGGTAGCGGAACTTGGCGGTGCACTGGAGGGTTTCGCCGTCCCGGATGGGTGCCTCGCCAATCCAGGTTACGCCGCCGCCAATACTGCGGGTGCTGTACAGCATGGGGTGATCCTCCCCCTGGGCCACCAGCAGGCGGTTTTTCTCCATATCCTTGCCGATGACGAACCAGCTGCGCCCATCGCCGCAGCCGCCAATGCCCAGCCCGCGGCGCTGGCCCAGGGTGTAATACATCAGGCCATCGTGCCGGCCGACGATGTGCCCATCGGGCGCCACCATGTCGCCAGGCTGAGCGGGCAGGAAGGTTTGCAGAAACTGTTTGAACCGCCGCTCGCCAATGAAGCACACACCGGTGGAGTCCTTCTTCTGGCTGACGGGCAGGCCCTTTTCCCGGGCGATGCATCGCACATCGGCCTTGGTCAGGTGCCCGACGGGGAACATGGCCCGCTGGAGCTGGCGCTGCTTGAGCATGTATAGGAAGTAACTCTGATCCTTATTGGGGTCGGCGCCCCGGAGCAGATCGCCCTGTGGGTTCGTCTGCACAAAATGCCCGGTAGCCATGCGGGAGGCACCCAGCTGCATGGCAAAATCCAGAAAGGCGCGGAACTTAATCTCCCGGTTGCACAGCACATCGGGGTTGGGGGTGCGGCCGGCGCGGTACTCGCTGAGGAAATAGCTGAACACCCTGTCCCAATACTCCCTGGCGAAATTCACTGAATAGTAGGGTATGCCGATGATGTCGCAGACCTCGCGCACGTCACGCCAGTCGTTTTCGGCGGTGCAGACGCCGCTGTCGTCCTGCTCCTCCCAGTTTTTCATGAAAACGCCAATAACATCGTAGCCTTGCTCCTTCAGCAGCAGCGCCGCCACGGAGGAATCCACGCCGCCGGACATGCCTACCACAATGCGCTCGCTCATGCTTCCGCCTCCATCAGCCGGGCCAGCACCTGCCGGGCCACCTGGCTGCCGATTTCCTCCGGGGTTTTGGTGGCATCCACCACGATAAAGCGCCCGGGGTCCCGGGCAATCAGCTCCCGATAGGCGGCCTCCGTCCGGGCGTGGAAGGCATCCGCCTCCATCTCAATCCTGTCCAGGGTACTGGCTGCGCTGCGGCGCTTCAGGCTGGTTTCATGGTCGATGTCCAGGTAGATGGTCGCCATGGGCAGGGTGCCATCCACGGCGGGCGCGTTGATGTCCAGCACCCGCTGCACGCCCAGCTGGCGTCCGCCGCCCTGGTAGGCCACGGAGGAATCCACAAACCTGTCGCACAGGATCACCTTGCCTGCCGCCACCGCCGGGCGGATAACCTGCCGCACATGCTGGGCCCGGGAAGCAGCATAGAGCAGCGCCTCCGTTACGCCGTCCATGCCCAGGTTGTCCACGCTGAGCAGCACATTGCGAATGGCCTCGGATATTTTGCATCCGCCGGGCTCCCGGCTGTGGAGCACCTCAAAGCCATAGCGCTCCATGGCCTGGGTAATCAGGTTAATCTGCGTGGTTTTGCCGGAGCCGTCCAGGCCCTCAATGGAGAGGAACGCGCCTGCAGGCGGCGTGGCACCGGGGCACAGGATGTCGATAACATCCTGCACAGTGGGCGCATAGGCATCACACCCGGCGGTGCGGAGCTCCTCCTCGCTGCCGTAGCCATAGCCCACGCCCAGGGTGCGTATGCCCGCCGCCCGGCCGCCCGCCATGTCGAACTTCCTGTCGCCCACCATCCAGGCCACATCATAATTCTCGGGCAGCGCGGCGCGGATGAGCCGTTCCTTGTCTGCGCCCTCCTTACCTGTGGGGCCGATGATGGCATCGAAATAGCGGCTCAGGCCGAAATGCTCAATGATGCGCCGGGCAGGCTCCTGGGGCTTGCCGGTGGCAATGCCGATGTACCAGCCTGCGGCCTTCAGGGTGCGCAGCAGGCGGCGGATGCCCGGGTACACCCGGTTTTCAAACAGGCCCAGCACATTGTACCGCTCCCGGTAGACGGCAACAGCCCTGTCTGCCATGGGTTCGTCCATGCCCATGTATGTGATGAAGGAATAGGTCAGCGGCGGGCCGACGAACCTGTGCAGGGTGGCATCATCCGGGCAGGGAAAGCCCAGCTTGTCCGCCGCGTAGCGCACGCAGTTGAAAATACCTTCTTCGGACTGGGTCAGTGTTCCGTCCAGGTCAAAGATTACAGCTTGACGCACAGCAGTTGATCTCCTTCAAGTCCAAATCTCTCTTGTGTTCCGGCAGCGGACAAAAGGCCCGCCACCTGTCCGGTGACCCGCTCGCCCGGGCACACCAGGGGAATGCCCGGCGGGTACAGGCCTGCGGAGGCGGCAGCAATGCGCCCCACAGCGTTTTCCAGCGGCACGGCCTCGCAATCCGCCATGGCAGCCGGGCGCAAATCCAGCACCTTTTCCGGCAGGCTGCCCATGTCCGGCAGGGGAGGCACCTCCACTGCCACCGGGGGAATATCCGCCAGCACATCCGCCAGGGACAGGATGTCCTCCGGCCCGTCCACGGGGGAAAGAATCAGCACCACCCGGCGGGCATCCGCCATTTCCACGTCCACACCCCGCTGGCGCAGGCTCTCCGCCAGGGCAAAGCCTCCCTGGGGCGCGGCGATGACCAGCCGTGATGGGTCGAAGGCCAGGTCGGTGTGCTGCCAGGCGGCGTGGGCATCGGCATACCCCAGGCCCGGCAGCCGGGCACGCAGCGCGTTTGCCGCATCGGTTACCGCCGCCAGCCGGCCGCGGCCTGCCTGCTCCATGTAGGCCCGCGCCTCGTCCACGGACAGCATCAGCAGAAAGCTGGGCGAGGAGGTCTGCTCCCGGCGGAGAATGCGCATGGCACGGGGCCTGTCC
Organism: uncultured Faecalibacterium sp.; assembly: GCA_964383815.1. Taxonomy (GTDB): domain Bacteria; phylum Bacillota; class Clostridia; order Christensenellales; family Aristaeellaceae; genus UBA11524. The sequence continues at coordinate 50,593 of CAYLIC010000011.1, read as the reverse complement.
TGCGCATTCCGCAGGTGCAGCACAGCCGAAGCGGTCAGGCCCGGCAGCGTTTTGTGAACGGACTGCACCCAGGCATCCGCACCCAGGGCGCCTGCGGAGGGCACATCAGCCGACCAGGGCAGATGCGCGCCGTGGGCCTCATCCACCACCAGGCGAATGCCCAGGGCGTGGGCTCTGGCCGCAATGCGCTCCATGGGCAGGCACCCGCCGTAGAAGTCCGGCCGGGTCAGCAGCAGGGCCTTGGCCTGAGGGTGTGCCTCCAGGGCGGCAAGCACGTCCTCCTCCGCCACATAGCAGTAGCCGTCCTGCCGCTGGGTAACGGGGATCCACGCCGCCTTCACCCCGCCCAGCACACAGCCGTTGGCAGCGGAAAGGTGAGCGTTCCTGGGCAGGAGGATGGTGTCACCCTCCCCGGCGTAGAGCTGCACCAGGGCATGAATGCCCGCGGTGGAGCCATTGTGCAAAAACAGCGTTTCCGCAGCGCCGGCGGCCCGGGCGTACAGCTTCTGGGCCTTGGCAATGCCGCTCTCCGCGCAGTAGAAGTCATCCGTCAGCGGGATCTCCGTGGTGTCCAGGGCGTACAAATCCTCCGGGCCGAAGGGTGCCTTGCCCTTGTGGCCCGGCATGTGAAAGCTCCGCCGCCCGGAGGCCGCCAGCAGCATGTCGTGCATGGGTCGCATAAGGTATCTCCTTGTCAGGCCTGCTGTTCCTTCACCACATTGTCCAGCTGGCAGGCCATGGTTTCGATGATGTGCCGTCCCTCCAGGGGTGCCAGCCATTCCTCGCCAATGGCGCCCGCACCCAGCCATGCGCCCAGCAGGTTGCCGGCAATGGCGCCGGTGGAATCGCTGTCCCCATCGTGGTTCACGGCGGCGCGGATGCAGGCGGAAAAGTCCTGCCGGTACTTCAGCACGCAGTACAGGGCAATGGCCAGCGCCTCTTCACCCACCCAGCCTTCGCCCAGGCTGCGGATGGCCAGCCAGTCGTTTTCCTCCGCCCGGCTCAGAGCCATGGCCTTGCGGGTCAGGCTGTGAAGCTCCATGCCCGCCAGGCCCTCGTCGCCACCCAGAAGGCGCTCGGTTTTCTCCAGGGCGGCGAGGGTGATTTCTTCCAGTGTCATGCCGTTTTCCAGGGCAATGAGGCGTATCATCTCCGCCAGCATGGCAGCGGGCATGTACCCCATGGGATGCCCGTGGGTAATGGCGGCAACCTTCGCCGCCTGCCACAGGGGTGCATTCTCCGGCGCATCATCGTACCGGCGGCCAAAGGCGCCCACAAACCCCATGGGCGCCACCCGCATCACCCCGCCGCAGCCCTTGGACATGTTGACAGGCTCCCGCAGGCTGCCCATGCGCCCGGACAGCAGCGCCCCCAGGCAGGTTCCGCCGGGCGCCCGCTGGTGGAACATTTCCGGCTGCTGCATCAGGTAGCTGAAGGCCCGCCACATGCCCTGCTGCCGGTAGCCCTGGGTGCAGAGCCAGTTCATATATGCATCGTGAACATAGACCTCCATGTCCGTTGCCATGCCGCCTGCCACAGCCCTGTTCCAGCCCATCACAATGCCTTCGCAGGTGAAGAGGGTCATCTGCGTGTCATCGGATATGCGGGCCAGGCCGTCCTCCAGCTCGTAGTGGCGGATGCCCAGCGGGCCATACCTGTCGCGGATGGTTCGCCCGTCGATGAACTCCACCGCATAGCCCAGCGCATCGCCTGCCGCGCCGCCCAGCAGGCACCCGCGTATCCGCTCCAGCCGCTGCATGCCCTCACCCGCCTTTCCTGCATTATTATAGCAGAGTTTCCCCCGGATGTACAGAAAAGAAGCTCCCGCAAAACGCGAGAGCTTCTGCAGGGCCGCCGCCAGGGTGGTTTTGATGTTCCGCTGGCCCACATGCAGGTTAACGTAATGCTTGCTGAAATCCATGCTTCTTTCTCCCCGGTGGACTAAGATCGCCCGGAAAAAGGTGAATGCAAGCCTTCAGCAACGTTTTTCGCCAGCTGCCTGCAGCAGGCTGTCCACCCTGTCCAGCATGGCATCCAGGTTTTCATCGGAATACTCAATCTCGGAGGAGTACATCCGGGCCAGGCTGGGCAAATCATCCCGAAGCATATGCCGCAGCAGCTGCCACACCAGGCAGCAATAGGCCACACGGGTCAGCACGTCCTCCTCCGCCAGATGGCGGTACAGCAGGTAGCACAAAAGCTGCTCCAGGGGTATCTCCCACCCGGGTGCAGGCCCTGGCGGCTCCATCAGGCGGCGCAGGCAGCCTTCCCACGCCGGGTCAAGGCGCTCCAGCGCCAGCAGAAAGGTCGCCCACCCGGGTGCATCCACCGCCAGATGAATGCCGCAGGCCGCCTGAATGTCCTGCACCCGGCTTTCCACCGGGCGCTGGCGGTTTTGCGCCAGGGCGAGAAGCCTGTCCCGAAAGGCCAGGAAGGGTGCATCCGCCCCGTTCTCCGGGCCGTCCTCCAGGGTCAGCAGGCTCATGGGTTCCTGCCGGGCCAGCACCAGCTCCGCCGCCGCCTGGCAGCACAGGCCCAGGCCAATCTCCGTGCGGCCCGCAAGAAAATTGCGAAACCGGGGATGATCCGCGCAGATCTGGCACAGGCTGTCTTCCCCCAGGGTGAGTATCAAATCGCACAGGCCGCTGGCATTCAGGAAGGGACAGCGCTCCCCTTCATCCAGGCGAAAGCAGGCGTTTTCCCAGTCGATATTTCTGTGCAGGCGCTGGCCCATTGCGCCCGGCACCCGGCGGTAGCGGGCCAGGGATGCCCTGTCAATGTCAATCTCCCAGCCCACGCAGCAGGTATGGCGGCAGGCGCCGGCCTTGCAGCGGAAAAGGGGATAATAGTCCGGCGCCACCAGCTTCATAGGCGCGCCAGCTTCCTTTGCAGCTCCGCCAGGTGGAAGGCCTCCTCCGCAGCAATGCCGGTGAAGGCGGCAGCAATGTCCGCATCGCTGCACCTGGCGGCAAAGGCGGTGTAGTTTTCCACGGCATCTCTTTCGCTGTCGGCGGCAAAGGCGTACAGGCCCTGCAGATTGTCCAGCCCCCTGGCCCGCTCCAGCTCCATCACCCCGCCGGGAAAGAGCATTTCCGCCGCCATGGCCTGGGTCAGCATGCGCTCCTCATCCTCCCCGGCCGGGCAGCTGTCCTTCATGGCGGAAAACCGGCGCAGGTGCTCCCTTTCGTCCTTCAGAATGTCCTGTATGCCGCTTCTCACCTGTTCGTCCCCGGTCAGCATCAGCGCCCGCTCATACACGCGGATGGCCCGGCGCTCCATTTCCACTGCCACGCACAGGGCCTGCTGCTGGTTTCGCACCACCATGCCCAGTTCCTCCTCACTTTATGCACATTGTTTTCCACAGGTTTATCCACAGGTGTGTATAAATGCCTGCATATGCACATTTTTATCCACAATGTCCACAGGTTTTCCACAGCCTTTGTGGATAAACCGGTGCATAAGCCACAAAAAAGGCACAGGCCCGCCCTGGAGCCTGTGCCGGTTGGCTTACGCCTGCTCGGAGAAGTACACGTTCAGCTGATGCACCAGCTCGTCGCAGTTGGCGCCGTGGGCCATGCAGGCCTCCTCAATGGTCTCGGCAGTGGCATGGGGGCAGCCCAGGCAGTGCATGCCAAACTCCATGAAGATGCGTGCAGTGCCCCGGTCGGCAGACAGCACCTGGCCCAGGGTCATGTTTTTTTCAACCGTCATGGGATGAATCATCCTTTCAAATAGATTGCATGGTCATGATACCGCATTGGCGGTAGGATGTCAAGGGAATTACAGCACGGAAACGCCCTTCAGCAGCATGCGCCTGGGGCCTTCAAAGGGGCCGGAAATGCCGGTTTCCGTGGAAAGGCGCAGGCCTGCCAGCACCTGGGACAGCTTGGCGCTCATGGTGATGCCGGTGACGGGCACCGTCTTTTCCCCATCGAAGTAGTAGGCCAGGCGGATTTCGCCGCCGATGTAATCATCGTACAGCTCCACCTGCAGGCCGGACATGGACACCACCTCCAGGCAGGGTTCCCGGGTCATGTCCGCCATGGGCAGGGTGCCGGGCGCCACACGGGTGCAGCGCAGCATGCCGCTGGGCTTTTCCACGCCCAGGTATTGCCCAAAGCGGTTGGAACCAAAGTATTGCTTCACCACGCCGTTTTCAATCACGCAGGTATCCGTCAGGCTCAGGCCATCATCATCAAAGCGGGCAGAGCGCTCGCTGCCCTCCACCATGGCCTTCATGGTCACGGTCAGCCTGTCGCCGGTGGCGGCGGGCTGCAGGTCGTCGCCCTGCTTGTGCAGGTTGGAATGGCTGTACACCGCGGAGTAGGACAGGTCGTAGGCCAGGTTGCCAATCAGCTCGCGAATCTCCTGGGGCCGCAGCACCACGTTCACAGTCATGGGGGTAACAGGCTTCACGGCCTGGGCGCGGGCCTTGACCTCCTGCATTTTCCCGGCAATCTCCGCCGTCACCTTTTCCGGGTCGAAGGTGGTGAAGCGGTAATCCTCATACAGCTCCACGGATTCCTTCTCCGTGGTGAAGGTGGGAATGGCCTCCACCATCACCCGATGAGTCACCTGGGTCTTGTCCACACCCCGGCTGTTCATTACATGGGCGGTATCCCGGTAGATGAAGATTTCGCAGGCGTTGATGGAGCCGCCCGCCATATCATCGGCAGCAAACACCGCATCGGCAATCTGCCTGCCCAGGGTTTTCATGTCCATGTCCTTCATGTTGGTGGGCAGCTGGGCGTATTCCTCGCCGCCCTCGGGCAGGGTGTAGGGCTGGTTGGAAACCAGCCTGGCACGGTTCACCGCGGATTCAATCTTCCCGGCAATGTCTTCCTCCGTCATGGAGCGATACACCGGGAAGGAGGAATCCCCCGTGGCGCCGTCGTGATTCACATACACGGTCACATTGGTGGACACCGTGTCCGTGGCACGGACGGTTTCCAGCTTCCGGTGAACGAAGAACAGCTCGTAGGACTGGGTGGCGCCTTCCGTCATGCGCCAGCCGTCCACATGGGCATTTTGCTCCAAAAGGGTTTTGATATTCATCATCCCAGCTTCACCCTCGCTTTCAGGTTGGGCCCGCCATCGGACACCCGCACCCATTCCTTGTAGCCTTTGCCGCACATGCCGGCGCCAATCACCTTGAACTCATCCGAAATCATGGAGATGGACTTCAAAAGCTCCGGCACGGAGCCGCTCATGACCACGGGGGAAACATAGTGGTCGGTCAGCTTGCCATCCACAATTTCAATGCCGTATTCCGCCGTGCACTGAATCTGCCAGTTTTTCGGGTCTTCCATGCCGTTGTTGGTTTCAAACAGCATGTAGCCGTGCTTCACAGAGGCAATCATGTCCGCCAGCTTGTCCTTGCCAGGCTCGAAGAAGGTGTTGGTCATGCGGGAATACGCCTTGCGCTTGTAGGAATCCCGCCGCCCGTTGCCCGTGGGCTGGGTGCCCAGCTGGGTAGCGGAGGCCAGGTCGCTGAGGCCGGCCACCAGAATGCCGTCCCTGATGATTTGCGTATCGTGGGCCAGCACGCCGTCATCATCGAAGAAATAGGAGGCAACGGAGTGGGCAGCGGCAGCGCCATCGTGCATGTTGGTGATGGGGGAGGCCACATACTGCCCCATGCAGTGCTTGGCCAGGGCACGATCCTTCACAAACTGATCCATCTCCACACCGTGACCAAAGGCCTCATGGGCAATCAGGCCAGTGATGGAGCTATCGGTAATCACATCGTACACGCCGGGCTCAATGGGCGTGGCACGGGTCAGGTGCCTTGCCAGGTCAATCACCGCATCGGTATGGCTGCGCAAATCGGCAATGATTGTGCTCATGCGGTCAGCGCCCTCCACATGCCGGGCCTGCACCAGCTTTTCATCGTTATACACCGCCACCAGGAAGCCATTCACCCAGCCATAGTGCTGGCTCAGCTGCCGGTTCTTTGTGATGAACAGCTTGGACACCTCAAAGGGCTGCAGCGCCACCACGGCATTCAGCACCTTTTCATCCCTGGCGCACAGCTCCCGGCACAGCTCCTGGCAAATGTCCAGCATCTGCTGGTCGGAATAATCCGCAAAGTCGTTCTCCCGGGAGAAGTCCTGCACCATGGGCTCATCCGCCACGGCAGCAGCGCTGATGGCGCAGCTCTCCAGGGCCTCATCAGTCTGTACAGCGGAAACAATCTTCTCCGCCAGGGCAGCCTTGTCCCCGGAAAGGTCATCCAGGGAATACTCATAGAAGGCGCGCCCATCGTGCATCTTCACCACAAAGCCGCACTCGCCCGCGCCATCCTGCACGGCGGTGGAGCGGCGATCCACCCGGACAGAGGTGGCGCGCACATCGGTGCCCAGTATGCTTACATACTGAAAGCGCTTGCCCAGTTCCGCCACAAGCCCGGCGCAGTTTTCCCGCTGGCCGTTCAAATAAGAAGAGAAAGGCATAGGTTTCCTCCTTTAGTTTGCTGTATTTAACTACTTAAGCATAACACAAAATGCGCGCTTTGTCATTAAAAACGGGGAAATAATCAGTCCGCGTCCCCGGGCTGACAAATGCATATTTCGTCAGCAGTCACAATGTCCGGCAGGCCCGGCAGCCTTGCGCCAGCAGCTGGGGAATCAGCTTTTTCAGGCAGCGGATGTCCCTGGCCCGGCTGTGATACAGCAGGATGCTGCCATGGCGCACAGCAGGGCGCCGGTCAGGCTGATGCCCGCAGGGAATGGCACCTTTCCCAGGCCTTCCGGGCCGCGTTCTGCAAAGCGTCCTTGCAAGCGTCGCCGTTCCGGGGGATGGTATAGGCCACACGGTACATCATGCCGCTGTGGGCTTCCAATTCCGCCACGAGGAAATTCTTGTCCACGGGCTCACCTCTTTGTTACGTTACGCCCTTTAGACTGATAAGGAGCCTGTTTCATCACACAGGCCCGGATATTTTTTCAATGGGAATCACCCGCTCCCAGCTTTGCCCGTTGCACCGCAGGCAGATGAAGCCTTCCCGGGTGATTTGACAGGGGATGGACTTCTTGCTCAGCTGGCTGCGAACGTCCTTGCTGTCGGATGAATTGTTGGTGATAAACACAAAGTCCGGCCCGACAGAGGTCAGGAAGGAGGCGTACATCTTCTCCCTGCCGTGGTGAGGCGCCTTCAAAATGTCCGCCGCCAGGTCGTAGCCTTCCTCCACAAACAGCTTTTGTGCCTTGGCGGTCACGTCCGCCGTCAGCAGCATGCGGCAGGCGCCATACTCCACCATCAGCATCAGGGAGCGGTCGTTCACGGCGGTCAGGTCGTCCCGGCGCAGAACGGTCAGGCGGATGTCCCCCACCTGCAGCACGTCCCCATCATCCACATGCTGGATGGGCACATCCTTCTTGTTCAGGGCGGCAAAGGCTTCCTTCTGCACCACGCCTTTGCCGGTGATTTTCTCGTCAAACCCGGTAACAAACAGGGCTACCTCCACCTTATCCAGCAGGGCAGGCAGACCGCCCAGATGGTCGTGATGGGGATGGGTGTTGATCACCATGTCCAGCCTGTCCACCCCCCGGGTCTTCAGCAGCTGGGCCAGGGTGTCTGCATCGGTGGCCTCGCCGGTGTCCACCAGCAGTGCCACATCCCCCAGGGTCAGCAAAATGGCATCCGCCCGCACCAAAGGGCAAATGCTCACCTGCAGCACCTCATCCCCCAGGGAAGCGGCAGGCAGCAGCAAGGCCAGGCTCAGCAGAAGGGCAAGCAGTTTCTTCATTCGTATCACCTCGTCAACATACTGTCAGGCAGGCCGCAACGGTTTCCTGCGGCAATGCCTGAAAGGGAATGGGCTCCTGCGGGGGAAGGGAATAATCCCCCAGGGGCCGGTGCAGCCACACCACGCTGCGCCACGCGCCCAGCTTGTAGCCAGCGTTTTCAAACAGTGCAATCTGCCGGAAGCCACAGGCCTTGTGCAGCCCGATGCTCCCCGGGTTGGGCAGGGTGATGCAGGAATAAGCATTTTGATACCCCTGGGCCTTCAGCAGGGCCAGCAGGGCGCGCATCAGGCATTTCCCCGCACCGCGGCCCACGGCAGCACCCTCCACATAAATGCTCAGCTCCGCATCCCACCGGTAGGCCTCCCGGCTGCGGTATTGCCCTGCATAGGCATACCCCAGCACGCGCCCCTGTTCCTCACAGACCAGCACCGGGTAAACCGAAGCGATTTTTGAAAGAAATTCCTCCGCCGTGGGCGGCTGAACCGCAAAAGAAATGGCAGTATCCGCCACATACGGGCCATAGATTTCCGCCATGCGGCTGGCATCTTCAGGGATTGCTGGACGGCAGTTCATGATCATCATCCTTTCCCGTCCAGTATACTCCAGGCCGTTCACCTTGTCAAAAAGAAACGCCTGCCGGACAGGCTTTCCGGGTAGATCATGATCTCCATGCCGCCATTTTCCGCCGCGCCCAGGGCCGCCCGGCCCTCGGCCAGCACCACATCATACCAGGTGGCGGAGGGCTGCTCCACCTCCAGGCACACCAGGGCGTTTTCCCGCAAAGTGTCCGCCTTCCGCCCGGTGGCAGGGCTGCCCAGGTGCAGCACCGGTTTGGTGCGGCGCACCTCCAGCTGAAAGGCCACCGGCACCACATAGGGCCTGTCGCCCGCCGCCATGCCCAGCCGGGCCACACCACCCTGCCGCAGCACGTCCAGCACCTGCATCAGGTTCAGCTCCTGGTAGTGTACCTCCGCCATGGGCACGCCTCCCTTGCTGCTCCAGCCTATGCCGCCACAGGCCGTTCCGTGCGGCAATTATTCCCGCTTGACATCGCCGCCTTGCATATAATAGAATTGTAAAGCAAAACATTGGTAAATGCTTTACGCGCATCGGAAAGGAGTGTTGTTCATGTCTGAAACGGCCATGGTCAATTTCCGCATGGATGCCGACCTGAAAAGGCGCATGGAAAGCGTTTGCAAGGACATGGGGCTGACCATGACCGCTGCCTTCACCATGTTTGCCGTAAAGGTCAGCCGGGAAAAGCGCATCCCCTTTGAGGTTAATGCCGACCCCTTTTACAGCGCCAGCAACATGGCGCACCTGGCCCGGGTGACCGGAGAGATCGGCAGCGGTACTGCCACCCTGGCGGAGCACGACTTGATTGAGGACTGACGCATGCGGCTATTGTGGGATGAAAGGGCCTGGGAGGAATACCTGTACTGGCAATCCCAGAACGGAAAAACCCCGAAGCGGATTAACCTGCTGCTCAGGGACATACAGCGCAGCACCTTCGAGGGACTGGGCGAGCCTGAACCTCTCCGGGGCAACCTATCCGGCTGGTGGAGCAGGCGCATCGATGGCGCCAACAGAATCGTCTATCAGGAAAGGAACGGCGCAATTATCATTGCGCAGTGCAAGGGACACTATGATGACTGAACAAATGGATCCTTTGGAGCAGTGGCTCCACAGCCTTCCCACGCTGGCGCAGGCGCACCGGGCGGAGCTGGCGGGCCGCAGCGGGCTGTTCCGGGTGGAAACCCGGCAGGGCCGGTGCAGGGATATTCTGCTGTCCGGCGGCAGCGTGCAGGTAACGGACAGGGGCAGCGCCGCGCCCACCTGCACCATTCTGGCGGATGAAAACGACCTGCTGGACATGCTGTCCGGCCGGCTGAGCCCGGCGAAGGCGCTGCTGTTTGGCAAGATAAAGGTGAAGGGCGACCCCAAGCCGCTTCTGGGGCTGATTGCCTTGCTGAAATAAGCCGAAAAAACATAAGATATACAGGCTGGCGGCTTGTCTTTCCCGCCGGGTTGGGCGTATAATAAGCCATGCTTTTTTTGCAGAAGGCATATTCCACCATTTGAAGGAGGAAATTCACCATGAAAAGGTTTGTTGCTGCTGTGTTGGCTGCGGTGCTGGCCCTGGGCCTGTGCGCCTCTGCCTGTGCCGATGGCGCTGTGAAGGTGGGCCTCATTGGCCCCAAGACCGGCGCTGCTGCCGTGTATGGCCTGGCTGTGGAGCGCGGCGCGCTGATTGCCATTGAAGAGGTTAATGCCCTGGGCGGCGTGCAGCTGGAGCTGAACTCCCAGGACGATGTGAACGATGCGGAAACCGGCATCAACGCCTATAACAACGTGATGGGCTGGGGCGCACAGATGATTCTGGGCACCGTGACCACCACACCCTGCATTGCCGTTGCTGCCGATGCATATGACGAGCGGGTCTTCATGCTCACGCCCTCCGGCTCCTCCACCAAGATTATCGAGGGCCGCGACAATGTGTACCAGGTCTGCTTTACCGATCCCGCTCAGGGCGCCGCTTCCGCCCAGTATATTGCCGAGCATCAGCTGGGCACCAAGATTGGCGTTATTTACAACAACGCTTCCGATTACTCCGTGGGCATCTACCAGACCTTCATGGCCAAGGCCCAGGAGCTGAACCTGGACGTGGTGGCGCAGACCACCTTCTCCGACGATAACAACGCGGACTTCTCCGTGCAGATTGCCGCCTGCAAGGACGCCGGAGCCGACCTGATTTTCCTGCCCATTTACTACACGCCTGCCTCCATGATCCTCAACCAGGCCAAGGCCGTGTCCTACGCGCCCACCTTCTTCGGTGTGGACGGCATGGACGGCATCCTGACCATGCCCGGCTTCGATGCCAGCCTGGCGGAGGGTGTTATGCTGCTGACCCCCTTCTCCGCCGATGCGGAGGATGAAAAGACCCAGGCCTTCGTTGCCAAGTATCAGACCGCCTATGGCGAGATTCCCAACCAGTTTGCCGCCGATGCCTACGATGCCGTTTACGCCATGCACACCGCCATCACCAATGCCGGCATTACCGCCGAGACCGACCCGGCTGACGCCTGCGAAATGATGATTGAGCAGATGCAGAAGATTCAGATTGACGGTCTGACCGGCACCATGACCTGGGCCGCCACGGGCGAGGTGACCAAAACGCCTACCGCCGTTGTGATTCAGAACGGTGTTTATGTGGGCGTGAAGTAACGCTTTCCCCCGGGGTGCGTGCCCTGCGCCGCGCCCCGGGCATCCCCGGTGATGAAGGTAACCAACAGCAGTCAGTCGCCCTGTTTTCGGCTGATTGCTGTTGATTACCTTTATCGTGCTTTATGGACAGGCACACGATTACACGAGAATCGGAGGTTCGGGACATGATTTCCTTCCTTTCCCACCTGGTTAATGGCCTCAGCCTGGGCAGCGTGTACGCCATCATCGCCTTGGGCTATTCCATGGTGTACGGCATTGCCAAAATGCTGAACTTCGCCCACGGCGACGTTATCATGATTGGCGCATACATCACCTTCTGCGCCACGCAATACTGGGGCCTGCCGCCGCTGGTGGGCATCCTGATTGCCATGGCGGTATGCACGGTGCTGGGCATTGTGATTGAGCGCCTGGCCTACAAGCCTCTGCGCGCTGCCTCCTCCCTGGCGGTGCTGATCACCGCCATCGGCGTCAGCTACTTCCTGCAGAATGCCGCGCAGCTCATCTGGGGCGCCAACCCCATCAGCTTCCCCTCCGTGATTTCCCTGCCAACCCTTTCCCTGCTGGACGGGCAGCTGCTGATTTCCGGCACCACCATGGTTACGGTGCTGGCGAACATTGTGATTATGGTGGCGCTGACCCTCTTCACCGGCAGAACCAAGCTGGGCCGCGCCATGCGCGCCGTGTCTGAAGACAAGGGCGCCGCAGAGCTGATGGGCATTAACGTCAACGCCACCATCTCCCTGACCTTCGCCATCGGCTCCGCGCTGGCGGCTGTGGCAGGCGTGCTGCTGTGCTCCGCCTATCCGGCGCTGATGCCCACCACCGGCTCCATGCCCGGCATCAAGGCCTTTACGGCGGCGGTGTTTGGCGGCATTGGCTCCATTCCCGGTGCGCTGATTGGCGGCCTGCTGCTGGGCGTTATCGAAATTCTCGGCAAGGCCTATGTGTCCACCGAGCTGGGCGATGCCTTCGTTTTCGCGGTGCTGATTGTGGTGCTGCTGGTGAAGCCCACAGGCCTGCTGGGCAAGAAAGTACATGAGAAAGTGTGAGGTGAGCGCCATGAGAAGCAAGAAGAATTTCCGCAGCAACCTCATCACCTACGGCATGGTGATCCTGGCGTACATCATCTGCCAGATTGCCATTGAGGGGGTCATCCCCGGGTTCAAGATGAGCCGCTCCCTGAAGGGTCAGCTGGTGCCCATCTGCGTGTACATCGTGATGGCGGTCTCCCTTAACCTGACGGTGGGCATCTCCGGCGAGCTGTCCCTGGGCCACGCAGGCTTTATGAGCGTGGGCGCGTTTTCCGGCATTGTCATGTCCTCCTGGCTGGTCAGCGCCTTCCAGATGGAAAACGAAACCCTGCGCCTGATTCTCGCCATGGTAACAGGCGGCGTGCTGGCCGGCCTGGCAGGCGTGCTGATTGGCATTCCCGTTCTGCGCCTCCAGGGAGACTACCTGGCCATTGTCACCCTGGCCTTTGGCGAAATCATCCGCAACGTGATGAACTGCCTCTACTTCTCCCTGGATGGCGCCCGGCTGTACATTGGCTTCAGCAATCCCATGCTGCCCGGCACCATCCTGCTGAACGGCCCTGCAGGCGCCACCGGCGTGGACAAGATATCCACCTTCACCATGGGATTTGTGCTGATTCTCTTCACCCTCTTTGTGGTACTGAACCTGATTAACAGCCGCTCCGGCCGGGCGATTATGGCTGTGCGGGACAACCGCATTGCCGCCGAGAGCATGGGCATCAACGTAACCAAATACCGCATGATGGCCTTTGTTACCTCCGCCGCGCTGGCTGGCATGGCGGGCGCGCTCTTCGGCCTGAACTTCTCCACCGTTACCGCCGCCAAGTTCCGGTTTGATACGTCCATCCTGGTGCTGGTGTTTGTGGTGCTGGGCGGCATTGGCAGCATACGTGGCAGCATCATCGCCGCCACGGTGCTCACCATCCTTCCGGAAATGCTCCGCGCCTTCAGCGATTATCGCATGCTGGTGTATGCCATTGTGCTGATTGCCGTTATGCTGGCCACCAACAGCCCGCTGCTCCGCCGCCTGACGGAGCGCATCCGCCCCGAAAAAAAGAACCACGCCAAGGGAGGTGAGGCCGCATGACGCAGGTCAAGCGCAAGTCCGACACGAAAATGGTCCCCGTGCCTTCCATGGCCATTGTGCCCGAGCGGGACATTGACAAGGCCCCCGTGCTGGAGGCCCGGCACCTGGGCATTGAGTTTGGCGGCCTGAAGGCCGTGGACGATTTCAACCTCATCATCGGCAAAACGGAGATTGCCGGGCTGATTGGCCCCAATGGCGCCGGCAAGACCACCGTGTTCAACCTGCTGACAAAGGTGTACCAGCCCACCACCGGCACCGTGCTGATCAACGGCAAGGACACCCACAGCATGAACACCGTTCAGGCCAACAAGGCCGGCATTGCCCGCACGTTTCAGAACATCCGTCTCTTCGACAACATGACCGTGGAGGAAAACGTGCGCATCGGCCTGCACAACCAGGTGAAGTACGGCATGTTCTCCGGCATTTTCCGCCTGCCTGCCTACTGGAAGCAGGAGAAAAAGCAGCACACCCAGGCCCTGGATCTGCTCTCCATTTTCGGCATGCAGGACATGGCGGATGTGAAGGCCGGCTCCCTGCCCTATGGGGCGCAGCGCCGGCTGGAGATTGTCCGCGCCCTTGCCACCAATCCTTCCCTCCTCCTCCTGGACGAGCCTGCCGCCGGCATGAATCCCCATGAAACCGAGGAGCTGATGGAGAACATTATCAAAATTCGCGACGACTTCCAGATTGCCGTGCTGCTGATTGAGCACGACATGAACCTGGTGATGGGCATCTGCGAGGGCATTTGCGTGCTGAACTATGGGCGGGTGATTGCCAAGGGCACCGCAGACGAAATCCAGCAGAACCCGGTGGTTATCGAGGCCTACCTGGGCAAGCAGAAGGAGGCGGCGGAATGAGCCTGCTTGAGATTGACAACATTCATGTGTACTACGGCGCCATCCACGCCATCAAGGGCGTTTCCTTTAAGGTGGAGGAACACGAGATTGTTACCCTGATTGGTGCCAACGGCGCAGGCAAGTCCACCACGCTGAACACCATCAGCGGCCTTTTGAAGCCCCGTGGCGGGCACATCATCTTTGATGGAGCCGACCTTTCCGCCGTGCCAGCCAGCAAGGTTGTGTCCCGGGGCATGGCCCTGTGCCCGGAGGGACGGCGCATCTTCCAGCAGATGACCGTCCGCGAAAACCTGGAAATGGGCGGATACACCCGGCCCAAGAGCGAAATTCCCGCCTCCACGGAGGAGATGTTCCAATACTTTCCCCGCCTGAAGGAGCGGGAAAAGCAGATTGCCGGCACCCTTTCCGGCGGCGAGCAGCAGATGCTTGCCATGGCCCGGGCGCTGATGTCCCGGCCCAAGCTACTTATGCTGGACGAGCCCTCCATGGGCCTGGCGCCCATCCTGGTGGAGCAGATTTTCGACATTATCAAGGCGCTTCACGCTGGCGGCACCACCATTCTCCTGGTGGAGCAGAACGCCCAGATGGCCCTCTCCGTTGCCGACCGGGCCTATGTGCTGGAAACAGGCCGCATCAGCATGGAAGGCCCTGCCGATGAGCTCCTCCACAACGATGCCGTCCGCCAGGCCTACCTGGGCAGCTGACCGGCGCGCTGGCGGAGGTTGCGGTCCGCGGTGAGCACCATCCGCAGCACACGCCGCCAACGTCAAAAGGCTTCCCATGACAGGAAGCCTTTTTTTCGTACTTGCCTTACCCAACCTGGCCCAGCAGGAGAACGCCGGGGTATGTGGCCTCGTAGGTTTGCTGGCCTACATAGGCTTTCACGCGGATGGTGTAGGCGCCTGGGGCGGCGGTATCGCCGGTGGAGGTGGTGCCGTTCCAGCAGAAGGCGGAGCCGCGGGGGGTCAGCTGCTGGGGGCGGCTGGCCTGGCGGGAGGCCAGGCGGCGGACTGTTTGCCCGGATGCATCCTCAATGGTGACGGTCAGCTCGCAGGGGTAGCGGTGCTGCACCACAAAGCACAGCTCCTCGCCCGCCGTGGGGCAGAAGGCGTCCTGGGGCAGGATGGCCAGCCGGGGGTCGCCCTCCAGGGGCGGCACGCACAGCGCCCGGGAGGAAACCAGTGTGGGGCTGCCGCCGGACTGGGTAATCACCTGCAGCAGCGCATAGCCAAAGCTGCCTGCGTCCGTCAGGTCCAGGGTCAGGCTCCGCTCCTTCATCCCGGGGGACAGCATGCCCGGCGCATCGCCATAGGTGCCATAGCGCTCCGCATCGTCATAAATCAGGCGGCTGTGGTCAAAGTCCCAGCGGCCCTGGCGCAGGTAAACCACCTGGTAGGCTACCTGCACCGTGCGCTGCACCGTGAAGGAAAAATCCACCGTGGGCTCCAGCAGGGTCAGAACATCGGTGCCAAAGCTCATGCCCTCAATCACCCCATCCCGCCGGCGGCCGTTGTAGCTGTCGGCATCGTAGGTCATCAGGGGAAAGGTGTCCTCCTCCGGGTAGGTCTGCACGGTGGAGGCACCATGGTTGTCATACAGGTAGCGCTTCAGCTCCGTAAGGGTAATGGCGCCATCCCGGTTGGCATCGGCGCCACAGCCACCGGCGGCGGACAGGCCGCGCACCACCGCCCCGGAGAAATAGCCCGCGCCCACCATGGCCTCGCCTTCCTCCATGCCGGACCAGAACCAGCTCTCCTCCGCACCGCCGGAGGAGCATATCACCTTGTACTCGCTGCCCTGAAACACGTTGGTAAAGGGCGCGTAAACACCCTTGCCAATCACCGCACCGGCGTGGCATGCGTCCAGGATGAGCACCTTTGTACCGGAAATTTTGTCAAACATGGTGCGGAGCTGCAGGGCGGTCACGCCGTTTTCCTGCCGCCCGTCGGAAAGGAGAAGGGTCATGTCCTCATTGGGCTGGCCTTGCTCCCACAGGCCGTGGGTGCTGATGTAGAAATAGCTCACATCGTCCTCATCCGCCTGGGAAAACGCCGCCTGAATCAGCTGCTCCAGCTCCTCCAGGGTAGCCACATCGTTTTTGCGGGTAATGAGGGTTTTCAGGTTCATGCCGCCGCCGGAAAGGGCCTGGGCCATTTGGGTCACATTGTTTTCGGAGGAGGGAAAGGTGTCCTCCTGGGTCACAAAGCGGTCGCAGCCCAGCAGCAGGGCGCGGTTTTCACTGGTGCCTGCCAGGGCGGCGGGCGCAAGGAGGCACAGCCACACCAGCACCAATGCCAGCAGCTTTTTGCCCATGGGCAGGCCTCCTTTCCCCTTTGTTGATGAAACGATTGTACACCTAATTAGACGGTTCATCCACAGGAAATGTTCACAAGTGTACGCAAAAAATACAAAAAAACCGCGGCGCAGGCTGTTTTTTCTGCGCCGCGGTGGTTTACCGCCTGTATTCCTGCCCGCCGGAGATAATGCGGCAGTCCGCGCCCGGGCGCTGATGCTCGTCCCAGATGATTTCCCCAATGCTGTCCGCCTGGATGCAGCCGTGGGTGGGATTCTTCACACTGATGATGTGCCCCTTCACCCGGGCCTGAACGGTGCAGTTTTCAAAGGCGAAGTCCGCACCCTCCATTTCGCAGTTTTCCAGCACCAGGTTTTCGCAGTAGCACAGGGGCTGGGTGCCGATGATTTTGCAATTCACCAGCCGCAGGTTTTTGGAATACCAGGCCAGGTATTCGCCCTTGATCACGCTGTCGTACACGGTAATGTTTTCCGTGTGCCAGAAGGCATCCTTGGTATCCAGGCTGCAGTTGTGGAACTCGGCGTTCTTCACATACTGGAAGGAATACTTGCCCTTCAGGCTAAAGTTGCGGAAGGTGGCGTTTTCGCTGCCGAAAAAGGGATATTCGCTCACCAGGGAAAAGTCCTTCACGTCCAGGTTGGTGCACTTCCAGCCAAACTCGGCCGATTCAGCGCTGCCGCCATCAATGGTGATGTTCCGGCATTCCCGCAGGGCCTTGATGCCGTTCATCCGGCAGTTGCTGATGGTCAAATCGCTGTCATACCACAGGGCGGCGCGGCAGGTGTCGGTCATGCGGCAGTCCTTCAGGGTGGAGTGATCCACATGCCACAGGGGATAGCGCAAAAGAAAATCGCAGTTGTCAATGGTCAGGCCGCCGCACTCCTTCAGGGCGGATTCCCCGTCGGCCGGGCCTTCAAAACGGCAGGAGAGCACCGCTGCATCCCGCAGACCATAAAGGGCCCGCTCCTGGTCCAGCACCTGCCCGGAAATCGTTTTCATGGTGGAAAGTACCTCCTTTGGTCATACACAAACCCATGATAAGCCAGCAGCGGGGGATTGTCAAGAGCAAAGCGGCTGTGGTACAATGAATGCAAAAGCGACCGTTGCAAGGAGGCTTGCGAAGGATGAGAAAATGGCTGATTCTGCTGCTGGCGCTGCTGCTGGCCTGTCCCGCCCTGGCGGAGGACGCCAGCCCCTTTTACCTGCTGGTGGCGGAGGATGGCACCCCTGTGGGCACAGCCGCCCTGTGCCAGGATGCCTCCACCCTGCTGGCTGCCGCCCACCTGGCGGAGCAGGGCACCCTGATGGCCCAGGGCGCCGGCGGAACAATGGCTATCACCCAGGTGCGCCCTATGGGCAGCGACCTGGCACTGTTGACCCTGGCATCCCCTTCCCCTGCCGAGCCGCTGGCGCTGAACCTGGAAGGCGCGCCTGTGGCAGTGCTCGGCTATGACGAAAAGGGTGCGCCCTGCTATTCCACCCTGGAGCAGCGGGCCATTATCCCCTATGGGGAGGACTATGCGCTGACCTTTACCGCCCAGGTGCCCATGCTGCCCGGCGGCATTCTGCTGGACAATGAGGCCAGCCTGTGCGGCCTGTGCGTGGCCTCCTATGGGGAAGGCGTCAACCGCTATGTGGGCATTGCCGGGCAGCTGCTGCAGGCAGTGAAGCACAACGCCACATGGGTTGCCGGCTTCACGGCTGTGCCGGGCGCGGGGGAGATTGATGTGGACTGGTCTGCCTGCGATATGGCCTGCAGCCAGGAGGATTGCCTGAATGTCCTCTTTGTGGAGGATGTGGCGAATCCCTACTATTCCTATTACACAACGGAGGGAACCTCCCGGGCCACCCTGCTGGTGCCGCCCGGGCGCAGCTATCGCCTGTGGCTCCAGCACGCCCATGGCGAGCCTGCCACCGGCATGGCTATGCCGGAAAGCCTGGCCCAGGCGGTGGAGCTGCCCGCCCCGGAGGCCTTTGACCGCTATGCCTTCACCAATGCGGACATGTACCTGAGCGCCGTGCCTGCCGCCCGGGCGGAAAGCGCCGCCAACACCCGCCAGCCACCCATGCCCGCCATAACCGCCCAGGCACTCCTGGAGCCGGACAGCGCCATTTTCCTTCAGGTGCGCTCTGCCTATCAGGTGGAGGAGGAGCAAACCGCCCTGCTGGTAACCAGCCTGGTATCCCCGGAGGGATACTGCTTTACCCTGGAGGGGAGCTTTCTGTTCTCGCCTTCCCTGCAGGAACAGGACGACTGGAACGTTGACATCACCGAGCTGTTCACTTCCTACACCACCTATTGCGGCGAGCTGCCCGGCGGGGAATACACCCTCAGCTTCTACCTGAATGGCGCCCTGGGCGGCTCCATGACCTTTACCCTGGAATAAGAGAGGAGCAATACCATGACCGTTTACCAGGAAGGAAAGCGCCTGATTATCGCCCAGGGAAACACCCGGGTGTGGATTGACCCCTGGGGCGAGAACTCCCTGCGCATCCGCATGACCCCCGACCCCCGCATGGACACAAACGACTGGGCGCTGACCGAGCCTGTGAAGGAAACGGACAGCACCATCACCTTTGAAACCATCGACACCACCGACCCCTGGTATCAGGGCGAGGAGTGGAAAAAGTACCATTCCACCGGCACCGTGGCCACGCTGACCAACGGCAAAATCACCGCCCGGGTGAACCCGGAAGGGTGGATCAGCTTCTACAACCAGAAGGGTCAGCTGCTGACGGAGGAATACTGGCGCACCCGGGACAGGATCAACCGCTACTGCCTTCCCCTGCGCATTGCCGCCAGGGACATGCGGCCTATCCTGGGCACCGATGCCTACGAGCTGACCGCCCGCTTTGAGGCCTATGACGATGAGAAGATTTTCGGCATGGGCCAGTACCAGCACCGGCACCTGGACAAAAAGGGCGCCACCCTGGAGCTGGCACACCGGAACTCCCAGGCCAGCGTACCCTTCTATGTGTCCACAAGGGGATACGGCTTTCTGTGGAACAATCCCGCCATTGGCACCGCCACCTTCGGCACCAACAAAACTGAGTGGACAGCCCGCTCCACCAGAAAGCTGGACTATTTCATCACCGCTGGCGACACCCCGGCGGAGATTGAATACCAATACTCCGCTGCCACCGGCCGCACACCCATGATGCCTGAATACGGCATGGGCTACTGGCAGTGCAAGCTGCGCTACCGCAACCAGGAGGAGGTTCTCCGCGTGGCCCGGGAGCACAAGCGTCGCGGCCTGCCCATGGACGTGATTGTGATTGACTTCTTCCACTGGACGCTGCAGGGCGATTTTAAGTTTGAACCCCGGGACTGGCCCGACCCGGAGGCCATGGTAAAGGAGCTGCGGGACATGGGCATTGAAACCGCCGTGTCCGTGTGGCCCACCATTGACGAGCGCAGTGAAAACTGGGGCCCCATGGCGGAAAGAGGCTACCTGATGGCCACCGACCGCTGCTCCGAGCGCAACACCTGGATGGGCCCCACCGTGTACTACGATGCCACCCACCCCGGCGCGCAGAAATATGTGTGGGAGCGCTGCAAGGAAAACTATTACGACAAGGGCATCCACTGCTTCTGGCTGGACGAGGCGGAGCCGGAATCCTCCTACGATTTCGACAACTACCGCCTGTGGGCAGGCCCGGCCCTGCAGGTAACCAACACCTACCCTGTGGGTTATGCCAAGGGCTTTTACGAGGGCCTGAAGGCCGCCGGGGAGAAGGACATCCTGTCCCTGGTGCGCTGCGCCTGGGCAGGCAGCCAGAAGTATGCCGTGCTCACCTGGTCCGGGGACGTGCACTCCTCCTTCCGGGCCATGCGGGAGCAGCTGCAGGCCGGCCTGAGCATGGGCATGGCGGGCATTCCCTGGTGGACCAGCGACATTGGCGGCTTCCTGGGCGGGGTGATTGACGATCCGGCTTTCCGTGAGCTGCTGGTGCGGTGGTTCCAGTGGAGCTGCTTCTGCCCGGTGTTCCGCATGCACGGCGAGCGCAGCCCATGGCACGAGCGGGAGCAGGAGTACATCAACAACGTGCGCCAGCTGACCTCCGGCCAGGACAATGAGGTGTGGAGCTTTGGCGAGGATGTGTACAGCATTCTGGTGAAGTTCCTGTTCATCCGCGAGCGCCTGCGGCCCTACATCCGCAGCCTGATGCTTGCCGCCCACGAAACCGGCGCGCCGGTGATGCGCCCCCTGTATTACGACTTCCCTGCCGATGCCGCCGCCGCCCGGGTGGAGGACTGCTACATGTTCGGCCCGGATCTGCTTGTGGCCCCCGTGATGGAGGCCGGCGCCACCACCCGGCAGGTATACCTGCCTGCAGGCTGCACCTGGGTGGATGCCTGCACCGGCGAAAGCTACCCCGGCGGGCAGTATGTTGCCGTTCCTGCGCCCCTGGACGTGATTCCCGTGATGGTGCGGGATGGCAAGCCCTTCGACATTTATCAGAGGTGAGCGCGTGATGCAAAGCATTCGTCCCGCCACAAAGGAGGATGCGGGCCGCATTGCGGAAATGCTGGTGTTCAACAACCGGCTGAGCTTCTTCCCCATCTTTCAGGATGAGGGCTATTCCTTTGGGAAAATGCAGGTGCTCACCGTGGCCCGGCAGTTCCAGGAGGATGCCCGACGCCTGGCGGACACCCTGGTGTATGATGATGGCATTGTTCGCGGCATGGTGACCGTTCACGGCGATGAGGTGCGCCAGCTGTATGTGGAGCCATGCCTGCAGGGCCACGGGGTGGGCGCGGCGCTGCTGCGCTATGCGGTGGAGGAACGCCACGCCACCCACCTGTGGGCCCTGGAGAAGAACGGAAAGGCGCTGCGGTTCTACCAGCGGCACGGGTTTCTGCCCACGGGGGAAAAGGAGCTCGAGCCGGACACGGAGGAATACCTGCTGCACCTGCGCCTTGCCTGCGATTGCAACAACGGCCCAACTGTGCTATAATGAAGCAAGCTGATCGGAAAGGATGGATTTTATGCGGATTGCATTGATAAACGAAAACAGCCAGGCCGCCAAGAACGGCATGATTGAGGCCTCCCTGAAGAAGGTTGTGGAGCCCATGGGCCACACCGTCATCAACTATGGCATGTACACCGCCGAGGACGAATGCCAGCTGACCTATGTGAAGTGCGGCCTGCTGGCCTCCCTGCTTTTGTCCACCGGCGCGGCGGACTATGTGGTAACCGGCTGCGGCACCGGCGAGGGTGCCATGCTGGCCTGCAACAGCTTTCCCGGCGTGCTGTGCGGGCATGTGGTGGATCCCTCCGATGGGTACATGTTCGCCCAGATTAACGATGGCAACTGCGTGGCCCTGCCCTTTGCCAAGGGATTTGGCTGGGGTGCGGAGCTGAACCTGGAGATGATCTTCCAGCAGCTGTTCGGCTTTGGTCACGGCAACGGCTACCCCAAGGAGCGGGTGGTGCCCGAGCAGCGGAACAAGAAGATTCTCGACGGCGTGAAGGCCATCACCTACCGCCCGCTGATCGACATCCTCCACGACATCGACCAGGATTTCCTCCGGGAAACCATCAGCGGCGAGCACTTCGCCGAATACTTCTTCCCTGCCTGCCAGGATGAGGCCATCGCCGCCTACCTGCGCCAGCTGTAACCAGGGGCAGCGCCTCTGTCGCCTCACGCGAGAAAGGATGGTATCATGAACATTATCGTAACCGGCGGCGCCGGATTTATCGGCAGCAACTTTGTGTTTCACATGCTGAAGAAATACCCGGATTACCGCATCGTGTGCCTTGACAAATTGACCTACGCAGGCAATCTTTCCACCCTGAAGCCTGTGATGGATAACCCCCAGTTCCGCTTTGTGAAGGCGGACATTTGCGACCGGGAGGCGGTGTTCCAGCTGTTTGAAGAGGAGCACCCGGACATTGTGGTGAACTTCGCAGCAGAGAGCCATGTGGACCGCTCCATTGAGAACCCCGGCGTGTTCCTGCAAACCAACATCATGGGCACCGCCACGCTGATGGATGCCTGCCGCAAGTATGGCATTCAGCGCTATCATCAGGTGTCCACTGACGAGGTCTATGGCGACCTGCCCCTGGATCGCCCCGACCTGTTCTTCACCGAGGAAACCCCCATCCACACCAGCAGCCCCTATTCCTCCTCCAAGGCGGGTGCTGACCTGCTGGTGCTAGCCTACCACCGCACCTTCGGCCTGCCAGTGACCATCAGCCGCTGCTCCAACAATTATGGCCCCTATCACTTCCCGGAGAAGCTGATCCCCCTGATGATCGCCAACGCCTTGGCCGATAAGCCCCTGCCTGTGTACGGCACTGGCGAAAATGTCCGCGACTGGCTGTATGTGGAGGATCACTGCAAGGCCATTGACCTGATTATTCACAATGGCCGGGTGGGCCAGGTGTACAACATTGGCGGCCACAACGAGATGAAGAACATCGATATTGTGAAAATCATCTGCCACGAGCTGGGCAAGCCGGAAAGCCTCATTACCTATGTGGGCGACCGGAAGGGCCACGACCTGCGCTACGCCATCGACCCCACCAAAATTCATAACGAGCTGGGCTGGCTGCCAGAAACCATGTTCAAGGACGGCATCAAAAAGACCATCCAGTGGTACCTGGACAATAAGGACTGGTGGCAGGAGATTATCTCCGGTGAGTATCAGCAGTATTACGAGAAGATGTACGGAAATCGGTAAGGGGTGTTCGTATGAAGGTACTGGTTACAGGTGTTGCGGGCCAGCTGGGCTATGACGTGATGAAGCGCCTGGCGGAGCTGAAGATTGACGCCATGGGCGTGGACTACCAGGACTTTGACCTGACGGACGGCGAGGCCGTGATGCGCGCCATCCGCGCCTACGACCCGGACGCCATTGTGCACTGCGCGGCCTATACCGCCGTGGACAAGGCGGAGCAGGAGCCGGAAAAATGCGCCGGCGTAAACGGCATGGGCACGCTGAACATGGTTCGCGCCGCCCTGGCAGTGGATGCCAAGCTGCTCCTGGTGTCCACCGACTATGTGTTCAACGGGGAAGGCGAAACGCCCTTCGAGGTCAACGCACCCTACAACCCCAAGAACGTATATGGCCTGAGCAAGGTGCAGGGCGAGGAGGCCGTCCGCAGCCTGATGACCCGGTACTTCATCGTCCGCACAGCGTGGGTGTTTGGCCTGAACGGGCACAACTTTGTGAAAACCATGCTTCGCCTGGGCGCGGAGAAGCAGGAAATCAACGTGGTGGCGGATCAGTTTGGCTCGCCCACCTACACCAGGGATCTGGCCCGCCTCATCTGCGACATGATTCAGACCAACCGCTATGGCATCTACCACGCCACCAACGAGGGCTTCTGCTCCTGGGCGGAGTTTGCCACGGAAATCATGCACCAGGGCGGCTGCCGCTGCCGGGTGAACCCGATGCCCACCAGCCAGTATCCCACGCCTGCCAAGCGCCCGGCCAACTCCCGCCTGAGCAAGGCCAGCCTGGACGCTGCCGGCTTCAACCGGCTGCCACCCTGGCAGGAGGCCCTGTCCCGCTACCTGCTGGAGCTGCAGGCAAACCAGTAAGGCTGGCCTTCCTTACGGTGAATTCCAGAACCGCCCGGACGAAGGATGTTCGGGCGGTTTTTATGTTCCCGAATGACACCATTCTTCTTTTCAAACAGAAAAAAACATGATACAATAGGCGCGTATTATTCTGAATACGGAGAGGACCACCCATGAAGCTGAAAGTTGGCATGATTTCCCTGGGCTGCAACAAGAACCGCGTGGATTCCGAGCTGGCGCTGGGCCTTTTGCAGGACAGAGGCTATACCTTCACCGGCGACCCGGCAGAGGCCGATGTGCTGATGGTGAACACCTGCGGGTTTATCGAGTCCGCCAAGGAGGAATCCATCGATGCCATTCTGGAAATGGCAGAATATAAGAAAACAGGCAGGTGCAAGGCCCTGGTGGTTACTGGCTGCCTGGCCCAGCGGTATGAAAAAAGCCTGCTGGAGGAGATCCCGGAGATTGACCTGCTGATGGGCGTGAACCAGTATGAGCACCTGGCGGACGCCATCGACCAGGCGCTGGCAGGCAAGCGCCAGTCCCTGTGCCAGGAGAAGTTCGACTTTCTGGAGCACAGCCGGGTGCTGACCACCCCCGGCTATACCGCCTATACCCGCATTGGAGATGGCTGCAACAACCGCTGCACCTTCTGCGCCATTCCGCTGATTCGCGGTCACTACCGCTCCCGGGACGAAAAGGCCGTGCTGGAGGAGGTTGCCCGCCTGGCCAGTCAAGGCGTGAAGGAGCACATCCTGGTGGCCCAGGACACCACCCGCTATGGCACGGACTGGCAGGAGCACTCCGCTCTGCCGGAGCTGATGGAAAAGGCTGCCGCCATTGAGGGTGTGGACTGGCTGCGGGTGCTGTACTGCTACCCGGATGAAACCGATCAGCGCTTGCTGGACGTGATGGCCCGGCATGACAACATTTGCAAGTATCTTGATTTGCCCATCCAGCATATCAACGATACCGTGCTGCGCCGCATGCACCGCCGGGGCGATTCCAGCGACATTCGCCGCTGCCTGCGGCTGGCACGGGAGCGAGGATTTGCCCTGCGCACCAGCATCATTGTGGGCTTCCCCGGTGAAACGGAGGAACAGTTCCAGCAGCTGCTGGACTTTTTGCAGGAGGCAGAGTTTGACAGGCTGGGTGCCTTTGCCTATTCCGCCGAGGAGGACACCCCTGCCGCCCGCATGCCCGACCAGATTCCCGAGGAAATCAAACAGGAGCGCCTGGACAGGCTGATGAACCTGCAGGCGGGCATTTCCCTCAAGCGGAACCGGCTGCGCCTGAACACTGTGGAAAAGGTGCTGGTCACCGATGTGAGCGAGGATGGGTTCATCCTGGGCCGCAGCCAGTTTGAGGCCCCGGAAACCGATGGCGAAATTGTCTTTACCGCCAAAAAGACGCCGGAGATTGGCTCCTTTGTCAATGTGAAAATCACCCGGGCTGAAACCTACGACCTGATGGGAGAAATGCAATGAACCTGCCTAACAAGCTATCCCTGGTGCGCATGGGGCTGATCCCCGTGATGGTGGCGCTGATGTACCCCGGCACCACCCTGTGCAACCTACTGGCTGCCGCCGTTTTTGGCGCTGCCGCCTTCACCGATTTTCTGGATGGGCACATCGCCCGGAAAAACGGCATCGTGACGGACTTTGGCAAGTTTATCGACCCGGTAGCCGACAAGCTGCTGAACCTGAGCGCCTTCATTATGCTGATTCACGTCGGCCTCATGCCCGCCTGGGCGGTGGTCATCATCCTGGCCCGGGAGCTGTGCGTGGATGGCCTGCGCATGGTCGCCGTGGGCAACGGGCAGGTGATTGCCGCCGGCAAGCTGGGGAAAATCAAAACCGTGAGCCAGATTGCCCTGGTGCTGTTCCTGATGCTCAACCGCCTGCCAGCCCTCAGCCATTGGTTCAGCGCCCTGCTGCTCATCTGGGTGCTGGTCATCACCCTGTGGAGCGGCGCGGACTACTTCATCAAAAACGGCGCCTGCCTGAAGAGCGGCAGGTAACGCGGAAGGAACGCTGTCCCTTCACCCTGCTTAAGGGATTTCATCCCTTGAGAATCCCTGGCTGGACTGCGTTTTCCCGGTAACGTTCTGGCGGGGCCACGGTGCGCAACAGGCGCACAGCGACCCGGGGAGAATGCGTGTGCACGCCTCCGCCGCCCAGCATCAAAAGCCGCAGGCAAAATGCCTGCGGCTTTTGTGTGCAAAACGCGCGGAATGATTACCGGCTGGAGTAGTTGGGCGCTTCCTTGGTGATGGAAATGTCGTGGGGGTGGCTCTCCGCCAGACCGGCGCTGGTGATGCGGATGAACTCGCTGTCCCTGCGCAGGGCATCGATGGTGGGTGCGCCGCAGTAGCCCATGCCTGCCCGCAGACCGCCGACCATCTGGAAGATGGTGTCCGCCAGGGTGCCCTTGTAGGGCACGCGGCCTTCCACGCCTTCGGGCACCAGCTTCTTGGAGTTTTCCTGGAAATAACGGTCGCTGGAGCCAACTGCCATGGCGCCCAGGGAACCCATGCCACGGTATACCTTGAAGGAGCGTCCCTGGTAGATTTCCATATCGCCGGGTGCCTCTTCGGTACCGGCCAGCAGGCTGCCCAGCATAACGCAGGAGCCACCGGCGGCCAGTGCCTTCACAATATCGCCGGAATACTTAATGCCGCCGTCCGCAATCACACGGATACCGTGCTTGTCGGCCTCCTCGGCACAGTCCGCCACAGCGGTGACCTGGGGCACGCCAATGCCCGCCACCACACGGGTGGTGCAGATGGAACCGGGGCCAATGCCCACCTTCACGCAATCCACACCGGCGGAAATCAGGTCGTGGGTGGCGCCGGCGGTGGCCACATTGCCGGCGAACAGCTGAATGTTGGGATAGCGCTTGCGGATGGCCTCCACCTGGCGCACCACGCCCATGGAGTGCCCGTGAGCAGTGTCGATGGAAATCACGTCCACCTTGGCATCCACCAGGGCGTCGATCCGGTCGAACACGTCCTTGGTTACGCCAACGGCGGCACCGCACAGCAGGCGACCGTGAGCATCCTTGGCGCTGTTGGGATACTTGGTGTTCTTCTCAATATCCTTGATGGTAATCAGCCCGCGCAGGTTGAAATCCTCGTCCACAATGGGCAGCTTTTCAATGCGGTGCTGGGCCAGGATGGCCTTGGCCTGCTCCAGGGTGGTGCCCACGGGGGCGGTCACCAGGTTTTTGCTGGTCATCACCTCATGGATGGGGCGGGTGTAGTCCGTTTCAAAGCGCAGGTCACGGTTGGTCAGGATGCCCACCAGCTTGCCATCCTTGGTAATCGGCACGCCGCTGATGCGATAGCGGGCCATCAAGTCCTCCGCATCCTGGATGAGATGCTCGGGGGAGAGGAAGAAGGGATCGGTAATCACCCCATGCTCGGAGCGCTTCACCTTGTCCACCTGGGCAGCCTGCTCGGCAATGCTCATATTCTTGTGGATAACACCCAGGCCGCCTTCCCGGGCCATGGCAATGGCCATGCGGGCGTCGGTCACCGTGTCCATGGCGGCGGACATCATGGGAATGTTCAGCTTAATCACGGGCGTCAGCTGGATGGAAAGGTCCACATCCCTGGGCAAAACCTCGCTCTTGGCGGGAACCAGCAGCACATCATCAAACGTCAGACCTTCGCGAACGACCTTTTGCAGCATGGGCACATCCTCCTCAAATCCTGTAAGATTAACGATGATTGTAGCAAAAATGTTCGTCCTTTGTCAATGGCTTTTCCGACTTCTTTCACACCCCGAAAGAACAGGCTTCACTGTCCGCGCACATAGGGCGTATCGGAAATTTCGTTTTCCGGCAGGCCCAGCAGCTGGCTGACGGTAACAAACTCAAATCCCTGCTCCCTCAGCTGGGGAAGGAGGGTTTCCAGGCAGGAATAATCCGCCTTTTCGGCATGGAACAGCAGGATGGAGCCATTCTTCACCTTGGGCAAGCACTTAACCGGGTCGGTCTGGCTCACGTCCCACAAAACCACCTTCAGAAAGCCTGCCCGGTCAATCCGGCTCAGCACCGTGCTGCGGGAGGCCTTCTCGCTCTCCAGCCTGCCATAGGGCGGGCGCAGGACCTGCATCCCGTAGTGAAAGCCCAGCACCTTGTCCAGCTGCTCCTGGGAGCGCAGCAGCGTCTGCAGCATGCCGGTGGTGGTCATGTCGGGCAATCTGTCGTGGGCATAGGCATGGCAGCCAATCTCGCTGCCCGCATCGATGATGCTGCGCCACAGGTCGCCATCCTCCTCCTTCAGCGCATAGCCGGAAGGAAAATAGGTAAAGGGAATGCCCAGCGCCTGGCTCAGGTCGAAGGTAGCGTAGAGGTAAGTCTTGTTTTTGCAGTCGTCCACCGTAATGGCAATGCGCTTGCTTTCCCTGTCGCCATTGCTGACAACGTAGTCCTTCGGCACAGCCAGCGCATGGCTGCAAAGGCACACCAGGCACAGCACAAGGGCTATCAGCCGCTTCATGAAAAATCGCTCCATTCGTCAAAATTGATACTCCCATCATACCTGCGGGCGCAAAAAAAGTCAAGCAAAGGAAGAAAGTGCCCGGCTTTTCTGCGAAAATCCAGCAAAACCCCTTGCATTTTCGCTGGCGGCATGGTACAATTACAAAGCTTTGATGTGTGCAAGCTCCAACAAGGAGGTGGATTCTGATGGGTAAGTATTGTGAGATTTGCGAGAAGGGTACGCTGAACGGTCACAACGTCAGCCATTCCAACCGCAAGACCAACCGCACCTGGGCGCCCAATGTGCAGAGCGTTCGCGTGATGGTGAACGGTGCTGCCAAGCGGATGAACGTGTGCACCCGTTGCCTGCGTAGCGGCAACGTGCAGCGTGCGCTTCCCAAGACTCAGGAAGAGGCCTGAGCCTGGTCAGCTTCGCATAAATCACCCGTCTGTTGTGCGACAGGCGGGTTTTTATCTTTTCACCAAAGGATGTGCAGCCCATGAAGAAGCACTGGTGGAGCATGGTGTTTGTCAACTGCATGTGGGGCCTTTCCTTCATTGCCAGCAAGCATGCCATGAACGCCGGCTTTACCCCCATGACCCTGGCCTTTTTCCGCTATGTGATTGCCGCCGCCTGCCTGGTGCCCATCACCCTGTGCAAGGAAAAGCGCCTGCACCTGCGCCGGGCGGATGTGGCGCCCATGCTGCTCTCCGGGCTGACGGGCATTACCGTGTATTACTTCTGTGAGTACAATGGCATTCTGCGCACCTCCACAGTCAGCGCATCGCTGATACTGGCAGCCATTCCCGTTATGACCATGGCGGCGGAAACCCTGATTGACAAAACCCGCCTGCGCCCCATGCAGGTTGCAGGCGCGCTCATCTCCCTGCTGGGAGTGGGGCTGATCCTGCTCTCCGGCACCAATGATGGGCAGGACTCCCTGGTGGGCGATTTGTTCATCCTGGGCGCCAGCGCCGTGTGGGTTGCATATATTTTCATAAGCCGCCGCCTGCGGGCGGGGTATTCCAGCCTGAGCATGAACGCCTGGCAGGCCATCACCGCCCTGGTAACCCTGCTGCCCCTGGCCCTTGGGGAGCAGTGCAGCCTGCCAGCCATCCCCTGGGACGGCTGGGCCGCTATGGCTGTGCTGGCGGTGGTGTGCTCCGCCCTGTGCTACTACCTGTACGGCAACGCCATTGATGCCATGTCCCCGCTGGCAACCGCCATCTTCATCAACCTGACGCCCCTGACCACCGTGCTGGGCGGCGTGCTGCTGCTGGGCGAGGGCATCACCTGGCTAACGGTGGCAGGCGGCGGGCTGATCATCGGCAGTATTTTCCTGGTAACCATGCAGGACAGGCCCGCATAAGCGGCGCATTTCGCGCTGCTTTTTTCGTTTTGGCAAGGCCTTGCCCCTTGTGAAATGCAGCGAAAAACAGTATAATGGATAGTGGCTTATTTTGCACCTGAAAGGGGTGAGGGGATGCTGGCCCAGGTCATTGTAGACATTGTGCACGAGGATGTGGCGCATACCTTCACCTATGCCATACCGGAGGGTATGCACCTTTCCGTGGGCCAGCGGGTGGAAGTGCCCTTCGGCCCACGGCGGAAGGAAGGTGTGGTGGTCGGCCTGACGGAGGAGAGCGATGTGCCGCCGGAGAAGCTGCGCTGTGTGGTTGCTCCCCTGGAGGACTATCCCGCCATTCTCCCCTGCCTGCTGGCGCTGGCAAGGCGCATGGCGGAGGACGCCCATTGCCCCCTGGCGGAAACCCTGCGGCTCATGCTGCCTGCGGAAATGCGCGGCGGGCGCGTGCAGGTGAAGCAGCAGCCCTTGGCCCGGCTGATCATCCCCCGGGAGCAGCTGGCGGAGGCCATGGCAGCCCAGGGCCGCTCCCAGAAGCGCAAGACCCTGCTGCACCTTTTGCAGGACGGCATCCCGAAGCCCGTCAGCGAGCTGAAGCTGGTGGTGCGCGACCCCCTGGAGGCCCTGCGCCAGCTGGAGGCGGCAGGCCTGGTGGCGCTCTCCCAGCAGGAGGTTTTGCGCCGCCCGGGCGGGGATGCAGACGGCCCGCCTGCGCCCGACCCTGCACTGACGCCTTCTCAGCAGGAGGTGCTGAGCATTATGCTGCCGGAGCTGACCCGGGGACAGGGGAAATTCCTGCTCCACGGGGTTACAGGCAGCGGCAAGACGGAGGTTTTCATCCGCCTGGTGCGGGAAACCCTGGGCATGGGCAAGTCTGCCATGATTCTGGTACCGGAAATCGCCCTGACCCCGCAAATGGTGGATTGGTTCCGCAGGCGGTTTGGCCCGGTGGCAGCGGTGCTGCACTCCAGGCTTTCCCCTGGGGAGCGGTTTGACGAGTGGCGGCGCATCCGCCGGGGTGAGGCCCGGGTGGTGATTGGCGCCCGCTCCGCCGTGTTTGCACCGGCGGAAAAACTGGGGCTGATTGTGGTGGACGAGGAGCACGAAACCACCTACCTCAGCGACCGTCACCCCAGATACGATGCCCGGCAGGTTGCCGCCTGGCGCTGCCAGGAGGAGGGCGCCACACTGCTGCTGGCCAGCGCCACACCCAGCATCCTTTCCTTCGCCAGGGCAAGAAGGGGCGACTACACCCTGCTGGAAATGCCCCACCGGGTGCTGAACAGGCCCATGCCCCAGGTGGAAATCATCGACATGCGCCAGGAGCTGGAGCAGGGCAACCGCACGGTGTTCTCCGCCCGGCTGGCTACCGCCCTGAAGGACTGCATGCGCCGCGGTCAGCAGGCCATGCTGCTGATGAACCGCCGTGGGTACAACGCCTTCATCAGCTGCCGCAGCTGCGGCCATGTGATGAAGTGCCCCAACTGCGATGTTTCCTTAACTTACCATGTTTCCGGCGGTGATGGGCAGCTCCACTGCCACTACTGCGGCTATGTGCAGCCCCCGCCCCAGGCCTGCCCGGAGTGCGGCAGCAGGTACATCCGCTATTTCGGCGCCGGCACGCAAAAGGTGGAGGAAGAGCTGCACCGGCTGCTGCCCGGCGTGCCCACCGTGCGCATGGACATCGACACAACATCCGGCAAGGATGGACACCAAAAGCTGCTGGACGAGTTCCGCTCCGGCCGGGCGCGGGTGCTGGTGGGCACCCAGATGATTGCCAAGGGCCTGGACTTTCCCCGGGTGACCCTGGTGGGGGTCATCGCTGCCGACATGACCCTGAACCTGCCGGACTACCGGGCAAGGGAGCGCACCTTTCAGCTTTTGACCCAGGTGGCGGGCCGGGCAGGCCGGGGAGATACACCGGGAACGGTTATCATTCAGACCTACAAGCCGGAGGACGAAACCATCCTGGCCTCTGCCAGGCAGGACTATCGCGCGTTTTTCGAGCAGGAGTTCGACAAGCGCCGCACCGGGCTGTATCCGCCCTTCACCATCATGGCCCGGCTGCTGGTGGAATCCACCTCTGCCAAGGCTGCCCAGGAGCACGCCGCCGCCCTGATGGAGGCATGCACCCACCTGCTGGAGGAGCACCCCGCCTGGAAAAGGCGCACGCTGATGATCCGGCTGGATCAGCCCTCGGTAACCATCCTTCGGGGAAAAAGCCGCTGGCACATTTTGATGAAGCTGCTGGTACACAGGGACACCGAGGCCTTCGCTGCCGCATTGACCGAGTTGGCCCGGCAGGAGGCGCCCCAGGTGGATACCTATTTTGAGTATAACCCAACAACCATGATGTGAGGAGATATGGTATTATGGCGATTCGCAATATTGTCAAGCTGGGCGAGGAATGCCTGCGCAAGGTGTGCAAACCCCAGGAGAAGTTCGACCTGCGGCTGTGGGTGCTGCTGAAGGACATGGCAGACACCATGTACAAGGCCGAGGGCGTGGGCCTTGCCGCGCCCCAGGTGGGCATCCTGCGCCGGGTGGTGGTCATCGATATTGGCGATGGCCTGGTGGAGCTGATCAACCCCGTGATTGTGGAAAGGAGCGGCTCCCAGTGCGGGCGCGAAGGCTGCCTGAGCCTGCCCGGCCGGCAGGGCATCGTCACCCGGCCCAACCATGTGAAGGTGCAGGCCCAGGACAGAAAGGGCAAGCCCTTTGAGCTGGAGGCGGAAGGCTTCTTTGCCCGGGCCGTGTGCCACGAGCTGGATCACCTGGACGGGCGGGTGTATATTGATGTGATGGACAGGGAGCTGACCCCCGGGGAAATCGAAGGCCATGTGCCGGAGGACGACGAGGCATGAGAATCGTGTTCATGGGCACGCCGGAGTTTGCCGTGCCATCCCTGAAGGCCCTGTGCGAAAACGGGTATCAGGTGGTGGGTGTGTTTACCCAGCCGGACCGCCCCAGGGGACGGGGCAACAAAATGACCGCCTCCCCCGTGAAGGAGTATGCCGTCAGCCAGAACATCCCCGTGTACCAGCCCCAGCGCATCCGCCGTGATGGTGTGGAAGACCTGAAGTCCCTGGCGCCTGACCTGTGCGTAACCGCCGCCTTTGGGCAGATTCTCTCCCAGGAGATATTAGACATTCCCCCTATGGGAAACATCAACGTCCATGCCTCTCTGTTGCCCAGGCACCGGGGCAGCGCACCCATCAACTGGGCGATCCTCCAGGGCGACAGGCAGGCCGGTGTAACCACCATGATGATGGACAAGGGCATTGACACCGGCGACATGCTGCTGAAAAGCGCCACGGAGATTCTCCCTGGCGAAACCGCCGGGGAGCTGACCCTGCGCATGAGCCACATGGGTGCAGACCTGCTGCTGGAAACCCTCCGCCAGCTGGAAAACGGCACCCTGGTGCGCATCCCCCAGGATGAAGCCGCCATGACCTATGACCCCATGCTGGACAAGGCCATGGGCGTGGTGGACTGGTCGCTGCCTGCCCGGGATATTGTCAACCGCATTCACGGCCTGAACCCCTGGCCCGGCTGCTCCACGGCCTTCCAGGGCGGCAGGCTGAAGCTGCTGCGGGCGCAAGCGGCAGAGGGCGCAGGCCAGCCGGGTGAAATCCTCGCCGCGGATGCCAAGGCCGGGCTGACCATTGCCTGTGGCGCTGATGCGGTGAACATTATCCAACTCCAGGCCCCAGGCGGCAAGCCCATGAGCGCCAAGGACTACCTGCGCGGTCACCCGATGGCTGTTGGAACGGTATTGAAAGAGGAGCAAGCATGAACAATATTCGTGGTAAAAAGCCGATGAATCAAGACCAAAAAGGTAGTTTTCGTGGTAATGGCGACCGCAAACATGGCGGATATTATAACAAAAGTGGTAATCAACCGTCAAAGCGCAAGCCCAAGCCGCCGGTGGAGGGCCTGGCTGCACGCCGGGCTGCCCTGGGGGTTATCCGTGAGGTGACGGAAAACCAGGCCTATGCCTCCCTGTCCCTGAACGAAAGGCTGGTGAAGTCCGGCCTGAACCCGGCTGACCGCCGCCTGGCGGCCCGCCTGGCCTACGACACCATTGAGCATTTGCTGACCATCGACCATGCGCTTGCCCAGGTGATGGCAAAGCCAGACACGGACATCAAGCTGAGAAACATCCTGCGGCTGGGCGCCTGCCAGATTCTTTTGGAGGATCGCATTCCTGAAAGTGCCGCCACCAACACCTGCGTGGAGCTGTGCAGGGAGCTGGGCATGGAAGGCCTCAGCGGCGTGTGCAACGGCATTCTGCGGAACCTGATCCGCAAAAAGGACGAGCTTTCCTGGCCCGATGCGGAAAGGGAACCCATCCGTGCCCTGTCCATCAGGCATTCCGTGCCGGAGTGGCTGGCGGAGCGGCTGATAGCCGACTGGGGTCAGGAGCAGGCCATTGCCCTCATGAGCCAGAGCGGCCGGGATGCCTGCATGACTGTGCGCCCCAACCTGACGGAGCTGGACGATGCTGCCTTTGAAAAGCTGCTGGACAAGAAGGTCTGGGAGCACGAAAAGGGCGAAACACCCCACAGCTGGCACATCCGCGGCATGGCGGACATTGGCCAGGATGCGGACTTCCTTGCCGGGCACTTCAGCATACAGAGCGAGAGCAGCATGCTGGCCTGCATGGCTGTGAACCCCAAGCGCGGTTCTCAGCTGCTGGATGCCTGCGCAGCCCCCGGCGGCAAGGCTTGCCTGCTGGCAGAAATGATGGGCGGCACAGGCCGTGTGCAGGCCTGGGAGCTTCACGAGCACCGCACAGCGCTGATTGCCGCCCAGGCCAAGCGCCTGCACCTGGAAAACATCCGCCCCATGACCCGTGATGCCTCCCGCCACCGGGAGGACATGGACATGACCATGGATGCTGTGCTGCTGGATGCGCCCTGCTCCGGCCTGGGGGTTATGAGCGACAAGCCCGATGTGAAATACCGCGCAACCCCCGAAAGCGTGGCGGAGCTGACCCAGCTGCAAGCCCGCCTGCTGGACGCTGTGGCGCCCTATGTGAAGGAAGGCGGCACACTGGTGTACTCTACCTGCTCCGTTTTGAAATGCGAAAACGTGCAGCAGGTGGAGGCCTTCCTGGCAAGGCACCCGGAGTTCGAGATCGACAAACTGCCGGACAGCATTCCCGAGGTCTTCCGCCGGCAGGCGGATGTGGGTCTGCAGCTGTTGCCCGGCCGCGACCCGGTGGGCGGCTTCTACATCTGCCGCATGCGGAGGAAAAGCCTATGACCGAGCTGACCGGCATGAACCCGGCCCAGCTGACCGCCTGGTGCAAGGAGCAGGGCCTGCCCGGCTTCCGGGGAAAGCAGATATTCAAGTGGATTCACCAGGGTGCGGACTTTGACGGCATGACCAACCTGCCCAAGGATTTGCGTGCCCGCCTGCAGGCAACCGCCATTGCCCAGCCGGTGGAAATCATCGACCTGCGCCAGTCCAGCCTGGACGACACGGTGAAGTTCCTCTTCGGCCTGAAGGACGGCAACTGCGTAGAGGGAGTGCTGATGCACTACCACCACGGCTACACCCTGTGCATTTCCACCCAGGTGGGCTGCCGCATGGGCTGTACCTTCTGTGCCAGCACGCTGGATGGGTGTCTCCGCAGCCTGACCCCCGGGGAAATGCTGGGGGAGATTCTCTGCGCAAACCGCTTTCTGGCAGGCAAGGACAGGGTGCATAACGTGGTGCTGATGGGCAGCGGCGAACCCCTGGACAATTACGACAATGTGATGACCTTCCTCCGCCTTTTGCGGGAGCCGGACGGGGTGAACATCGGCCTGCGGAACGTGAGCCTGTCCACCTGCGGCATTGTTCCCCGCATGTACGACCTGGCGGAGGAAAACCTGCCCGTCACCCTCAGCGTGTCCCTCCATGCACCCAACGACGAGATTCGCCGGCAAACCATGCCCATTGCCAGGGTCTACCCCATGGACGACCTGCTGAAAGCATGCCGGAACTACATTGAAAAAACCGGGCGCCGGGTGATTTTTGAATATGCGCTGGTGGGCGGCCTGAACTGCCAGGAGAAGCACGCGGTGGAGCTGGCCTCCCGCCTGCGGGGCATGCAGTGCCATGTGAACCTGATTCCCCTGAACGCGGTGGAGGAGCGCCACCTGCAGGGCGTTAGCGAGGGCACCGTGACGGACTTCCTCAAAACCCTGGAAAGGCTGCACATTTCCGCCACCCGCCGCCGGGAAATGGGCGACGATATTGAGGGCGCATGCGGTCAGCTGCGCCGGAAAACCATTATGGAGAAGAAGCCATGAGCCATCAATTCCGCTTTACCAAGGAGAGCAAGGACCGCCTGAAGGCCTTCCTGACCGGCGAAAGGCCCGCGCCTGCCCAGGCACCCGGGGTGCCGGACATGCCCGACACCCCTCCTGACCTGGCGCTGGCTGTGCGCACCAGCATTGGCAAGGTGCGCAAGAGCAACCAGGATGCGCTGATTGCCGCACCCGACCTGCGCCTGTGGGGCGTGGCGGACGGCATGGGCGGGCACAACGGCGGCGAAACCGCCTCCGCCGGCGCCCGGGACGGCCTGCTGGAGCAGCTTTCCGGCAAAAGCCCGGAGCAGGGCGCCCTGCGCACAGCCATTGGCGCGGTGAACCGCAGCCTGTTCCTCCGGCAGAAGGATGACGAAAGTCTTTCCGGCATGGGCACCACGCTAACGGTTTTGTGGGTCAGCGACAAGTGCGTTTACCTGGGCCACGTGGGGGACAGCCGGGCCTATCGCCTGCGGGATGGGGAGCTGAAGCAGATTACGGAGGATCACTCCGTGGTGGCGGAGCTTTTGCGCGCCGGCATGCTGACCCCGGAGCAGGCTGCCAATCACCCCATGCGCAATGTGATTACCCGGGCCGTGGGCACCGAGGACGGCATTGAGATTGACCTGATATGCGAGGAGCGCCGCCCGGGCGATGTGTGGCTGGTGTGCTCCGATGGCCTGCATGGCATGGTTGCAGACGAGAAAATGGCGGACATTCTGAAAAACAACAGGCTGGAAAAGGCCGCGGACAAGCTGATTGCCGCCGCCCTGGACGCAGGCGGCAGGGACAATGTGAGCCTGGTGCTGCTGCAGGATAAGGGGGCGGAGGCATGAGCGAAAAGATTCTTGCGGAGCGCTACCGGCTGGTGGAGCAGATTGGCGTTGGCGGCATGGCGATTGTGTACCGGGCCATTGACCAGCGCACAGGGCACAACGTGGCTGTTAAGGTGCTCCGGCCCGAATTTAACCAGGATGCAGAGTTCGTCAGCCGCTTTCAGCGGGAGG
Source organism: uncultured Faecalibacterium sp. (assembly GCA_964383815.1). GTDB lineage: Bacteria > Bacillota > Clostridia > Christensenellales > Aristaeellaceae > UBA11524. Next base: position 13,646 of record CAYLIC010000011.1, on the reverse strand, counting down.
CGGAGGCCGCCAGCAAAATGACCCACCACAACATTGTTAACCTGCTGGACGTGGGCATGGACGGCGATAACCGCTACCTGGTGATGGAGTATGTTCAGGGCAAAACGCTGAAGGAGCTTATCAAGGAAAAGGGTCGCCTGTCGCCCCAGGTGGCGGCGCAAATTACCATCCGCATTCTTTCCGCCCTGCAGCACGCCCACCAAAACGGCATTATCCACCGGGACATCAAGCCGCAAAACATTCTTGTGCACGCAGACGGGCACATCAAGGTGTCGGATTTCGGCATTGCCCGCATGGCCAACAGCTCCACCCTCACCAAGGGTGACAGCGTGATGGGTTCGGTGCACTATTTCAGCCCGGAGCAGGCCAGCGGCCAGGTGGCGGGCGTCACCAGCGACCTGTACTCCGTGGGCGTGGTGATGTATGAAATGCTCACCGGGCATGTGCCCTTCGATGGGGACAGCCCTGTGGCGGTTGCCATGCAGCACCTCCACGCCCGGCCTGCACCCATTGAGAATTTCGCGCCGGATTCCCCGCCGGCCATCAACCATGTGTGCATGATGGCCATGGAGAAGAACCCCAAGTACCGCTATCAGAGCGCCCGTGAAATGGCTGCGGAGCTGCGCATGGCCCTGGAGGGCCGGGCGGAGAAGATGCAGCCGCGCGTGGTGGACAAGCCCATTGTGCCGCCCGCCGCGCCGGTGCCTTCCCCCAAGGCGGAGGACACCGGGCGCCACCATGCCCAGCGCCGGGCTGCCCGCAAGCACCAGGGACTGTGGGTGCTGTTCACCCTGCTGATGACCGCTGCGGTGTGCTATGGCCTGTACATGGGCGGCGTTGCCATCTATGAAAAGGTGGTCAACTCCACCACTGTGCCATACTTTGTGGGCACAGAGGTCACCGCCGCCCAGCGCAGCGCCCAGCGTGCCGGGCTGAACCCGGAAATTGTGGAAATCAACCATCCCACCATTCCCGAGGGGATGGTGATTCTCCAGGCCCCAGAGGCGGATTCCACCCTGCGCAAGGGTGATTCCGTGGTGCTGACCGTATCGAAGGGTCCATCCAGCCAAACCCTGCCCAAGCTGGTCGACATGACCACCCAGGATGCCATCAACACCCTGCAGCCCATGGGCGTAACCCTGATGGTGCTGGAGCGGGTGGTGTCCACCAAGGTGCAGGCGGATGTCATCATCAGCCAAAGCCCGGAGGCAGGCCAGCAGTGCAACAGCGGCGACATTGTGGAGGTAACCGTTTCCGGCGGCGTGGCCTATGTGCCCAGCCTGGAGGGTCAGCCCTTTACCCAGGCACAGGACATGCTGCAGGCGGCCTCCCTGGCCCTGAGCAGCGAGGTCACCTATGTGGATACCGACAATGCCAGCCTGCACAACACCATTGCCAGCCAGACCCCGGCAGCGGACACGGCGGTCATCCAGGGTGCCAAGGTGACCCTGACGGTCTACCGGGTGCCCAGCATGCTCGCCAGCGCCAGGGTGATCCTGGACCTGCCCCAGGCGGAAGGCCTGACGGCGGTGCGCATCACCCTTTCCACCGGCAGCAGCGAGGTGACGGTGTACCAGGGCGAGTTTACCGCCAACAGCAGCCGCCACCCGGAGGTGGAGCTGACCGCCCAGGAGGCCGGCGACTACACCTATCGGGTGTACTTCAATGAAAAGTTTGCCTATCAGCATCAGGTGTCGCTGAAATGACGGGAGGTAACGCTACGGATACCGAAATGAAGCAGGGTACCCTCATCCGCGGGCTGGGTGGCTTTTACACCGCGGTGGACGGGGGCGGCCTGGAATACACCCTGCGCTGCAAGAAGAAATTCCGCCGGATGAAGCTCTCGCCCCTGGTGGGCGATGAGGTGCTCTTCACCCCCGGCACCGGGGAGGAGCACGGCTGGCTGGAGGAGATACTCCCCCGGAAATCCCAGTGCCTGCGCCCGCCCGTTGCCAATGTGGAGCTGCTGCTGATTGTGGTGGCCCCCGTGCCCGAGCCCGACCTGACCCTGGTGGACAGGATGATGATCCGCGCCCGGGCCCAGGGCATGGGCATGGTGCTGGTCATTAACAAATGCGACCTGGATGAAACCCTGGCAGCAGACCTGCGCCGCCAGTACGCCGGCGCCCAGGTGCCCGTGTGCGCCGTTTCCGCCGCCACAGGCACCGGCCTGAACCAGCTGAAGGAAATGATGCACAGCCGCCTGTGCTGCCTGACGGGGCAATCCGGCGTGGGCAAAAGCACCCTGCTGAACGCGCTGCTGGGCCTTGAGCTGGAAACGGGGGAAATCAGCCAGAAAATCCAGCGGGGCAAGAACACCACCCGGCATGCAGAGCTGCTGATGCAGGGCGGCCTGCGGGTGCTGGACACCGCCGGCTTCAGCCTGCTGGAGCTGGACGGGCAGATGGAACCCATCACCCTGAAGGACTTTTACCCGGAATTTGCCCAGCACGAGGGCAACTGCCGCTTTGAACCCTGCTATCACGACAGGGAGCCGGGGTGCAGCGTGTCCGCCGCGTGTGAGGCAGGCGAAATCGACCCCCAGCGCCTGGCGCGCTATCGGGCCCTGCTGGCGGAGGTTCGGCAGGCATGGAGGGAAAGGTATGATTAAGGTTGCGCCGTCCATTCTGGCGGCTGATCCCCTGAACATGGAGCGGGACGTGCAGCGCATGCTGGACGCCGGCTGTGACCTGCTGCATGTGGACATTATGGATGCCCATTTCGTGCCCAACCTGAGCTATGGCCCGGCCCTGGTGCAGGCCCTGCACAGCCGCTTCGCCATCCCCCTGGACGTGCACCTGATGATGGACAACCCCGCCGCGTACATCGGGGCCTTTGCCAAGGCTGGCGCATGGGGCATTACCATCCACGCGGAGATACCCGGCGATGTGCAGGCCACCCTGCGGCAGATTCACCGCCTGGGCGTGCGCACCGGCCTGTCCGTGAAGCCCGGCACACCGGTGGAGGGCATACGCCATCTGCTGCCGGATGCGGACATGGTGCTGGTGATGACCGTGGAGCCCGGCTTTGGCGGGCAGAAGTTTCAGCCGGCCATGCTGGAGAAGCTCCGCGCCCTGCGCGCCATGGGCTATACCGGCCTGACGGAGGCCGATGGCGGCGTGTGCCTTGCCAACCTGCCCGACCTGAATGCCGCCGGGCTGGACGTAGCCGTTATGGGCACCGCCATGTACCGCAGCGCCGACCCTGCCCGGGACATGGAAATCATCCACCGTATGTAAAAACACACCTTCTGGGACAAGCTATGCCCAGGAGGTGTCTTTTATGGAAAGCCCAAAGCGCCAGCCGCCCCGGCCCCTGTTCACCCGCCCGAAAAGGCGCCGCATGGCCAGGCAACACAACCAGTAGACAAAAACTTTTTTGCAAAACACAATATATAGTGTTTCACAGCGGGAGAAATGGTGTATAATACAACCAAGGAGATGATGCACCATGGCATGCAATGTTACTGTCACCGGCGGCCAGCTGGAGCAGGCGGAAATCAACGCCTACATCCACCGGGCCAAGGAGAAGTTTGGCAGGGAACCCTTCGGCATGGACATTCATGTGGACGGCGACTATGTCGACCTGTCCTACGACTTTGGCGATCAGCCCTTCCAGCGCATCCGGCGGATCACCGGCTACCTGGTAGGCACCCTGGACCGCTTCAACAACGCCAAGCGCGCCGAGGAGCACGACCGGGTCAAGCACGGCGTGTAACGCAAAGCGCCCGCTCCCTGCAAGAAAAACAGGGAGCGGGCGTTTTTCGTTCAGATAAAGCTCTCCTCCTGCCCGAACACGGGCACAAAGTCCACGCTGGCGGCGGTTGCCTCCTGCAGGAAGCCGGGCAGCTCTAGGGCCTGCATGTGCTCGCGGACGCGGCGGTATTCCCGGGCGGTGATGGTGCGGTTCAGGCCGGGGATGTCCACGTTGTTGCAGGGCACATACTGGCGCATCAGGCTTACCGGCGTGCCGGCTGGCAGGTTGGCCTGCACCCAGTCCAGCAGGGCAATGCTCTCGCTGGTCAGGCCGGGGAGAATCAGGTGCCGGACAATCACCCCACGGCGCATCAGGCCGGCTTCATCGTACACTGCCGGGCCTGTCTGGCGGCACATTTCCCTGATGGCGGCACTGGTCACGGCAAAGTAGTCCTCCGCCCTGGCGCACAGCCTGCCCATGGCAGGGGAGAAGTGCTTCAGGTCCGGCAGGTAAATGTCGATGGCACCTTCCAGCAGGCGCAGGGTGTCCACGGTTTCATAGCCGGAGGTATTCCACACCAGCGGCACCGGCGGGCGGTACAGCTCCAGGGTTTGCAGAACTTTTTCCACATAGGGTGTGGCGGTAATGAAGCTGATGGAGTGCACACCGGCATCCACCAGGCGGCGCAGGCTGTCCGCCAGCTGCTGCGGGGTGAAGCTGCGGCCCAGGTTACGGTGGCTGATGTCGGCATTCTGGCAATAGGCACAGCGCAGGGTGCACCCGCTGAAGAACACCGCACCTGTCCCCCGGCTGCCGCTGATGGGCGGCTCCTCCCACAAATGAGGCTGAATGCGGGCAATGCGCATGCCCTCCGGCAGGCGGCAGAAGCCATTTCCCTGGGTATCGGTGCGCAATGCGCCGCACTGGCGCGGGCAAAGGCGGCAGTCCATGGTATCACCTCTTTGGGGTTCCGTGCGGAAGTGCACGCTGTTCGCATTTGCACACAGTATCTGTGCGTGAAGGATGTTCTTTCTCTCTTGCGGGGAAGAACCAAAGAGCACCCGGAACTGCTAACCCTGTACCGCATGGCGCAACCCCTTCTTGGCCGGCGCACAAAACACGCTCGCAGGAAGGGATTCTTAAAGGACGAAATCCCTTAAGCAGGGTGCAGGGACAGCGTCCCTGCCGGGATCCCCAGGGGGCAGAGCCCTCAGGCGTCCTCCCGCAGCTGACCGGTGGCCCAGTGCCTGCGGCAGAGGGAAACATACTGGCTGTTGCCGCCCAGGAGAATCTGGTCGCCTTCCTTGATGACCTTGCCGTTCATGACCCGGGCATTGCATGTGGCCTTGCGACCGCACCAGCAGATGGTTTTCACCTCTTCAATGGTGTCCGCCCAGGCCATGAGCCACTGGCTGCCCTCGAAGAAATTCCCCTGGAAATCCGCCCGAAGGCCATAGCAAATCACAGGGATGTTCAATTCATCCACAATATGGACAAGGAAGGCCACCTGCTCCCTGGTGAGGAACTGGGCCTCATCCACAATCACGCAGTCGTAGCCGTGGAGATCCATCCGGGGCAGCTCCTCCATGAAAGCGCACTCCGTTTGCAGCCCGCAGCGGGAGAGCACCGTGCGCTCCCCGTCCCGGTTGTCCAGCTTGGGCTTCACCATCAGCACCTGCTGGCCGCGCTCGTGGTAGTTATACTGCACCATAATGGCATTGGCGGTTTTGCTGGAGCCCATGGCTCCGTAGCGGAAATACAGCTTGGCCACGCGTGTGTCCTCCTTGGGTTAAATGTTCCGTCCGGGGTAAATCATGGTCTGTCCCAGCAGCTGGGGGTTAAAGGGGCGCACCAGGCCGTTCTGGGGGATGGAGCGGCTCATGATCCGGGCGGTGATGCTGGTAACGCCCTCGGCAGCCATCGTTGCCATGCCGTGGTACAGCAGCGCCTTGCCCATGCCCTGGCAGCGGCACATGGGCGTGATGTAGATGGCAGCCAGCTCGCACCGGTCGCCCTCGCCGGCCAGCATCACCTCACCCACCATTTCCGTGTTGCGCAGAAGCGCCAGGGTGGTAAAGTGGGGCATGCGCTGGAGCTGTGCCAGGTAATTCATGTCGATATAAGTAATGTCGTTCTGCTGCAGGCGGTACAGCAGCGCGGCGTGCTCCTCCGGGGTGTTCAGGGGTGTCTGCACCACCCGGCAGCTCATGGGAATGCGGATGCCCTCTGCCGGCAGGGTCAGCTGCAGCAGGTTTTCACCCTGGGAGCAGTCCAGGCCGGAATGCTCAAAGAAAGCCTTTGTGCGCATGTCCCGGGGGTCGATATTGGTGTACACGCAGGCGTTCATGTTGGGGTTGCTCTCCCGCAGCTGATAGGCCCGGGCCAGCAGCATGCCCAGCAGCATGCAGCGGGCATCGGGCTGGCAATCCATGTTGAAGTACAGGTTCAGGGGGCAGTCCGGGTACATGTGGGGCTGATACTGATAGACGATGTAGCCGGTGCCCATCAGGTTGCCCAGCTTGTCCGCCACCTGGAAAACATCCTCCGGCGGCAGCTGGTTGTACATCCCGGCGGGATGGTAAAGCTCCATAACATTCTCCTTTGTAATTGCTTATGTTCTGCCGTCCGCCAGGGCGGAGGTGCCCATCACAGCCAGCACGCCGGCCATGATGAAGTAGAGCAGGGTGTTGTCCCAGTCGGACTTGTCCAGGGCAAACTCAATGCCGATGAGCGCGCCTGCGCACAAAAGGAACAGCGCAATGCGAATCACCTGCCACGGGCGCCAGCCGCGCTGCCGCCAGCACTGCCGGCAAACGCAAAAGGGTCTTGCCCATCATGAACCTCCCTATGTATCCGGGTAGGCAAACCGATGCATTATTTATTATACAACCATTCATGGCCCTTGTCAAAGAACAGAATGTAACATTCTAAAAACATTTGTTCGTGTTTGCGTTGATTAATTAAAAAAAGTGTGCTACACTGTTCCCTGTACCCACTGCCAAGCGACAAAAAGAGGTATTGACATGAGCAACGAATCCATCATCATCCGCGGTGCCCGGGAGCACAACCTGCAAAACGTGAGCCTGACCATCCCCCGGGACAAGCTGGTGGTGTTCACCGGCCTGTCCGGCTCCGGCAAGAGCAGCCTGGCCTTCGACACCATTTATGCCGAGGGCCAGCGCCGCTATGTGGAAAGCCTGTCCAGCTATGCCCGCATGTTTCTGGGGCAGATGGAAAAGCCCGATGTGGACAGCATCGAAGGCCTTTCTCCCGCCATTTCCATCGACCAGAAAACCACCAGCCGCAACCCCCGCTCCACCGTGGGCACGGTGACGGAAATTCATGACTACCTGCGCCTGCTGTGGGCGCGGATAGGCATTCCCCACTGTCCGGTGTGCGGGAAAGAAATTCGCCAACAGACGGTGGATCAAATGGTAGATGCAGTGCAAAAATACCCTGAGGGTACCCGCATGCAAGTACTGGCCCCGGTGGTGCGCGCCCGGAAGGGCGAGCATGCCAGGCTGCTGGAGGAGGCCCGGAAGAGCGGCTTTGTCCGGGTGCGGATTGATGGCGAGCTGTACGAGATTGACGATACACCCACTCTGGACAAGCAGAAGAAGCACACCATTGAATTGGTGGTGGACAGGCTGATCATCCGCCAGGGAAAGGAGTTCCAAAAGCGCCTGGCAGACTCCGTTGAAACGGCTACCGCCCGCTCCGGCGGTCTGGTGGTGATGGATTTGTTCGACCAGGGCGAGCTGCTGTTCTCCATGAACTACGCCTGCCCGGATTGCGGTGTTTCCATTGAGGAGCTTGCGCCCCGGATGTTCTCCTTCAACAGCCCCTTTGGCGCCTGCCCGGAGTGCTCTGGTTTGGGCACGCTGATGAAGATTTCTCCGGACATTCTCCTGCCTGACCCAGAGCTGCCCCTGCGCAAGGGCGGCGTGAACGTGATGGGCTTCAACGTGGCCGACCCGAACAGCATGGGCGGTCAGTTCATGACGGCGCTGGGCAAGAAGTATGGCTTCACACTGGACACCAAGGTGAAGGATCTTTCGCCTGCCGCCAGAAAGGCGCTGCTGTACGGCACCGGGAAGGAGAAAATCAGCATCGAGTATGAGGGCGTTCGCGGCAAAACGGAGTACAACACCGCGTTTGAGGGTTTCATTCCCATGCTGGAGCGAAGGTATAACGAAACCTCCTCCGATGGAATGAAGGCCGCCTATGAGGAATACATGGCGGAGGAAACCTGTCCCTCCTGCCACGGTCACCGGCTGAAGCCGGAGGCCATGGCTGTCACCGTGGGCGGCAGAAACCTGGCGGAGGTCAGCGACATGAGCATTCTGGATGCCCGCGCCTTCTTCCGCAGCCTGACCATGACGGAAAAAGAAAAGATGATTGGCGCGCAAATCCTCAAGGAGATTGACGCCCGGCTGGGGTTCCTGATTGATGTGGGTCTGGGATACCTAACCCTGTCTCGGGCCGCAGGCAGCCTGTCCGGCGGCGAGGCCCAGCGCATCCGCCTGGCCACGCAGATCGGCTCGGCGCTGATGGGCGTCCTGTACATCCTGGATGAGCCGTCCATCGGCCTGCACCAGCGGGACAATGCCAGGCTCATCGCCACCCTGAAGCGCATGCGGGACCTGGGCAACACCCTGGTAGTGGTGGAGCATGACGAGGACACCATGTACGCTGCCGACTGGATTGTGGATGTGGGCCCGGGTGCAGGCATCCACGGCGGGCACATTGTGGCGGAGGGTACCATTGAGGATATCAAGGCCTGCAAGGAAAGCCTGACGGGCCAGTACCTTTCCGGGGCAAGGAAAATCGCCCTGCCGGACAGCCGCCGCACGCCTGCCGGCTGGCTGAAGGTACTGGGCGCCCAGGAGCACAACCTGCGCAATATTGATGTGGAAATCCCCCTGGGAGTTCTGTGCTGCGTGACGGGCGTGTCCGGCTCCGGCAAGAGCAGCCTGGTGAACGAGATTCTCCACAAGCACCTGGCCCGGGTGCTGAACAGGGCCAAGACCAAGCCCGGCAGCTTCCGGGCCATGGAGGGTGTGGAGCAGCTGGACAAAATTATCTGCATTGACCAAAGCCCCATTGGCCGCACCCCCCGCTCCAACCCGGCAACCTATACCGGCCTGTTTGACCAGATACGCAAAATCTTCGCCCAGTGCCCGGAGGCCAAGGCAAGGGGGTATAAGGAAAACCGCTTCTCCTTCAACGTGAAGGGTGGCCGCTGCGAGGCCTGCTCCGGCGACGGGCTTTTGAAAATCGAAATGCACTTCCTGCCGGATATTTATGTGCCCTGCGAGGTGTGCAAGGGCAGGCGCTATAACCGGGAAACCCTGGAAGTGACCTACAAGGGCAAGAACATCTATGAAGTGCTGGACATGAATGTGGAGGAGGCCATGGGCTTCTTCGAGAATCACCAGGGCATTCTGCGCAAGCTGGAAACCCTGTACGATGTGGGCCTGGGCTACATGAAGCTGGGCCAGCCCTCCACCACCCTTTCCGGCGGCGAGGCCCAGCGGGTGAAGCTGGCCACCGAGCTGAGCCGCAAGGCCACAGGCAAAACCGTTTACCTGCTGGACGAGCCCACCACGGGCCTGCACATGGCGGATGTAGACAAGCTGATTTCCGTGCTCCAGCGCCTGACGGATGCAGGCAACAGTGTGCTGGTGATTGAGCACAACCTGGACGTGATTAAAGTGGCGGACTGGCTGATTGACCTGGGGCCGGAGGGCGGCGATGGCGGCGGTACCGTGGTGTGTGCCGGTACCCCGGAGCAGGTGGCCCGGTGCCCGGCAAGCTACACCGGGCAATACCTGAAAACGCTGCTGGAAAAGAAGTAACCGCGCATTGACTTTCCCCGCCGCTCATGGTACTGTTTTGGGTGGAAGCAATGCGCAAGGAGAATGACCATGAACGACTATCTGATGATTGGTGAAGTGCTCAAGCCCCAGGGCATCCGGGGCGAGGCCAAGGTGAAGCCCTATGCTGCCGACCCCCAGGACTTTCTTGCCTGGAAAACCCTTTACATTCAGGCTGGCGATGGGTATGAACCCATTGCCGCCAGGTGCTCCCGGGTGCATGACGGCTTTGCCTACATCACCCTGGGCACCTGCGCCGATCCAAATGCCGTGGAGCGCCTGCGGGGCACCCAGCTGTACATCCGCCGGGAGCAGACCGCCCAGCCCGGGGAGGACGAGGCCTTCATCTGCGACCTGATTGGCTGCGAAGCCGTGGACGAAACCGGCGCTGTGCTGGGCACCCTGACCGATGTTCTCCAGCATGGCCCGGTGGATGTGTATGTTTTCCGCACCTCCAAGGGCAGCCTGATGGCTCCTGCCCTGAAGGCCGTTTTCCCCGCGGTGGATGTGGCTGCACGCCGCATTTCCGTCTGCACTGAAAGGCTGCAAGAGGTGGCTGTTGTTGAAGATTAAGATACTGACCATCTTCCCGGAAATGTTCGATGGCGTGCTGAACACCAGCATCCTGGGCCGGGCCCGGGAACAGGGGCTGATTGAGGTGGAATGCATCGACATTCGCCCCTTTTCTGACAGGAAGCACAAGAATACCGATGATTATCCCTTCGGCGGCGGCGCAGGCATGGTGATGCTGGCCCAGCCCATTATGGATGCCATGGCGGCTGCCACCGGGCCGGACTTTCGCGGCAGGCGGATCTACATGGGCCCCCGGGGCGCCACGCTGACCACCGCCAAGGCCCGGCAGCTGGCCCGGGAGGAGGAGCTGGTGCTGCTCTGCGGTCACTACGAGGGTGTGGATCAGCGGGCCCTGGACGCCTGCATTGACGAGGAAATCAGCATTGGTGATTACATCCTCACCGGTGGCGAACTGGCCGCCATGGTGCTGACGGATTGCGTGGCCCGGTTCATCCCCGGTGTGTTGGGTTCTGCCGAAAGCCCGGAGGAGGAGTCCTTTTCCGATGGGCTGCTGGAGTACCCCCAGTACACCCGCCCCAGGGAGCTGAACGGCATGGAGGTGCCGGAGGTGCTTCTCTCTGGCGACCATGCGAAAATCAAGGCCTGGCGCCGGCAGGAGTCCCTGCGGGCCACCAGGCGCTTCCGGCCCGACCTGCTGGCAAGCGCCCAACTGACGGACAAGGAAAAGCGTATGCTGGAGGAAATGTGATGTTCCTGCGAAAGCTGACGGTGATGGTTGCGCCGCTCCTGCTGGCGGTGCTGGTGTGCCTGCTGCTGCCGGTGATGGGTGGCCTGGGCTTCTGGAGCAATGTGCTCAAGGGCGGCTTGCTGGGCATTTCCCTGGCGCTGCTTTTGCCCATTGCAGGCGCAGGCAGGCGCCGGGAGCCCTTTGCAGGCCTTTTGTGGATACCCGCCCTGGTTCTGGTTGCGGTTGTGGCCTACCAATACCTAAGCAGCATTGGCGCCATCAGCCTGCCTGTGCTGGGCATGCTTGCCACCCAGGATGGGCAGGTGGTGCTGGCGGAGTGCACCTTTGCCGCCTACATGCTCACCCAATGCCTGCGCACCCGCAAATGATGAGAAAGCTGGTATGAACATGGAGCCGGATATTCGCCAGGTGGTGACGGAGATACGCCAGAGCCGCGGCCTTTCCATTGCAGCGCTGGCAAGCCTGCTGGGCTACAAGAGCCAGACCTCCGTCATGCGGATTATCCAGGGCAAGGCCAACCTGGACAGCCTGCGCCGCTTTTGCCGGCAGATGAAAAACAGCCAGACCCTGTGCCTGACACCCCAGGAGCACCGGCAGGTGGATCAGCTGCTGGAGTTCAGGCGCCTGGGGCCCGTGGAATACAATGCCACCCAGCTGCTCCACCAGCTGCTGGCAGGCGACCCGCCCCTGGTGGACCCTGTGCTCCTGGACCCGCAGACAGGCTCCCGCCAGACGCTGCTGAGCCGCTACCTGCCCATGAAGGGCATGAAAATCACCGTGATCAACTGCGAAACCATGGCCCTTTTCAGCGCACTGGCGGTTTTAACCAGGCAAAAGCGGGCCACCGTGGAGCACTACCTGTATTCCGACAGGAGCCTGATGCGCACGGTGCTGGCTGTCCGCGCGGTGATGCCCATCCTGCACGATGCGGGATATTTTGGCGGCATGACCTTCGCCAGCCGGGAATACCTGCTGGATAACCCCCGGGGGATTTACCTGTCCGATGTGCTGCTCTGCCAGTATGAAAAGGACGGCGTGCCCTGGCTTGACATGGTGGTGTTCCAAAGCAAAACAGAGGGCCTGCGCTTTTCCTTTCTGGGGGATGGAAGCGCCATTTTCCGCATGCTGGAGCCCATGAAGAAAAGGGCTCAACCCTTGCGCAACGGCCGTGTTTCCACCGGCACGGAAAACTACGCCAGCTTCCTCAAGGACTGTGCGGAAATGGAGCGGGACAGGGCAACCTATCGCCTGAAGCCGGATTTCGGCTTTGAGCAGGTGCCCGTTGACATTTGGAAAACCGCCCTGCTGGAAGGCCCGGCAGCGGGCGACGGCCTTGGCAACCTGGACGAGCTGGTGGACATCTGCCTGCGCAGGCAGGAGAACGCCTTCACCAAAAAGCAGCCGCAGCACCATGTTTTCAAGCGCCGCGCCGTGTGGAAATTTCTCCAGACGGGCCGCCTGAGCGACCAGTTCTGGGCCTTCCGCGCCCTCACCATGCCAGAGCGCCTGCAGGTGCTGCAAACGGTGATTGACCTGCAGCGCAGCAACCCCAGCTTTCACCTGTACTTTCTCCGGGACGAGGACAGCATCCGCGAGGACGAGCTGATCCTGCTGGATGGCGCCGCGCTGTGCCTGATCAAGCCGGGCACGGACTATGACCTGAAGGCCGGTCACAGCGAGGCCTTCGTAACCCAGCCGGACTTTCTGCGGCTGTACCGCAGCTTTTTCATCCACAGTGTGCTGGATGGCAGCGTCCTCTCCCCCGAGGAAACCGCCCAAACCCTGAATGACATGGTCGCCTACTGCCAGCGCCAGCTGGAAGCGTGAAGATGGCGCTTTGCCATTCCCCGGATAGCCCAAATTGAAATTGCAATTTGTGAAAAGTGTGTTATAATGGGGGCACAAGTGCCCGGAAGGGTTTTTGCTGTGCAAAAGCGTAACCCTGCCGGAGCCGGACAACGTAAAATGCCTGACGGCATAGCGCCAGCCATACCACTTTGCAGCAACCGGGCCGGGAGGTGAGGGACATCAAGGATCCGTTTGAGGTGCTGGGCCTGAGCAGAATGGCGGGCGAGGAGGAGATCCGCCATGCCTACCGGGCACTGGTGAAGAAGTGCCACCCGGATCAGTTTCTGGATGCGGACGAGCAGAAGGCCGCCCAGGAGAAGATGATCGCCCTGAACCTGGCCTACGAGCAGGCTCTGCGCCTGGCGCTGCCCGCCCACACCGCCTACCCCCACGAGCTGCCCGTGGCCGATGCCGTCCGCCTGGCGGAGAAGATGCTGGGCCAGCACAATGCTGCCAGCGCCCTGCACCACCTGGGCCGCACCAGGGAGCGCAGCGCCCGCTGGTATGACGTGCAGGGCCGGGCCCACATGATGCTCCAGCAATACGAGGCCGCGCACCAGGCCTTCCGGGAGGCCATCCGCCGGGAGCCGGACAACCTGGAATACCGCCGCGGCGCCCTGGATGCCGCCGTGGGCATGAAAAAGCAAAGCACCCTGCAAGGCAAAATCAAAAGCCTGTTCCACAAAAAATGAGCGCTCCGCTGCAAACGGAGCGCCCAGACTGTCAAAAATCCTTTAGGAGGTGTCGGAGGGCCCGCAGGCCCTCTGACTGTATTCGTATCGACCGGCTTTGCCGGTCGGGCGGGGCGTTTCCGGCTTTGCCGGAAACTTTCCTTACGCGAAGGAACGGCCGTCAGGCCTGCCTGCAGGCCTGACAGTGACGGAGCGCCCTTTTTATTCGCCCTGATAGCGGAAATCCTCAAACATGGCCTCATCCGGCAGATC
>CAYLIC010000010.1:0-54895 GCA_964383815.1 uncultured Faecalibacterium sp. | reverse complement strand
GGGGACGCGCTTTCAGGTGCTCTCGCCGGTCATCCGCGCCAAAAAGGGCGAGCACACCAAGGTCTTTGAGGATGCCCGCAAGGCCGGCTTCGTGCGCATGCGCGTCGATGGCAAGCTCTGCGAGGTGGATGACGCCCCCGAGCTGGACAAGAAGAAGAAGCATTCCATCGAGATCGTGGTGGATCGCCTCATCGTCCGCCCGGGGAAGGACTTCCAGTCCCGCCTGACCGACTCCATCGAAACGGCCACCCAGCGCGCCGGCGGATTGGTCATCATGGATCTGATGGACGGTCGCGAGCTGCTGTTCTCGATGAATTACGCCTGCCCGGACTGCAACATCTCCCTGGAGGAGCTGGCGCCGCGCATGTTCTCCTTCAACAGCCCCTTTGGCGCGTGTCCGGTCTGTTCCGGCCTGGGGACGCGCATGGTCATCAGCGAGGACGTGCTCTTTCCCGACCGGAGCCTGAGCCTACGCGAAGGCGCGCTGAACGCCATGGGCTTCAACACCCTGGAGGGGGACAGTGCCGCCGGACAGTATTTCGCCGCGCTGGGGGAGAAATACGGCTTCACGCTGGACACCCCCGTGCAGGATATCCCGGCCAAGGGGCTCAAGGCGCTGCTCTATGGCACCGGCTCGCAGAAGATCACCGTCACCTATGAAACGCCACGGGGCAAGGGGCAGTATTCCACGACCTTCGAGGGCGTGATCCCCACGCTGGAGCGGCGCTATCAGGAGACCTCCTCCGAGTCGATGAAGCAGGCGTATGAGGAATACATGCTGGAAGAGCCCTGCCCGGCCTGCGGCGGACAGCGCCTGAAGCCGGAATCCCTGGGCGTGACCGTGGACGGCAAGAACCTCGCCGAGGTGTCCGACCTGTCCATCGTGGATGCCCAGGCCTTCTTCCGCGACCTGCACCTGAGCGAAACGGAAAGCCTCATTGCCGCACCCATCCTGCGGGAGATCGACGCGCGCCTGGGCTTCCTCAACGATGTGGGTCTGAGCTACCTGACATTGAGCCGGGCAGCCGGCAGCCTTTCCGGCGGCGAGGCACAGCGCATCCGCCTCGCCACGCAGATCGGCTCGGCCCTCATGGGCGTGCTGTACATTCTGGATGAGCCGTCCATCGGCCTGCACCAGCGCGACAATCAGAAGCTCATCGCCACCCTCCAGCGCATGCGCGACCTGGGCAACACGCTCATCGTCGTGGAGCATGACGAGGACACCATGAGGGCGGCGGACTGGATCATCGACGTCGGCCCCGGTGCGGGCATCCACGGCGGCCACATCGTCGCCGAAGGCACCTATGACGACATCTGCCGCAATGAAAACAGCATCACCGGTGCGTTCCTCTCCGGGCGGCGCAGGATCGAGGTGCCGTCCGTCCGCCGCACGCCCAAGGGCTTCCTCACCATCCGAGGCGCGAAGGAGCATAACCTGCGCGATATCGATGTAGAATTCCCCCTGGGGTGCCTGTGCTGCGTGACGGGCGTCTCCGGGTCGGGAAAGTCCTCTCTGGTGAATGAGATCCTCTACAAGCATCTGGCAAAGGTGCTCAACCGCGCCAAGACCCGCGCGGGCAAATTCGACCGCATGGAGGGCGTAGAGCAGCTGGACAAGATCATCTGCATTGACCAGAGCCCCATCGGGCGGACGCCGCGCTCCAACCCGGCGACCTACACCGGGCTTTTCGACCAGATCCGCAAGCTTTTCGCCGCCACCCCCGAGGCCAAGGCCCGCGGCTACAAGGAGAACCGCTTCTCCTTCAACATCAAGGGCGGACGCTGCGAGAGCTGCTCCGGCGACGGCGTGACCAAGATCGAGATGCACTTCCTGCCGGATATCTACGTCCCCTGCGAGGTCTGCAAGGGCAAGCGCTATAACCGCGAAACGCTGGAAGTGACCTACAAGGGCAAGTCCATCTACGACGTGCTGGACATGAACATCGAGGAGGCCGCGGCGTTCTTCGAGAACCATCAATCCATCCTGCGCAAGCTGGAAACGCTGTGCGACGTCGGCCTGGGCTACATGAAGTTGGGACAGGCCAGCACGACGCTGTCCGGCGGCGAGGCGCAGCGCGTCAAGCTGGCCACCGAGCTGAGCCGCAAGGCCACCGGCAAGACCATCTACGTCCTGGACGAGCCCACCACCGGCCTGCACATGGCCGATGTGGAGAAGCTCATCAGCGTCCTGCAGCAGCTGACCGACGCAGGCAACACCGTCATCGTCATTGAGCACAACCTGGACGTCATCAAGGTCGCGGACTGGCTGATCGACCTGGGGCCGGAGGGCGGCAGCGGCGGCGGCGAAATCGTCTGCGCCGGTACCCCCGAAACCGTCGCACAGTGCGAGGGCTCCTACACGGGACACTTCCTCAAGGGCCTGCTGCCGGCGGAATAAGGCGGAATGCACGGTGCGGACACCTCATCAGTCGCTGCGGCGACAGCTTCCCCTCAATGGGAAGCCAAGGGGTGCGTAAAACGGGACGAAGTCCCCCCCGACTCATTTGCTTTTTTCGCGAAAACATGGTAAGATAGTAAAAAGCCATGATAGGAGGCTGCGAGCATGCACATCCACGAATCCGCCGAAGATTATCTGGAGGCGATCCTTCGCCTGCGCGAAAGCAAGGGCAGCGTCCGTTCGGTGGATATTTCGCTCCTGCTGGGGGTGACGAAGCCCTCCGTGTCCTTCGCGATGAAGCGCCTGCGGGAAAACGATTATATTCATATGGACGAGGAAAACCTGATCACCCTCACCGAGAAGGGCGAGGAGATCGCCATGCGCATCTACGACCGGCACAAGACCATCAGCACCTTCCTGATGAAGCTGGGTGTGGATGAAAACGTCGCCCGTGAGGACGCCTGCAAGCTGGAGCATGACATCTCCGAGGAGAGCTTCACCGCACTGCGAAAGCATCTGCTGACAATGGAATAAGCTATGTATTTCCTCCAAAACAGCAAAAGGGGTCGGAACAAACGTCCGATCCCTTTTTTGCTGCGCTCTGGTGTCTCAGACCATCAACCGGGGCTCCTCCGGCACGTCCTGCGGCGCGGCCAGGGGCTTCCCCATCCAGATCACGTCATGCCACTCCCCCATCTTGTAGCCCGAATGCGGGAAGCGTGCCATCTCCGTGAATCCGAATTTCTCGTGCAACTTCACGCCGCGGTCGTTGGGCAGGGTGATGCAGGAATACGCATTCAGGAAGCCCTGACGCTCCACGCGGTCCAGCAGCTCCGCCATCAGCTCGCTGCCGATGCCCTCGCCCTCGATGCCGTGCGCCAGGTAGATGGACAATTCCACATTCCAGCGGTATGCGGCCTTGGTGCGGAAGGTGGAGGCATAGGCAAAGCCGACGACGCGGCCGTTCTTTTCGGCGACGAGGAAGGGATAGCGCGGATCGCTGATGCGGGCGACGAAATCCGCTGAAGTGGGCGCTTCCGCCACAAAGGTGATAGCGGTCTTGTGGACATAATGGGCATAGATCGCCGCGACGGCGGATGCATCGGCAAAGGTGGCAAAACGGATCATGATGATGCCCTCCTGAATCAGATTCGGATGAATAGCCGTTGTTTCTGCTCCTATGATAGCACATTTGCCCTGAAGGAGCAAGCAAAAAAACGCCATAGAACAAGCGCCGCCGGTTCACAGTGAACGCAGCGGCGCTGGAGATGTATGGGGGAATGCTGCTCAGAACTTCGTGCCGCACTCGGGGCAGAACTTCGGCGCGGTACCCTCGGGCTTGTAGCCGCAGTTGCTGCACTGGAGCTCGGCGGGCGCTGCAGGCTTAGCGCTGCCGCAGTTGGGGCAGAACTTGCCCGTGTTGACATTGCCGCAGGTGCAGGTCCAGGAGCCATCGTCCGCAGGGGCGACATCCGCAGCAGGTTCGGTGTCCGCCGTCACGGTGACGGGCGCCACGTCAGCCTCGATGACGTAGATGCGATTGCCGTAATTCGCGGCACGGCCGCATGCCACCGTGCCATCCAGGGAAAGGGTCAGGTTCGTGTTCTCGAAGGGGATGACGGTGTTTCCCCACAGATCGATCGCGCCCCACAGGTCGTCCTTCTGCACGAGGAGGAGGTTCTGATTGGTCTTGGGGGTCTCGTAGTCCTCATACTTGGTGGGCAGCTCGCCGGCTTCCGCCGTGATGACGATATACTTGCCCATGTTGTTGACCAGCATGAAGGGCGCGTTGTAGTAGTAGCCCTTGTAGTCGCTGCTGGACAGCTCATAGTCCACACCGGTGATGACATTGCCCTTGGTGTCCAGATACTGCAGGCAGCCCTTCTCCGTCAGCACGGCCTGATAGCCGTTGCAGAAGAGGCCTTCGCTGTAGCTGATGTCGCTGTAGACCGGCTCGGCGATGACATTGCCCTGCAGATCCATGATGCCGTATTTGCTGCTGTTACGGATGAGCAGATAATCGCCGTACTGCTTGACGGAATCATACAGCACGCCGGACTTGATGACATTGCCCTGCAGGTCAATGAGGCTATCGGTGTAGGAGTCGAACCAGACCCAGGCATCCACATCGTCCTTGGTGAGGGTGCAGCCGGCGCAGAAGGCGAACTGCTGGGTGGGGTTGTGGGAGACGCCCTTCTTGCCCTTGTCGCTGAACTCCATGGAGGAGAAGCCCTCCGTCACCTTGGTGATGGTGCCGTCCGGCTTGATGAACAGCCCCTCCTCGGTGGACTTCTTCAGGTAGAGGTAGTCCGCGGTCGTGCCTTCCGTCCAGGAGGGAGCGTACTCCTCGCGGGTCAGGCTGAGGAGGACATGTCCCTGATAGAGCACATCCGTCCGGGTGGCCAGGTATTTGTTGTTGTTGGAATCCTTGAAGTCGCCCATGTCCGCATCGGTGGGCTCCAGCACATAGCCCAGACCCCAGTTGTCATCCATGAAGGCGACATGGCCATAGGTCGGCGCGCACAGCACCTGACCCTGCGCATCCAGCAGGCCCATGTAGTTCAGGCCGCTGCCGGAGTAGGTGTAGTACATGCCGTTCTGCTTGGCGGTCAGATTGCTGTAGACAGCGCTGAGGGCATGGCCATGGGCATCAAAGATCTGATAGCCGCCGTCCACACGCATGTAGTAGCAGCCGGTGGCCGTGCTGAAATAGGGAGTGCGCTCCAGCTCATATACGGTCACGTCCGCCATCGCAACCGTGGTCAGCAGCAGGAGCAGCGCTGCCAGACAACAAAGCATTTTTTCATTTGAAACGATCCTTCCTTTCCGGAATTTGTCATTCCGAGTATATCATATCCATCCACCTTTTTCAAGACATCCACCGCAAAAACACGGCAAAGAGACCGCCTTTGTCATTCTGCATCGCCGTTTCTGCGGAATTTCCTGCATTTTTCCGGCTTCGGACGCAAAAGGGGCTTTTCAACCGCCACATTTTGTGGTACAATGTTTTGTGGATATGCTCGCGCATTCTCTCCAATTGCGGTTGAATGCGTCCGAGGTTTGATTTAACATCCAATTGGAGGAATTGATTCATGATTACTGCTGGCGATTTCCGTAAGGGCATTACGATCGAATGGGACGGCGGTGTGTGGAACATCGTTGATTTCCAGCACGTCAAGCCCGGCAAGGGCGCTGCCTTCGTGCGCACCAAGATCAAGAACATCATGACCGGCGCTGTGGTTGAGCGTTCTTTCAACCCCACCGACAAGATGCCCCGTGCCATCATCGAGACCAAGGAGATGCAGTACGTCTACAATGACGGCGAGATGTACTACTTCATGGACGTTGAGACCTACGACCAGATCCCGCTGAGCCTGGATCAGGTGGAGGATGCCATCCCCTACGTCAAGGAAGGCACCAACGTCACCATGCGCTTCTTCAAGGGCTCTCCCTTCTCCGTTGAGGCCCCCAACTTCGTCACCCTGGAGGTCACCGACACCGAGCCCGGCTTCAAGGGCGACACTGCCTCCAACACCTACAAGCCCGCCACCCTCGAGACCGGCTTCTCCCTGCAGGTGCCGCTCTTCATCAACACTGGCGACATGATCCGCATCGATACCCGCACCGGCGAGTACATGGAGCGCGCCAAGTAAGAGGCTTCGTCCTGTTTCTCGTGCTTCACGACTTCCCACGCTCACATTTGTTCCGCCGTGCTTTCGCTGGGACAATCACAATGCAAACAATGGCCCGGCGGATATGCATCTGTCGGGCCATCTTTGCATATTCATAGAAGACACATTCCGCCAGGGGCGGTGCAATGCGCGCGTTCCCCCCTGGCATGCTTCCCATCATACCCGTATCATAAGCCAATGGCATAATTGTTAGGAGGGGAATTCCGCAATGAGCAAACTCACCGACCGTATCAGCTATCTCAAGGGCATGGCCGCCGGCATGAAGCTCAACATGGACAAGGACGCCAACAAGCTGATGCTGGAAATGCTCACCGTCATGGGTGAGATGGCCGAGGAAATGGAAGACATGGCCGACCGGCACAACGACCTGAACGAGTATGTCGAATCCATCGACGATGACCTGGCCGACCTGGAGGAGACCCTCTTTGGCGACGAGGAAGACCTCGAAGGCGACGAAGATGAGGAAGCAGATGAGGACGACGCGGAGGACGATGACGACCTGATCCTCTACGCGTGCCCCCATTGCGGCCACGAGATCGAGTTCCACGCCTCCGACGTGGACTTTGATGAGGATTTCCTCTGCCCTGCCTGCCAGAAGCCCATCTTCCCCGAGCTGGACGAGGATGAATGATCCCCCTGCGCGATCATAAAAAAGGCTGCCGACCCGTTTCATTGCGGGATCAGCAGCCTTTTTCATTTGCATTTTTTGCGGATCGACTTATTCACCGCGCTCCAGCTTGGGGCAGTTCAGCGCCGCGCTGACAGCATCGGTCAGCTCGTACACGACCACATCCTCGACCTTGCCGGCGTCACAGGCGGCGGCGATGGCGGGATCGATGGGCAGCTGCGCCAGCAGGGGCAGGCCATGCTTGGCAGCGACCTCCGCGGTCTTGCCCTCGCCGAAGGGATACAGCTTGCGGCCGCAATCCGGGCAGGGCATGTAGGACATGTTCTCCACGATGCCCAGCACGGGGATGTTCATCATCTTGGCCATGTTGACCGCCTTTTCGACGATCATGCCGACCAGCTCCTGGGGGCTGGCGACGATGATGATGCCGTCCACCGGCAGGGACTGGAAGACCGTCAGCGGCACATCGCCGGTTCCGGGAGGCATATCGACATACAGGCAGTCCACATCGCCCCAGCAGACGTCCGTCCAGAACTGCTTGACCGTGCCCGCGATCAGCGCGCCTCGCCAGATGACGGGGTCGGTATCGTTCTCCAGCAGCAGGTTGATGGACATGAGCTTCACGCCGGTCTTGGAGTCCGCCGGGAACATGCCCGCGTCGCAGCCGGTGATGGGCTCATCCACGCCGAAGATGCGCGGAATGGAGGGGCCGGTGATGTCGGCATCCAGCACGCCCGCGGTCTTGCCGGCACGCACGGTGGCACTGGCCAGCAGGCCCGTCACCAGGGACTTGCCCACGCCGCCCTTGCCGCTCACCACGCCGATGATCTTCTTGACCCGGCTCTCGGGGTTGGCAGGCGCCAGCAGGGATGCAGGGCTTGCGCTGGAGCACTTGCTCGAGCAATTTGCGCAATCGTGATTGCAATCAGACATGAGAAAAACACCTCAGCATAATGAATTCTAATAGGTATTCGCCGGAAAAGCCAAAAGTCCTGCACGATCCGGAATTTCCCTTCCCGGAATAGCAAAATGCAGCGGACTTTCATCCGCCGCACAGGCTGTCACAATGTGTTCCGGTCAAGTGCCGCTG
The DNA here is from genome assembly GCA_964383815.1 of uncultured Faecalibacterium sp. Lineage (GTDB taxonomy): Bacteria > Bacillota > Clostridia > Christensenellales > Aristaeellaceae > UBA11524. The sequence goes on along the minus strand of CAYLIC010000010.1, from coordinate 47,087 downwards.
CCCGTATCCACAGGCGTCGTCAACGGCGCCGCCACGCCCTCGATGGGATACGAATCCACAAAGGGGATGTACTCATCCGCGCGGAACATGGTGTAGATCGTTTCGTAGTGGTTGCCTTCGCGCCAGCCGTAGTTGGTGGGATGGCCCTTGTTCATGATGGTTGTGTTGGGCAGATCCGCCGCGAGCTGCTTGAATTCATCGCCATAGCAGGGCACGCCGCTCTGGGGGATCCACAGGCGCTGCAGCTGCTTCATGTCGTTCAGCCCGGCGTACCGGGTGATGTTGTTGTACGACACATTCAGATCCAGCAGCCGTTCCAGCCCCGTCAGCGGGGTGATATTGGTAATGTTGCAGGAGAACAGCTCCACATACTCCAGATCCTTGAGCTGGCTGAGCACCTCGATATTGCGCAGGCGCGGATTGCAGGCCAGGATCAGCACGCGCAGCTTCGGCATATACTGCAGGAAGGAGATATCCGTCAGGTCATTGTGGCCGATATCCAGGGCCAGCATCTCCGTGCAGTATTTCAGCAGCTCCAGCTCCTTGCTGGTATGCTCGCTGCAGGAGCCATGCAGGGTGGAGAACGCCGTCTGATCCGTGCGGACATAATGGTCGCGCGTCAGGTGGATCGTCCAGCCGAACTTGACATTCGGGAATCGCGATTCCAGCTGGGTGATCTCCTTCTTTTCCACAATGGTGGCGAACATATCCACCTGCTCCACCTGGGGCAGCTGGGACAGGAAGCCGTAATAGGCCTCCCAATCCTCGACGACCTGCTCACCCATATCCACATAGGCAGCATCCGCCTGCACGGTCACCATGCCGAAGGTGACCGTTTCCGCCTCCTCCGCGCACGCCACCGCCGCCGGCACGATCAAAAGCGCGCACAGCAGCATCAGCAGTTTCTTCATTTTCCTCATTCCTTTCCGGTACACTTCACGCCCGGGCGTTTTTTTCATTATAGCATGCCCCGGTGGATGCGTCAAGGATGGGGGGAAGACAGCTTCTCCACATGATCGGCTTCATAAATGTGCGCATCGATCCATTTTTTCCTTGCCGATCTATCTCCAGCCAGCCCACCGCCACACTGGGATGCTTCTCATGCGGAATCACCTCGATGACCGTACCGACTTTCTCAAGACTCACCTTTTCCACACCGTCGTGAATGTACACCTGCACCTGATCGCCCAGCCACGGCGACCATTTTCGCCCCCAATCGCGCCATTCATCTGAAAACACTTTCCATTCATCCGCTGCCATTTGGACGCTGGCGGTGATATACTCATCAAACACTGCATGATATACCTGCATCGTCACCAGATAACACTTGCCCGTTTTCCCGATCTCCAGCCTAATAAGGGGGGACATCTTGTATGGACCGTAGAGGTCCATCTGCAGACTTTCTTCGGTACCATACTCCAGTTTTTTCAGTACCTGATTCATTCTGCGGATATCCTCCAGATAGATGTACTCTTCTGAAAGAATTCCGCTGCCTTCCTCCATATCATAATTCCAAGATATATTCATCACTTCCGCCCGATCCCCTTTGCCATCGAACGCTTCTTCCTCGTGCAAAAAAGAATACGATTCTCGAAACAGGCTTATCCGTGCACTGCCGCTTTCCAGATTTATCCGATGCAGCCCCTCTCACTGTACTAAAAGCAGTATACCACACCTTTACACAAAAAGCAGCATCCTTTCTTCGAATTGCTTGCTCCCAAGGGCTTCCCGGTCGCCCTTGGGGGCCTTCGGGCGCATGCGTGATCACCTGATTTTCCGCCGAATCGCACACAAAAACCCCCTCCCTCCTGGCACAGGGTCAGGAAGGAGGGGGCTGCTTTTATCGTACCATACGAGCGGAAGCTCAACGCCTCAGCACTCGCCTTAGCAGGATGAGCGCGGCGAACGACTCCAGCCTCCGTCAACACAGGCGGATATGGAGGCGGCCACTGGCCTCATTACAGCTCGGCGAAGTACTTGATGGTGCGGACCATCTGAGAGGTGTAGGAGTTCTCGTTGTCGTACCAGGACACGACCTGCACCTGATAGGTGTCGTCGTCGATCTTGGCGACCATGGTCTGGGTGGCATCGAACAGGGAGCCGTAGGTCATGCCGATGATGTCGGAGGACACCAGGGGCTCCTCGGTGTAGCCGTAGGAGGCGGAGGAAGCGGCCTTCATGGCAGCGTTGATGGACTCCTTGGTCACATCCTTGCCCTTCACAACGGCAACCAGCAGGGTGGTGGAGCCGGTGCAGACGGGCACGCGCTGGGCAGAGCCGATCAGCTTCTTGTTCAGCTCGGGGATCACCAGGCCGATGGCCTTGGCAGCACCGGTGCTGTTGGGCACGATGTTCTGGGCACCGGCACGGGCACGGCGCAGGTCACCCTTGCGATGGGGGCCGTCCAGGATCATCTGGTCGCCGGTGTAGGCGTGCACGGTGGTCATGATACCGGTCTGGATGGGATAGGTATCATTCAGGGCCTTGGCCATGGGAGCCAGGCAGTTGGTGGTGCAGGAAGCGGCAGAGATGATCTGGTCGTCCTTGGTCAGGGTATTCTCGTTCACGGAGAACACGATGGTCTTCAGGTCGTTGCCGGCGGGAGCGGAGATGACAACCTTCTTGGCGCCAGCGTTGATGTGGGCCATGGACTTCTCCTTGGAGCAGTAGAAGCCGGTGCACTCCAGCACAACGTCAACGTCCAGCTCGCCCCAGGGGCAGTTGGCAGCGTCCTTCTCGGCATAGATCTTGATTTCCTTGCCGTCGACGATGATGGAATTCTCGGTGGAAGAAACGGTGTGCTTGTTCTCGCCGATAGCGCCGCAGTAGCCCTTCTGAGCGGTGTCGTACTTCAGCAGGTGGGCCAGCATTTCGGGCTTGGTCAGGTCGTTGATAGCGACGATCTCGTAGCCCTCAGCGCCGAACATCTGGCGGAAAGCAAGACGGCCAATGCGGCCGAAACCATTGATAGCAACCTTAACAGCCATTGGAAAGTACCTCCTTTAATGTTCGCGGATTACTCCATCTATTATTCTAACCAATTATCCTGTATTTTGCAATAGGGTAAACGGCTTTTTCCCGCATCTTTTTGTGAAAAAAATCACGAAGTGCGGTATTTTGTGCCAGTGCAGCCAGTTCCTTAATGCGGCGTATCAGTAGAAGCAGTTGCCCAGCCTGACCCACACCCGCATGGGGGCATAGGCATCGATGCACTCCAGGGTGTACTCGTTCAGCTCCAGCAGGCCCCATTCGCCCTGGGTGAGAATCAGGGTGCCTTCGGTAACGTCCACGGGCAGGCCTGCCAGCTGGTCATAGCTGTCACCCGGGCCCCAGAGGCCTTCGCAGTCGTTATACAGCTGGGCAATCATGTCAGGGGTCAGCTGGTCATAGGTGGCCTCATAGGGCAGGGCATCCAGCAGCACGGCCCGGGTGTCCGCCTCAAACCTGGACAGGCGGATGTACCCGCGCCAGTCGGAAGCGCCCTCGGCAAAATCGACCAGAACCCAGATTTCGCCATACTCGTCACAGGCCAGGGTGTAGCAGTGGGCCTCCCGGTTGTTCATGGTGAAGGGCCCCACATTGCTGTATTTACCACCGGGGCCGCTGCGCAGGTCGCCGTCCTTCATGGTCAGCGGAACATACACGCCGCCGGTGACCTGCATGGCGGCAAAGGACGCGGAGTAGAGCATCATGGGCTCATGGCTGTCCCCCAGGGCGGCAGCAGGCAGCGCCAGGCACAGGCACAGGAGCAGAAGCCATATTCTTTTCACGGTACGGTTCCTCCCTTTTTCTTTTATTGTACACAAGATATGGAACACTGTCAACATTGCCAAAAGGCCCGAAACGTGCTACCATACCCATATCAACTGCAAAGGCGGTTTCCACCATGAAGAAGAATGATGTGCTGATGCTGGCGGCCCAATCCCTGGGCGCCGACCTGGAGGGCGTGTGCCGCCACGAGGGCATGGCGGTTTTTGTGCCCGGGCTGCTGCCGGGCGAAACAGCCCCCGTGCGCATTGTGAAGGTGCAAAGCCGCTTTGCCTTCGGGCGGATGGAGGCTGCGCCGCAGGTACCCTCGCCGGACAGGCGCACGCCGGACTGCCCGGCCTATCCCCGCTGCGGCGGCTGCACCGGGCGGCACATGGGCTATCAGACCACGCTGGAGGCGAAACGCCGGCAGGTGCAGGACTGCTTCCAGCGCATTGGGCACATGGCGGTTGAGGTTCCCCCGGTGCTGGGCATGGACGACCCCTCTGCCTACCGGAACAAGACCGCCCTGCCCCTGGGCGGCACAGCAGATGCGCCCCAGGTGGGCTTCTTTGCCCCCAGGAGCCACGCACTGATACCCATCACCCGCTGCCCCAATGCCATGCCGCCTGCGGACGCGCTGTGCGCCGCCGTGCTACGGTGGATGCAGCTGAACCATGTGGCGCCTTATGTAGAAGAAACCCACACGGGCCTGTTGCGGCACATTGTCATTCGCGTGAACCGCCAGCATCAAGCCATGGTGACACTGGTGGTCAACGGCAGCCGCCTGCCCCAGGAACAGCAGCTGGCAGATGCCCTGATGGACAAGGGCGCCGTCAGCGTGATACTCAACGAAAACCGGGACAAAACCAACGTGATTCTCGGGCGCAGGTTCCGCACCATTGCAGGCGCGCCCAGCCTGCGGGATACCCTGTGCGGCCTGACCTTCGACCTGTCCCCGGCGGCGTTTTTCCAGGTGAACCCGGCGCAAACCGAAGTGCTCTACCGCACCGCCCTGGACTTTGCCGACCTTTCGCCCACCGACTGCCTGTGCGATGTGTACTGCGGCGCAGGCACCATCACCCTGATGATGGCCCGGCACTGCCGCACCGCCCTGGGCATTGAGATTGTCCCCCAGGCCATTGAAAACGCCAAAGCCAACGCCCGGCGCAACGGCATTGCCAATGCGGACTTCCGCGCGGGTGCGGCGGAGGATGTGCTTCCCCGCCTGGTGGACGAGGGTCTGCGCCCGGATGTGATTGTGGTTGACCCGCCCCGCAAGGGCCTGGACGAGAAGGTCGTCCGCGCCATGGCCAAGGCCGCACCCCGCCGCATTGTCTATGTCAGCTGCAACGTGGCCACCCAGGCCCGTGACGCCGCCCTGCTCCTCCAGCACGGCTACCAGCTGGACAGGGTGCAGCCGGTGGATATGTTCTGCTGGACCAGCGGGGTGGAATGCGTGGCTTCCTTTTCCAGGGGGGACAGGTGACGGAAGGGATGAAGCCTCCTGCCGCGGGTGGGTGAAAAGCCCGGCGGCAGGCCTTGCATCAGGCTGATTATTTCATATTCTTCTATCATAAATCACAAGGGCATATGGGACGATGGTTTGCCAAAGAACCAGGTGCGCCGCACGGTGCATCCGGCTTCGCTTTGCAAGCCTTTTTTAATGTACCGGCTGGAAAACACATCATCCCAAATTGTCCAGATTTCTCCCTATTGTGCAACGACTGTCTTCCATTACGCAAGTGCGTATACTCACGTGCGCAAGATTTTTTATCATGAGCCAGAGGTGATAGAAAATGCTGAATGTGAAGGAAGCCGTTGTTGCCCGCTTTCAGGAGCTGCTGAAGGCCCGGGGCATGTCCGTGAACGAGCTGGCTACGCTTTCCGGGGTTACGCCGTCCAGTGTGTATTCCATGCTGGACCCCGGTCGCAAGGAGCTGACCATCAATCTCATCAAAAAGCTGTGCGACGGCCTGGACATTTCCCTGGGCGCGTTTTTCTCCACCCCGGTGTTCGACACCCTGGAGCAGGAAATCCGCTGACCCTTGACCCGCCTTTCCCAAAGTGCTACACTATTCTCCGCAAAATTCATGAATATCGAGGTCGATACCAATGATCCGCAAGGGTTTGCATGCATCCTGGGCATATGGCTTGGCGTTTGCCCGCTGGGTGGCCACGGGCGTGGGCATTGGAGCAGTGTGCGGGCTGGTGGGCGGCGCGTTTGCCATGGCGGTGGAGGCTGCCACACACCTGCGGGAGCAGCAGCCGTGGCTGCTCTTTTTGCTGCCTGTGGGCGGCCTGTGCATTGCCGGGGTGTACCGGCTGATGAGGCTGCCCCTGTCCCTGGGCACGGATGAGATTATCGCCACCGTGCGCAGCCAGGAGCATGTGCCCGTGCTGATGGCGCCCGCCATTTTTCTTTCCACTGTGGTCACTCACCTGCTGGGCGGCTCTGCCGGGCGTGAAGGCGCCGCGCTGCAGCTGGGCGGCAGCCTGGGCGCCGCCATTGGCGATTTGACCCACCCCAGGGGCGATTCCCGCCGCATATGCGAGCTGTGCGGCATGGCGGCGCTGTTCTCCGCCCTGTTCGGCACGCCGCTGACAGCCGCCGTGTTTGTGATAGAGATGATCGAGGTCGGGCGCTTCCACTGCCGGGCGTTCATGCCCTGTGTGGTGTCCGCCGCCACGGCAGCGCTGATGGCGCGGCTCATCGGCGCGCCCCAGGAGCCGTGGCACCTGGCCTCCGGCCTGCAGGCAGTGGATGCGCTGTCCGCCGTGCAGGCCCTGGGCCTGGGCGTGGCCTGTGCGCTGGTGTCCATCCTGTTCTGCACGGTGATGCACCTGGCGGGCCGCAGCTTTCGCAAGGCTGTGAAGAACGATTTTCTGCGCATTGCCCTGGGCGGCGCGGCGGTGGCGCTGCTGAGCCTGCTGCTGGGCACCCGGGACTACAATGGCGGCGGCATGGGGGTTATCCTTGCCGCGCTGGATGGTCAGGCCAGGCCATGGGACTTCGCCCTGAAGCTGCTGATGACCGCGCTGACCCTTTCCGCCGGGTTCAAGGGCGGGGAGATTGTGCCGTCCTTCTTTGTGGGCTCCACCCTGGGGTGCACGGTGGCAGGCCTGCTGGGCATGTCCCCGGCCCTGGGCGCGGCGCTGGGCCTGGCTGGCGTTTTCTGCGGCGTGACCAATGCACCCCTGGCAGCGGTGCTGCTGTCGGTGGAGCTTTTCGGCGCGGAATACCTGCCCCTGTTCGGCATTGCAGTCGCCGTCAGCTTCATGCTCTCGGGCCACTTCAGCCTGTACCGCGCCCAGCTCTTTGCCGAGCCCAAGCTGGGCCATGAGGCATAACAAAGGGCGCTGACCTTTGGAAACCCGGCGGGGACGCTGTCCCTGCACCCTGCTTAATGGATTTCATCCCTTAAGAATACGATTTTTATGTGCGTTTCGTGCGCCGCGCTTTCTCGGTGACGAGGGAGCATACATGCGCACCCCTCCGCCACCCAACACCAAAAGCCAAATATCGTCCCGAGCGATGTTTGCCTCCCTCCCTGGTTGACAGAAAAACAGGAAAGTGGTATGATGAATGTGCCAACTTTTGGTGCATTGAACAGAATAAGGGGGGAGTTTTTTATGTTTAACAACATCGGTGGAAAAATCAAGGGACTGGCGTATGTAACCAGCATTCTCGGCATGATTGCATCCGTCATCATTGCGATTGTTCTGTTCGGGCAAAACAGCTACTATAACCGAACTGTTGGCATTGGTTTTGCGGTGCTGATTGGCGGCTGCGTGGGTAGCTGGGTCGGCGGGTTTTTTACATACGGCTTTGGCAAGCATCTTGAACAGCAGGAGACCATTATTGCCAAATTGAGAAGTCTGGAGAGGACCGTTAACACGCTGAATACGAAGTGACGCTGCAACGCGCACGCCAGCACCGGCGCAGAAGGCGGCTGCGGCGGAGGAGGGTACGCCTTCCCCTAAGAGGAGGGCATGTCAGGCGGGAGAAAATGTCCTGAATGCGGTGCTGAAATAAGCAACGGTTTGCTCTTCTGTGCCAGGTGTGGTCACGACTACAAGTAACGCCCAGAAAAAAATACAAGCCGCTCTGCATTGCGCAGGGCGGCACAGCCTGTCAAAAAACCTCCGACACCTCCCGGAGGTTTTTGACAGTCTGAAGGCTGCAAGCGCGTTGCTTACAGCCTTGTGTTTTACTTGTGCTCAATCACCGGGCAGTTTTCCACCACGGTCACGGCGCCGTCCAGCCAGTTCTCGTTGAACAGCTCCACCAGGCCGGTGTCACAGGCCTTGGCCAGGGTTGGCTCAATGGGCAGCTGGGCCAGCAGGGGAATGGCGTGGGCCTGGGCAACAGCCAGGGTTTTGCCTTCGCCAAAGGGGTAGATCCTCCTGTCGCAGTCCGGGCATTTGATGTAGGACATGTTCTCCACCAGGCCCAGCACGGGGATGTTCATCATCTTCGCCATGTTCACGGCCTTTTCGACAATCATGCCCACCAGCTCCTGGGGGCTGGCAACGATGATGATGCCGTCCACCGGCAGGGACTGGAAAACCGTCAGCGGCACATCGCCGGTTCCCGGAGGCATATCCACAAACATGAAGTCCACATCGCCCCAGATCACGTCCGACCAGAACTGCTTCACCGTGCCGGCAATCAGGCTGCCGCGCCAGATGACCGGGTCGGTATCATTTTCCAGCAGCAGGTTCACGCTCATCAGGCGGATGCCGGTCTTGGTCACGGCGGGGAAGATGCCCTCGTCGCAGCCCATGGCCTTTTCCGTTACGCCAAACATTTTCGGGATGGAAGGCCCGGTGATGTCCGCATCCAGGACGGCAACGGAATGGCCGTTCCGGGCCGTCAGGGTTGCCAGCAGGCCGGTTACCAGGCTCTTGCCCACGCCACCCTTGCCGGACACAACGCCAATCACCTTCTTCACCCGGCTGCCCGGGTTCTGGGGAGCCAGCAGGCTCTCAGGGGCAGCGGAGGAGCACTTGTTCTGGCAGGTAGAACAATCGTGCGTGCATTCAGACATTTCTTTCACCTCGGACATATTTTGCCTGCGCTTTTGCAGGCGCTCCTCTTATGCTTTCGCCACAGAATGTATTTTTCCTGCCTGGGCGGGAACAAATGCCCGGTGAATCTCGTTGTCATAAGTGTAAACAGTTTTGCTCCCGACATCCCCCGGCACAAAAGGTGGAAATTAGCGCTTGCCAGGAGGGGTGGTTTCAATGTACAATAGGAGCGTACCTATGTAGCTTCACCCATGGGAGGTTTTTGCGATATGAAGCATGAATGGAATGGAAAGCGCTTTGGCAAGGGTGCGGCCCTGGTGGGCGCTGTGGCCCTGTGCCTGACACTGACCGGCTGCTACATCCCGCCGGATGAAATTGCCTCCGGAACCGAGCACATGACAGTGGGCGGCAACAACCTGCCCTTCGACACCTTCGACACGGCGGCGCCCTCCACAGCTGTGCCCACAGCCACACCCACGCAGGCCCCCAGCCAGCCTACCGTGAACTGGGACAACTGGGGCAGCGACCCTGCTACCACTGCACCCGGCGCCGGAACCACCATTGAAATCACCACCAACCGGCCTGCCAACACCATTGCCGTGGTAACCCAGCAGCCCACAGACACCCCTGCGCCCACTGCCTCCACCCTGAGAAAGGGCGCCTCCGGCACGGAGGTGCGCCAGGTGCAGCAGCGCCTGAAGACCCTGGGCTACCTGTCCGGCTCTGCCGACGGGGACTTTGGTGATGCCACCGAGGCGGCGGTGAAGGCCTTCCAGAAGGCCAACGGGCTGACTGCCGATGGCGTGGTGGGCAAGGGCACCCTGAACAAGCTGAACAGCAACAGCGCCGTTGCCAACACCGGCAAGCCCGCCACCGTAACCAAGAAGCCTACCATCACCAACACCCCCAGGCCCACTGCAACCCCCAAGGTGGAAAATGTGTACCTGCAGGAGGGCTCCTCCGGCAGCAAGGTGAAAACCCTGCAGCAGCGGCTGATCTCCCTGGGCTGGCTGTCCGGCAAGGCGGACGGCGAGTATGGCGGCGCCACCCAGGCGGCTGTCCAGGCCTTCCAGAAGAAGTCCGGCCTGTGGGCGGACGGCATTGCCGGCCCCGATACCCTGGAGAAGCTGTATTCCTCCTCCGCAAAGAAGAGCACCACCCCTGCCTCCTCCATTGGCGAAACCCTGGAGGAGGGCATGAGCGGCAGCGCCGTGCGTGCCCTGCAGTCCCGCCTGAAGACCCTGGGCTACCTGTCCGGCTCTGTGGATGGGGACTTTGGCTCCGCCACCAAGACGGCGGTGATTGCCTTCCAGCGGAACAACGGCCTGACCGCCGATGGCAAGGCCGGTACCGCCACCCTGAACAAGCTCTATGCCGAGGAGCAGAAGAAGGAAAGCAGCACCAAAGAGGACGACGACAGCGAGGTTTCCTCCACCGGCTATGTGGTGCTGCGGGAAGGCTCCGAGGGCGAGGCAGTGCGCAAGCTGCAGCAGGCCCTGAAGAAGCTGGGCTACTACTCCGGCTCGGTGGATGGGAGCTTTGGCTCCGGCACCACCAGCGCGGTGCAGGCCTTCCAGCGCGCCAATGACCTGACGGTGGACGGCGCCGCCGGGCCCAGCACCCAGCGCGCCCTGTACGGCACCAGCTCCTCCATTACCTATGCCACCCTGCGGGAAGGCGACACCGGTTCCGCCGTGAAAAACCTGCAATACGCCCTGTACGAGCTGGGCTACTACGATGGCAGGCTGGACAGCGACTACGGCTCCACCACCAGCGATGCCGTGCGCGCCTTCCAGATTCAGAACAACATCTCCCCTGTGGACGGCGTTGCCGGCAACAAGACCCTGCAAAAGCTGTACTCCTCCTCCGCCAAGGCTGCCGCTGCCGCCACCAGCGAGTATGAAACCCTGCGGGAAGGCAGCAAGGGCAGCGACGTGGTGGAAATGCAGGAATGCCTGGTGCAAATGGGCTACCTGGCGGATGTGACCGGCGTGTATGATTCCGCTACCACCGCCGCGGTGAAAGCCTTCCAGCGGAACAACGGCCTCTCCGTTGACGGTACCGCCGGCAACGAAACCCTGAAGAAGCTCTACTCCAACAACGCCAAGGGCAACTGACCCCAGGCGGCAACCCTTCCATCAAGGAAAAGCCAGACAAAAAAAGGCGCCATGCTTTCTTGTGAAGGCATGGCGCCAGTTTGCTGTTACTCGTCGGCAAGCTCCTCCTCCAGGAGCGCAAGGTCGTCCTCTTCCTCCTCGGCCTGCTGCTGCATGGCAGCCTCGTCAGCGGGAGCAGGGTCAGAAAACAGCTCCTTGCGGAGCAGGGCGTCAATCTCGCCGGTAATCTCCGGGTTGTCCCGCAGGAACAGGCGGGTGTTCTCCCGGCCCTGACCAATGCGCTGATCCTTGTAGGAGAACCACGCGCCGCTCTTGTGGATGATGTCGCGCTCCACAGCCATATCCAGCAGGGTGCCTTCCCTGGAGATGCCCTCGCCGTATACAATGTCAAACTCCGCCACGCGGAAGGGCGGCGCCACCTTGTTTTTCACCACCTTCACCTTGGTGTGGTTGCCCACCACGGTGGTGCCGTTCTTCAGCTGCTCACCCCGGCGCACATCCAGCCGCACGGAGGCGTAAAACTTCAGCGCCCGGCCGCCGGGTGTGGTTTCCGGGTTGCCGTACATTACGCCAACCTTCTCCCGCAGCTGGTTGATAAACACCGCCACGCAACCGGTTTTGCTGATGATGCCTGCCAGCTTGCGCAGCGCCTGGCTCATCAGCCGGGCCTGGAGGCCCACAAAGCTGTCTCCCATTTCACCGTCGATTTCCGCCTTGGGCACCAGGGCGGCCACGGAGTCGATCACCACCACGTCCAGCGCGCCGGAGCGCACCAGCGCCTCGGCAATTTCCAGCGCCTGCTCGCCGGTGTCGGGCTGGGAAACATACAGCTCATCGATATTCACGCCCAGCTTCCTGGCGTAAACAGGGTCCAGGGCGTGCTCCGCATCCACAAAGGCCGCAATGCCGCCAGCCTTCTGGGCCTCCGCCACAATGTGCAGGGCCACGGTGGTTTTGCCGGAGGATTCCGGGCCATAAATCTCCACAATGCGCCCCCGGGGAATGCCGCCCACACCCAGCGCTGCATCCAGGGTCAGGCAGCCGGTGGGAATCACCTCGATATTCTGGGTGCTGGTTTCGCCCAGCTTCATCACGGAGCCTTTGCCAAACTGTTTATCCAGGTCTGCCAGGGCATGCTCCAGCGCCTTGAGCTTTTCCGCCTGGGCGCCATCCTTCACGGGAGCGGCCTTATCAGGCTTAGCAGCCTTCTTCGTTGCCATAACGTACACATCCTTTCAGCTGATAGCCTTATCGTACCATGCCTGGCAGGCATTTGCAAGGGGAACACCGGGAAAAAATCTACAATAATAAATCCACCTAAATCCTGAAAAACGATTGACGGCACGCGGCTGATTTGCTATCATATATTTTTGTACACGACAGATTTTTTTGAAGGAGATTACCTATGCAGCAAGAACGTTCGCGGATGCTGGGCGAAATGCCCATGAGCCGGCTGGTGCCCAAGGTTTCTGTGCCGATTATGGTAAGCATGCTGGTGCAGGCCCTGTACAATGTGGTGGACTCGGTTTTTGTGGCAAAGTTTGATGCCAATGCGCTGACGGCGGTGAACCTGGCCTTTCCCATTCAGCAGCTGATGATTGCCCTGTCCACCGGCCTGGGCGTTGGCATCAACAGCCTGATTTCCCGCAAGCTGGGCGAGAAGAACCACGGCGAGGCCGTTCAGGCCGCCAAGACAGGCATTGTGATGGAGGCACTGTCCTCCGGGCTGTTCATCCTGATCGGCCTGTTCCTTTCCCCGGTGCTCATGCGCCTCTTCACCGATGATGCGGTGCTGCAGCAGCTGGGCACAACCTACCTGACCATCGTCTGCGCGGTGTCCATGGGCTCGTTTATGGCGATTACCTTCGAGCGGATGCTCCAGGCCACGGGCAACACGGTGTGCTCCATGGTGGTGCAGCTCTCAGGCGCGGTGGTGAACATCATTCTGGATCCCATTATGATTTTCGGCCTGTGCGGCCTGCCTGCCATGGGCATTGCCGGTGCGGCCTGGGCCACGGTGATCGGGCAGATCTTCAGTGCGCTGCTGGGCCTGGTGCTGAACCAGAAAAAGAACCCGGAACTGAAGCTGGACCTGCACGACTGGAAGCCTAAGGCGCGCATGATGGGCAGCATCCTCACTGTGGGCCTGCCCAGCACGGTGATGGCCTCCATTTCTTCCGTGCTGACGGTGCTGATGAACCTGATTCTCATTGCCTATGGCGCTGTTGCGGTTAACGTGCTGGGCGTGTATTTCAAGCTGCAGTCCTTTGTGTTCATGCCTGTTTTCGGCCTGAGCAACGGCATGGTACCCATTGTGGGCTATAACTATGGCGCCAGGCTCCGCCGCCGGGTGTACAGCGCCATCAAGGTGGCACTGATGTACGCTGCCGTTATCATGGCCATCGGCACGCTGCTGTTTATGCTGGCGCCGGAGCTGCTGCTGGGCATGTTTGAATCCAATGGCCCCAGCGAGCTGACCACCCTGGGTGCGCCGGCCCTGCGCATCATCTCCCTCAGCTTCATTCTGGCGGCTGTGGGTATCACCCTGAGCACCGTGTTCCAGGCTGTGGGCAAGGGCAGCTATAGCCTGATTATGAGCCTGTGCCGCCAGCTGATTGTGCTGCTGCCTGCGGCATGGATTCTTTCAGCCCTGGGCGGCCTGAATGCCATCTGGTGGGCCTTCCCCATTGCGGAGGTGGTGTCCCTGGTGATTTGCCTGGCCCTGTACCGCATATGCGACAGGGAGCTGCTGAAGCCCCTTGGACAGTAAAAGAACAATCCTTTTTGGCCTTGCGATGGGATTCGCAGGGCCTTTTTTCTTTACAATTCGCCCCGGCCCGGGTATAATGGTGGCAGCTGCATCCGCCGCCGCCGGGAGCCTTCCGCCCCGGACGGGGCATGGCGCCTGCGGCAATCCATATTGCGTAGGGCATCCCCGTGGAGCCTGAACGGAGGTAACATCATGAAAAACCTGAAAGACCTTGTGCTGCTGGCGCTGCTTGTGGCGCTGATTGTGCTGCTGGGGTTCACGCCCCTGGGGCTGATTCCCCTGGGGTTCATCAATGTGACCATCCTGTGTGTGCCGGTGCTGGTGGGCACCCTGCACATGGGCTGGCGCAATGGGCTGATCCTGGGCCTGGCCTTTGGGCTGACCAGCTTCATCTCCGCGCTTATCAAGCCCAGCGCCCTTGTTTCCACGCTGATGGGCGCCTCTCCCCTGGCGGTGGCAGTGATGAGCATTCTGCCGCGCCTGTGCGTGCCGCTGGCGGCCTGCGGTGTCTATGCGCTGCTGAACAGGGCAAAGCCGTATCTCTCCGCCACGGTGGCTGCTGTGGCAGGCAGCCTGACCAACACCGTTCTTTACCTGGGACTGATGCTGCTGTTCTATGTGCTCTGCGGCCTGGACACCACGGCGGTGCTGGGGCTCATCGGCGGCACGGCGCTGATTGCCGGCTCCTGCGAGGCGGCTGTGGCGGGCATTGTTGTGCCACCCATCCTGACGGCCCTGAAGCGTATCCGCAAATAAAACCGGAGGTTCTTCCGCATGATCCTGACCCTGGACATTGGCAATACCAACATCAAAACCGCCCTGTTTGAGGGCGCGGACATGGTGCAGTACTGGCGCCTGTCCACGGACATCACCTGTACCTCGGACGAATACGGCGTAAAGCTGCTGACCCTGTTCCAGCATGCCGGACTGGACATGGGCGTGGTGGAGGGCATCATCATCTCCAGCGTGGTGCCCACCATCAATTTCACCATCGACCACATGTGCCAGAATTACTTCCACAAAACGCCCATGTTTGTGGCGCCGGGCATTAAGACCGGCATCAACATTAAGTATGAAAATCCCCGGGAGCTGGGCAGCGACCGCATTGCCAACGCGGTTGCGGCCTATGAGGAATACGGCGCACCCTGCATTTTCATCGATTTCGGCACAGCCACCACCTTTGGCGTTGTTGGCGAGGGCGGCGCCTTCCTGGGCGGGTGCATCTGCCCGGGCATCAAGCTGTCCTCCGAGGCGCTGGTGAACAACACCGCCAAGCTCCCCAGGTTTGAGCTGACGCGCCCGGAGCATGTTATCGGCCGCACAACCCTGACCAACCTGCAAAGCGGCATGTTTTACGGCTATGTGGGCCTGGTGCGGAACATTGTGCGGAAAATCAAGCAGGAGCTGGGCTGCGAGGCCACCGTTGTCGCCACCGGCGGCATGGCGGTGATGATTGCCGAGGAGAGCCACGCCATCGACAAGCTGGACGGCCTTCTGACCCTGAAGGGCCTGCGGCTGATTTACGAGCGAAACGTGTAAGGCAGCGCCCCTGCCGCAAGGAGGATACGATGAAAGAGATTGTGATTGGTTTTCTGGGCTGCGGCAACGTGGGCGGCGGCGTGTGGGAGCTGCTGCAGGGCTTTGCACCGGAGATTGCCCACCGGGAGCATGTGACCATCCGGGTGAAGAAGATCCTCGTGCGGGACGTGCACAAGGCCCGGAAGTGCTCTGTGCCTGCAGAGCTTTTGACCGACCAGCCCAACGATGTGCTGTTCGACCCGGAAATCTCCCTGGTGGCGGAGTTTATGGGCGGGGAGCAGCCTGCCACGGAATACATGCTCACCGCGCTGAAGAACGGCAAAACCGTGGTGACCGCCAACAAGGTGGCTGTGGCCCTCAACTGGCACCGCCTGCAGGAGGCCGCCCAGCAGAGCCATGTGGGCCTGTACTATGAGGCCAGCGTGTGCGGCGCCATTCCCATTATCTCCACGCTGATGACCCCGCTCCAGGCCAACCGTATCAACAGGCTGATGGGCATCATCAACGGTACGACCAACTATATTCTCAGCCGCATGTACCAAAACGGCGAGGACTACCAGGCCGTGCTGGCAGACGCACAGAAGCTGGGCCTGGCAGAGCCTAATCCTGCCAGCGATGTGGAGGGCATGGACGCGGCGTACAAGCTGTCCATTATGGCGAGCCTGGCCTTCCACGCCCGGGTGCCCTTCAAAAAGGTCTACCGGGAAGGCATTACGCAAATCACCGCCATGGACATTGCCTGCGGCAAGGAAATGGGCTATGTGCTGAAGCTGCTGGCCATTGCCAAGCGGGAAGGCAGCACCATTGAGGTGCGCGTGCACCCCACCTTCCTGCCGGCGGAGCATCCCCTGAGCCGGGTGGATGGCAGCTTCAATGCGGTGTACCTCCATGGCCATGCCTGCAAGGAGATGATGCTCCAGGGCCGCGGCGCGGGCGACATGCCCACCGCCAGCGCCGTGGTGGGCGACATTCTCCACGCGGTGACCTGCGATGTGCACGTTCATCCCACCTTTGCCAACAAGGCCGAGCCGGACGCCAGCCTGGACTTCACCAACAACTGGACAACCAAGTATTTCATCCGCGTGTCCGCCATTGATGCGCCCGGCGTGCTGGCCAGCGTTGCCGGCTGCTTTGCCAAGGAGAGCGTGTCCATTGCCACCATGATGCAGAAGGACGCCGTGGAGGATGGCCGCGTGCCGCTGATTTTCATTACCCATGCCACCAGAGAGCAATCCATGCTGGCGGCGCTCCAGCACCTGGACCCCGCCGTTTGCCGGCTGGAGAGCATGATTCGCGTGGAGGCGTGAGAAAGGCTGACCCTGGCATGCTGCCCCGGAAGAACCCGCAAGGCCATTGTGCGCCTGGCGGGTTCTTTCAACTTTTGCGGAAAAAGTGCTTGTATTTCCGGCAGGCGTGTGGTATACTGGCGGCGTATGGTTAGTTCTGCCTGCTGTGCGGGCGTTGTGTGAGTGAAAGAAGGGTTTAACGTAGAGAGTGAACATGGTCGGGCGGGTGAAGGCAGGCGTTTGGGCAGGGCCGGAGCGCTGGGCTTTTCCATACCGCAAGGCTGATGTTGGCACTCTTTTATATTGTCCTTCTGGAAGAAAGTACCATCGGGAGGTGATTCCCCATGCCGAAAGCGGAACTGACAACCCTTGTGATGCCCAGGTGCCAGGCCCTGGCGGACGAGCAGGGCTACGAGCTGGTGGACGTGAGCCTGGACAAGGAAGGCGCGGACAAGTATCTGCGCATTTACATCGACAAGCCTGAGGGAATCACCCTGGACGACTGCGAGCGCTACCACCGGGCCATTCAGCCTCAGCTGGAAAGCTACGATTACGATTTTCTGGAGGTGTCCTCCCCCGGGGTGGACCGGCCCCTGAAGAAGGACAGGGACTTCGAGCGGGCCATTGGCACGGAGGTTGAGGTGCACCTGTTTAGGGCCGTGGACGGCAGCAAGCTGATAACAGGCTACCTGCAGGACTACTCTAAGGAAGAAATCCTGCTGGACACGCCTGCGGGCGAGGTGCGGCTGAGCCGCAAGGCCTGTGCCCTGGTGAAGCCTGTGGTGGACATGGAAGGCGTGGAAAGCGTGGACTTGTCCGAATAAAAGATGCATATAATACGCATTGGAAGGCGGTAACAAAACATGAAATCCGAAATTATCGAAGCCATTAAGGCATTGGCAAAGGAGAAGGACATCAGCGAGGAAATGCTGTTCTCCACCATTGAGGAGGCGCTGAAGGCGGCCTACCGCAAAAACCTGCCCAAGGGCGCCGTGGTGCCCACCAGCCTGGCTGTCACCGTCAGCCGGGAAACCGGCGTGGCCCAGGTGTTTGCCCGGAAGCTGATTGTGGAAGAGGTGGAGGAGCCCGGCAGCCAGATTACCCTGGAGGAGGCCAGCAAGCTCTCTCCCTCCTACCAGATGGGCGACATTGCCGAGGTGGATGTAACCCCCAGCGGCTTCCTGCGGGTGGCAGCGCAGACGGCGAAGCAGGTGATTATGCAGCGCATTCGCGAGGCGGAGCGCGGCAAGATTTACGATGAATACATCGAGAAGGAAAGCGAGATTCTCACTGCCATTGTGCAGCGGGTGGAGCCCAAGGCCGTGTATGTGGAGCTGGGCCGCACCGAGGGTGTGCTGGAGCAGAGCGAGATGATTCCCGGCGAAATCCTCCACGATGACGACCATGTGAAGGTCTATGTGCTGGAGGTGCACAGGGCTGGCCCGGTGGGCCCCCGTGGGCCCCAGGTGCGGGTCAGCCGCATCCACCCCAACCTGGTCAAGCGCCTGTTTGAAATGGAAGTGCCGGAAATCGCCGGCGGCGTGGTGACCATCAAGTCCATTGCCCGCGAGGCCGGCAGCCGCACCAAGATGGCTGTGCACTCCTCCGACATGATGATTGATCCCGTGGGCGCCTGCGTGGGCCAGCGGGGCGGACGTGTGGACAGGGTGGTCAGCGAACTGAAGGGCGAGAAGATTGACATTATCAAGTGGTCCAGCGACCCGGCTGAGTTCGTTGCCAACGCGCTGAACCCGGCCCATGTGCTCAGCGTGTTCGTGGCGGAAAACGAAAAGGCCTGCCGGGTGATTGTGCCGGACAACCAGCTTTCCCTGGCCATTGGCAAGGAAGGCCAAAATGCCCGGCTGGCTGCCAAGCTCACCGGCTGGAAGATTGACATCAAGTCCCAGTCCCAGGCGGCGGAAATGACCGATATGGTGGATGTGGAGCTGCCCGGCATGGAGGAGCCCTTCCAGTCCTTTGAGGACGTGGAGTTCCCCCAGGGTGACGACACGCTGTAAGGTGCAGGGAGGTTCGACATGAAGCCGAAAAAGGTGCCCATGCGCATGTGCGTGGGCTGCCGGGAAATGAAGCCGAAGCGGGAGCTGATCCGCGTGGTGCGGGCCCCGGATGGCACACTTTCCCTGGACCCTGTGGGCAAAAAACCCGGGCGCGGCGCCTATGTGTGCCGCAGCGAGGATTGCCTGCGGCGGGCCATTAAGCAAAAGCAGCTGGAGCGCCAGCTGGAGGTGCAGCTGACCGATGAGGTTGCCGCCCAGCTCCAGCAGACCATTGCCAGCCTGCCTGCGGACGGAGGCGACCAGCCTTGACAGAGCAAAGGCTCCGGGGCCTGATGGGCCTTTCCGTCAGGGCGCGGCAGGCGGTGTTTGGCGAGGATGGTTGCCTGAAAACCATCCGGGCCGGAAACTGCGGTGTGCTGCTGGTGGACAGTGGTGCATCCGCCGCCACACAGAAGCGCTATCGCGACGCCTGCACCCATGCAGGCGCTGAGATACGGCTGATACCAGAAGGCATGCTGCTGGACGCAACAGGCCGCCCGGGCATGGCAATGGCAGTGCTGCCGGGCGGGCTGGCACAGCAAATCACTGGGCTGCTGGCAGCAGCAGACCCGATACAATCGGCAAATAATTGCGGGGGTGCAAGCGTCGAATGACGAATGTGAAGAGTAAAGGTGCTACCAAGGAACTGGCCCTGGAGGCCCAGAAGGTGCGGGATGACGCCACCCGCGTGCGCAAGAGCGCGGACAGTCTTGTGCAGTCCCTGAAGAAGCTGGAGGGTCAATTCCAGCGGGAAAGGGAGGAGGCTGCCGCCCAGCAGCGCCGGGAGGAGCAGCAGAAGGCCATTGCTGCCCACTCCAAGGCCTTCACCATGCTGGACGAGGATGAGAAGGCGCAGATTGCCGCTGCCCAGAAGGCTGCCGCGGAGGAGGCTGCCCGGAAGGCCGCTGCCGAAAAGGCTGCTGCCGAAAAGGCTGCCGCCGAGGAGGCCGCCCGGAAGGCTGCCGAGGAAAAGGCCAAGGCCGCTGCCCAGAAGGCGGCAGAGCCGAAGAAGCCTGCCATTGGGCAGATCATCAGCCGCCCCGGTCAGCAGGCGCAGCCCCAGAAGCCCGTGGGCCTGGCGCCCAATGTGATTCGCGCGCCCCGGCCTGCCCAGCCTGCTCAGCAGGCGGCACGGCCTGCCGGCCCCTATGGGCGCCCGGCGAACCCGCAAGGCCCCTATGGTCGCCCTGCCAACCCCCAGGCCCCCTATGGCCGGCCTGCCAACCCGCAAGGCCCCTATGGTCGGCCTGCCAACCCGCAAGGCCCCTATGGACGGCCTGCCAATCCCCAGGGCCAGCAGGGCAATTTTGCCCGGCCTGCCCAGGGTGGCCCGCGGCCTGCCGGCGGCTTTGGTCAGCGGCCTGCAGGCGCGCCCGGTCAGCGCCCCGCCCAGGGTGCCGGAAGGCCCGGCATGGGCGCCCGCCCCGCTGGCGGCATGGCCCGCAGCAAAGGCCCGGAGCTGGCTCCGCCCATGGAGAAGGAGCGGGTGTCCAACTACGATCCCAACAAGAAAAACTATGTCCGTCAGCATGACCCGGAGCGTGTGACCCGCAACCGCAAGCAGGAGGCCCGCAACAGCTTCAACGGCTATGATGACGATGTGATCCGCGGCGGCAAGCGCTCCCGGGTGAAGAAGCCCTCTGCCCAGCAGATGATGGCGCCCATCAAGATTGAAACAGCCTACATGGCTGGCGATACCATCGTGGTCCGCGACCTGTGCGAGAAGATTGGCAAGACCTCCGGCGAGATTATCAAGAAGCTGTTCCTGCTGGGCAACATGGCTACCATCAACAGCGAGATTGACTTCGATACCGCGCAGCTGGTGTGCTCCGATTTCGACATTACCCTGGAGCGCAAGGCCGAGCAGACCGCCGAGGATGCCCTGGTGGCTGAGGACTTTGACGATACCGAGGAGAACCTGCTGCCCCGTCCCCCGGTGGTTACCATCATGGGCCACGTTGACCACGGCAAGACCTCCCTGCTGGACTACATCCGCAAGAGCCGCGTTACCTCCGGCGAGGCGGGCGGCATTACCCAGCACATTGGCGCCTATACCGTGGATGTGGACGGCCAGACCATCACCTTCCTGGATACCCCCGGTCACGAGGCCTTCACCGCCATGCGTGCCCGCGGCACCCAGGCCACGGACATTGCCGTGCTGGTGGTGGCAGCGGACGACTCCGTGATGCCCCAGACCGTGGAATCCATCAACCACGCCAAGGCTGCTGAGGTGCCGGTGATTGTTGCCATCAACAAGATGGATAAGCCCACTGCCAACCCCGACAGGGTGAAGCAGGACCTGACCAACTACGGCATTGTGTGCGAGGACTGGGGCGGCGACACCATCTGCGTGCCCGTATCCGCCCTGACCGGCGAAGGCGTGGACGAGCTGTTGGAAATGATCCTGATGCAGGCTGAAATGCTGGAGCTGCGCGCCAACCCCAACCGCCTGGGCCGCGGCGTAATTGTGGAGGCCAAGCTGGACAAGGCCCGTGGCCCGCTGGCTACCGTGCTGCTGCAGAATGGTACCCTGCATGTGGGTGACAACATCATTGCTGGTATGGCTGCAGGCCGTGTCCGTGCGCTGATTAACGACCGGGGCGAGAAGGTGCAGTCCGCTGGCCCGTCCATGCCTGTGGAGATCATGGGCTTTGACGAGGTGCCCGCCGCCGGCGATGAGATGATTGCCGTGGGCGACGACCACCTGTCCCGCAAGGTGGCAGATGAACGCCGCGAGAAGCTGCGCGCCTCCCGCGAGGCGACCGCCGCCAAGATGAGCATGGAAAACCTGTTCTCCTCCCTGGAGGAAGGCAAGACGGTGACCCTGAACCTGATTATCAAGGCAGATGTTCAGGGCTCTGTGGAGGCCGTGAAGCAGGCCATGCTCAAGCTGAGCAACGATGAGGTGAAGGTGCGGGTGCTGCACTCCGGCGCCGGCGCCATTACCAAGGACGATGTGAACCTGGCCAGCGCCTTCAATGCCATTATCATCGGCTTCAACGTGCGGCCGGATGCCTCCGCCCGGGATACCGCCGAGAAGGAAAAGGTGGATGTGCGGCTGTACACCATCATCTACAAGGCCATTGAGGACATGGAGAAGGCCATGAAGGGCATGCTGGAGCCGGAGTACCGCGAGGTGCTGCTGGGCCATGCCGAGGTGCGCAACGTGTTCAAGATTACCGGTGCGGGCATCATTGCCGGCTGCTATGTGCAGGATGGCAAGATGCAGCGCAACGCCCAGGTGCGCCTGCTGCGTGAAAACGTGGTGGTGTTTGAGGGCAAGCTGTCCAGCCTGCGCCACATCAAGGAAGACGTAAAGGAAATGAAGGAAGGCTTCGAGTGCGGTATGTCCCTTGAGGGTCACAACGACATCAAGGAAGGCGACATCGTCGAGTGCTTCATCATGGAAGAAATCCCGCGGTAAGGGGCCAAAGGGGCGCTGCCCCTTTGGAAACCCCGCCAAAGGGCCATTGGCCCTCTGGACACCCTTTTTTCGGAGCGGAGCGGGGTGGGAAAAAGATACTCCCTGGGGCAGCTGCTCCAGGGAGTTATGACCATATAGGGTCAAAAACGCAGCAGGCGCAGCTTGCATGTTTGTGTGGACAAGCTGTTTGCCAAAATGGGATTCTTAAGGGATGAAATCCCTTAAGCGGAGTCCAGAGGCAGAGCCTCTGGGGAGGGATTATGAAACAGAGCTATCAGAGGATTGACAGGATTTCGGAGGAGGTTCGCCGGGAGGTGGACAGGATCATCCGGGAGGAGCTGAACGACCCCCGCATTTGCGGCACGTTTTCTGTGACCCGTGCGGAGGTGACAAGGGATTTGCGGTTTGCAAAGATCTTCGTTTCCGTGCTGGAGGATGACAAGCGGGACGACCTGCTGAAGGCGCTGAAGAGCGCGGCAGGCTATATCCGGCGGGAGCTGGCCCGGAACATTGTGATCCGCCAGAGCCCGGAGCTGTCCTTTGTGAAGGATGAAAACATCGCCTATGGCGTGCATATCGCCAAGGTGCTGGCAGACGTGCAGAAGACGGAAGGAATGAACGACCATGGCGCTGACCCGGAAACCTGAGGAGCTTGCCCAGCTGATTCGTGAAGCAAACACTATCGCCCTATGCGGGCATGTAAGCCCGGATGGGGATACCGTGGGCAGCTGCTTGGCCCTGAAGCTGGGCCTGGAGCGCCTGGGCAAGCAGGTGAGCGTTTTCTGCCAGGATAAAATTCCCAGTACGCTGCACATGCTGCCCGGCGTGGAAAGCATACGCCAGCCAACCAGCCAGATGTTTGACCTGCTGATTTGTGTGGATGTGTCCGACCAGGGCCGCATGGGCGACTGCGAATGTCTGCTGCGGCAGGCGGCGTGCACCGCCCAGATTGACCACCATGGCACCAATCCCTGCTATGCCCAGGTAAACAGCGTGGATGCGGATGCACCCGCCACGGCGCTGCTTGTCAAGCAGCAGCTGGATGCGCTGGGCGTGGCCCCGGACAGGGACATCGCCATGTGCCTGTATGCCGCCATTTCCACCGATACGGGAAACTTTGCCTTCAACAGCACCAATGCGGAGACCTTTGCGGTGATGAGCCAGCTGATGGACTGCGGCCTGCCTCTGGACGAAATGAACCGGGTGCTGTTCCGCCAGCGGGAAAAGGCCCAGGTGCTGCTGCTGGCCCGGGCGCTGAGCAGCCTGCAATTCCATGCAGGCGACCGGCTGACCACCATGACCCTGACCCGCCGGGACTTTCTGGACTGCGGCGCCCTGCCGGAGCACGCGGACACCATTGTGAACTACGGTGTGGACATTCCCGGTGTGCGCATGGCGCTGCTGGCCCGGGAGAATGAGAACGGCAGCATCAAAATGTCCCTGCGGGCTGTGGCGCCCGCCAGGGTGGATGGCATTGCCCGGCGCTTTGGCGGCGGCGGACATGCCCAGGCCTCCGGCTGCACGCTGGAAGGGTCCATGAATCAGGCCGTGAAACAGGTGCTGCAGGCCATGCAAGAGGTTGTGTAAATGAACGGTTTTCTGAACATCCTGAAGCCGCCGGGCATGACCTCCGCTGCGGTGGTTGCCACCCTGCGCCGGCTGACCGGGGAAAAGCGCGTGGGCCACGCCGGCACCCTGGACCCGGAGGCCGCTGGCGTGCTGCCCGTGATGATTGGCAAGGCGGCTCGCCTGTTTGATTACCTGGTGGACAAGGAAAAGGAGTATGTGGCGGAGTGCGCCTTTGGCACCGCTACCGACACCCAGGACGCCACAGGCCGGGTGATTGCCACCGGGGAAAACTATCCGGCCTATGCCGCGGTGCAGCAGGCTGCCGCCCGGCTGGTGGGCGACATCTGGCAGCGGCCCAGCATGTACAGCGCCATCAAGCAGGATGGCGTTCCCATGTACCAGCGGGCCCGCCGGGGTGAAACGGTGGAGGTTCCCCTGCGGCAGGTGCATGTGGCCGCCATTGACCTGCATGGCGAAATGCCCAACCATGGCGTGCTGATGACCATCCGCTGCGGGCGGGGGACATATATCCGCTCCATCTGCAGCGATCTGGGCGATTTGCTGGGCTGCCCGGCCCACATGCGCTTCCTGCTGCGGAGCCAGAGCGGCGTGTTTGGCCTGGATACCGCCATGACCCTGGAGGAGGCGGCAGCCTATGCCAGGGAAGGCACCCTGGCCCGGCATCTGCTGGCGCTGGACATGCCCCTGCAGCACCTGCCCCGGGTGGACGTGCCGCTACGCTTGCACAAGCAGGTGGAAAACGGCGCCAGGCTCCCCATGAAATGGGTGGAGGGTGCCCACCTGGCGGAAGGCCAGGCCACCCGCGTGTATCTGAACAACGAGTTTTGGGGCATGGCGGCCCGGGAAGGCGATGTGCTGACCTGGCGGGCGCTGATTGCCCCGGAGGGATAGACCATCATGCAAATTTTATGGAATCCCGGCGCTCTGCCGCCCTGCGTGCTGGTGCTGGGCATGTTTGACGGTGTGCACCGGGGCCACCAGGCGCTTTTGATGGCGGGCCTGGCGCTGAAGGAAAAAACCGGCCTGCCCCTGAATGTGTGCACCTTCGAGCCGCATCCCATGCGGGTTTTGCGGCCCGGCGGCGCGCCGCCGCTGCTCACCACCCTGACGGAGCGGGCGCGGCTCATGGCGGGCTTTGGGGTGGATCACCTGTGCATCCTGCCCTTTTCGGCGGAAACTGCTGCCGAAACCCCGGAGGAATTCATGGCCATGCTGGCCAGGGTGTATCAACCCCGGCATGTGGTGTGCGGGTTCAACTACAGCTTTGGTCACCTGGGCGCCGGGAATGCAGACAGCCTGCGGGCCTTTGGCTTTCAGGTTACCGTGGTGCCCGAGGTGGTGCTGGGCGGCGAAACCGTTAGCGCCACACGCATCCGCGGGCTGCTGGCCCGGGGGGATGTTCGCCAGGCTGCCAGGCTGCTGGGCCACAGCTACACCCTGTGCGGCAGGGTGACGGATGGCAAGCACCTGGGCCGCACCATGGGCTACCCCACAGCCAATGTGGCGATTCCCGCCGGAAAGGCGCTGCCGGCCTTTGGGGTCTATGCCTGCTGGATGCAGGTGGACAGGCGTTATTTCCCGGCGGTGGTGAATGTGGGCCGCCACCCCACCCTGCCCGAGGGCGGCGTGACTGTGGAGGCCTACGCCCTGGATGAGCACCTGGCCCTTTACGGGAAAAGGGTGCGCCTGCTGCTGCTGGAGCACCTGCGCCCGGAGAAGCGCTTTGACAGCGTGGACGCGCTGAAGGCGCAAATCACCCGGGATGCGGAGGAGGCCCGGGAGCTCTTTGCCGACATGAAGTGAAAGGAGAGCCACATGCTCACAGCAGGCATGGATTACCTGGTATTCCAGCGGCGCATTCTTTCCTGCCTCAGCGTTACCTATGGCACGGCGGAGCAGGCGCACCACCAGGGAATGGGCGCGGCGGACAGGCAGGGAAATCCCATTGGGGAAAATTCCCTGTTCGATCTGGCCAGCCTGACCAAGCTGTTTACCGGCCTGATGGTTATGCGCCTGCGGGAGGAAGGCCTGCTGGATTTGTCCCGCCCGGTAACGGACTATGCGCCCCGGTTTGCAGCGCTGTCCGCTGTTCCGGTGGAGCAGGTGCTGGGCTTTCAGGTGGCGCTGGTCACACCCCAGCGGGTGGATGCCCAGCCGGATGCCGCTGCGGGCCTGCGCCAGCTGTTTGCAGCACAGCCGCGCCCCATCACCGGCAGGCACTATTCCGACATGCCCGCCATGGTGCTGAAATACGTTATCGAGGGTGCTGCGGGCCAGCCCTATGAGGATGTGCTGGCCTCGCGAATCCTGACGCCTTTGGGCATGGCAAGCACCTTTGCCCGTGTGCCCCAGGCGCGCCTGGGGGACTGCGTCTGTTACGATGGGGAGCACCGCATTGAGGGCGAGCGGTGGCTTGTCCGCCAGGGGATTGCCCCCGGCACACCCCA
This sequence comes from uncultured Faecalibacterium sp., assembly GCA_964383815.1. Lineage (GTDB taxonomy): Bacteria > Bacillota > Clostridia > Christensenellales > Aristaeellaceae > UBA11524. The sequence goes on along the minus strand of CAYLIC010000010.1, from coordinate 21,079 downwards.
CGACCCCAAGGCACGGCTGCTCTTCCAGGGTGGCGAGTGCTGCGGGCACGCGGGCCTTTTCTCCACCAGGGCGGACATGACCCGCCTGTGCCAGGCGCTGCTGGCAGGCAAGGTTGTCAGCCGGGAAAGCCTGACCCTTATGGCGGAGAACCGCACCGGCAGGCCCCTGGCAGCAGGCGGCTGGACGCAGTTCCTGGGCTATCAGTGCTATGTGAAGCATCCCGACCAGTATTACTCCGAAATACCTGCATTCATGTCCAGCCAGGCCATTGGCATGGGCGGCTTCACCGGGCATCACCTGAGCGTTGACCCGGCGACAGGCACCTTTGTGCTGTTCCTGGGCAACCGGGTCATGGACAGGCTCACCGTTCTGGTGCCGGAGGAAGGCCGCTGCCTGACGGATTACGGCCTGGCGCCGGATGGTTCCGGTCAGCTCCTTTGGCCGGATGGCACCCTGGTGAACTCCTCCGTGAACTACGTCCATCAGAAGGATGCCCGGCTCCACACGCCCATTGGGCAGCTGCTGCACCTTCCCCCATGGCAGCCGGCGGGCAATGAATGGCCAGCATGTCCGTAAGCGCCTGCAGACCCTCCTCGCCGGGCGGCATGGCAGGCATCATGCCGGTGCACTCCGTGGCAGAGGCCGTTTGGTCAATGCTGTAAAACGATGGATCAACCTTCCTGTCCATGGTCATACCTCCTTATACACGGCTATCCTTCCCGCTTTTTTCGCAAAGAAAAGCGGGATGTTTTTCTATTTTGGGTCTTGACAGGGGCATGGCTTTGGGCTATGTTGTCATTAGCAAAGAGAAACCAGCTATAGTAAGGAAAATCATAACGAATGCAGGAGGTGTTTCCTTGCCCCACATTCACACCCTGCGGGAGGGTCTGCCGCTGTTCCGGGCATGCCTTTGGCAATTACCCCCGGGGCATCCGCAAGCGGCTGCAATCAAAGGAAAACAGCAACCTGCAACAGATTAAGGAGGATGAACATGAAAAACGCCAGGCTGATTCTGGACAAGGACTATGTGATTTCTGAGGTGGACAAGCGGCTCTTCGGCTCCTTCATCGAGCATCTGGGCCGGGCGGTGTATACGGGCATCTACCAGCCCGGTCACCCGGCGGCGGACAAGCTGGGCTTCCGCAGGGATGTGATTGACCTGGTGCGCAAGCTGAACGTGCCCATCACCCGCTACCCCGGCGGCAACTTTGTTTCCGGCTTCAACTGGGAGGACTCCATCGGCCCCGTGGCGGACAGGCCCAGGCGCCTAGACCTGGCCTGGAAGACCACCGAAACCAACGAGGTGGGCCTGCACGAGTTCTGCGCCTGGGCCAGGGAGGCTGGTACCGAGGTGATGTATGCGGTGAACCTGGGCACCCGCGGCGCCGATGCGGCCCGGAACGTGGTGGAATATGCCAACCACAGGGGCGGAAGCTATTGGTCTGACCTGCGTATCAAGAACGGTGCCAGGGATCCTTTTGATATCAAGCTCTGGTGCCTGGGCAACGAAATGGACGGCCCCTGGCAGATGGGCGCCAAGACTGCCTACGAATACGGGCGCGCCGCCAACGAGGCTGCCAAGGTGATGAAGTGGGTGGATGGCTCCATCGAAACGGTGGCCTGCGGATCTTCCGGCACGGGCATGCCGACCTTTGGCGAGTGGGAGTATACCATGCTGAACGAGTGCTATGACAATGTGGACTATGTGTCCCTGCACCGGTACTACGGCAATCCCCACAACGATACCGATGACTTCCTGGCTTCTACCATGGACCTGGACGATTTCATCAAGACCGTGGCCTCCATCTGCGATGCGGTGAAGGGCAAGAAGCACGCCAAAAAGCAGGTGAACCTGTCCCTGGATGAGTGGAACGTGTGGTATCACTCCAACCAGCAGGACCGGCAGCTGCACAAAGCCGAGCCCTGGGGCAGCGCGCTGCCGCTGCTGGAGGATGTGTATAACTTTGAGGATGCGCTGCTGGTGGGCCTGATGCTCATCACCATGCTGAAGAATGCCAACAGGGTGAAGATTGGCTGCCTGGCCCAGCTGGTGAACGTGATTGCCCCCATCATGACCAGCAAGACCGGCGGCGCCTGGGCGCAGACCATCTTCTATCCGGTGATGCAGGCCAGCAACCTGGGCCGCGGCAAGAGCCTGCTGCCGCAGATCACCTGCGACAGGTTCGACACCAGGCACTACTGCGATGTGCCCGTGGTGGATGCCGCCGCCGTGCTGAACGATGACGGGGGTGTGACCATCTTCGCCGTGAACCGCGACCTGAAGGAGGGTGTGGCCCTGGACTGCGACCTGCGCTCCTTTGGCGGCCTGCGGCTGGTGAGCCATTCGGTGCTCCATCACGATGATATGAAGGCCATCAACACCGAGGCCGACCCCAGCCAGGTGACCCCGGTGGAGGCACCCCTGCCCAAGGATGGTGAGGCCATCGTTCTCCCCGCCGCCAGCTGGAATGTGATTCGCCTGGCAAAATAAGCAATAAGGGCCTGACAAAAAAGCGTCAGGCCCTGTTTTTGTGCAGGCCTGTCCGCCCGGCATCAAGCAGGAAGATTGGGAAAAAGGGCGAATAACACAGTATCCTGATGAATGGAAAGGACATGCCCATGAGCACCCGCAAGAATACCCTTTACAACGTGGCCTACCGGGTTTTTTCCCTGCTGCTGCCGCTGGTCACCGCGCCGTATCTTTCCCGCACGGTGGGCAGCGAAGGCGTGGGCTTGTACAGCTATGCGTGGAACATCAGCCATGTGTTTGTGCTGGTGGGCATGCTGGGCCTGGAGAGCTACGGCGTGCGGGCCATTGCCCGGGTGAAGGAGGACTCCGCTGCCCTGTGCCGCACCTTTTCGGAAATATGGCGGATGCAGCTGGCTGTTGCCGGCGGCGCGCTGGTGTGCTGGCTGCTGTACGTTTTCTGCTTTGCCGGGCAGGAGAGAGCCATCGCCCTGCACCTGACCATGATGTCCGTTTCCTGCCTGGTGAACCTGGACTGGTGCCTGATGGGCCTTGACCAGTTCCGCCCCATTGCGCTGAAGAACACCTTCATCAAGCTGCTGGCGGCGGGCGCGGTGTTTGCCTTTGTCCGCGGACCGGAGGATTTGTGGGTGTATGGGTTTGCCTGGGCGCTGGCAACGCTGGCGGGGTGCCTGAGCTGCTGGCCCGGCCTGAAGGGGAAAATCCGCCTGGTGCCCGTCACCTGGCGCAGCGCCATGGCCCACCTGAAGCCTTGCGCGGTGCTGTTTGTTTCGGTGCTGGCCATCAGCATTTTCCGCTCCATGGACAAGGTGATGGTGGGCGCACTGAGCAGCATGGAGCAGAACGGCTACTACGAGAATGCGGAGAAGATTGTGTACTGCCTCAGCGGCTTCATTACCGCCATTGGCACGGTGATGCTGCCCAAGGCCTCCGCCATGGTGAAAAAGGGCGAGAAGGACAAGCTCCGCGCCCATCTGGATGCCTCCATGCAGGTGGTGATGTGCATGGTGTGCGCCATGGCCTTCGGGCTGGCGGCAGTGGCGGAGCGCTTTGCGCCGCTGTTCTTCGGGCAGGCGTTTGCCTGTTCCGGCACGCTGATGATTCCCCTGGGGTTCACGCTGATTGGCATGGGGTTTGCCAATGTGGTGCGCACCCAGTGGATACTGCCGCAGGGGAAGGATTACATTTTCGTTACCAGCGTGGTGGCAGGCGCGGTGCTGAACCTGGTGCTAAACGCCCTGCTGATACCCTCCATGGGCGCGGCAGGCGCCATTGTGGGCACGGTGGCGGCGGAGTTCACCCTGCCGTTTGTCCACTGGCTGTACCTGCGCAGGGAATTGCCCCATGGGCGGCTCCTCCGCCATGGGCTGACCTACGCCTGCATAGGGCTTATCATGCTGCAGGCCGTGCGCCTGGCGGCGCTTTTGCCCCTGGATGGCTGGCTGGGCCTGGGGGTGCAGGTGGCTGTTGGCGCGGCGGTATATGCCGGGCTGTGCCTGCTTTTGTGGGTAAAAACGGACAACCGCGCCATGCTCCGCCTTTTGCCCGGCAGGCGGAAATAATTCTGCACCCATCAGGCAACACTACCGCCACCATGTGACGGAGGTTTTGCCCGATGAAAATCCTTTGCCTGCTGCTGCCGGCGCTGCTGCTGTGCGGCTGCTCCCTGCCCAACGACGTCTGTTACCATAAGGCCCAGCTATACCTGGGCAGCGACGATTACACCACCGCGGCGGACATGTTTGCCAGCCTGGGCGAGTATGCGGATGCGGCGGACTACGCCCTGTACTGCCAGGGTCTGGCAGCCATGGAGCGGGGTGAAATTTCCCTGGCTCAGGCGGATATGGGGCTGGTGCACCCATTTAAGAGCAGCGGGCGGTATCTGCAATACCTGTCCGCCCGGCAAAAGGAGGCAGAAGGCCAGCTATCCCAGGCCCTGGTGGCCTACCGGACCATGGGCACCTTTGAGGACAGCTGCCAGCGGGCGGAAAGCCTGCAGGAGGAAATCCCCCGGCAGCAGAGGGCCCGGGCCATGGGGCTTATGCGTGCCGGGCGGTGGGAGCAGGCCGCCGCCATTCTGACGCCCCTTGATGACGGGGACAGCCAGACCCTGCTGGAGGAGTGCCGCCGCCAGGCGCAGCAGGCCGCATACGACCAGGCTTCCCGCCTGTACAGCACCGGCAGGTATGGGGAGGCAATGGCGGCCTTCGAGGCCCTGGGGGATGTGCTGGATGCATCCGCCCGGGCGCGAATCTGCCGCAGCGCCATGTATGCCCAGCTGGAGGAGGACTATGCCTCCGCCTCCATGACCAACGCCCGGCAGCTGATGGAGCGCTATGCCGAAATGGAGGACTACTTTGCTAGCCCCCTGCGGCTGCAAACCCTGCAGGAGCGCTTTGCCGTGAACCTGCTGATTGCCAATGCGGACAAGCCCTATGTGCGCTTTGCCGGGCAGGTGTGGCAGGTGCAGCATGTGGCGGGCAGCATGGCACTTCTCGCCAGGCCTACGGGGGGCGGCATCACCCTGACCCGGGCGGAGGAAGCCGCCGTTATCGCCAGGGACGCCACGCACCTGACCCTGAACCTGGACAGGTTCGCCTTCACCCGGGGCAGCGGAACGGCGGAGGAACCCTACGAATAAACACGAAAGAAGGAATCCCCATGCTATACCAGCGCGTAACCCTGCCAACCGGCGTGCCCATGGATGTATACGCCGCCCAGGTAACCGAGCAGATTGACCCCCATGTGCAGCGGCCCGGCATTGTGATTTGCCCCGGCGGCGGGTATGCCTACCTGTCCCACCGGGAGGCGGAACCCATTGCGCTGCGGTTTGTGCAGCTGGGCTTCAACTGCTATGTGGTGTGGTACCGCTGCGCCCCCGGCCGCTATCCCGCGCCCCAGCAGGATGTGGCCTGCGCCGTGGCCTGGGCCCGCGCCCATGCCGGGGAAACCCACACCGCGCCGCAGCGCATTGCGGTGATGGGCTTTTCCGCCGGCGGGCATGCGGCGGGCAGCCTGGGCGTATGGTGGCCCAGGGCGGAGCTGTGGCAGCCCCTGGGCCTGACCCCGGAGCAGGTGAAGCCCAATGCCATGGTGCTGTGCTATCCGGTGATTTCCGGCGGGCCCTTTGCCCACCGTGGCTCCTTTGAAAACCTGTCCGGCGCAAGCGACCCTGCCGCCCACACCGCCTACTCCCTGGAGGAGGCTGTTTCACCGGACACGCCGCCCACCTTCCTCTGGCACACCTGGACGGATGGCGCCGTGCCTGTGGAAAACACCCTGATGTTCGCCACTGCCCTGCGCCGCCATGGCGTGCGGGGCGAGGTGCACATCTTCCCCTGGGGCGGTCACGGCCTGGCCCTTGGCAATGAAATCACCACCAGCACCCAGTACCCGGAGCAGAATGTGCCGGAGTGCACCATCTGGCCGGAGCTGGCAGCGCGATTCCTGAACAGGATGATGTAACAAAAAAGCCGCGCTCCCTGCAATGGGGAGCGCGGCGCAGATTTTTCTGTCAGGGTGCGGCACTTGGCGCCAGGGTGTAGGGCGCCTCCAGGGTGCCTTCGCCGCCGGTGATGGTCAGGCTGTCCAGGCTCAGCATACAGGCCGGGCGCATGCCCTCGTCCACGGTAATCACGTTGATGCGGCCCAGGTTGCCCTTGGCCTTGGTGCACCGGGCGTGCCGCGGGTCGCTGGTGGACTGGTCCCGGGTCCAATAGGGGCTGTGCTTGCCGTGATCCACGCCGTAGACAAACAGGCCATTGGCCTTGGCCCACTCGGTGCCATAGCCTTTGCGGGCCTTGTCCGTGCCAAAGCCCAGCTCCTTGTTCTTCAGGTCATCCGCCGTCACCAGGTAGAAGCGCCCCAGGTGCTCGTCCTCCGCAATAAGGGACAGCTCCTCCCCGGTAAAGTTGTTGCTGGCAAAGTCCCCGTTCAGGTATTTGCTCATCTCCGTTTGTGCAAAGTCCCCGTCATAGCCGGGATACTTCTTGTCCGTAGGCTTGTGGGCATAGGCGTAGTAGTCGCTTTCGATGCAGCGGGCCTCCAGCACATATTCGCTGAGGATGTAGGCCTGGCCTTCATGAACGCTCAGCACCCGCCACACAATGGGCAGCACATCACCCTCCGCCGTCTGGGGAAAGGTGCCCAGCGCCAGGTATACATAGCCGCCTTCCTTGTCGTATCCCCGCAGGGCGGGCGCCTCCGCTGCGGCGGAGCCAAGGCACAGGCATACCAGCAGCACAGCTGCCAGAGTGCGAAGCATTTTCTGCATGATATTTCCTCCCTTTCCATATGACATAATCATTATACATGCCCCATGCATGCTTGTCAAAGCCCAGATTTCCCCCCTTTACAATTCCTGCGGGAAATGGTATACTGGGTTATCGTTATGAACGGGAACGCGCCAGGGGCCGTCGCCCCAAGAGAGCCGCGGGTTGGTGCAACGCGGCGGGACGGTTTGGCGCTGCTCGCCCGGGAGCGAACCGGCTTTCACCCGGCGGCTGCGCCCGTTACCGCGCAAGAGTGGCCTGCCCTGCGGCAGGCAAGCAGAGTGGTACCGCGAAACAGACGTTTCGTCTTTGCAGAGGCAGAGGCGAAACGTTTTTTTCTATCGAAAGGGAGGATTATCACCATGGAGTTCCAGGCATACGATCCCAAGGCCATCGAGCCGAAGTGGCAGAAATACTGGGCGGATACCAACGCCTTTGCCGCGCTGGACGATCACACCATGCCCAAGTTTTACGGCCTGATTGAGTTTCCCTATCCCTCCGGCAGCGGCCTGCATGTGGGGCACCCCCGCTCCAACACAGCCATGGACATCATTGCCCGCAAGCGCCGCATGCAGGGCTACAATGTGCTTTTCCCCATCGGCTGGGATGCCTTTGGCCTGCCGGCGGAAAACTATGCCATCAAGAACAACATCCACCCGGCGCTGGTCACCAGGAAGAACGTTGACCGTTTCCGCGACCAGCTGCAGAAGCTGGGCTTCTCCTTCGACTATAGCCGTGAGGTAAATACCACCGATCCCGACTATTACAAGTGGACCCAGTGGATTTTCCTGAAGCTGTTCGAGCACGGCATGGTGTTCCGGGACAAGACCCTGGTGAACTACTGCCCTTCCTGCAAGGTGGTGCTCTCCAACGAGGACAGCCAGGGCGGCAAGTGCGATGTGTGTCATGGCGATGTGGTGCAGCTGCCCAAGGATGTGTGGTATCTGCGCATTACCAGGTATGCCGAAAAGCTGCTTCAGGGCCTGGAAAAGGTGGATTACCCGGAAAACATCAAGCAGCAGCAGGTGAACTGGATTGGCAAGTCCACCGGCGCGTTTGTGAAGTTTGCCATTTCCGGTACGGATGAATCCCTCGAAATCTACACCACCAGGCCAGACACCCTCTTTGGCGTGACCTTCATGGTCATGGCACCCGAGCACCCCATGATTGACAAGTATGCCGACAGGATTGCCAACATGGATGCCATCCGCGCCTACCGGGAGGAATGCGCCAAAAAGACGGAGTTTGAGCGAACCCAGTTGGTGAAGGACAAAACAGGCGTGTGCATTGACGGCCTGAAGGGCGTGAACCCGCTGACTGGCAAGGAAATTCCGATTTTCATTTCCGATTATGTAATGATGGGCTACGGCACAGGTGCCATCATGGCTGTGCCTGCCCACGACCAGCGTGACTGGGAGTTTGCCAGGAAGTTTGGCATTGAGATCATTCAGGTCATCAAGGGTGGGGACATTGAGAAGGAAGCCTACACCGGCGATGGCGAGATGATCAACTCCGGCTTCCTCAACGGCTACACCAACAAGAAGGATCCCATCGAGCGCGTGCTGGAGGAGATTGAGAAGCAGGGCATTGGCAAGGCCGGTGTGCAGTACAAGATGAAGGACTGGGCCTTCAACCGCCAGCGCTATTGGGGTGAGCCCATTCCGCTGGTGCACTGCCCGCACTGCGGTGTGGTGGCCGTTCCCTATGAGGAGCTTCCCCTGCGCCTGCCCGATGTGGACAACTTCCAGCCCGGCACGGACGGCAAATCCCCCCTGGCGCACATTGATAGCTTTGTTCACTGCAAGTGCCCCAAGTGCGGTGCCGATGCCCAGCGTGAAACCGACACCATGCCCCAGTGGGCCGGCTCCAGCTGGTACTTCCTGCGCTACTGCGATCCCCACAATGCGGATGCCTTTGCCTCCAGGGAGGCGCTGGACTACTGGATGCCCGTGGACTGGTACAACGGTGGCATGGAGCATGTAACCCGCCACCTGCTGTACTCCCGCTTCTGGCATCAGTTCCTGTACGATCTGGGCGAGGTTCCCTGCCCCGAACCCTATATGAAGCGTACTGCCCAGGGCCTGGTGCTGGGCACGGATGGCGAGAAAATGTCCAAGTCCCGGGGCAATGTGGTGAATCCTGATGATATTATCGACGAAATCGGTGCCGATGCCCTGCGCCTGTACGAGATGTTCATGGGTGCCTTCGACCAAGCAATTCCGTGGTCTACCAATGGCGCCAAGGGTTGCCGCCGCTTCCTGGACAGGGTATGGCGCCTGCAGGAAATGGTGGTGGAGGGAGATGATTACTCCGACAAGCTGAAGGCCCTCATGCACGAAACAATCAAGAAGGTTTCCCTGGACTATGAGGCCATGAAGTTCAACACCGCCATCGCTGCCATGATGACCCTGGTGAACGAAATGTACGCCGCTGGCTCCGTGACCAAGGCTGAATTGAAGACTCTGCTGCTCCTCCTGAACCCTGTTGCACCCCACATCACCGAGGAAATGTGGCAGCTCAGCGGCTTTGAGGGAACCATGATCCGCGCCGCCTGGCCCACCTGGGACGAGGCCGCCATGGTGAAGAGCGAGATTGAGATTGCCGTGCAGGTCTGCGGCAAAGTGCGCGGGCGCATCCTGGTTCCTGCCGACCTGACCCGTGAGCAGGCCGAGGCCGATCTGCCCGCCCGGGCCGATGTGCAGAAGCTCCTCTCCGGCAAGTCCGTTGTGAAGGTTATCTACGTTCCCGGTCGTTTGGTGAACTTCATCGCCAAGTGACCTGGGGCGCTGCCTCTGGATCCCGCTTAAGGGGTTTCATCCCCTGAGAATCCCTTTCGGGGGGAGCCTTTGTGCACGGCTGTTGCAATGCACAGCCGCAGCATGGCAAGCATGCACGCTTTCGCTCTCCCCACCCCCGCATCATCCCAACCCAAAAAGGCGATGCAGCCACACACTGCATCGCCTTTTGCTGTCTGGGTTACCTTTTCCGCTTGCGGAGGATGACCACCACCAGGGCAATCACCCCAACAATGCCAATGAAGGGCAGCGCAGCCGCCAGGAACACCAGCGCATCGCCAAGGAAGGAGATGCAGGCGTTCAGCCCGGTGGTGATGCCGTCCAGCAGGCGCTGGGCCAGGCTGCGCTCCGGGTCGGTCAGGCTGGGCACGTCCTCCCGCAGGGCAACATCCACGGTGGCGTAGTCCACCTGCCGGTCAGTGCTGTTCAGGCTGGCCTGCAGCCGGTCAATCTGGTACTGGGTGTCCGCCATTTGGGCCTCCAGGGCCAGCAGGTCGCTGAGGTCGGCGGCATCGGTCACCAGGGCCTGGAGCCGGGCCATCAGGGCCTGCTGGGTTTCCAGCCGGGCCTTGGTGTCGTAATAGTTCTCCGTCACATCGTCGGCGGATTCGCTGCGGCTGGTGATGCGCCCGGTGTCGCCTGCGCCGGTCAGGAAGGCATCCAGCTGGGCGGCGGGAATCCGCAGGGTCAGGCTGGCGGTGCGGCGGTTGCCGTCGCCCACATACTCGTAGGCAATCCACCCGCCCTTGTCCAGGCACAGCTGCTTCAGGGCGGCAAGGCTGTCCTCAAAGGCCTGGGTGGTGATGGTCAGGCTGGCGTTGCGGATAATCTTCTGCTCCTGTTCTGCTGCCTCCTTCGCCATGGGCGCTGCCTCCACACCATTGGCGTAGACCAGGCCATCGGTGCCGCCGGCGGCCCGCAGGCTATAGCCTGTCGTGGTGCCATAGTCATAGGAAGCGGTTTCGGCATACTGGCTGGCGGCGGTGGACGGGGACAGGCTGTCCCGGGTCAGCAGGGTGCCGCCCGCCACAAACACCAGCGCTGCCGCGGCGGAAAGCACGCGCATCCAGGGCGTGCGCCTGGCAGGCTTCCCGGCTTCCGCCTCCACCTGCTGCAGCCATCCGGCGTGGAAGTCCTCCGGCATGGGGGGCACATCCTCCTTCAAGTCCTGAAGAGCCTGATCCAGCCTTTCGTTGTCATACATGTTCATCAGGTGCTCCTCCTTTCACTGTGTTGGACGGCGCTGCCGGCGGATTGTCCTGGCCTGCAAGAATTTCCGCCAGCTTCTGCCTGGCCCGGTTGATGCGGCTCTTCACCGTGCCGGTGGCAACGCCGGTCATTTGGGCAATGTCCTCATACCTGCGGCCCTCCACAGCGCTGAGGATCAGCGCCATGCGCATGTCCTCCGGCAGCTGCTCCAGGGCCTGGCGCAGCCGGGCTTTTTCTTCCTGCTGCACGGCCTTTTCCTCCGGCAGCGGGCTGGGGTCAGCAGGGTCGAAGCCGCTTTCCGCCAATTCATCGGCAGAATCGGCAGCATGGCGCTTTTTCCGGCGCAGAAAATCCACACAGCAGGAGGCGGCAATCCGGTACAGCCAGCTTTCCAGGGAGCAATCCTGCCGGTACTGGTGCAGGCAGCGCCAGGCCTTTACCATGGTTTCCTGGGCGCAGTCCCTTGCGTCCTCCCGGTGGTGGGTATAGTGCCAGCACACCCGCCACACCAGCTGCTCGTACGGGGTGATGAGCTGCTCAAAGGCGGCGGTGTCGCCCTTCCGGGCCCGGCGAAGGATGAGTTCATCCATGGGTATACCTCGCTTTCTTGGTTCACCTGCAGGATAGACGAAACGCGCTCTGCTTTTGTTCCATGATAAAAGAATTTTTTCGTATTGTCAACACGGAGGGAATGTGATAGAATGACCGCGATTTCACCACGGATGAGGTGCGCGGAAAATGGTATTGCTGATTGTGATTTACACGGCCTTTGTCAGCCTGGGCCTGCCGGACAGCCTGCTGGGCGCGGCCTGGCCCATGATGCGGGAGGATCTGGGTGCGCCCCTGCCCCTGGCAGGCATGATATCCATGACCTGCGCCGCAGGGACGATTGTGTCCAGCCTGCTGTCCACCCGGCTGGTAAACCGCTTTGGCGCGGGTAAGGTGACGGCAGTATCCACCGCCATGACCGCCCTGGCGCTGACCGGCTATGCCCTGGCGCCGGCCCCCTGGCTGCTGTTTGTGGCGGCGATTCCCCTGGGCCTGGGCGCCGGCAGTGTGGATGCGGCCCTGAACAACTATGTGGCATTGCACTACGAATCCCGCCACATGTCCTGGCTGCACTGCTGCTGGGGTGTGGGGTGCACCATTGGCCCTGCGATTCTCAGCGCCTGCATGGCGGGCGGCGCCGGCTGGCGCATGGGGTATGGGGTGGTAATCGCCCTGCAGGCCGTGCTGGCGGTTACCCTTTTCATGACGCTGAAGCTGTGGAAGGCGGATTCTCCCTTGCAGGGCAATCAGCAGGCGGATGCACCGGCCCTGACCAACATCCAGGCCCTGAAGCTGCCGGGCATGAAGGCTGTGCTTTTGTCCTTCTTCCTGTATTGCGCGGTGGAATCCACCATGATCCTGTGGACAGCCAGCTATGCGGAGTTCATCGGCGCCACCAAGGAGCAGGCCAGCCTGGCCTCCAGCCTGTTCTTCATCGGCATCACCCTGGGCCGGGCGCTGAATGGCTTCTTAACGGTGCGCTTCAGCAGCAAGAAGCTCATCCACCTGGGCGTTGGCGGCATGCTGCTGGGCGCGCTGGTGCTGTTCCTGCCCCTGGGGTATGCCGGGTGCCTGGCAGGGGTGATGCTCTTTGGCCTGGGTTGCGCCCCGGTGTACCCCTGCACCATTCACGAAACGCCCAGGCGGTTTGGCGCGGCGGCCTCCCAGGCGGCAACAGGGCTGCAAATGTCCTTTGCGTATGTGGGCTCCACCTTCATGCCGCCGCTGATGGGTCTGCTGGCGGATGTGCTGGGCCTGGGCATGGTGCCCTTCTGGGTTCTGGGGCTAACCCTGGCGCTGGCCCTCTGTAACGAGCAGGTGAACCGCCGCACCAGGTAACATGAAAATTCTGAGATGGATGAAAAAATGACTTGCCTTTTTTTGAAAACAGGTCTATAATGAGCGCGGTTGAATCCTTCGGGTCTGTGGTTGCAAGCCGATGCCAGTCGCAGGCAAAGCGGTCCACGTAAGGCGCCCAAAGCGGTGCTGAGCATGGTGCGGTTTAGAAGTAAGTCCGCCCGGGGCATGCCCCGAGAGAAGTGCGTGAGGGCGCAAGTGCGTTGAGCAACCTTCCAGGCGGCGAGTGTGGGGTCAAAAACCAGGTCAGCCGGGGGTATTCGCCACATTTTACAATTCAGGGGGTTCCTAACCATGTACGAAGACAAGACGCTGGTATGCAAAGACTGTGGTGCTGAGTTCGTTTTCACCGCTGGTGAGCAGGAATTCTACGCCGAAAAGGGATTCCAGAACGAGCCCACCCGTTGCCGTGCCTGCCGCCAGGCCCGCAAGGCAAACCGCCCCGCTGCCGGCGCTCCCCGCGAGATGCACGACGCCGTTTGCGCTGAGTGCGGCAAGCCCACTCAGGTTCCCTTCCTGCCCCGCGAGGATCGTCCCGTCTACTGCAGCGAGTGCTTTGCTGCCCGTCGTGGATAATAGCATCGCAAAGAGCGGCCCCCTGCGGGCTGCTTTTTTGTTGCCTTCAAATGTGTATATCCCCGCTGCATCCCGCATAGTTTGTCTTAACCAACACGCGAGGAGGCATAGCGGTGAAGCTGAAATGGAAACGGGCTGACCTGGAACGGATTTTGATTGTGTGTGCGGCGGCGCTGGTGGTGGCGCTGGCCCTTCAGGGCGGCGGCGAAACCACCGTGGAAACCCTCTACGAAGAGCCGCCCTTGACCGCGGCGGAAACCTCCGCCAGTGCCAGCAATGTGGAAATGCAGTCCACCGTTTGCTGGTATGAGGATGGGGACGGCTACCTGGTGCCCGTCACCAGGCAGGTACCCAGGCAGGACGGTGTGGCCAAGGCCACACTGGCGCTGATGGTCAAGTCCAGCGAGAACGATCTGGCTGCTGCCCGCATGGGCCTGACCAACGTGATTCCCGAGGGTGTGACCTTCGACCTGGATATTTCCGGCGGCAAGGCCCGGCTGGACATGAGCAAGGAGGCCCTGAACTGCTCCACCGCGGAGGAAGAGCTGCTGATGGTGCATGGCGCGGCGGCAGCCCTGTGCGGCTTTGACACGGTGGAGGAGGTATCCTTCCTCTTTGATGGACAGAAGCGCAGCAAGCTGACCCACGGCACGGATGTCAGCGGCGCCTTTACGGCGGACATGGTGAACCTGGAAAGTGTGGCGACCCTGTCCTCCTCCTATGCGGAACAGGTGCAGCTGTACTTTCCCTCCGCCAGCGGGCGGCTGCTGGTGCCTGTGACCCGCACGGTGTTCTCCCCGGCGGACATTTCCACCGCCATTCTGGAGCTGGCTAAAGGTCCCAGGGCTGACAGCGGCCTGGAGCGCCCCCTGCCGGAAGGCTGCGGTGTGAAATCCGTGAAGGTGAAAAACGGCACGGCCACCATTGACTTCACTCAAGAGTTTATCAACGTGGCCCAGCAGGACGACGGAGGCCAGCAGGCCATCCGCGCGGTGCTGTTCACCGCCAGCCAGTTCCCGGGCGTGGAAAAGGTGGAGCTGCTGGTGGAGGGCCAGCCCTTTACCCCCGCGCCGGAGGATGCACCCACCTTCCTGAACGCGGCGGAGGAGGTTATGAGCCAGTATCCCGGCGTGGTGGAGATTGACTGAGGCAGGAAAACCCGCCTTCCGGGGCGAATGATACACACAGGAGAAAGGGGGAGCACCCATGCGGCAAACCGAGCACACAGCCATTGTGCTGCGCTACGCCAACTACCGGGATAACGACAGGATGCTGACCCTGTTCAGCCCCACCAGGGGGCGTATGGAAGCCCTGGCCCGGGGTTGCCGCAGGCCCAGATCACCCCTGCTGAACGCCAGCGAGCTATTCGCCCTGGGGGACTACGAGTGCTATGAGCGTGGCGGACACAAAACCGTGGTGGCTGCCACGCTGATTGAAACCTTCTACCCCCTGCGGGCAGACTTTGATCGTCTGGCCTGCGGAACCTATCTGCTGAACCTGGCGGAGGCCGCCGTGCAGCCCGGCGTGCCGGAGCAGGAGCTGTTCATGCTGCTGCTCCACACCCTGAGCCGCCTGACCTTTTCCGACCAGGAGTGGAAGCCGCTGCTGGCCGGATTCCTTTTGCACTATGCTGCCTGCCAGGGCACCAAACCGCGGCTGAACCACTGCGTCCGCTGCGGCAGGCGGCTGGCGGAGGAGGAGCAGGTGTACTTCGACCAGGAGGAAGGTGGCCTGTGCTGCCACACCTGCCGGGCCCAGGGACAAACGCCCGTTTCCGTGGCCCAGGCCCGGTGGATGCGCCGCGCCCTGGACACAGGCGCCTCCGCCTGGGTGAACACCCCGGACTGCTACGCACCCTTCACCCTGCTGCGCGGCTTTGTGGAATCCCGGCTGGACAGGCCCATCCGCGCCGCCAGCATGCTGCCCGGGGAGTAATGCATTTTTTGCTTCCATTTGAACAAAACTGTGCTATAATAACAGTAGAAAAGGCGGCATTCGTTCTCCAAATATGATGAAAGCGAGGGATTTTCATGGCAGGCAACTATGTTATCACCATCGGCAGGCAGTTTGGCTCCGGCGGGCGGCAGATTGGCAAGCTCTTATCCGAAAAGCTCTCCATTCCCTATTACGACAAGGAGATTCTGGCGGAGGCCGCCAGGGACAGCGGCATTTGCGAGGAAATCTTCGAGCATCACGATGAAAAGCCCACCAAGTCCCTGCTGTTCTCCCTGGTAACGGGCATGCAGATGCACGGCAACCTGAGCGGCTATGTGGACATGCCCCTGAACCACAAGGTGTTCCTGGCCCAGTTTGACACCATCCGCCGGGTGGCGGCTGAAGGGCCCTGCATCATTGTGGGCCGCTGTGCAGACTATGTCCTGCGGGACAAGCCCAACGCGGTGAAGCTGTTTGTGAAGGCGGACATGAAACACCGCATGGAGCGGGCGGTGGAAATCCACAGCGTTTCCCCGGAGAAGGCGGAGGAGTACGTCCGCCGGATGGACAAGGAGCGCGCCAGCTATTATAACTACTATGCTACCGCCACCTGGGGCGATGTGAACAACTATGACCTGTGCCTGGACACCAGCAAGCTGGGCATTGAAGGCTCGGCCCAGCTGGTGATGGACTACCTGACCCTGCGGGACAGGGTGGCAAAGGACGCCAAATGACAAAACGCTTGCTTGCGCTTATATGCGCGCTGCTGCTGCCGGCCTGCGCCCTGGGGGATATTCTCTGGCCGGTCAGCATGGATGCCGGGCAAACGGCGCTGAAGGCCTACATCCAGCAGGTGAACCAGGGGCAGCTCCAGCAAAACCATCCGCCCGTCAACAGCCTGTTTGAGTGCTACCCCACCTTTGCCTCCCTGGGCATTACCGCTGCCGACATGGCGGAGATTCCCGAGGGTGTGGAGATGACCTTCGCCCTGGAGGCAGGCCACCTGGATACCCTGACCCTGCGGGTGAGCGACCCGGGCACCTTTGCGGCGCTGGCAGCCAGCTGCATCCATGCCGCCAGCCCGGAAACCACCCTGGAGGATGCCCTGACCGGCCCGGCCTGCCACGCCAACAGGGCCACCAACAGCCCGGAGGATTCCTTTGAGGACCCGGTGGAGCTATCCAACGGCCTGACACCCCGGGTGTACTACGCCTACTACCCCAACCAGTACCGGGACGGCGTTAGCTGGCTGCAGATGACCCTGGTGTTTCCCATGCCCGGCGCGGAGGGCAGCGGCCTTTCCGCCACACCACAGCCCAGCGCTACCCACATCCAGGCTGATGACGAAATGGACGCTGCCTATGATGGCTACGCCTACGATGGCGGCACCCACCTGGAGATTTTCGCCACCGCCACCCCGGAGCCGGATTCCCCGGCCGGGGAGAATCCATAACCCCTGCGCCTTCCTGCCTATGCTGCGGGAAGGCGTTTTGCGCTTGTCAACCGGCACTGGGAATGTTACAATAGGGGCGGAGATGATGAACCTTGCTGCACATTGTGCTGGTGAACCCGGAGATTCCCCAAAACACCGGCAATATTGCCCGCACCTGCGCCGCCACAGGCGCTATGCTGCACCTGATAGAGCCGCTGGGGTTTTCCCTTTCCGATAAATACCTGAAGCGTGCCGGCCTGGACTATTGGCACCTGATGAACTACCGCACCTACCCGGACATGGAGGCCTTTCTGCGCACCTACCCGGAGGCACGGATGCACTTTGCCTCCACCAAGGCGCCCAGGGGATACCACCAGGCGGTGTACCGGGATGGGGACTTCCTGGTCTTTGGCTGCGAAACCCGCGGCCTGCCGGAAAGCCTGCTGGAAAAGGTGTACGACAGATGCGTGCGCATCCCCATGCGCCCGGAGGCCCGGAGCCTGAACCTTTCCAACTCCGTGGCCATTGTGCTGTATGAGGCCTTGCGCCAGGCGGATTTTCCCGGCCTGTGCGACCATGGCGCCTTAACCGGCCGGCAGGAGGATGCCGCACCCTGGCTGGACTATCTGTAGCGGAAGAAATGCGCGGCCTTGACCGTTGTATGCAGGAAGGGAGGATGCCCCATGGCGTATTTCAACAATTATGATGAACAGGACCTGCAGGAGGACTATCAGCCTGTTTTCCAGCAGAGCGTGTATGATGATGCCGAGTATGACGACGCATATGACGATGAGCCCTACGGCGAGGACGACTACCTGGACGAGCAGGAGCGCCGGGAGGCCCGGCAATCGCGCTGGAAGCTGCTTGCCGGTGCAGGCGATGTGCTGGCTGTGCTGGCAGGCGCGGTGGTGATTCTCCTGCTGGTTGCACTGCTGATCAGCCTCATCACCTGGGTGCAGGCGGACATGAGCCAGTCCTTCACCCTGTGGCAAACCAAGCTGTAACGGGAGGCGATGGCATGGCGGAAATCACCTGGGCGCTTTTCGAAAGCCAGGTGGCAGCCTGCAGCCTGTGCCCCCTGTGCCAGGGTATCCGCCACAAGGTGCCGGGCCAGGGCGACAGGCGCGCGCCCCTGATGTTCATTGGTGAAGGCCCGGGCCAGGCGGAGGACGGGGAAGGCCTGGCCTTTGTTGGCCCGGCAGGCCAGCTGCTGACGAAAATGCTGGCGGCCATTTCCCTGCCAAGGGACAGGGTGTACATCTGCAACATTGTCAAGTGCCGCCCGCCCAACAACCGCGTGCCCGAGCCTGCCGAGGCCGAGGCCTGCATGCTCCACCTGCGGATGCAGGTGGCCCTGGTGCAGCCCAGGGTGATTGTGCTGCTGGGCGCCACCGCCGCCAAAAACACCCTGGGCCCGGAGATCCGCATCACCAGGGACAGGGGCAGGTGGTTTCAGCGAAAGGGTGTGTGGATGATGCCCACCTTCCATCCCTCCGCCCTCCTGCGGGATCCCTCCAAAAAGCGCGAGGCCTGGGAGGACATGTGCTCCCTCCGGAATAAGCTGACGGCGCTGGGCCTGTATGGGGACATTTATGGTGAGGGATAATAGGGCCGATGCTTTGGTCAAGGAGGTACCCATGGAGCAGTTTCGCAAGCGGTGCGGTGCGTTTTTTGCCGGTTTGTGGCCCGGGGAGGAGAAAACCCTGGTCTTTGGCGAGGGAAAGGAAGATCACCCGCCGGTGATGCTCATTGGCGAGGCGCCGGGCGAACAGGAAACCCTTCAGGGCCGGCCCTTTGTGGGCAAGGCGGGCAAGAACCTGGATGGCTTCCTTTCGGTGGTGGCGCTGAACCGGCAGGACATTTACATCAGCAATGTGGTAAAGGTGCGCCCAACCCGGGTCAGCCCCAGGGGCAGCGTGTCCAACAGGCCGCCCAACAGGGAGGAGCTGGCCCTGTTTACTCCCTTTCTGTATGAGGAGATTTGCCTGGTGCAGCCGGGCCTGCTGGTGACCCTGGGCAATGTGGCCCTCCAGGCCCTGCTGGGCAAGGGTGCCGCCATTGGTGCTTATCACGGCCAGATGATGGAATGCACCATTCGCGAGCAGGTTTTCCGGCTGTTTCCGCTGTATCACCCGGCCTCCATCATCTACAACAGGAGCCTGGCGGAAATCTACCAGGCGGATTTGCTGCAGCTGAAAACTGTCATTTGAAGCGCCTGGGTGTATCTTTCGTGCAAAAACGGTGGATACACGCCGGGCTTTGTGCTATACTTGCATCATCAACCAAGGAGGTGTGAGCATGCTGGATTTTATTGCCGCCAACCTGCCCATTCTGATATGCCTGATTGCGGGCCTGGCGCTGCTGGTGCTGGAGGCCTTTATGCCGGGGTTTGGCCTGCCGGGCATTGCAGGGATTATCCTGCATGTGATTGCCGTTGTGCTCACCTGGTTCAACCACGGGCCCGTTGCCGCCCTGTGCATGACGGTGGCGCTCCTGTCCGTCATTGCCATTGCCATATCGGTTTCCCTGCACTCGGCTGCCAGGGGCCGCCTGAGCAAAAGCCGCATTGTGCTGAACGAAACCGAAAGCAGCGAGGCCGGATACCGCACCAGCGAGGACATGCAGGTCTTCCTGGGCAGGGAAGGCACGGCAACCACCGTGCTGCGGCCCACGGGCATGGCGGAATTTGACGGGGTGAAGCTGAATGTGGTGTCCGAGGGTGAATACATCCCGGCAGGCACAAGGGTGCAGATTATCCGGGTGGAAGGCAGCCGCATTCTGGTGCATACCATGGGATGAACCCTTCGCGGTTTGAAGCATAAAGGAGGAAAGATAAATGGGAGTTGAATTTGCCTGGATTGTCTTTGTTGTTGTACTGGCGCTGATTTTGCTGTGCGTGTTTCTGCGCTTCTTCCCCGTTGGGCTGTGGATTTCCGCCCTGGCCAGCGGCGTGCACATCCCCATTGCTACGCTGGTGGGCATGCGCATCCGCCGCATTCAGCCTCAGCGGCTGGTGCATCCCCTTATCAAGGCCAACAAGGCAGGCCTGAACCTGACCATCAGCAAGCTGGAAACCCACTTCCTGGCTGGCGGCAATGTGGACAGGGTCATTAACGCCCTGATTGCCGCCCAGCGCGCCAACATTGAAATGGCATTTGAAAAGGCCTGCGCCATCGACCTGGCGGGCCGCGATGTGTTTGAGGCTGTGCAGATGAGCGTGACCCCCAAGGTTATCGAAACCCCTGTGGTTGCCGCCATTGCCAAGGACGGCATTGAGCTGCGGGCCAAGGCCCGGGTTACCGTGCGCACCAACATTGAGCGCCTGGTGGGCGGCGCCGGCGAGGAAACCGTTATCGCCCGCGTGGGTGAAGGCATTGTGACCACCGTGGGCTCTGCCGAAACCCACAAGCAGGTGCTGGAGAACCCCGACCTGATCAGCCGCACGGTGCTGGCAAAGGGCCTGGACGCCGGCACTGCCTATGAGATTCTCTCCATCGACATTGCGGATGTGGATGTGGGCCGGAACATTGGCGCCCAGCTGATGATGGACCAGGCCGAGGCGGACCGCCGCATTGCCCAGGCCAAGGCCGAGGAACGCCGTGCCATGGCTGTTGCCCACGAGCAGGAAATGAAGGCCGCCGTGCAGGAAATGCGCGCCAAGGTGGTGGAGGCGGAGGCCGATGTGCCCCGGGCCATGGCTGCTGCCCTGCGGGAAGGCAAGCTGGGCGTGATGGACTACTACAACATGCAGAACACCGTGGCGGACACCTCCATGCGGGAGTCCATTGCCAAGGCCTCCGCGCCCCAGCAGGTTCCCCACATGCCCGAAAAGAAGTAAGGCGTAACACCCTGGGAAAGGAGGTTCCGCCGTGGAAGAACTGTTTGAGTTTATTGCCGTAATCTTCGTGGTTGTGGGTCTCATCAGCAAAAGCAGGAAGCGCAAAGGCAAGCAGCCCCGGGCCGGGCAATGGGAGAAGCTGGAGAAGTCCATCACCCAAATGTTTGACGATGCTGTGATTAAGCCTGTGAAGGCCCAGTGGAAGACCGCCGAGGCACCCCAGCCCAGCCCCATGGGCGAAATGACCCACGAGGGCATTCACCCCTGTGAGGAGCACGGCATGCCGCCCGAGCAGCTGACCATGAACTTGCGGCCTGCACCTGTTTCCGGCAGCCTGCCGGAAACCACCCACGAGGGTGCGCACCCCTGTGACATACACAATGCTGCACCCCTGACCGTACCGGAGATTACACCTAAGGAGGAACAGCCCGGCCTGCAGCTGGACTGGACGGGGGACAGCATGGTGAAGGCCTTCATCATGCAGGAAGTTTTAACCCGTCCCTGTCAAAGGAAACGGGCATAAGCAACGGGGAGGAAGGCAGCTTCCTCCCTCTGCGTGTCGAAAAAGTGGCAAAGCCACTTTTTCGAAGAATTGCGCTCCGTCACTGTCAGGCCTGCAGGCAGGCCTG
>CAYLIC010000009.1:0-55111 GCA_964383815.1 uncultured Faecalibacterium sp. | reverse complement strand
AAGGAGCACTCCGAAGTGGACAACGAGGACGGCTCCCGCACCTACACCATCACCATCTACGACGACCTGAAGCTCAGCGACGGCACTGCTGTGACCGCCAAGAACTACCTGGCCTTCCCCATGGTGTTCTCCTCTCCCGTGGGCGCTGCTGCCGCTGGCAAGGATCACCAGGCCGGCATGCAGATGGTTGGCTTCAAGGCCTTCAACACCTATGACGGCACCGAAGGCTCCGGCTCCAAGGAGTTCGCCGGCCTGCGCCTGATTGACGACTACACCTTCTCCATCTCCATTGACAGCCAGTACCTGCCCTACTTCTACGCCATCAGCTATGCTGGCGTGTCCGCCTATGACCTGCCCCTGTGGATTGGCGAGGCCGACATTAAGGACGACGGCAACGGCGTGTACTTCACCGATGACTTCTACGCCAAGAATGGCGACAAGTTTGTGATGGCCGACCACATTGTGGCCTCCAGCCAGAACACCGATGGCGCCTACCCCTACTCCGGCCCCTATACGGTTGTCTCCTACGACGTGGCTGACAAGTCTGCCGTGCTGGAGCTGAACCCCAACTTTAAGGGCAACTACGAAGGCACCAAGCCCGGCATCCAGAAGATTGTGTACAAGAAGGTGGTTTCCTCCACCCAGCTGCAGGACCTGACCGCTGGCACCCTGGACGTGATCGCTGGCATCACCGGCGGTGACGAGACCAACGAGGCGCTGGCCCTGGCCAATGGCTCCGAAGGCAAGTATGTGTACACCCACTACAGCCGCGCTGGCTATGGCAAGATGGGCTTCCGTGCCGACTACGGTCCCGCCCGGTTTGTGGAAGTGCGCCAGGCTATCGCCTACTGCATGGACCGCGCCAAGTTCGCCAAGGACTTCACCGGCGGCTACGGCGGCGTGGTGGACGGCCCCTATTACACCGGCAGCTGGATGTACAAGGCTGCTGTGGAGCAGGGCATGCTGCTGGAAGCCTATGCTACCTCCGTTGACAGCGCTATCGAAGTGCTGACCGCTGGCGGCTGGGTGTATGATGCCGAGGGCAACGACTATGTGGAGGGCATCCGCTATAAGAAGATTCCCGCCGCTATCGCCACCGAGAACGACATCAACTACAAGTCCAAGGATGGCGCCTATGTGACCACCAAGGTGGGCGATGACTACTACATGCCCCTGGCGCTGAACTGGTACGGCACCACCGACAACCCCTTCACCGATCAGCTGATGACCGGCTTCGCCAGCAATGACAACATCATCGCTGCGGGCTTCAACGTTCAGTACACCATCGGTGAGTTCAGCCCCATGCTGGACGAGCTGTATCAGGCTGCTGTGTATGGCTACTACACCGGCACCCCCATGTACTCTGTGTTTAACTTCGCTACCGGCTTCACCTCCGCTGCGTATGATTATTCCTACAACTTGACCATCGATCCTAGCATGTACGATGACTATTCTCAGTACTACATCAAGGACGAGGCCGACATTCTGTGGCTGAAGTAAGCATAGGTTAAGAACCCGGAACGGGAGCAGTATCGCTCCCTCCCCCATGGCAGGGGTCAAACCCTGCCATGGGGTCATTAAGGTTTGCAGGGAGCCAAAAACTGGCGGCTGCAACGGGAGTTGGAGCGAGGAATGCGCAATGGGTAGATACGTGCTGAAGCGCGTTGGCTATATGCTGATCGTGCTGGTTATCCTTTCTTTTTTAATGTTCATGATTTATCAGCTGGTTCCCAGCAACCGCGCCTATACAGAGGCAAAGCAGGAACTCCAAAGCATGAAGAAGGGCCTTTCTGCTGAGGAAATGGACGCCAGGTTTAACGACCTGTACCTCCAGTATCAGCGCCGTTATGGTACTGATACCGATAACAAGGTTATCCGCTATCTCCGCTGGGTGGGCCTGTACCCCCTGTACGATGGCTCGTACAGCGGCCTGCTCCAGGGCAACTTTGGCTATTCATACGAGGCCAAGGACGAGGTTATCAACGTGGTGAAGCCTCGCATGGCCAATACGATTTTCATTAATATATTTGTCACGATTTTTGCCCTTGGCATCACCATTCCCCTGGGCATTCATTGTGCTGTCAAGAAAAACGGCAAGGGTGACCAGGCTGTACAGATGCTGACCATTGTGGGCTACAGCCTGCCCACCTTCCTCATTGCCATCCTGTTTATATGGGTGTTCTGCTCGCTGCTGCACATTTTCCCGCCCAGCGGCATCAAAACCCCGGGCAGCAGCTACACCGGCTGGCAGTTCTTTACCGACAGGATGTACTTCCTGGCGCTGCCCATTATTGTGATGACGTTCACCTCGCTGGGCGGCATGACCCGCTATGTCCGCGCCTCCATGATCGAGGCCCTGTCCATGGACTGCATCAAGACCGCCCGGGCCAAGGGCGTGAAGGAGAAGGTTATCATCTACTCCCACGCCTGGCGCAATGCGCTGATTCCCATCGTTACCCTGGTGGTGGGCTGGTTCCTGAGCATTTTCTCCGGCTCGCTGGTCATTGAGCAGATGTTTGCCCTCAACGGCATGGGTGACCTGATGATTACCTCACTGCGCACGGCGGACAATGACGTTATCATGCTGCTGCAGATGTTCTACGTTATGCTGTCCCTGATGGGCAATCTGATTATCGACATCGTATACGGCCTGGTTGACCCCCGTGTGCGCGTCAGCAAGTAAGGGAGGAGAAGTTTCATGAGCAAAAATCAGAAGAAGAATGCCTCCTCCCAGAAGGGTTTTGCGCCCTTCCGCTGGCTGAAGCGTGCCTTCATGGGCGGCAGCCGCGAGCTGGTGGAGGACATGGAGGCCCAGCAGGCCAACGTTAATGACGTGGAGGAAATCGTCAGCCCGGTGCGGCAGATGGTGCGCAACTTCCTGGAGCATAAGCTGGCTGTTTTCGCGCTGGCGGTTGTGGCGTGCATGTTCCTGTTCGTGTTCATCGGCCCCATGTGCCTGACCAATTACTCCGATTCCTACACGGAGGTTACCCAGAAGAGCGTTCCGCCCACCATGAACATGATGAGTGTTCCCGGGGAGCTGAAGAACGACATTAAGATGATTGATTCCTACGGCAGCTTTACCGTGGGCCTGTCCAATGCGGGCAAGGTCTACGTTTGGGGCGCCAGCCGGATCGGCACCACGGGCATTGACGTGCGCAACATTCCCGAGGAGGTCCAAAACACCAAGATTGCCATGGTTGCCGCCGGTATCGACCACATTGTGGCTATTGGCGAGAACGGCAAGGTTTATGCCTGGGGCAACAACACGCTGGGCCAGTACGGCCGCACCCAGGACATGATCGACAATCCCAATATTGCTGAAATACCCGAGGAGCTGACCCAGGAAGGCGGCCTGGACGTGGCGAACGTGAAGAAGCTGACCTGCGGCTATCAGTGCACTGCCATCCTGATGAACGATGGCAAGCTGTACCTGTGGGGCAACAGGCTGACCTACGCCAACATGGACAAGTTCCTGAACAATGACGAGCTGGTGGACATTGAGTTCCTGCTGAACTACATTGTGGGCATCAAGGCCGATGCGACCAGCATCTACACCGGCACCCGCGGCCTGTACGGCACCGCCCGTGCCAACATCAACGAGCCTGCCGAGAAGATGAAAACCTTCCTGGGGGATCGCACCATTGTCAGCATTGTTGCCACCAGCGATACCCTGTGCCTGGAGCTGAGCGATGGCAGCATTGCCCTGTCTGGCGACTTCGCTGCCAATTCCAAGCCCATTCCCCAGCTGCAGGAGGGTGAGCACTTCCTGCAGGGCGGCATCAGCGCCGGTACCTACCACTACACCGGCATCACCAACCTGGGCAATGTGTACTCCTGGGGCCAGGATCACTTCGGCCAGTCCACTGCGCCTGCCAAGGCCAATGGCGCCACCAGGGTGTTCTCCGGCGCCTTCCAGAACTATGCCGTGGACGGTGAAAGCAAGCTGTTGACCACCTGGGGCCTGAAGGGTTACCTGTTTGGCACCGATACCTATGGCGCGGACATTTTCCAGCGCATCTGCGCAGGCGGCAAAATGACCATGACCATCGGCGCTGTGGCTGTTATCATCTCCACCATCATCGGCATCATCATCGGCTGCATTTCCGGCTACTTCGGCGGCAAGGTGGACATGGTGCTCATGCGCGTAACGGAGATTTTCTCCGCCATTCCCTTCCTGCCCTTCGCCATGATTCTCAGCTCCCTCATGAGCCAGATGACCCTGAGCGAGGACATGCGCATCTTCATCATTATGGCGATTCTGGGCGTGCTGACCTGGCCTTCCCTGGCCCGCCTGGTGCGCGGCCAGGTGCTGGTGGCCCGCGAAAGCGAGTATGTTACCGCTGCCAAGGCCATGGGCGTCAGCGAAGGAGTGATTGCCTTCAAGCACATCCTGCCCAACATCATCTCCGTTATCCTGGTGACGCTGACCCTGGACTTCGCCGGCTGCATGCTGACGGAATCCTCCCTGAGCTACCTGGGCTTCGGCGTGTCCTACCCCCGGCCTACCTGGGGCAACATGCTCAATGGTGCAAACAACGCCACCATCATCGGCAACTACTGGTGGCAATGGCTCTTCACCTCCCTGTTCCTGGCAGTGACCACGATTTGCATCAACATCGTGGGCGACACGCTGCGCGACGTGATGGACCCCAAGTCCAATATTGATAAGTAAGGGGGAGCGAAAATGCCACTGCTGGAAGTAAAAAACCTTCACACCTATTTCAAAACAAAAAAGGGCATTGTGAAGGCTGTTAACGATGTTTCGTATTCCCTGGAGCCTGGCAAGACCATTGGCATCGTGGGTGAAAGCGGCTCCGGCAAGTCCGTTTCCGCCATGAGCATCCTGCAGCTGCTGGACGCCAACGGCTATATCGAAAGCGGCTCCGTGCTCTTTGAGGGCCAGGACCTGACCAAGCTGTCCCTGAACGAAATGTACAGGATCCGCGGCAACGCCATCTCCGTCATTTTCCAGGAGCCCATGACCTCCCTGAACCCGGTGTTCACGGTGGACAAGCAGCTGAGCGAGCCCTTCATCATCCACCAGGGCAAGACCAAGAAGGAAGCCCATGAGCTGGCGCTGGAAATGCTGGCAGACGTGCAGATCCCCAACCCGGAGGCCGTTATCCGCCAGTATCCCCACCAGCTGTCCGGCGGCATGCGCCAGCGCGTGATGATTGCCATGGCCCTGGCCTGCCGCCCGAAAATCCTCATCGCAGACGAGCCCACCACCGCCCTGGACGTGACCATTCAGGCCCAGATTCTGCGGCTGATGAACCAGCTGCAGGAGGAAAAGGGCACCAGCATTATCTTCATTACCCACGACCTGGGCGTTATTAACGAAATGGCGGACGATGTGGCTGTGATGTACTGCGGTCAAGTGGTGGAGAAGGCTTCTGCCCGTACCATCTTCTCCAAATGCGCCATGAGCCACCCCTACACCGAAGGCCTGATGTACTCCATCCCCCGGCTGGACTCCAAGGACAAAATCGAGCCCATTCCCGGTGTGGTGCCGCACCCCCTGGCGCTGCCCAAGGGCTGCAAGTTTGCGCCCCGGTGCAAGTATTGCACAAAGAGGTGCCTGGAAGAGGAACCCGCACTGGAAGACATGGGCAATGGGCAGCTGATCCGCTGCTTCTACCCGGAAAAGGAGGTAAGGCAGAGTGCAGCCCACAAAGAAATTACTGTCAATAACTAACCTGAAGAAGTATTTCCCCGTTGCCAAGACCTCCGTTTTCCAGAAAACCCAGGAGTACGTTCGCGCCAACGAGGATATTTCCCTAGACATTTACGAGGGCGAAACCATTGGTGTGGTGGGCGAGTCCGGCTGCGGCAAGAGCACCCTGGGCCGCGTGCTGCTCCAGCTCTACCCCCAGACGGCTGGCACCACCATGTACTATGGCAAAACCCTGGCGGAGGTTGCTCCCGCCTACATGGCGGACACCCTGCGCCACCTGGACAAGTATCGACAGAAGTACAGGAAGGCCAAGGACAAGGCCGATGAGCTGAACCGCAAGGTGGAGGAGATTGGCGAGGACAAGGCCGACTTCTACACCCTGCAGGACAGGAACCTGGCCCGCTGCGAGGCACAGACCTGCCTGGATCACATGGTCAAGATCATTGGCGGCTTCTTCGCCGTGGATGAAAACGACCAGGGCCGTCAGCTGATTTTGAAGGTATACGAGGCCAACGCCACCCGGGCCCGGCTGGGCAGGGAGTATGCCACGCAGATGGCTGAATATGAGCACCGGAAGGCCAGCAAGGCCGGCGGCCTGGAAAAGCTGGAGGCCAAGCTGGGCCAGCTGGATGTCCGGATGGCGGACGCGGACAAGCAGCTTGCCTCCCTGACGGAGCAGCTGGACGCCCTGCGCGCCAGGTATGCGGACAATCCGGAGTTTGCCAGGTATGAGGCCATGCGGGATGACGGCGTTGACCTGTCCCGGCTGAAGTACAAGGAGCAGCAGGCCCTGCGAAAGGATCTGCAAATCATCTTCCAGGATCCCTACTCCAGCCTGAACCCCCGCTTCACCATCGGCCAGATTATCGAGGAAGGCCTGGTGACCCACAACTTCTTCAAGCATGGCTCCGAGGCCATGAAGGAGTACATCATCCAGACCATGGAAAAGTGCGGCCTGCAGGGTTTCATGCTGCACCGGTATCCCCACCAGTTCTCCGGCGGTCAGCGCCAGCGCATCTGCATTGCCCGCGCCCTGGCGGTGAACCCCAAGTTCATCGTTTGCGACGAATGCGTTTCCGCACTGGACGTGTCCATCCAGTCCCAGGTTATCAACCTGCTGCAGGAGCTGAAGGAAAAGGAAAACCTGACCTACATGTTCATCAGCCACGATCTGTCCGTGGTGCGCTACATTTCGGACAGAATCTGCGTGATGTATCTGGGCAATGTGGTGGAGCTGGCGGACGCGGAGACCATCTTCAAGGATCCCCGCCACCCTTACACCGTGGCGCTGCTGTCCTCCATCCCCACCACCGACCCGGACAGCCTGGACAAGGAGCGCATCCTGCTGGAGGGCAACATCCCCAGCCCCATCAAGCCGCCGTCCGGCTGCAAATTCCACACCCGGTGCTATATGGCCTGCGAAACGTGCAAGCGTGTGCCCCCGGAGCTGCGCGAGGTGGAGCCCGGCCACTTCCTGGCCTGCCACTTCCCCCAAAAGAAGATGGACGAAAACGGCAACTACCTTTTCGAGCTGCCTAAGATGGAGAAAAAGTCCAACCGCACCGCTTCCAAGGAGCAGCAGGCATGATTTGGAAAAGGCTGAAGAAGGTTACCCCGGAGCAGGAAAAGGAATTTGGCGAGCGCATGAAGGACGTGCCCTTCCTGGACAAGGTCATCATGACTGTCACGGCCTTTGGGGTGATTGTTATTCCGTGCCTGCTGGTCATTGTGGGCATGAGCCTGCTGGTGATGTGGATTCTTGGTATGCTGTGAATAACTGAGTCGCTCTCGCAAGAGGGCGACTCTGCGTGTCGAAAAAGTGGCAGAGCCACTATTTCGAGGCATTGCGCTCCGTCACTGTCAGGTCTGCAGGCAGGCCTGACGGCCGTTCCTCCGCGTAAGGAAAGTTTCCGGCAAAGCCGGAAACGCCCCGCCCGCGCGGCAAAGCCCCGCGATACGATGGCAGTCAGAGGGCCTGCGGGCCCTCCGACACCTCCCGGAGGTTTTTTGACAGTCGGAGTCGCTCTCGCAAGAGGGCGACTTTTTTATGGGTGCGGAAGGCAAGCGCGCATACCCGCTGCGCTCCGATGCTCCCCGGCAACATCAACGCGCAAAGGAACCTAACGCGGAACAAAATATATTCGGAAACGTTTCCAAAAATGTATTGACAAATTGGTAAAACAATAATAGAATAAAGACAAGAAAGTGATGAGAATGGGACAAAGATTGCCAGCAGGTGCGTCTGCCGGCGGCTTGGGGCCGTTCTCCCACCGATAGAAGAAAGGAAGGTACCCTTAATGAAGAAGTTCCTTGCTCTCATGCTTGCGGCTGTCATGGCGTTCTCCATGGTGGCAAGCGCCAGCGCTACCAGCCTGGCTGGCACCTATGACATCACCGTCTGGGTTGCCAACGAAATCGTGGACCTGACCAAGGCCCAGATTGAGAAGTTCAACCAGACCAACGAGCTGGGCATCGTGTTCAACGCCACCGTTGAAGCCGTGTCCGAGGCCGATGCTGCCACTCAGATGATTACCGACGTTGAGGCCGGCGGCGACATCTTCTGCTTCGCGCAGGATCAGTTCGCCCGTCTGGTGCAGGCTGGCGCCCTGGCCAAGCTGGGCGTGAAGGCTGCCGAGACCGTCTCCGCCGCCAACACCGCTGGTGTTGTGGCCGCTGCCACCGCTGGTGAAGAGCTCTATGCTTATCCCATGACTGCCGACAACGGCTACTTCATGTACTACGACAAGTCCGTCATCCCCGAGGAGCACATCGACTCTCTGGAAGCGTTGATCGCTGACTGCGAGGCCGCCCAGAAGTACTTCTCCATGGAGATGCAGACCTCTGCCTGGTACCTGGCTTCCTTCTTCTTCGCCACCGGCTGCGTGTCCGACTGGACCATGTCCGAGGATGGCAAGGACTTCGTTTCCGTGCACGACACCTTCAACAGCCCTGAAGGCCTCATCGCCGTGAAGGGTATGGAAAAGCTGGTCAAGTCCCCCATGCACCTGTCCGCTGCTGACGCTGCCGGCTTCGCCAACGGCGCTGCCGTCGTGGTCACCGGCACCTGGGCCTACAACGACATCGCCGCCATCCTGGGCGACAACATGGGTGTTGCTGACCTGCCCTCCTTCGAGGTGGACGGTGTGTCCTATCACATGGGTTCCTTCAATGGCTGCAAGCTGATGGGCGTGAAGCCCCAGACCGATGCTGTGAAGGCTGCTGCCCTGCACCAGCTGGCCCAGTACCTGACTGGCGAAGACTGTCAGATGGAGCGCTTCAACGAGCGCGCCTGGGGTCCCTCCAACCTGAATGCTCAGGCTTCCGATGCCGTGCAGGCCAACCCCGGCCTGGTGGCCCTGAACGCCCAGGCTCCCTACTCCGTGCCCCAGGGCCAGATCCACGGCTCCTGGTGGGACATCGCCAAGGTTATCGGTGACGACGTGAAGGCCGCTGCCGATGAGGCTGGCCTGCAGGCCGCCCTGGACAACTACTACAACAAGATCGCCAGCCTGTTCGAAATGACTGCCGAGCAGAAGACCGCCTGGGCCGTGATCGGCACTGTGAACGGCACCAACTGGGATACCGACCTGCCCATGACCAACGTGGACGGCGTGTGGACTTCCGATGCCTATGAGATGACCGCCGGCACCGAGTTCAAGGTGCGCCAGGGCCAGAGCTGGGACAACAACTTCCCTGCCGAGAACTTCAAGGTTGAGACTGATGGCACCTATGCCGTGCAGTTCGTTGAGACTACCGGTGAAATCACCCTGATTGCCCAGTAAGTCAACCATCCGATAAGCTGAGAAAAATCAGCCAGTCGGCAAACCGGAAGGCCGGAGCCAATCCCGATTGGTTCCGGCCTTTTCATCAAAGGAGCAAACAGGCATGAAGAAATACAGCGATCTTGAATACCTGAAGCTCTCCAAGGCCCATAAATTCCTGTATAGGATTGCCAGCTTCTTCTGCTCCATTCCGCAGAAGATTGCTGGCCTGTTTATGGCGTTGTGGAGCCTGATTAAAAAGTGTGGCTGCGCCATTGGCACCGAGGCTGCCGACATTTGGACAACCTTTGTTCACGGGGATTGGAAAACCAAGCTGTCCTTCCTGGTGATGGGCTTTGGCAACCTGGCCCGGGGGCAGATTCTCCGCGGGCTGCTGTTTCTGCTGTTCGAGGCAGTGTTTGTTGCCTACATGGTGCTGTATGGCGGCTACTGGCTGTCCATGCTGCCCAGCCTGGGCAAGGTGGGCCCCAGCGAGGAATACGACCTTGTGCTGGATACCTATGTGACCACCTATAACGACAACTCCTTCAAAATTCTGCTGTACGGCGTGCTGACCATCTTCTTCATCATTGCTGCCATCTACACCTGGCGGGTGAACGTGCGCCAGAACAAGCTGGCGGAGCAGATTTTGAAGTCTGGCAAGAAGCTGAAGTCCGGCAAGGACGACCTGCGCTCCCTGGTAGACGACCGCTTCCACACCACCCTGCTGGCTCTGCCCATGACGGGCATTGTGGTGTTCACGGTGCTGCCCATTGTGTTCATGATTCTGGTGGCCTTCACCAATTACGATGGCGCTCACGATGGCTACTACAGCAACCTGTTCACCTGGGTGGGCTGGGATAACTTCAACACCATGCTGAACTGGAACGTGAAAAGCGGCGGCGGCGCGGTGCAGAGCTATGCGGCCACATTTGGCGAGGTGCTGGCCTGGACGCTGATGTGGGCCTTCTTCGCCACGTTTACCAACTATTTCCTGGGCATGTTTGTGGCCATGGCCATCAACAAAAAGGGCATCAAGCTGAAGAAAATGTGGCGTACCATTCTGGTGCTGACCATCGCTATTCCTCAGTTTATCTCCCTTTTGTATGTGTCGAAAATGTTCGCCAAGAACGGCATCGTCAATGGCTTCCTGATGAGCATGGGGTGGATAACCGAGGCGCTGCCCTTCTGGGATGACCCCACTTGGGCCAGAATTACGGTAATCATCACCAACATCTGGATTGGCATACCATACCTGATGCTGATTACCACCGGCATTTTGATGAACATCCCTGCTGACCTGTATGAGTCCGCCCGCATTGACGGCGCGAACCCCTGGCAGCAGTACACCAAGATTACTCTGCCCTATATGCTGTTCGTTACCGGCCCGTACCTGCTGACCAGCTTTACAGGCAACATGAACAACTTCAACGTGATTTACCTGCTGACGGGCGGCGCACCAACCAACCCGGCGGCCTCTTCTGCGGCAGGCACCGTAGGCTATACCGACCTGCTGATAACCTGGCTGTTCAAGATAACCCAGGGCGCGGAAAGCCAGTATTACCTGGCCTCCGTTATCGGCATCCTGGTGTTTGTGGTGGTGGCGCTGATCTCCCTTGTGGTGTACAACCTGCTGCCCTCGATTAAGAACGAGGAGGATTTCCAGTGATGAGCGAACAGAATGTCATGCAGAAGACCTCCCCGGCTGCCAAGCGCCACATGGGCCTGAAAACCTCCCGGGCCCTGGGCAATACTGCCGTGTATGTGCTGCTGGTTGTTATCAGCGTCATCTGGCTGATTCCCTTCGTCTGCATCCTGCTCCAGTCCTTCCGGGTGGAAAGCACCTGGCAGGTGTCGTATGTCGTTCCCCAGCAGTGGGGATTGGACAACTACTACAACCTGTTTAAGACCGACTTCCCCCGCTGGTATGTGAACACCTTTACCATTGCCCTGTTCACTGCCCTTTTCCAAACCATCATCGTGCTGTGCATGAGCTACACCCTGTCCCGCTTCCGGTTTAAGATGCGCAAGACCCTCATGCGCTTCATGCTGATTCTGGGCATGTTCCCCGGCATGCTGACCATGATCATCCTCTACCGGGTGCTGAAGGACTTGGGCCTGACCCAGGCCAACGCTGTGCCCGGCCTGATTCTGGTGAACATTGCCTCCAGCGGCATGGGGTACTATGTATCGAAAGGCTTCTTCGACACCATACCCCGCTCCCTGGACGAGGCAGCCCGGGTGGATGGCGCAACCCGCTTCCAGGTGCTGAAGAAAATCATTCTTCCCCTGTCCAAGCCCATTGTCATCTACACCATCCTGACGGCCTTCATGGCACCCTGGGGCGATTATGTTTTCGCCCAGTACATCTCCTTTGGTACGTCCTCGGGCATGAACGTGGCTGTGGGTATGTACCGCTGGCTGAACAAGGACCAGATTCCCAAGTGCTATACCATGTTCTGCGCTGGCGGCGTGCTGGTGGCCCTGCCGGTTACGGTGCTGTTCCTGTTCCTGCAGAAGTACTATGTGGAGGGTGTTACCGGCGGTGCCGTGAAGGGCTGATGCCTGATGGATTTTGAGAAAAGGAGACACAGAGTATGGCAAATGTGAAGCTGACGGATGTCAAGAAGATATACGACAACAAGGTTGTAGCCGTCCACGATTTTAACCTGGACATTGCGGACAAGGAATTTGTGGTGTTTGTTGGGCCGTCCGGCTGCGGCAAATCCACCACCCTGCGGATGATTGCCGGCCTGGAGGATATTTCCGGGGGCACGGTGGAGATTGACGGCGAGGTGGTGAACGACCTGCAGCCCAAGGACAGGGACATTGCCATGGTGTTCCAGAACTATGCCCTGTACCCCCACATGACCGTGTATGACAACATTGCCTTTTCCCTGCGGCTGAAGAAAATGCCCGAGGATGAGGTGTATGAAAAGGTGACAAGCGCAGCAGAAGTGCTGGGCATTACCGAATACCTTACCCGCAAGCCCCGTGCCCTTTCCGGCGGACAGCGCCAGCGTGTGGCCATTGGCCGCGCCATGGTGCGGGATGCCAAGGTGTTCCTGATGGACGAGCCCCTGTCCAACCTGGATGCCAAGCTGCGCAACCAGATGCGCGCGGAAATCATCCTCCTGCGGCAGAAGCTGGACACCACCTTCGTCTATGTGACCCACGACCAGACCGAGGCCATGACCCTGGGCGACCGGATTGTTATCATGCGGGATGGTATCATCGAGCAGGTTGGTACGCCCACCGAGGTGTTTGAGGAGCCCCACAACCTGTTTGTTGCCGGGTTCATTGGCGCACCCCAGATGAACTTTATCGATACGCCGCTGCGCTATGCGGATGGGGAATACTATGTGGAGCCCTTTGGCGTCCACATGCCGGTGACAGGGGAGAAGGCCAGGGAGCTGAAGGCTGCCGGCCTGGAGGCCCAGGAGATTACCCTGGGCGTGCGCCCGGAGCACATCACCCTGGCGGAGGAGAACGCGGCAGGCGCCATTCCCTGCACGCTGGAAGTGAACGAAATGATGGGCAGCGAGCTGCACCTGCACGTTTACACCGAGGACGGCTCCCGGCTCATCGTCCGTGTGCCCACCATCAACCTGAGCGTGGGCCAGCGAAGCGAGCTGGTGTACGGCAAGAAGCTGTACATCACCTTCGGCAGCAAGGTCATGCACTTCTTCGGCAAGGAAACCGGCCTGAACCTGATTTACAACTAAAAAACAGTGACCCCGCAAATGCTGCGGGGTCATTTTGTGCCCAAAGGCGGCGATGCAGATCAGCTGGCACTCGGCAACCATTTGGTGATGGTAGGCCTCAATGGCTGGCGGGACCGCGGGCGAACCAGGGCGACCAGCCCGCGGTAGACAAGCGCCAGAAGAATCATGGCGCTGCCGGAAAGCACCTGCAGGAGCCTGGCGGTGGGCGCTGTGGAGGTCTGGGCATTGGCAATCACCTCCCGGTGGGTGGTGGCCTTCAGGGCAGCATACCCTTCCCAGCCGTTTCTGCGGCAGAGCGAGGTGAGCCTGGTTGCAAAAACATCGTTATGGGCAGCAACATCATCCGGCAAGGGATACAAACGGTTCCAAATATGTGATAAGTGGCACAATATGGCGAAAAACTGCAGTTCTTTGATGAACGCGGGAAGGATAAAACGATGGGATACAAAATTAGTTATAATGGTATATGCAAGCAACGGACGCGGGAAGGAGTGCAGCCAAAAAACAAAAAAACGCATTGACAGCGGCGGTTCGCCGTGCTATCATACACTCAATCAAATATTGAACGAAATGCTCTGACGGAGACAAGCCTTCTCCTCCCTGCGCAAAGAGATCCGGCGGCTGGTGTAAGCCGGAGGCACAGGACAAGGTACATCACTCCACAGCAGCCTTTGCCAAAGGGGTTTATCCCCCGGTAGTGAAGGACGGCGCCGCGTGATAGGCTTGGGCTTGTTGGAGCCGACAAACGGATGCCTCTGGCATTCCTGTTCTTGCTTTTCAAGCCCTGCGCCTCAGTATTTGAGGAAGCAGGTTTTTTTCTGCCCCGATTGACCACGAAGGAGGATCACCATGAACCAGATTCAGCTCATCGCCCTGCGAATTGCCGACCTGCGGGAGATTTCCGGCATGACTGCCCAGCAGGTGGCGGAAAAATCCGGCGTGCCGGTGGAAGACTACCTGGCCTATGAGGCCGGGGAGAAGGACTTCTCCTTTTCCCACCTGTTCAACATTGCAGAAACCCTGGGTGTGGATATTTCCGACCTGCTTACAGGCGAAAGTCCCAAGCTCCGCGGCTATGTGCTGACCCGCTCCGGCCAGGGCCTGGCCTTTGACAGGCGCAAGCAATACCACTACCAGCACCTGGCCTACAACTTTGCCAAGAAGCTGGCGGAACCCTTCATTGTCACCGTGGAGCAGGACGCGCCCGGCGTGGTGAAGCAGGCCCACAGCCACGAAGGTCAGGAGTTCGACTATGTGCTGGAGGGTTACCTGAAGATTAACCTGGGCGGCAACGAGCTGCTGCTGGCCCCCGGGGACTCGGTGTATTACGATTCCTCGCTGCCCCACGCCATGTATGCCATGGAAGGCGATTGTAAGTTTATCGCCGTGGTGGTAAAGGAAAACTGACCCATTCCAATGAAGAAATGAGGGATGAACCCATGCAGCCGCTTTATCATGAATATCTGGATGTACAGGGCGATTTTATCAATTATGAGGATTTCAACAAGAATTTCCGCATTAAGCGCCCGGCCTCCTTCAACTTTGCCTACGATGTGGTTGACCGCTATGGCAGGGAAGACCCCACCCGCGAGGCCCTTCTGTGGACGAACCCGGAGGGAGATGTGGTGAAGTATGACTTCCGCCGCATGATGGTGGATTCCAACAAGGCCGCTAACTACTTCACTTCCATTGGCGTGAAAAAGGGCGATGCCGTGATGCTGATCCTTAAGCGCCATCACGAGTTCTGGCCCATCATCATGGCGCTGCACAAGATTGGCGCGCTGACCATACCTGCCACGCACCTGCTGACGGCAAAGGACATCCGCTACCGCTGCAATGCGGCGGATGTGTCCGTCATTGTGGCAACGGAGCATACCTCCGTGGTGTGCGATGCCATCGACGAGGCGGCGCCGGACTGCACTCACCTGCGACACAAGGTCATTGTCCGCACCAACCGCCCTGGTTGGCTCAGCTATGACGAGGGCTTCGCCGCCGCCTCCGAGGAATGGGTGAAGCCCACGGGGGATGCCTATCCTCACAATGAGGATTTGATGCTGCTGTACTTTACTTCCGGTACCACCGGTATGCCCAAGATGGTGACACACAACTTCCTTTACCCCCTGGGGCATATTCTGACGGCAGTATACTGGCTGCAGGTGCAGGATCACGGTCTGCACCTGACCGTGTCGGAAACGGGCTGGGCCAAGTCTGTCTGGGGCAAACTCTACGGTCAGTGGCTGGGCGGCAGCTGCGTGTTTGTGTACGATTTTGACAAGTTCAAGGCCAGCGAACTGCTGGAGATGATTGGCAAGTTCCACATCACCACCTATTGCTCCCCGCCTACCATGTACCGCTATATGCTCCAGGAGGACTTCTCCAAGTACGACCTGTCCAGCCTGCAGCACTGCTCCGTGGCTGGCGAACCCCTGAATCCGGACATGTTTGCCGAGTGGAAAAAGCGCACGGGCCTGGAAATGCGCGAGGCCTTCGGACAAACCGAGCTGCTTGTGACCCTTGCCACCTTCCCCTGGATGGAGGTCAAGCCCGGCTCCATGGGCAAGCCTGCCCCTGTGTTTGATGTTGACCTGATTGACGGCGA
Source organism: uncultured Faecalibacterium sp. (assembly GCA_964383815.1). Classification (GTDB taxonomy): domain Bacteria; phylum Bacillota; class Clostridia; order Christensenellales; family Aristaeellaceae; genus UBA11524. The sequence goes on along the minus strand of CAYLIC010000009.1, from coordinate 39,349 downwards.
GGGCAAGCCCTGCCCGCCCGGCGTCAGCGGCGAAATCGTCATTCGCACCCACCACGGTGCGCCCATCGGTATGTTTGCCGGCTACTACCGCAACGAGGGCATGACTGCCGATGTGTGGGACGGGAAGATTTATCACACGGGTGACGTGGCCTGGCGTGATGAATGGGGCTACTACTGGTATGTGGGCCGTGCAGATGATGTAATTAAGTCTTCTGGCTACCGCATTGGGCCGTTTGAGGTGGAAAGCGCCCTGGTGGAGCATCCCGCCGTGCTGGAAACCGCCATCACCGGCGTGCCCGACCCCATGCGCGGACAGGTGGTGAAGGCCACCATCGTCCTGAAGCCCGGCTGGGAGCCTTCCGACGCATTGAAGAAGGAATTGCAGGATCATGTGAAGAAGCTCACCGCCCCCTACAAGTATCCCCGGGTGATTGAGTTTGTGGATGCACTGCCCAAGACCATTTCCGGCAAGGTGCGCCGGGTGGAGCTGCGGGCCAAGGATGCGCAGAAATAAAGCCGGCTGATACGAATGCAGCCAGATGGCCTGCGCACCTCCGGCACTCCCGGGAGTTTTAACAGTTCGGTCCCCATCTGTTGATGAAGCGGATGGGGGCTTTTGTTGTGTCCAAACTGTGAATTTGTTAGCACTCGTGCCTGCTGAGTGCTAATTTTCTCTTGCAATTCATTCCTGATGGTGCTACAATAGTTTCAGAGCAAAAGCTGCTCTCACCATTCAGGAGGTAATTGATATGGCAATTAACATGGAAAAAGGCTCTGTATCGATTGATGCGCAAAACATTATGCCGGTTATCAAGCGCTGGCTGTATTCCGATAAGGATATTTTCCTGCGCGAGGTGGTCAGCAATGGCTGCGACGCCATCACCAAGTTCCGCATGCTTCACCCGGGCACCGAGGAAAGCATGTCCGTCACTGTGTCCGTGGACAAGGAAAACAAAACCATCACCATCAGCGACACCGGCATTGGCATGACCGCCGATGAGGTGCGCCGCTATATCAACCAGGTGGCTTTTTCCTCTGCGGCGGAATTCATGAAGAATTTCGATGACAAGGACAGCGAGAAGGGTGATATCATCGGTCACTTCGGCCTGGGATTCTACTCTGTTTTCATGGTTTCCGAGAATGTGGAAATTCAAACCCTGTCCCACCAGGAGGGCGCAGAAGCTGTGCACTGGGTCTCTCAGGACGGCATGGATTTTGAAATCAGCGCAGGCAGCCGCACGGCCCACGGTACGGACATCATTCTCCACATCAGCGAGGAGGAGAAGGAATTCCTAGAGGTGTGGCGCGTCCGTGAGGTGCTGAACCGCTACTGCGGCTACATGAGCGCACCCATCTACCTAAAGGATGCCAATGCCAAGCCCTTTGAAAAGCAGGTACCTGTGGAGGGCGAAAAGAACGAGGATGGCTCCCAGAAAACCGAAACTGTCTACGAAATGCCCCAGCCGCAGCTCATCAACGAAACATCTCCCCTGTGGCTGAAGAAGCCTGCCGACTGCACCGAGGAGGAGTACAAAGCCCTCTACCACAAAATGTTCGGCTATGATGAGCCCCTGTTCTGGATTCACCTGAACGTGGACTATCCCTTCAACCTGAAGGGCATCCTGTACTTCCCCAAGCTGAAGAACGACTTCGGCACCCACGAGGGGCAGATCAAGCTATTCTCCGGCCAGGTGTTTGTGGCGGACAACATCAAGGAGGTCATTCCGGAATTCCTGATGCTGCTCAAGGGCGTGATCGACTGCCCCGACCTGCCGCTGAACGTGAGCCGCTCCTTCCTGCAGAACGATGGCTATGTGAAAAAGATTTCCGCCCACATCACCAAAAAGGTGGCGGACAAGCTCACCAGCCTGTTCAACACCGAGCGGGAAACCTACCAATCCTACTGGGACGACATTGCGCCCTTTGTCAAGTATGGCTGCATGAAGGACAACAAGTTCTTTGAAAGCGTGAAGCCTGTGCTGCTGCTGAAGACCACCAAGGATGAATACCTGACCCTGGAGGAATACGAAAAGCGCAACAACGAAAAGGCCGGCAAGAAGGTCTTCTACACCAACGATCCCAAGCGCCAGGCGGCCTCGGTGGAGCTGTACACCCAGCGGGGCATTGACGTGGCGGTGATGGACACCATCATTGACAGCAACTTCCTCTCCTTCATGGAGTATGGCAACTATGGCAAGGAAGAAGCTGAGCAGACCACCTTTGCCCGTGTGGATGCGGATGTGTCCGGCCTGACGGAGGAATCCGAGGAAGGCAAGGAGCTGGATGCAGACAAGCTGCAGGCCCTGTTCCGCAAGGCCCTTGGCAAGGATGAACTCCCTGTGAAGCTGGAGGCCCTGGCCAATGCCGACATGTGCGCCATGGTGACGGAGGACGAACAAACCCGCCGCTTTAAGGAAATGAGCCGCCTGTATGGCCAGCCCATGTCCATGCCCGACCAGTTTACCCTGGTGCTGAACCGCCGCTGTGCCACCATCAAGGCCTTGGCTGCCCGCGACCCGGAGGACGAAACCACCGCCATGCTCTGCCAGCAGGTATACGACCTGGCCCGTATGGCTGCCCAACCCCTGGAGGCCGAGGAAATCACCGCCTTCCTTAATCGCAGCCAGAAGCTCCTGTCCATGCTCGCCTGACCAGGGGCGCTGCCCCTGGACCCCGCTTAAGGGCTGAAAGCCCTTAAGAATCCCTGGCTGGACTGCGCTGCTTGGTTACATTATTGCAGGGGTCACGGCGCGCGACAGGCGCGCCGCGACGCGGGAAAGCTGCAATGCAGCCATCAGCCCACAAACCTGCGCACAAATCTTGTGTGCAAATCCCCCAAAACCAAAACAAGACCTCCCAACTGCGGGAGGCCTTTTGCATTACCTGCGAATGGTGAAAACCTCTCTGCCGTGGCAGCTGCTGTCACGGCCCAGGGCATCCTTGCCATCCAAATACCTGGTGATGACCAGCGTATCATCATCCACGGCAGTCACCTGGCAGTGACCGTAGCGGAGCACCTCACTTTCCCGGTGGTGGGTCAGCTTGGCGGCAACGTAGTCGTGCAGGGCGCTGTCCATGCGGCCCCATGGGAAAGGCCGGCGGCAGAAGGGATCGGCACAGCCGGTCAGGCCGGCCTCATCGCCGTAATAAATGGTGGGACAGCCGGGCAGCGCACACAGAATATCAATACACATTTTGTATCGCTGCACAGCCAGCTCGTACTCCCCGGGGGAGAGGCGCACGGCCTCCTGCTGGGCCTTGTCCATGCCGTGACCGTCCCGCCCGCAAAGGGTGTTCAGGGCCCGGGGCCTGTCGTGAGAGCCAAGCAGGTTCATCAGCGAATAGCGGAAGGCAGGCGGGTACACCTCCGCCTGGTGGCGGATCAGCCGGGCCAGGGCCATGGCGGAGCATCGCCCGGTGGCAAAGGCCAGAATGGCGTCCCGCAGGGGGTAATTCATCACGGAGTCCAGGGTGTCGCCGGTGCAGTAGCAGCGCAGCTCGCCGTAGGACACCTTGGCGCTGGCATCCTCCCACACCTCGCCCAGCACCAGGGCCTGGGGGTCAGCGGCCTTGGCGGTGCGGCGGAGCTTGCGCAGAAAATCCATGGGCAGCTCGTCTGCCACGTCCAGCCGCCAGCCACAGGCGCCGGCGCGAATCCACCGGGGGACAATGCCGTCCTTTTCACCCAGAATGAACTGCTGAAAGCTGGGCTCCTCCTTCCGGCAGGCGGGCAGGGAGTGAATACCCCACCAGCTTTCGTAGTCCTCCCGGCTGCCCTTGAAGGTGTACCAGCGGTAGTAGGGCGAGGCCTCGCCCTGGTAGGCGCCCACGCTGCTGTAATGCTCGAAATGGTTGAAGTACACGCTGTCCTCCCCCGTGTGGGAGAAAACGCCGTCCAGCAGCACGGACATGCCCTGGGCCTTGGCGGCGGCGCACAGGGCGCGGAACTCCGCATTGGTGCCCAGCAGCGGGTCAACGCAGGTGTAGTCGCCGGTGTCGTAGCGGTGGTTGGAGCGGGCACGGAAAATGGGGTTCAGGTAAATAACATCCACACCCAGGCCTTTCAGATAGGGGAGCTTTTCCATAATGCCGGTCAGCGTGCCGCCAAAGAAGTCCAGCTCCTTGTGCTGCCCGCCGCGGGGGTCGCTGAGGGGGAGCAGGTCGTCCGTCCAGCTATCGTGAAGAAAGCGGTCGGTGCGGTCGTCCACGGCGGAGGTAGGCGCCCGGCGGAACCTGTCGGGGAAAATCTGGTAGATATTTGCGCCCTGGATGAACCCGGGGGTTTGAAATGCGGGATCGTAAACCGTAAGCTGGAAGGAGTGCAGGCCATCCTGCCACACCCGGCCTTCACCGCCCTGGAGGTCGGCCTGGTTGCCATAGCGCAGCACCCGCCCGTCCTGGTGGTAGATGATGAAATCGTACCACAAAAGGCCCGGGGTATCGGGCAGGGTCAGGGTGACGGACCAGGTGGATCCGTCCGGCTCCATGGGGTAGGCCAGCTCCCTGTCCGTCCAGGTGCGCAGGACAACGCAGGCGGCCTCATCGCACAGAAAGCGGAAGGTGACGGAGGCACCCGCAGGCGCAGGCCCGGCTGGCTGGCGGAAGCGTGGGTCGTGGGAATCGTGAAGCAGCATGGTGTGTTCTCCTTAAAACACCCCGGAGCGGGAGTCCGTTCCGGGGGATGGGTGGATTGCAGCTTTCCCGGGTCGCGGTGCGCCTGTCGCGGGCCGTGACCCCCGAATGACGTTGCCAAGCAGCGCAGTCCAGCTAGGGATTCATTAGGGATGAAATCCCTTAAGCGGAGCCCGGAGGCAGAGCCTCTGGCGGGTTTCCAAAGGGCAGCACCCTTTGGTCACGCCATGGGGGACAGGTGCCAGATGGTGTCGTTGTACTCGCGGATGGTGCGGTCGGAGGAGAAGATGCCGGACATGGCGGTGTTGGTAATAGCCATTTTCAGCCACTTTTCCTGGTCGGCATAGTCGGCATTCAGGCGGCGCTGGGCCATGGAGTAGGAGCCGAAGTCCTTCAGGACAAAATACGGGTCGGCCATGTTGCCGTAGTCGCCAATCAGCAGGCTGTGGTACAGCTCCTGGAGTACGGTGGCATTGTTGGGAAACAGGGTGCCATCGATCATCTGGGTCAGGGCCTGGCGAATCTCCTGGTTGGTTTCGTAAATCTGCATGGGGTTGTAGTTCCGCTCGCGATACATGTCGCGCACGGTGTCGGACCGCATGCCGAAAATGTAGATATTGTCCATGCCCACCTGCTGGCTGATTTCTACATTGGCACCGTCCATGGTACCGATGGTGACAGCGCCGTTCATCATGTACTTCATGTTGCCGGTGCCGCTGGCCTCCTTGGAGGCGGTGGACAGCTGCTCGGATACCTCGGCGGCAGGAATGAGGATTTCCGCGGTGGAAACATCGTAGTTCTCCAGGAACACCACCTGCAGGAACTTCCGGGCACGGGGATGCTTGGCAATCAGGTCGCTCAGGGCGTTGATGAAGCGGATAATCTGCTTGGCACGATAGTATCCGGGGGATGCCTTGGCACCAAAGAAGAACACGCGGGGTTCCATGGTGAAGGTTTCATCGTTAACAATGCGGTTGTACAGCACCAGGATGTGCAGGGCGTTGAGCATTTGGCGCTTATACTCGTGCAGGCGCTTGGACTGGGCATCGAAGATAAAGCTGGGATCAACATCAATGCCCTGGCGCTCCTTCACCAGCTTGGCCAGGCGCTGCTTGTTGTGGAGCTTCACCTTGGCAAATTCATCGCGGAAGGCTGCATCGTCCTTAAAGGGCAGCAGCTTTTCCAGCTGGTCGGGGTTCTTCTTCCAGTCCTGGCCGATGGAATCGGTAATCAGCTGGGTCAGCTCCGGGTTGCAGCTCATCAGCCAGCGGCGGTGGGTAATGCCATTGGTGATGGCAGTGAACTTTTCGGGCATGACCAGGTTGAAATCGTGGAAGGTTTCGTCCTTCAAGATCTCGCCGTGGAGCATGGAAACGCCGTTGACAGAGAAGGACATGGCGATGCACAGGTTGGCAATGTGAATCTGCCCATAGGAGATGACAGCCATCTGGCCAATGCGCTCCCACTGGCCGGGGAACACGTTCCACAGCCGGGCGCAGAAGCGGCGGTTGATCTCGGCAATAATCTGATATACACGGGGCAGAAGCTGCTGCATCATGGCCTCGGGCCACTTTTCCAGAGCCTCTGCCATAATGGTGTGGTTGGTGTAGGCGAAGGTCTTCTGCACAATGGCAGAAGCCTCGTCCCAGCCTAGACCTTCCTCGTCCATCAGCAGGCGCATCATTTCGGGGATAGCTACGCCGGGGTGGGTGTCGTTGATGTGAATACAGACCTTCTCCGGCAGGAGGGAGAAATCATTGCCGTGGAGCTTCTTGAAATCCTTCAGGATATACTGCAGGGTGGCGGAGGTGAAGAAGTACTGCTGCTTCAGGCGGAGCATCTTGCCCTCGTAGTGGTTATCCTCGGGGTAGAGCACCTTGGAAATGGTTTCTGCCAGTTCAATTTCCTCCACGGCCTGCACATACTTGCCCTGGCCGAAGGAGTTCAGGTCAATGCGCTTAGGACTGCGGGCAGACCAGGTGCGCAGGGTGTTGACAGTGGAGGTATCATAGCCAACAATGGGCATGTCGTAGGGTACGGCTTCCACGGTGTTGTAGTCCCGGTGGATAAAGCGGGTCACGCCGTCTTCCTCCACGGTATCCACATGACCGCCGAAGTGAACCTCACAGGCGTCCTCCATCACGGGCATTTCCCAGCTGTTTCCGTTGTCCAGCCAGGAATCGGGCAGCTCCACCTGCTGGCCATCCACAATCTTCTGGCGGAAAAGGCCATACTCATAGCGGATGGTGCAGCCCATGGCGGGCAGGTTCAGGGAGGCCAGGCTGTCCAGGAAGCAGGCTGCCAGGCGGCCCAGGCCGCCGTTTCCCAGGCCGGGTTCCGGTTCTTCCTTCAGCACGGTGTCGATGTCAATGCCCAGCTCATTCAGGGCCTGGCGGTATACATCGGTGGAAACCAGGTTCAGCATGTTGCAATACATGCTGCGGCCCATGAGAAACTCCATGGACAGGTAGTACAGCCGCTTGGACCTGGCCTTCCTGTACGCCTCCCGGGAGATGCTGTACTTCTGCATAATCTGATCGCGGACGGTGGTGGCCACCGCCTTGTAGATCTGCTGCTGGGAGGCCTCCTGGATGGTCAGGCCGTTATAGCGCTGCAGCTTGCCAATGATGGAAGCCTTGATGGATTCTTTATCGAAGGAAGTGGTAGGCATGTTGCTCCTCCTTGTTGCTTAGTTGCACGGGAAAAACGGGCGGATTGCCCGACAATCAAGTAGTATACAACTTTTTTCATGAATTGACAAGTCTTTCACCATACGGAATGGAAAAGAAAACGTTTGTTCGCGCCGCTTGGGGTTTTCTTTTGGCGGTGAGTGTGTTATAATGAAAGAAATTTTGTGAAGGAGGAGCAGCATGGACATACAGAAGGTTCTGGCACAGTCTGCGGCGCTGCTGGGCCCCAGCGGGCAGGAGATGCAGGTTGCGGACTATTTTGCCCGGCAGTTCCGCCCCTTTGTGGACGAAGTGACTGTGGATGCCATGTTCAACGTGATTGCCCACAAAAAGGGCACTGGCCCCAGGGTGATGCTCTGTGCCCATATGGATGAGATTGGCATGATGGTCACCAGGATTGAGGAGGATGGCGCCATTCGCCTGGGGAACGTGGGCGGCGTTGACCCCCGCATTCTGCCTGCCAGCCGGGTGTGGGTGCACGGCAGGGAAAAGCTGTTTGGCACCGTGGGCGCGCTGCCGCCCCATTTGCTGACGGCGGAGGAGCGGCAGAAGAACTACACTGCGGATAATCTTTTTGTGGATGTGGGTCTGCCCGGGGACCGGGTGAAGGAGCTGGTGCACATTGGCGACCTGGTGACCTTCAATGTGCCCTTTACAGAGCTGCTGAACGGACAGGTGGCCTCCAAGACCATGGACGACCGGGCCTGCGTGAGCATCCTGCTGCTGGCGGCGGAGCGGCTGGCCCGGCTCCACTGCGATGCGGATGTGTTCTTTGTTGGCTCCACCCAGGAGGAGGTTGGCTCCCGGGGCGCCATGACGGCGGCCTTCGCCATTGACCCTGACCTGGCTGTGGCCCTGGATGTGGATCACGCCACCATTCCCGGCAGCAAGCCCGATACCACCGTGGATGGGGATTGCCTGTGCGTGTCTGTGGGCCCGTATCTCCAGCCCAGGCTGGTGGACAGGCTGATGGCCTGTGCCAGGGAGCACCATGTGAAGCTGCAGACGGCGGTCTCCGCCCGGTACACCTATACCGATGCGGACGATGTGAGCCTTTCCCGGGCGGGCGTGCCCACGGTGCTCCTGTCCCTGCCGCTGAAGTACATGCACACCAGCGTGGAAACCATCGACCTGCAGGCCATGCAGGAGGGCGGGCGGCTGATTGCCCACTTCCTCAGCGAGCTGGACGCAGGATGGGAGGATGACCTATGGATCTGAAATGGCTAACAGAGTTCAACGCACCCTCCGGGCACGAGCAGGCGCTGCGCCGGGCCTTGCTGGAGGAGCTGAAAGGCTACAGGGGTGTAACCGCCTCCATCGACCGCATGGGCAATGTGGTGGCGGTCAAGGCTGGCAATGGCCCGGAACCCCGCAAGCGTGTCATGCTCTCCGCCCACATGGACGAGGTAGGCTTCATTGTCACTTCCTGCACGGAGGATGGCTTTCTCCGCGTGGCGCCGGTGGGCGGCATTGACCCCCGGGTGGTGATTTCCAAGCGGGTCACCGTGGGGGATGAAAAGCTGCCCGGCATCATCGGCGCCATGGCGATTCACCTGCAGTCCGCTGCCGACCGCCAGCGGGTGCTGGGGTACAGCGATATTTATGTGGACATTGGCGCTAAAAAGAAGGACGAGGCGGAAGGCAAGGCGCCCAAGGGCACCTACATCTGCTTCGATACCGACTATGTGGCATTTGGCGATGGTTACGTTTCCGCCAAGGCCCTGGACGACCGGGTGGGTATCTTCAACCTGCTGCGGGTGCTGGAGGACGACTATGCCTGCGATGTGATCTGCGTGTTCGCCTCCCAGGAGGAAACCGGCTGCCGTGGCTCCAAGGGTGCAGCCTTCGGCCTGAACCCGGACGTGGGCATTGTGCTGGAGGGCACCACCTGCAACGACCTGGGCGACGTGCCCGAAACCATGCAGGTGTGCAACACTGGCCGCGGGGTGTGCGTTTCCTTCATGGATGGCTCCTCCATTGCCAACAGGCAGCTGTTCCGCCACACCATTAACGTGGCGGAGAAAAACAGCCTGAGCTACCATGTGAAGCGCTCTGTTTCCGGCGGCAACGATGGCGGCAGCATGCAGCGCGCCCGCGGCGGTATGCCCGTGGTGGTGCTCAGCGTGCCCTGCCGGTACATCCACAGCCCGTCCTCCGTGGTAAAGTACAGCGATGTGGAAAGCCAGCTGGCCTTGACCAAGGCCCTGCTGAAAACCTTTTGATAGGAGTGAATCACCATGTTTGATATGCTGAAAAAGCTGCTGGCGCCCATTGGCCCTTCCGGTTTGGAGGAGCCTGTTGCCGCCGCCATCCGCCAGGCCCTGGAGGGGTATGTGGACACCATGGAAACCGATGCCATGGGCAACCTGATTTGCACCAAACAGGGCAGCGATGCCGCTGGCAGGAAAATCATGCTCAGCGCCCATATGGATCACATTGGCTACATTGTGACAGGGTATGAGAAGGAAGGCTTCCTGCGGGTGACCAATGTGGGCGGCGTGAATGTGAATGCCTCCCTGACCCGGCATGTGGCCTTTGCAAATGGTGTTCAGGGCGTGCTGGTCTGCGAGCCGGTATCCGGCGACAAGGCCATGAAGAACCTGTTTATCGACATTGGGGCCGAGAGCAGGGAAGAAGCCGAAAAGATGGTGCAGCTGGGCGATGTGGCTGTGTATGCGCCGGACTGCTTCCGCCTGGGGGAGAACAAGGTGGCCAGTCCTGCCATGGACGACCGCTGTGCCTGCGCCCTGCTGGTAAAGCTGATGCAGACCCTTGGCGAAACCAGGGACACGGTGATTGCCCTTTTCTCCGTGCAGGAGGAAGTGGGCTGCCGTGGTGCGAAAACGGCCTCCTTCGCCAGGGAGCCGGATGAGGGCATTGCCCTGGACGTGACCCTGTGGGGCGACACCCCGGAAACCAAGATACCCGCCATCAGGCTGGGCGAAGGCTGCTGTGTGAAGATTATGGATCGTGCCAGCATTTCCAACCCGGCTCTGCGGGATGCGCTGCTGGCCTGCGGCGAAAAGGCCGGCGTGAAAACCCAGCGGGAGGTGCTGCCCTATGGCGGCACGGATGCCGGCGCCATGCAGACCTCCCGGGGCGGTATTCCGGTGTGCACCATTTCCATTCCCTGCCGGTATGTGCATTCCGCCTGCGAGGTTATCGACATGCGGGATATGGAGGCCGCGCTGGCGCTCCTGCAAACGTATCTGAACAAGTAACCAACCGGCGCGGGGAAGGGAGCGATTTCTTCTCCGCGCATGTTTTGTTCAAGGAGGGATGATTGTGCTGGCAGGACTGTACCTGGCGGCTTTCCTGGCCTGCGGTGTGCTGATAGCCCGCTGGCTGCTGCCCAGGCATGCACCCATAACCAGGGCCTGGCTGGGCATGAGCCTTGGCCTTTTGCTGATGATGTGGCTGCCGGCCCTGTGCGCCTTTGTGCTGGATTTCACCATCGCTGCCCACCTGGTGGCACTGGCGCTGCTGGCCGGGGTGACCGCCGGGTGCTATTTCCTGCGGGACAGGCACACCCCCGCGCCCTGGGATGAAAGGGAACAGCGGCTCCTCCGCCAATGCCTGCTGGTGGCCTTGCCGCTGACCCTGCTCTCCGCCTTCCTGCAGTACACACACTCCATGCGCATTGATGAGTGGGGCAACTGGAATGTGGGCCAGAGCACCTATGGTGACCTGCCCATGCACATGAGCTTCATCACCAGCATGAAAAACGCGGCCTTCCCGCCGGAGTATCCCTTCTACCCGGGCCAGCAGCTGTCCTATCCCTTCCTGGTGGACAGCCTTTCCACCAGCTTCTACATGCTGGGGTGCAGCCTGCAGGCGGCGCTGATCATCCCCGGCACGCTGATGATGGCCCTGTGCTTTGTGGGCGTGATGATTCTCGCCCGGGAAATGACCCTGGGCAGGAAAACCGTGGTGCTGGCGGCGCTGCTGTTCTTCCTGAATGGCGGCCTGGGATTCCTGTACGATTTCGACCAGGCCGCAGGCCACGAGGCCGATGGCAGCCTGACATTCGTGTCCCGCATCAGAAACATACTGGAGGGGTATTACAAGACACCCACCAACCAGCCCGACCCCAACAACCTGCGCTGGAGCAATGTGATTGCCGACATGATGATTCCCCAGCGTACCCTGCTGGGCGGCTGGTGCATGGTGATACCCTGCTTCTACCTGCTGTACACCTGCTTTGATCCATCCAGGCGGGAGGCGCACTGCACCACCCGCGGCCTGGCGCTGCTGGGCGTGTGGGGCGGCGCGCTGCCGCTGATCCACACCCACTCCTTCCTGGCGCTGGGCCTGTGCTCCCTGGGCATGCTGATATACGATATGGTGCACGAAAAGCAGCGCTGGCCCCAGTTCCGCCGGTACCTGCTGTATGGATGCATTGCGGCGGCGCTGGCCCTGCCGCAGCTGGTGAGGTTCACCTTCGGGCAGGTGTTCCAGGGGGAGAAGACAGGCAGCTTCATCCGCCCCTGGTTCAACTGGGTGAACAATCCCTCCGGCAACGGCGAAATGCGGGACTTCTATCTGTGGTTCTATGTGAAGAACATCGGCCTGCCGGTGATTGCGCTGATCCTGGCGGTGATGGAGCGGGACAGGCACACCCGGCGAATCTTCTCCGGCGCGGCGGTGATTATCCTGGCGGCGGAGCTGGTGCGCTTCCAGCCCAACCCGTACGACAATAACAAGCTGCTGTACCTGGCGTGGCTTTTGTGCTGCATGATTGTGGCGGACTGGTGTGCCAGGGTGTGGCGCCGGCTGAAAGGCATGCGGGCCAGGCCTGTGATGGCGGCTGCGGCGGCGGTGGCGGTGTTCCTTTCTGCCGGGCTGACCCTGTGGCGGGAGTGCGTGAGCGACTATCAGTCCTTCAGCCATCTGGCGGTGGAGGCAGGGGAGTTTGCCCGGGAGAATACGGAGGAGCACTGCGTGTTCCTTTCCGGCACACAGCACCTGAACCCCGTCAGCAGCATTGCGGGCCGCAGCACCGTTTGCGGCACGGACAGCTGGCTGTACTACCACGGCTTTGACACCACGGAGCGCAAGGCGGACATTAAGGCCTTCTTCACCTCGCCCAGGGAGCACCTGGATGTGCTGAGCAAGTATGACGTGGACTACATCTACGTCAGCAGCTATGAGCGCAGCAATTATGACCTGGAGGAAGACACCCTGGCGGATATGTTCGAGGTGGTGTTTGAGAACGGCGAAGCTACCATATACAAGGTGGCAGAGGGGTGAGCATGGAGCGTTTTCTGCGGTATTCCCTGGAAAAGCAGCGGCCCATCCGGCTGATGTTCTACGATGAGGGCGGCATCCTGCGCCAGGCCAACGCCCAGGTGCAGGCCATGGACACGGAAAGTGTGACCTTCACCACCACCCGCCCCAGGGCCCAGTGGCGCCTGCCCCCTGACAGCATCCTCTCTGCGGACTACAAAAAGGGTGACGAGGGACAGTGACCAGTGGCGCTGCCCCTGGACCCCGCTAAAGGAATTTCATGCCTTTAGTATCCCTTTGAAGGAGACTTGTATGGTTGATTTGAGCAATATGGCGCCGCTGATGGCGCCGTGGGCCAGCGACCCATGGGGAAAGATGCGCCCGCCGCTTTCGGTGGAGGCGGCGGAGATGTCCGCTGTGCTGGCCCAGTGCACCTATCGGATGGATGTGGGCACCTGGCTGCAGGCTGGCTGGCGGGATGTGACCATCCAGGTGGATGGCGACCTGACCGATGGTGTGGAGCCGGGGGACGGCTCTGCCAGGCAGCGGCTGGCCAGCGCGTGGAAAATGTTCCGGGTGCGGCAGCGCATGCGCGGCGGCAACCCCCTGGGCGAGGTGATGGGCGCCTGGCGCCAGCGGGAGAAGAGCAGCACCGGCAAGGCCATGGTGATGCTCCACCCGGCTGACCTGGGCCGCTATGTGGTAGCCATCAGCTTCATGGGCACCGGCGAAAGAATGTACGACTGGGTATCCAACTTCCGCCTGACGGAGGAGAACGGAACCCACAAGGGATTTTTGCAGCTGACCCGCCAGTTTGAGGACAACGAGGCGGACATTGACTTTCCCGAAACGGCCAAGGAGCTGGGCCTGGAAAGGCTCACCCTCCGCCATGTGCTGGAGGAGGCCAGGAACCCCAACAGCCGCTTTACCCTGTGGCTGTGCGGTCACAGCCAGGGCGCGGCGGTGATGCAGGTCTACGCCCACCACAAGCTCACCGAGGATGGCGTGCTGCCACGGAACCTGGTGGGCTATGGCTTTGCGGCACCCTCCGCCATGAGCGGCCTTGCTGTTGGCGATCCGGCGGCCTACCCCCTGTACCTCATCCAGAACAGCGAGGACGTGGTGCCCCGCATGGGCGCACAGGTGCACCTGGGCGTGCAGCTCATCTATCCCGCGGGGGAGGACATGCGCGCCAGGTGCTACACCTGGAGCACCACACCCCAGGCCGTGGAAAACCGCCGCCTGGTGGCGGGCATCCTGGGCCGCATTGCCGATACGCCCTCCTGCCTGGAGGTGACCATGGCCTACCTGAACGTGCTTGCCAGCTATGCCCCGGAGGAACTGGTGGACACCCTGGGACGCATTGCCCAGCACCTGCCCATCCGCCGCATGCTGAATGCTGCTGACCAGCGGGCGGACAGGCTGCTGCGGGCCATTAACCGGCACCTGGCGGCGGCCTATGCGCAGATTACCGGCTACCCGGCCAGCCAGGAGCGGGTGGCGGAGATTCAGGCGGAAATCAGCGGCGTAATGAGGCAAATTGGCCTGAAGGCCTTCACCAATGCGCAAATGGAGTGGATGGTGCAGTGCCACCGCATCGGCCTGGACGATGGTGCCACCACCAGCCCGTATCTGTACATTGTGCAGGAGGGACTGGCGGAGCTGCAGCCTGCCATATGGCTCAGCGGGCGCCCGCCGCGGCTGGTGTGGGCTGCCCGTGCCGTGGGCAGCGGACCCCGGGTGGAGCAGCCCCAGCTGCTGAACCGCCGCATGCTGACCCCGCCGCGCCGGAATCACCGCCATCCCCGCTATGCCGACCCCCGCACCCGCAGGGACACCCGGCATGCCGCACCAACCCTGCAGCCCGACACCCTGCACCCCGGCGACAGGATTGTCCATGTGAAATAAGCCCAGCATTCCCGCTCGCCTGCCGCTTTTTTTCATTAAAAGCTGCCCTCTCGCATCTGTTGACTGATATAGGAGGTTCCCATGGATTTGTTTACACAGGACGAGGCGCCGCTGGCAGATCGCATGCGGCCCAGAACCCTGGAGGAGTTTATCGGCCAGGAGCACCTGGTGGGCCCGCGACGGCTGCTGCGCCGGGCCATTGAGGCGGACAGGCTGACCTCCTCCATCTTCTTCGGCCCGCCTGGCTGCGGCAAGACCACCCTGGCCTCCATCATCGCCCGTGCCACCAAGGCCAGCTTTGTTCAGCTGAACGCGGTTACCAGCGGTGTGGCGGATGTGCGCGAGGTGCTGAAGAAGGCCCAGGAGCGCCGGAGCCTGTATGGTCAGGCCACCTATCTGCTGCTGGACGAGTGCCACCGCTGGAGCAAGGCACAGAGCGACAGTATTCTCCCGGCCATTGAGCGGGGAACCATCCGCTTCATTGGCTCCACCACGGAAAACCCCATGGTGGCCATGACCCCCGCCATCGTCAGCCGGTGCAGGGTGTTCCAGTTCTATCCCCTGCAGGAGAAGGACGTGCTGACCGCCATGGGCCGGGCCCTGCAGGACAAGGAGCGCGGCTACGGCAGCCTGAATGTGCACGCCGAAGCGGACGCCCTGCGCCACATTGCCCGCATTGCCAATGGGGACACCCGGGCCGCCCTGGGCGCCATTGAGCTGGCGGTGCTGACCACCCCGGCGGACGAGAACGGCGTGATTCATATTGATATGTCCGTGGCGGAGGAAAGCATCCAGAAGCCCATGCTCCGCTGCGATGAAAGCCTGTATTACGATATGCTCAGCGCCTTCTGCAAGTCCCTTCGCGGGTCGGACAGCGATGCGGCGCTGGCCTGGTTTGCCAGGCTGATTTACGCAGGGGTGGATCCCCGGATGGTGGTGCGGCGCATCCTGGCCCACGCCAGCGAGGATGTGGGCGTGGCAAACCCCATTGCCATGCTCCAGGCTGCCGCCGCTGCCACCGCCCTGGAAACCATGGGCATGCCGGAGGCACGCCTGCCCATTGCCCAGGCCATTATTGCCGTGTGCGAAAGCCCCAAGTCCAACAGCGTAAGCCAGGCGGTGGACGCCGCTATGGCAGATGCGGAGAAGGGCGGCTTTGGCCCGGTGCCGGTGCACCTGCGGGACACCCACTACGCCGGACACGAGCGCATTGGCAGCGGGGACGGGTATCGCTATCCCCACAACTACCCCGGGCACTGGGTGCAGCAGGAGTACATGCCCCCGGAGGTCAAGGGGAAAACCTACTATCATCCCAGCGATATGGGGCACGAGGCCACCATCCTCAAGAATCACCAGGTTCGGAAGGGGATGAAGAAGTGAAGCGCCTGAAAAGGGACGTAAACGCAAACAAGGCCTTCTGGATGGCGGTGGTGACCAACGGCATTCAGGCCACCCTGATGGTGACCGTGGTGGCCTACACCCTGCTGCAGCCGGGCGCCACGGAGGATATGCCCATGGCCCGGTATCTGCTGGTGCTGGCGGCAGGCGTGGTGGTCTGGGGCGGCGCCATGGACATACGGGAGGCGGCCTCCTCCCGGCGGCTTTTGCAGCAGATGGACGACATGGACGCCACCATCAGCGCCATGGAAGGCCTGAACAACACCCTCCGTGCCCAAAGGCACGACTTTCTGAACCATCTCCAGGTGGTGTACAGCCTGATGGAAATGGGGGAGTATGCCGAGGCCAACGCCTATATCGAGCGGGTGTATGGCGCCATTACCGCTGTCAGCCGCGTGCTGAAAACCGCCAACCCTGCCATCAATGCCCTGCTCCAGGTGAAGCTGGCAGCCTGCGAGAAGGCCGGCATCCGCGTGAAGGTGAACATCCAATCCCCCTGGAAGGATCTGCCCATTCCCGGCTGGGAAATGTGCAAGGTGCTCTCCAACCTGATGGACAACGCCATTGATGCCCTGTCCGAGGTGGAGGACAGGCAGCTGACCATCACCCTGACGGAGGACTTGAAGGCCTTCCGCTTTTCCGTTGCCAACAATGGGCCCATGATTCCCCTGAAGAGCCAGCAGGCGATTTTCAACCCCGGGGTCACCACCAAGGCCACGGGCCACGGCATGGGGCTGTACATTGTGAAAAAGGTGCTGTGCGACCGGGGCGGCGATGTGACCCTGGTCAGCGATGGACAGCAAACGGTGTTCAGCGGCTACCTGCCCAAGGAAATCACCACCCTGCAGGAGTGCTGATGCCCCTGTGCCTTGCCGCAGAAATGCGGCATTTTTTGTTGCCTGGCAGAAAAAGCTGTAACAAATTATCCACACTGTGGATAACATCACCGACCGTGGCCTGTGGACAGGCCTGGGGATTACGCTCTTTGCGAGAACCGACCAAGAGTCGGTTTTATAAAAGCGTTGATTTTTCCGACGTTCCGCCAAAATGCCAAGGAATAGAAGGTCGGTTTTCGGCAAGTTATCCACAGGCGAAGCTGATGGTTTCAACATGAGTTTTCCACATTGTCCACAGGCTTATCCACAGAAACAGGGCAAAGCAAGCAACAAAACCGACCGAAAGTCGGTTTATGAAGGGGACATAGAAATGCAATCTTTCTACAGGAAATTCACATACCCCGGTGGAAGTTTTCCCGGGCCTGTGGTAGAATGAAGGCAACAAGGAAAGGAGTGCTGCCCTATATGAAGAAATGCTTTGCTCTCTTGCTTTGCCTGGCGCTTTTGTGCACGGCTGCCCTGGCGGAGGAGGCCGATATGGTTATGTTCCGCCCGGTGGACTGCGGCATGCAGGCCCAGGAGGAATACGATTATCCCTTCATGGGCATGCGCTTCACCCTGCCCCAAACCCTGCTGGACAGGCTGGACAGCCGGGAGGTTTTCGCCATGCCCATGGAGGGCTATGTGGACGACAGCACCCTGCGCTATGCCGGGCTGCGGCTTTCCACCACCAATGAGGAGCAGCGCACCCAGGAGGGCCTGTCCGTGGACTTCTTTGCCTGGGAGGAAAGCCTTGGTCGTTTGGGTGCACTGGGGGTGTATCACAGGGATGCGGTGGCGGAGCTGGACGCCATCACCGGCTGCGATATCCACACCAAGCTGGGAGAGCGCGCGGACGGAACCTACCAGTATTACCTGAGCATCAGCTCCGCCGCGGATGCGAACCTGGCGGCGGAGGTGCAGCAGGCCAGCGTGATCATTACCGATATGGCGCAGGTGAACCTGTACACCGGGCAGACGGCCTTCTCCGCGCTGCGGGCGGACAATGTGAAAAACCTGGGCCAGTTTGCCACGGAGGATGTTTTCGGCAATGGGTACACCCAGGATTTCTTTCAGCAATACGATATAACGCTGGTGAACATCTTCGCCACATGGTGCTCACCCTGTGTGCAGGAAATGCCCGAGCTGGAAAAGCTGCGCCAGGCCTATGCCGACAGGGGCGTGAAGCTGGGCGTGGTGGCCATGGTGCTGGATGTGAAAACGGCGCAGGGCATCGACCAGGGCGCCCTGCAGCGGGCGCAGATGCTGCACACGGCCAGCGGCGCACAGTTTCCCTTTCTGATCCCGGATGATGGCCTGCTGAACGGGCGGCTGGAGGGCATTGAGGCTGTGCCGGAGAGCTTCTTTGTGGATGCCAATGGCAACCTGGTGGGCGAAACCTATGTGGGCGCCCGGAATATGCAGGCATGGACGGAAATTGTGGAAGCCGAGCTTGCCGCCCTGGGGGTCAGCCAATGACGGGCCGCGCGGCGCCCAGGTGGCTGGGCATGGCTGCTGCGGTTTGCGGTTTGGGCATGATGGCCTACGGCATTCTCCGGGGTGAAATGGCTGTGGTGCTCAGCAAGGCCATCAAAATATGTTTGGAGTGCATTGGCATTGGCTAAGAAAGGCATGGCGGGACAAGGCTTCCGCCACGGTGTGCAGGCCCTGTGGGCACTGGTGAGCAACAGCTACCTGTGCGGCTTTGCTCAGGGGAAAATCTACAAGGGCAAGCTGAAAAACCTGTGCCTGCCGGGCATGAACTGCTATTCCTGCCCGGGGGCGCTGGGCTCCTGCCCCATTGGCGCCCTGCAGGCGGTGATTGGCAGCTGGAATTTCAAGTTTGCATTCTATGTGGCGGGGTTTCTCATTTTCGTTGGGGCGCTGGTTGGGCGGTTCGCCTGCGGCTGGCTGTGTCCCTTTGGGCTGATTCAGGAGCTGCTGCACAAGATTCCCTTCCCCAAGAAGTTGAAAACCTTCAAGGGCGATAAGCTGCTGCGGAAGCTGAAATACGTGATATTTGCGGTGTTCGTCATTCTGATGCCCATGTTCCTGGTGGATCTGCTGGGCCAGGGCGCGCCCTACTTCTGCAAGCTGATCTGCCCCGTGGGCACCCTGGAGGGCGGCATCCCCCTGACCCTCCTGAACGAGGGCCTGCGTGGCGCCATTGGCTGGCTGTACACCTGGAAGGTGGCTATCCTGGCGGCGGTGCTGGTGCTGTCCATCATCATCTATCGGCCCTTTTGCAAGTATATCTGTCCCCTGGGCGCGGTGTATTCCGTGTTCAACCCCATTTCCGTGTTTCGCTACCGGGTGGACAAGGGAAGGTGCGTGTCCTGCGGCACCTGCGCCAAGGCCTGCCCCATGGGCTGCGACCCGGTGCAAAATGCCAACAGCCTGGAGTGCATCCGCTGCGGCAAGTGCAGGCAGGCGTGTGCCACGGGGGCCATTGAGTCCGGGTTCCGGCGGAAACCCCGGGCATAAGAAAACGAGCTTGTCACAGCTGGCAAGCTCGTTTCTTTTATTTCACCATACCCTCAAACATGGTGTATGGGTGCCGGGAATCGGTGGTGTTTTGGATGTGCAGGCATACGCCGCCGTCCTTGGGGGTCAGGGTAACCGTGGCTTCCAACATCAGCTCCGCATCAAACACGCGGATGGTCAGTGCGCCGTCCTTCATGCCGCAGGCAGCTTCCGCCAGGGTGAGGGTTTCCATGTCCCGGAAGGCGGCACCCGTCAGCACAGGGGCCACACGGTTGTGGATAAACGCTCCGCGGCCCAGGCGGAGGGTCGCGCCTTCGGTGGTCAGAAGCGGCACAGAGCCGTCCATGCCCAGGGTCAGGTCAGCAAAGGTGCCCAGCAGGCCGGCGGGAATGGGGGAGCCATCGTCCTCTGGCAGGGTATGCTCATCTTTCAGGCAGGCCAGGCGGGCATTTAGCGCCGCCATGGCGGTGGCATCCTCCGGCAAAGGCTCCGGCTGATAGGCCGCCAGCACATGGTCGTAATAGATGCGCATTTCCTGCCCCATGTCGGAGGTAATGGCGGTCATGGCCAAAACCGTGTCTGTGCGGCGATCCATTATGCACAGCTGACCATACATGCCATCGCCCCGGAAACAGCCGTTGGGGCACATCCACATCTGGTAGCCATAGCCGCCGTGCCATTCACTTTCACCCAGCTGCTCAATGGGCGGCTGGTAAATCTGCGGGCGGGTGGCCAGCGCCAGGTATTCCCGGGGAACCAGCTGGCGGCCTTCCCACTTTCCGTTGTTCAGGATCAGCACACCCAGCTTGGCAATCAGTTCCGGCACAAGTGAGAAACCAAAGCCGCCCATGCAGATGCCGTGACCGTCCCGCTGCCAGCGGGTGCCCGTCACGCCCAGGGGGGTCAGCAGCTTTTCCTGCAGGTAGTCCTCCAGATCAATGCCCTGCTTGTTAAGCGCGGCGGAAAGCATGTAGGTGGCCATGGTGTTGTAGCGGAACACTTCGCCCGGCATGTCCGTAAAGGGCTGGCGGAGGAAAGCAACCCGCATGTCCTCCCAGGCTTCGTCACCGTTGGGCTCCTCCGGCTGGCCGGTGGACATGCGCAAAAGGTGGCGCAGGGTCAGCGCGTTCAGCTCCGGTCCGGGAGTTACGCCGGAGGCTGCAAGTTCCTCCGGAAAAATGTCGATGACCCGTGCATCCAGGCTGATGCGGCCTTCTCCGGCGGCAATGCCCACCGCCATGGAGGTGAAGGTCTTGGACAGGGAGAACACGGACTGCAGCTGCTCCGGGCCATAGGGCGCGTAGTAGCCCTCGCACAGAACCTTTCCGTGGCGCACCAGCAGAAAGCTGTGAATGGCATGACCCTGGGCCTGGTAGGCATCCACCATGGTCATGATGCGCCTGGGGTCAAGGCCGGCCTGGGCCGGTGTGCACCGGGGCAGCGGCGTGAAGTGTACCATGGAATCACTTCCTTCACGAGAGAATTACTTGAACATCTTCTTCTTCGCCATAAACAGGAAGGACACCACTGCCAGCACCACGGCAATGCCAATCACAATCCAGAAGCCTGCCGGGTGGCTTGCAAAGGGGATGCCGCCCACGTTGATGCCCCACAGGGAGAAAATGATGGTGGGCACGGACAGCACGGCGGTCAGGCTGGTCAGCACCTTCATGGTGATGTTCAGGTTGTTGGAAATAATGGAGGCAAAGGTGTCCATGGTGCCGGTCATAATGTCACGGTAAATGGCGCACATTTCAATGGCCTGCTTGTTCTCGATGATAACGTCCTCCAGCAGGTCGGTATCCTCGGGGAACTGGCGGAGGATGTTGGTCTGGCGCATCAGGCGCTCCAGCACCATTTCGTTGCTTTTCAGGGAGGTGGAGAAGAACACCAGGGATTTCTCCAGCTTCATCATCTGCAAAAGCTCCTGGTTCCGGGAGGATTTCTCCAGCTTTTCCTGAACGTGCATGGAGGCCTTGTCAATCTGCTTCAGGTAGGCCAGATAGCGGCTGGCGTTACGGTACAGAATCTGCAGGATGAACCGGGTGCGCTTGTTGGTCCAGAAGCCGCGGATGCGCTCCTCGGTAAAATCGTTGATGATGGGGGTGTCCCTTGTACAGACGGTGATGATGATGTCATCCACCAGTACAATGCCCAGGGGCAGCGTGGCATACACATAGCCGCTGCCCTCGCTTTCCACATAGGGCAGGTCAACCACGATGAGGGTCTGGTTCTTGTCCGGGTCATACTCGATACGGGCGGATTCCTCTTCGTCCAGTGCGGCGGCGATGAAGGTGGGGTCGATGGCGAAGCGGGCGTTCAGGCCGTCCACTTCCTCCTTGGTGGGACACTGCAGGTGCACCCAGCAGCCCTTTTCCAGGGTGGTGCACTCGGTCAGGTGATCGTCTACGGTTTTGAAAATCCGCTTCAATTTCCTTCAGTCCTTTCCGGCAAAATGGGCCGGAAGCGGCGCTTGTCAGTGCGCATGAAGAAACGCACCCTGCAGGAGCGCTGATTCCAGGCGGTAAAAGGTGTTACTTCCAGGGTCACTATCCATGGAACGAGCCAGCTCCTTTCTTCTGGGTGCGGAAGGGATACTTCCTTAGCTTCCATGATAGACGGAAGTTTGCAAAAAGTCAACGGGAAAAGTGAAAATCGCCGCCGAATCATTCTGCCCAAAAAATGCGACAATTTTTTACTACTGCCAGCTTTTTGAGATAAGACAAGGGATTGCGGAAAATCTCCGCCAGAGTGACAGCGAAAATGACCGTTTCGTCCATTTACAAGCGGAGAGAAACACAATATAATGTCACTTGTTCGCGGCTGATACCACAAGATGTGGGTTTGCCAGCATGATTCAGACACAAGCGGTAGAAAGTGCAATACCGTTGAAGAGAAATGGGCGCACCGCCTGGCCCCGTGGCAGCAGGCTGGTCTGCCATTTCCTATGCGCCCTGCCGGGCATGCACTGCAAGCAATAAGCAGGAGGAGATACCATGGGCATTACCAACATTCGCAAGCGCGACGGTCGCATGGTGGAGTTTGACCAGACCAAGATTGAAAACGCAATTCTGAGGGCCTTCCAGGCTTCCTCCAGCGCCAAGGGGCGGGACACTGCACAGCAGCTGGCCCAGCGCGTGGTGGAGGAGCTGGAGAACAACGAGAGCGTGTCCTCCACGCCCACGGTGGAGCAGGTGCAGGACACCGTGGAGCGGGTGCTGATTGAAAAGGGCTTCGTCCGCAGCGCCAAGGCCTACATCCTCTACCGGGCCGAGCGCAGCCGCGTCCGTGAGATGAACACCCGGCTGATGAAGACCTTTGAGGACATCACCTTCAAGGATGCGGTGGATTCCGACATCAAGCGGGAGAACGCCAACATCAACGGCGATACCGCCATGGGCTCCATGCTGAAGTTCGGCTCCGAGGGCGCCAAGCAGTTCTATGATATGTATGTGCTGGATCCCCGCTTTGCCCAGGCCCACCGGGAAGGCGACATCCACATTCACGATCTGGATTTCTATACCCTCACCACCACCTGCTGCCAGATTGAGCTGACCAGCCTGTTCAGGAACGGCTTCTCCACCGGTCACGGCTACCTGCGCGAGCCCCAGGACATCACCAGCTATGCCGCCCTGTGCTGCATTGCCATCCAGGCCAACCAGAACGACCAGCACGGCGGACAGAGCGTGGTGGACTTTGACTACGGCATGGCGCCCGGCGTGAAGAAGACCTTCATCAAGCGCTACCGCATGAACGTGGCCCGGGCCCTGGAGCTGCTGGTGGGCGATGAGCAGGCCGAGGACACCGCAGCCAACATCATGGCAAAGCTGGCGGAGCAGGGCATGTCCCCCTGCCTGGAGCCTTCTGAGGAGCAGCAGGCTGCCGTGGTGGCACTGCTGATGGAAAAGACCAATGATGAGGCGCAGTCCAAGCACATTGCGGATTTCGCCCAGCAGCACGCCTGGAAGGAAACCGACAAGGCTACCTATCAGGCCATGGAGGCCCTGATTCACAACCTGAACACCATGAACAGCCGCGCGGGCGCCCAGGTGCCCTTCTCCTCCATCAACTATGGCATGGACACCTCTCCCGAGGGCCGCATGGTCATGCGCAACCTGCTCCACGCCACCGAGGCAGGCCTTGGCGGCGGCGAAACCCCCATTTTCCCCATCCAGATTTTCCGCGTGAAGGAAGGCATCAACTTCAACCCGGGCGAGCCTAACTACGACCTGTATCGCCTGGCTATCAAGACCAGCGCCAAGCGCCTGTTCCCCAATTTCTCCTTTGTTGATGCACCCTACAACCTGCAATACTACAAGCCCGGCCACCCGGAAACGGAGATTGCCTACATGGGCTGCCGCACCCGCGTGATGGGCAATGTGTACGATCCCGATAGGGAGGTGGCTCCCCGCCGCGGCAACCTGTCCTTCACCTCCATCAACCTGCCCCGCATTGCCATCAAGGCCAATGGGGACGTGCAGTGGTTCTTTGAAGAGCTGGAGCGCAAGATGCAGCTGGTGGCTGCCCAGCTGGACGAGCGCCTGGCGATCATCAGCAAGAAGAAGGTTCGCAACTTCCCCTTCCTGATGGGCCAGGGCGTGTGGATTGATTCCGAAAACCTGGACTGGAACGACACCGTGGAGGAAGTGCTGAAGCACGGCACCCTGTCCATTGGCTTCATTGGTCTGGCGGAGGCCCTGGTGGCCCTGCGCGGCAAGCACCATGGCGAGAGCGAAGAAAGCCAGAACCTGGGCATGGAGATCATCGGCGCCATGCGTGCCTTTACGGACAAGCTGTCCCGGGAGCGCGGCCTGAACTACACCCTGCTGGCTACGCCTGCTGAGGGCCTGTCCGGCCGGTTCATCCGCCTGGACAAGGAGAAGTTTGGCATCATCCCCGGCGTAACGGACCGGGACTACTACACCAACAGCTTCCATGTGCCGGTGTACTACCCCTGCTCCGCCTTCCACAAGCTGTCCATTGAGGCGCCCTATCACGCGCTGACCAACGCCGGTCACATCTCCTATGTGGAGATGGACGGCGACCCGCTGCAGAACCTGGACGCCTTTGAGAAGATTGTCCGCTTCATGCACGACAAGGGCATTGGCTATGGCTCCATTAACCACCCGGTGGACCGGGACCCTGTCTGCGGGTTCAACGGCATCATTGGCGATGAATGTCCCTGCTGCCACCGCAAGGAGGACGGCAAGCCCTTCGAGCGTATCCGCCGCATCACCGGCTATCTGGTGGGCACCCTGGATCGCTTCAACAACGCCAAGCGCGCCGAGGAGCACGACCGGGTGAAGCACGGCGTGTAACCAGAGGGCGCTGCCCTTGACAATCCTGCTTAAGGGATTTCATCCCTTGAGAATCCCAGGCTGGACAGCGGAGCATTCGCCCGTACAGCGGCGGTTCCGGTGCGCAGGTGTGCGCCGGAACCGGGGAGAAGGAACGACACATGAGGCCGCCAGCGTGCGGCCTTTTTTTGGAGGATTGGATGGATATTCGCATTGCAGGCACGGTGGATGATTCCATTGTAGACGGGCCCGGCTATCGCTACACGGTGTTCACCCAGGGGTGTCCCCACCGCTGCCCGGGCTGCCACAACCCGGACACCCACGACTTTTCTGCCGGGCGGGTGGTGGACACCCAGCAGATTATTGACCAGTTTCGGGCCAATCCGCTGCTGGACGGCCTGACCCTGTCCGGGGGCGATCCCCTGTGCCAGCCGGAGGCCTGCCTGGCGCTGGCCCGGGCCGCCCATGCCGCCGGCCTGAATGTGTGGGCCTACACGGGCTACACCTGGGAGGCCCTTTGCCAGGAGGCAAATCCGGCCCGGCTGGCACTGCTGCGGGAGGTGGATGTGCTGGTGGACGGACCCTTCCTGCTGGCACAGAAGTCCCTGGAGCTGAAGTTCTGCGGCAGCCGCAATCAGCGCCTGATTGACGTGCCCCAAACCCTGGCGGCAGGCGCTGTGGTGCTGTGGCAGGCGCCCAGCTGGGACGCGGTGTGAAAATTCTCCCGCTTTCCCCGCAAAAATGGAGAAAAGCCGTTGACACGGGCGCAAAGTTGTGCTATAATCTTTAACTGTCAGCGGAATGGCGAAAGTCAAACTGCAGGACGCCAATGCCCTTGGAGGTGACCCGGTAAGCGGCGTGCGCCTGTAGCTCAGTTGGATAGAGCAACGGCCTTCTAAGCCGTGGGTCGCGGGTTCGAGCCCCTCCAGGCGCGCCATATGGTGGCTATAGTTCAGTGGTAGAGCGCCAGATTGTGGCTCTGGATGTCGTGGGTTCGAGCCCCACTATTCTCCCTTTTTCTTTTATCTGCCCGCTGCGCGGTGCGGCGGGCCTCCTGCGATGGGGTGTAGCCAAGTGGTAAGGCACGGGACTTTGACTCCCGCATTCGCAGGTTCGAGCCCTGCCACCCCAGCACTTTGACCCATTAGCTCAGTTGGCAGAGCACTTGACTTTTAATCAAGGTGTCTGGAGTTCGAATCTCCAATGGGTCACATCCCATTCTGCTAAGCGACATGCGGGCGTGGCGGAATGGCAGACGCGCCAGACTTAGGATCTGGTGCCCTACGGCGTATGAGTTCGAGTCTCATCGCCCGCACCAAAATCACCCGTTGCCATGTGTGGATATGCGGTAGTAGCTCAGTGGTAGAGTGCCACCTTGCCAAGGTGGATGTCGCGGGTCCGAATCCCGTCTACCGCTCCACTTGCGGGTGTAGCTCAATGGCAGAGCTCCAGCCTTCCAAGCTGGTCACGTGGGTTCGATTCCCATCACCCGCTCCAGCAAAAGGCAAATGCCAAAGAAAAGAGTCATCCAAACGGATGGCTCTTTTCTTTTACCGTTAATGGGTCAACAGCGGCGTTCTTCCTTACAGCAAATTCAGCTGGGACAATATTTTCCCTACCACCTGGCGCAGCTGCAAACCGCCGCAGTGAATGGTCTGGTGCGCCCAATGCTCGTAAAGGGGTGTGCGTTCCTCGTACAGGTCACGCAGGGTCTGTCCCGGCTTCATGGACACGCCCCGGGCATGCAGGTCACCCAGGCGTTCCTGCACCTGCTCGTACTCCAGCTGAAGGTACACCACTGTGCCGATGCTGCACAGGTGCTCCATGGCCTCATGGCCGTAAACCACGCTGCCGCCGGTGGCGATGACGCAGTTCTCTGCCTGAATGCCGGCGTTCACCTGGTTCTCAATCTGGCGGAAGCCCTCATCGCCAACCTGCTCGATGATTTGATGCAGGCGCATGCCCTGGCTCCGCTGAATCAGCAGATCTGAATCCACAAAATCCATGCCCAGGGCCTTTGCAAGCACCACGCCTACCGTGGATTTCCCGCACCCCGGCATGCCAATCAACACAATATTCATCCAAACCTCCCGGCAGGGACGCTGTCCCTGCACCCTGCTTAAGGGATTTCATCCCTTAAGAATCCCTTTCGGGTGTGCGTTTCGGGCGCCGTGACGCGGAGAAGCGGCTTTGTGTCCAGGAGCGCACCGAAAAACGGGATTCTTAAGGGACTTTGTCCCTTAAGCGGGATTGTCAAGGGCAGCGCCCTTGACCCCCGTTGCAAAAAAGGGAGCCTTCGCGAGGAAAGCTCCCTTTGGAATTAGAAGTTGAAGTTTTCGTGAATCTCGATGCCCTTGTAGCGCTTCATGCCGGTGCCGGCAGGAATCAGCTTGCCGATAATCACGTTTTCCTTCAGGCCAAGCAGCGGGTCGACCTTGCCCTTGATGGCGGCCTCTGTCAGCACGCGGGTGGTTTCCTGGAAGGAGGCGGCAGACAGGAAGCTCTCCGTTGCCAGAGAGGCCTTCGTAATGCCCAGCAGAATGCGCTTGGCAACGGCAGGCCGTCCGCCGTTCATGATGGTCTCCTGGTTCGCCTCGTCGAAGTGGAAGATGTCCACCAGGGAGCCGGGCAGCAGGTTGGTGTCGCCGCTGTCCTCCACGCGCACCTTGCGCAGCATCTGCCGCACAATGATTTCGATGTGCTTGTCAGCCACAGCCACGCCCTGCAGGCGATAAACAGCCAGAACTTCCTTCAGCAGGTATTCCTGCACGGCCTTCACGCCCAGGATGCGCAGCAGGTCATGAGGGTTGATGGAGCCTTCAATCAGCTCGTCACCGGCCTCCACATGGTCGCCCTCCTGTACCTTCAGGCGGCTACCGTAGGTGATCTGGTAGGCCTTCTGGTCGCGGCTGTCCTCATCGGAGGTCACCACAATCTCGCGCTTCTTCTTCGTCTCCTGGATGGTCACACGGCCGCTGATCTCACTGAGGATGGCCTCGCGCTTCGGCTTGCGGGCCTCAAACAGCTCCTCAACGCGGGGCAGACCCTGGGTGATGTCGTCACCGGAGGCGATACCGCCGGTATGGAAGGTACGCATGGTCAGCTGGGTGCCGGGCTCGCCAATGGCCTGGGCAGCGATGATACCCACCGCTTCGCCCACATCCACCTTGCCACCGTGGGCCATGTTTTGCCCATAGCAGCGGGCGCAGACGCCGTTTTCGGTGCGGCAGGTGAGCACGGAGCGAACCATGGCCTTGGTAACGCCGCGGGAAACCACCAGCTTGGCCTTGTTGTGATCGATGGCCTCGTTCAGGTGCACCAGCACCTCGCCGGTGGCGGGGTCGAGAATGTCCTCGGCAGCGGTGCGGCCGCGCAGGCGATCCTCAAAGGACTCGATGGACTGCTTGCCGCTCATCAGCTCCTGCACCACAATGCCGCGAACCTTCTCGCCGCGGGAGGCAAAGCAGTCCTCCTCCCGGACAATGACCTCCTGAGAAACGTCCACCAGGCGGCGGGTCAGGTAGCCAGAGTCGGCAGTACGCAGGGCGGTATCTGCCAGGGACTTACGGGAGCCGTGGGAGGACAGGAAGAACTCCAGCACGGTCAGGCCTTCACGGAAGTTGGCGCGGATGGGCAGCTCGATGGTTTTGCCGGAGGGAGAGGCCATCAGGCCGCGCATGCCAGCCAGCTGGGACACCTGGGCAGAGGAGCCGCGGGCGCCGGAATCGGTCATCATGCGGATGGGGTTGAACTTGTCCAGGTTGGGGAGAATCTGATCCCGCAGGCCGTGGGTGCAGCCGTTCCACAGGTCGATAACGCGCTTGTAGCGCTCGTCCTCGCTCAGCAGGCCGTGGCGGTACATGTTGTTCACCTGGCGGACCCGCTCGTCGGTATCGGCAAGCATTTCCTTCTTGCAGGGCGGCACCTTGATGTCCGCAACGGACACGGTAACGGCACCACGGGTGGAGTATTTGTAGCCAAGGGCCTTCACGGCGTCCAGCATGAGGGCGGTGCGGTGCTCACCCTGGCTGCGGAAGCACATGTCCACAATGTTGGACAGCTGCTTCTTGCCCACCAGCTCGTCAACCTCCAGCTCAAACATGTCCTCCAGGCACTCGCGCTTTTTGAAGCCCAGGGTCTGGGGAATGGCATCGTTGAAGATCAGGCGGCCCAGGGTGGTATCGATAATCTTGGTGCCGGTCTCGCCCTGGAAGGTGCGGGTGATGCGAACCTTGATGGGGGTCTGCAGGGCAATCTGCCCCACGGAGTAGGCCATCATCGCCTCGTCCGGGTCACGGAAGACGCGGCCCGCACGGGAGTCGTTTTCATCCACGATGGTCAGGTAATAGCAGCCGATAACCATGTCCTGAGAGGGAGAGATAACCGGCTTGCCGTCCTGGGGCTTGAGGATGTTGTTGTGGCACAGCATCAGGAAGCGGGCCTCGGCCTGGGCCTCCATGCTCAGGGGGACGTGAACAGCCATCTGGTCGCCGTCAAAGTCGGCGTTGAAGGCGGTACAGGCCAGGGGATGGAGCTTGATGGCCTTGCCTTCCACCAGGATAGGCTCAAAGGCCTGAATGCCCAGGCGGTGCAGGGTGGGAGCACGGTTCAGCAGCACGGGATGCTCCCGGATAACCTCCTCCAGGATGTCCCAAACCTCGGGGCGTACCTTTTCCACGGCCCGCTTGGCAGACTTTACATTGTGGGCAATCTTGAGGCTCACCAGCCGCTCCATCACAAAGGGCTTGAACAGCTCCAGCGCCATGTCCTTGGGCAGGCCGCACTGGTGGAGCTTCAGCTCCGGGCCAACCACGATAACGCTACGACCGGAGTAGTCCACGCGCTTGCCCAGCAGGTTCTGGCGGAAGCGGCCCTGCTTGCCGCGCAGCAGGTCGGACAGGGACTTGAGGGCACGGTTGCCAGGGCCGGTCACAGGGCGGCCACGGCGACCGTTGTCAATCAGCGCATCCACAGACTCCTGCAGCATGCGCTTTTCATTGCGGACGATGATGTCCGGCGCGCCCAAATCCAGCAGGCGCTTCAGGCGGTTGTTACGGTTGATGACCCGGCGATACAGGTCGTTCAGGTCGGAGGTAGCAAAGCGACCGCCGTCCAGCTGCACCATGGGGCGCAGATCCGGGGGCAGCACGGGAATCACGTCCAGAATCATCCACTCGGGCTTGTTGTGGCTGGCCCGGAAGGACTCAACAACCTCCAGGCGCTTCACGGCCCGGGCGCGCTTCTGTCCCTCGGTATCCCGGTCGCGCTCCTTTTCCACCAGTTCGGCAATCTCGGCCTTCAGCTGCTCGCTCAGCTTGTCCAGGTCCAGGCTGCGGAGCATTTCGCGGACGGCCTCGGCGCCCATCATGGCCCGGAAGGAACCCTTGCCGCACTTGGCCTCAACCTCCCGGTAGCGGGCATCGGAAATCAGCTCGTGGAGCTTCAGGCCGGTTTCGTCGGAATTGCCGGGATCCAGCACGATGAAGTTGGCAAAGTACAGCACCTTTTCCAGGCTGCGCGGGCTGATGTCCAGCAGCATACCCATGCGGCTGGGAATGCCCTTGAAATACCAAATGTGGCTGACAGGGGCAGCCAGCTGGATGTGACCCATGCGCTCACGGCGCACCTTGGCCCGGGTGACCTGCACGCCGCACTTGTCGCACACCTTGTCCTTGTCCTTAAACTTGATGCGCTTATATTTGCCGCAGTTGCACTCCCAGTCCTTGGTTGGGCCAAAGATGCGCTCGCAGTACAGGCCGTCCCGCTCGGGCTTGAGTGTGCGGTAGTTGATGGTTTCAGGCTTGGTAACTTCACCGTGGGACCAGGCAAGGATCTGCTCGGGGGAAGCCATGCCGATCTGGATGGAGTCCAGGTTGCTCAGTTCAAACAAAAGGGTCCACTCCCTTCAGCGGCGAAAACGCCGCGCCCATATCCGCCTGCGCGGACGCACCCAGCGCCCGCACAGGCCAAACAGTCAAGTGACTGGTGCAATTATTCCAGGGGATCGTCGAAGGAGTCCAGGGACAGCTCGTCCACGTTGAAATCGTCCAGGCCGTCATCCTCATTGCCCAGGGAGAAATCATCCTGGCTGAAGTCCGCATCCATGTCGATGTCCGCGTCCTCATCGTCCAGGTCGGCAATAGGTGCCTCGGGCTGGAGGTCAGCGGGCTCGTCATCCAGGTGGGCGGGTGCCTCGGGGGTCATCATGTCCTCAGGATCCAGCTCGGGGATTTCGATTTCGTTCTTGTTGGCGTCCAGCACCTTAATGTCCAGGCTCAGGGCCTGCAGCTCCTTCACCAGTACCTTAAAGGACTCGGGCACGCCGGGGGTGGGGATGTTTTGACCCTTGATGATGGCCTCATAGGTCTTCACGCGGCCCACGGTGTCATCGGACTTCACGGTCAGAATCTCCTGCAGGGTGTTGGCGGCGCCGTAGGCCTCCAGCGCCCAAACCTCCATCTCGCCAAAACGCTGACCGCCAAACTGGGCCTTGCCGCCCAGGGGCTGCTGGGTCACCAGGGAATAGGGGCCGGTGGAGCGGGCGTGCATCTTGTCGTCCACCAGGTGGTGGAGCTTCAGGAAGTACATGATGCCCACGGTGACAGGGTTCTCGAAGTAGTCGCCGGTGCGCCCGTCACGCAGGCGCAGCTTGCCATCCTTGAACAGGCGCTTGCCTTCCTCGTCCAGCTCCAGCCGCAGAGGCTTGCCGTTGTGGAAGTAGGTCTTCTGCATGCGGGGGTTGTTCTCATCCACGGGGGCGGACATGGTGTCGCAGGCCATGCCAAGGCAATCGCGAATCTCCTCGTAGGTAGCGCCGTCGAACACGGGGGTAGCAATGTGCCAGCCCAGGGCACGGCAGGCCAGGCCCAGGTGCACTTCCAGCACCTGGCCGATGTTCATACGGGAGGGAACGCCCAGGGGGTTCAGAACAATCTGCAGGGGTGTGCCATCGGGCAGGAAGGGCATGTCCTCCTCGCGCAGAATGCGGGACACAACGCCCTTGTTGCCGTGGCGGCCTGCCATTTTGTCACCCACGGAGATCTTGCGCTTCTGGGCGATGTAGACGCGAACCATCTCGTTCACACCGGGGGACAGCTCATCCTTGTTCTCACGGGTGAAGATTTTCACATCCACCACAATGCCGCCTTCGCCATGGGGCACGCGCAGGGAGGTGTCGCGCACCTCGCGGGCCTTTTCGCCAAAGATGGCGCGGAGCAGGCGTTCCTCAGCGGTCAGCTCGGTTTCGCCCTTGGGGGTCACCTTGCCCACCAGAATGTCGCCCGCACGAACCTCGGCGCCGATGCGAATAATGCCGCCTTCGTCCAGGTCCTTGATGGCATCGTCGGAAATGTTGGGAATGTCGCGGGTAATCTCCTCCGGGCCCAGCTTGGTTTCGCGGGCCTCGGACTCGAACTCCTCAATGTGAATGGAGGTGTAGATGTCCTCCTTCACCAGCTTCTCGGACAGGAGCACGGCATCCTCGTAGTTGTAGCCTTCCCAGGTCATGAAGCCGATCAGGGCATTGCGGCCCAGGCCAATCTCACCCTTTTCGGTGGACGGGCCATCCGCCAGCAGGTCGCCCTTTTCGATAATCTGTCCGGCGGAAACCACAGGACGCTGGTTGATGCAGGTGCCCTGGTTGGAGCGGGCAAACTTGGTCAGGCGGTACACATGGCGCTCGCCATGCTCGTCCTTGATGACGATTTCGTTGCCGCTGACCTTGTCCACCACGCCGGATTCCTTCGCCAGGATGACCACGCCGGAATCGTGTGCAGCCTTGAACTCCATGCCGGTGCCCACCAGGGGAGCTTCCGGCACCAGCAGCGGCACAGCCTGGCGCTGCATGTTGGAGCCCATCAGGGCGCGGGTAGCGTCGTCGTTCTCCAGGAAGGGAATCATGGCGGTGGCCACGGAAACAACCTGCCTGGGAGACACGTCGATGAAGTCCACCTTGCCCACGGGCACCTCGATAATCTCGGCCTTGTCGCGAACCATGACGCGATCCTTCACAAAGGTGCCGTCCTCGTTCAGGGGCTCGTTGGCGGTGGCGACCTTGTAGAAGTCCTCCTCGTCGGCGGTCATGTAGATAATATCGTCGGTCACCCGGGCGTTCACCCGGTCCACCCGGCGATAGGGCGCCTCGATGAAGCCATACTCGTTAATGCGGGCATAGGTGGCCAGGGAGCCGATCAGGCCGATATTGGGGCCTTCAGGGGTCTCAATGGGGCAGATGCGGGCATAGTGGGAGTAGTGCACGTCGCGAACCTCGAAGGAGGCGCGGTCGCGGTTCAGGCCACCGGGGCCCAGGGCGGACAGGCGGCGCTTGTGGGTCAGCTCGGCCAGGGGGTTGGGCTGATCCATGAACTGGGACAGCTGGGAGGAGCCGAAGAACTCCTTGATGGCGGCGCTCATGGGGCGGATGTTAATCAGGTCGCCGGGCTTCACATCGCCGGAATCCTGCACGCTCATGCGCTCGCGCACCATGCGCTCCAGCCTGGTCAGGCCAATGCGGATCTGGTTCTGCAGCAATTCGCCCACGGAGCGCAGGCGGCGGTTGCCCAGGTGGTCGATGTCATCGGTAAAGCCCAGGCCATAGGGCAGGCCCAGCATGTAGCTGATGGAGGCCACAATATCATCTGCCAGGATGTGCTTGGGCACCAGGGAGGATACGTTCTCCCGCACGGCGTCCTTCAGCTGGTCGGCATCGACGGACTCCATCAGGGTCTTCAGGGTGGGCAGGTGAACCATTTCCAGGATGCCGGCTTCCTTGGGGTCGAAGGGCAGGTAGGCAGCGGCATCAACAAAGTTGTTGCCAATCACCTTGCGGATGTTGCCTTCAACGTCCACCCACACGGCGTTCACACCGGCGTTCTGGATGGCGCGGGCGGTCTCCAGGTCGAAGGTGTCACCCTTCCTGGCCATCACCTCGCCGGTTTGGGGGTTCACAACATCCTCCGCCGCCATCTGGCCGTTGATGCGGGTGGCGATGGAGAGCTTCTTGTTGAACTTATAGCGGCCCACGCGCATCAGGTCGTAGCGCTTGGGGTCGAAGAAGAGGGAGTTGAACATGTTGGTGGCGCTTTCGGCGCTGGCGGGCTCGCCGGGCTTCTGGCGCTTGTAGATTTCGATGAGGCCTTCCTCGCGGCTCTTGGCGTTGTCACCCTTCTGGATGGTGGCCTTCAGCCGGTCGTCATCGCCCATCAGGTCGAGAATTTCCGCATCGGTGCCATAGCCCAGGGCGCGGAGGATGACGGTGATGGGCAGCTTGCGCGCCCGGTCGATACGCACCCACAGCACGTCGTTGGAGTCGGTTTCATACTCCAGCCAGGCGCCGCGGTTGGGGATGATCTGGCTGGAATACAGGGGCTTGCCCGCCTTGTCCAGCTGGCAGTCGAAATACACGCCGGGGGAGCGCACCAGCTGGGAAACAATGACGCGCTCGGCGCCGTTGATAATGAAGGTACCGTGGTCGGTCATGAGGGGGAAATCGCCCATGAACACATCGGATTCCTTGATTTCGCCGGTTTCACGGTTCTTCAGGCGGACAAATACCTTCAGCGGCGCAGCGTAGGTCATGTCCCGCTCGCGGCAGCGCTCCACCGTGTTTTTCGGCGCGTCAAGGGAGTAGTCAACAAACTCAAGCACCAGATTGCCGTTATAATCGGTAATCGGTGAAACGTCGGCCAGAACTTCACGAAGGTCGGTGTCCAGAAAGCGTTGATACGAGTTCTTCTGCACCTCAATCAGGTCAGGCATGTCGAGAACTTCCTCGATGCGCGAGAAGCTCATGCGCTTGCGGAGCTTGCCCATCTCAACCTCGTGTACCATAAAAAGCCATCACCCCTTACATCGTCCGACCAGCATCGTTTAGTCCATCAGCTGCTGGATATTTCCACTTGCATCTTCTGGAGCCATCGTGTACAATGACAGACACAGGAAAACCGCAACAGTACATAAAGACACTGATACAATTCTAAATTCTATCATTTGTCAAGGGAATTGTCAATGCTTTTCAAGGAAATTTCATAATTTTCAGCCGCTGGTTCACCACATGCGCACCAGGGACAGGCCCTGGTAGTAGTGCAGGGCAATGTCCTCCCCGGTCAGGCCGTCCAGGGCCAGTGCGTAGGCGCCCCACTGGGGCATGCCAACCCCGTGCCCGTAGCCGCGCCCAGCCATGTGCACGGTGCTGCCATCGGTGGAAAGCTCCGTCAGCAAGGTGGAGCGCATAACGGTGCTGCCCAGGGCCATGCGCAGCTCCGCCGCGGGCACCGGCACGCCGCTTACCAGCAGGGTTACCGCCCGGCCACTTTCGCCCTTTTCCCCAATGGATATGCTGCCGATGTCCTCCGGAATGGCGCCGGTTTGCCGGCATGCAGCCAGAAACACCCCGGCAGGGAAGTCCGCCTCCCAGGCCTTGGCCTCCGGTGGCGCATCCGGGCTGTCCAGGCCATCGGTTACCAGGGTGTAGGCAGGCTCCGCATCCTGCCAGCCAAGACCCTCCCGGGCCAGCGCAGTGCTGCCGCCGGAGTGGGCGTGAAACCAGGTGTAGGGCAGTGTGCCGGACGGGGTGACCAGCACCTGGCCTGCGGTTTCCTCCACGGCCTGGCGAATGTTTTCGTTGATGTTTGCTTCATTATATGCCTGGGCCTCCGCAATATCGGTGGAAATGTCCGCACCGGCATAGCGGCTCTCCTTTTCCGAAACAAAGCGCAGCACAAACGTCCTGGCAAGAATGGCCTGAGCCTTCAGGGCCTCCGGGGGCCAGTCGTTCCTCATCTCCCCGGCAACCACGCCCATAACGTAGGTTTCGATGTTCATGGGGGAGATGGTGTCCGTGGCGGTCAGGTATACCTCCAGGGTGGGAACGCCTGCCTCGTCCGTTGCAATGCCATCCGGCAGGCATGGCGGCGCGGGCATGGGTGCCTCCTCCGGGGCGGCGCAGGCGGACAGAAGAACGCAGAGCAGCACAGCGGCAAGGTGTTTCATGCGCAAACCTCCTATATAATAAGGAAGCGTATGCAAAACACGGCAAAAGTATGACAGAATGATAAAAAGCTGAATTTGCCATGGGTCACAGCGAAAAAAACCGTGAAAATCCGTTGACAACAACAGAAAACAATGGTATCATGAAACGGTTGATTGCATACACAGGTGAAGTGTGCCCTTTTGGGGTGCGCGCTCATCCGGGTGAAAGGGAGGTCGGAATGCTGTGGAAACCTTGAAGAATGCTGCTGTCAAGGTGGTTGGCACCAAACAGGTGCTCCGCGCATTGAAGGCCGGAACCGCCGCCCGGGCCTATGTGGCCAACGATGCGGACACCTACCTGTTCCAGCGCATTGTTACCGCGGCGGAGGCTGCGGGCGTGCCGGCTGTGCGGGTAGCGTCCATGAAGGAGCTTGGCGTGGCCTGCGGGGTGGAGGTTTCCGCTGCCGCCGCTGCCGTGCTGAAGTAATCCTATCCTGCTTGCGCCAATAAGTTTCCGAGGGTTGCGGAAATTTTTGGACATACATTTTGGAGGTGCTCTCATGCCCACGATCAATCAGCTGGTTCGTAAGGGTCGCGAGAAGGCTGCAAACAAGTCTACTGCGCCCATTCTGCAGGGCTGCCCGCAGAAGCGCGGTGTGTGCCTGAGCGTTAAGACCACAACGCCCAAGAAGCCCAACTCCGCTCTGCGTAAGATCGCCCGTATCCGTCTGACGAACTCCATCGAAGGTACCTGCTACATCCCCGGCATCGGCCACAACCTGCAGGAGCATAGCGTTGTGCTGATCCGCGGCGGCCGTGTGCGCGACCTGCCCGGCGTTCGTTACCACATCATCCGCGGTGCTCTGGATACCGCCGGTGTGGCCAAGCGTATGCAGGCCCGCTCCAAGTACGGCGCCAAGCGCCCGAAGAAGTAAGCCCAAGCGCCCTGCTGCAGCCTGAACCCCCGGGCCATATCCGCCTGGCAATCCCTTCCCCTGGAACCGGGAAGGAGCACCCTGCCAGACGGGCACAGAAGGCCTGCGGGCCTGTGATATGCGTCACAGGGGCCGCGTGATGCTGACACGCAGCCAAAGGGAGACGGGCGCGCGCTGAAGTCAACGAAGAGTTTGTAGGAGGGAATCATATGCCCCGTCGCGGTTTTGTACCTAAGCGTGAGGTGCTGCCGGATCCCGTACACGGGACCACGGTGGTTACCAAGCTGATCAACCAGATCATGCTGGACGGCAAGCGCGGTGTCGCGCAGAACGTCTGCTATACTGCCTTTGACATGGTCGCCGAGAAGACCGGCAAGGACG
Organism: uncultured Faecalibacterium sp.; assembly: GCA_964383815.1. Classification (GTDB taxonomy): domain Bacteria; phylum Bacillota; class Clostridia; order Christensenellales; family Aristaeellaceae; genus UBA11524. The sequence goes on along the minus strand of CAYLIC010000009.1, from coordinate 2,555 downwards.
CTAACGAAGTGTTCCAGGCCGCTCTGGCGAACGTTGCTCCTTCCCTGGAGGTAAAGGCCCGCCGTGTGGGCGGCGCCACCTACCAGGTGCCTATCGAAATCCGTCCCGAGCGCCGTCAGACCCTGGCCCTGCGCTGGATTGTGGACTTCGCCCGCAAGCGCGGTGAGAAGACCATGGCCGAGCGCCTGGCTGGCGAATTGATGGACGCCATGAACAACACCGGCGCTGCTGTGAAGCGCAAGGAAGAAATGCACCGTATGGCTGAGGCCAATAAGGCGTTCGCCCACTATCGGTGGTAATAGACACCAAAGCTGCTGTCTGACCTTTTGCCACCATAGAAAGGAGCAAAACGAACTATGCCTCGTAGTCATCCCCTTGAGCGGGTGCGCAACATCGGCATCATGGCTCACATCGATGCCGGCAAAACCACCACTACCGAACGTATTCTGTTCTACACCGGCCGTACCCATCGCCTGGGTGAAACCCACGAGGGCGGCGCCACCATGGACTGGATGGCCCAGGAGCAGGAGCGTGGCATCACCATTACCTCCGCTGCTACCACCTGCCAGTGGCACGACCCCCGGGATCCTCAAAACCCCAACAAGATGTACCGGCTGAACATCATCGACACCCCCGGTCACGTGGACTTCACCGTTGAGGTGGAGCGCTCCCTGCGCGTGCTGGACGGCGCTGTGTCCGTCTTCTGCGCCAAGGGCGGCGTTGAGCCCCAGTCCGAAACCGTGTGGAAGCAGGCCGAAACCTATCATGTTCCGCGCATGGCGTATGTGAACAAGATGGACATTACCGGCGCTGACTTCTTCCGCGTTGTGTCCATGATGAAGGAGCGCCTGGGCGCCAACGCTGTGCCGATTCAGCTGCCCATTGGCAAGGAAGCCGATTTCCGCGGCATTATCGACCTGGTTCGCATGCGTGCCGAGGTTTATTACGATGACCTGGGCAAGGATGTCCGGGACGAGGATATCCCCGCTGACCTGATGGACATGGCCAATGAGTATCACGAGCAGCTGCTGGATGCTGTTGCCTCCTCTGATGATGACCTGGCCGAAAAGTACCTGATGGGCGAGGAGCTCACCGAGGACGAGATCAAGAACGCCATCCGCAAGGCCACCATCGCCTGCGAGATGAACCCCGTTCTCTGCGGCACTTCCTACCGCAACAAGGGCGTGCAGCCGCTGCTGGATGCTGTGGTTGAGTACATGCCTTCTCCCCTGGACATCGGCGCTGTGAAGGGCACCGATCCCGCCGATCCTGAGAAGGAGCTGACCCGGGAGCCCTCTGACGATGCGCCCTTCTCCGCCCTGGCCTTCAAGATCATGGTGGATCCCTTCGTGGGCAAGCTGGCGTTCTTCCGTGTGTATTCCGGCAACCTGGAGGCTGGCAGCTATGTGCTGAACTCCACCAAGCAGAAGCGTGAGCGCCTGGGCCGCATCATGATGATGCACGCCAACCACCGCGAGGAGGTTGACCACATCTACACCGGCGAAATCGGCGGCGCTGTGGGCTTCAAGGACACCACCACCGGCGATACCCTGTGCGATGAGAAGAACCAGATTATTCTGGAGAACATGGTCTTCCCCGATCCCGTGATTGAGGTTGCCATCGAGCCCAAGACCAAGGCTGGCCAGGACAAGATGACCATGGCTCTGCTGCGTCTGGCTGAGGAAGACCCCACCTTCAAGACCTATACCAACCAGGAGACTGGCCAGACCATCATCGCTGGCATGGGTGAGCTCCACCTGGAGATCATCGTTGACCGTCTGCTGCGCGAGTTCAAGGTGGAGGCAACCGTGGGCAAGCCCCAGGTTACCTACAAGGAAACCATCCGCAAGGCTGCCAAGGCCGAGGGCCGCTTCGTCCGTCAGACTGGTGGTCACGGTCAGTATGGTCACTGCTGGATTGAGATCGAACCTCAGGAAGCCGGCAAGGGCTACGAGTTCGAGTCCCGCATCGTGGGCGGCGTGATTCCCAAGGAATTCATCGCGCCTATCGATCAGGGCATTCAGGGTGCTGCCAAGGCCGGTATCCTGGCTGGCTTCGAGGTTGTGGGCTTCAAGGCTGCCGTTGTTGACGGCTCCTACCACGATGTCGACTCCTCCGCTGCTGCGTATGAGATCGCCGGCTCCATGGCCTTCAAGGAGGCCATCAAGAAGGCCGATCCCTGCCTGATGGAGCCCATGATGAAGGTTGAGGTCATCGTGCCCGACCAGTATCTGGGCGACGTGATGGGCAACATTTCCAGCCGCCGCGGTCGCGTGGAAGGCACCGAAATGCGCGGCATGGATCAGATCGTTCACGCCTATGTCCCCCTGTCCGAGATGTTCGGCTACACCACCGACCTGCGCTCCCGCACCCAGGGTCGCGGCATGTTCACCATGCAGTTCGACCACTATGAGGAAGTGCCCAAGTCCGTGGCAGAAAAGGTCATTGGCGAGCGCGCTAAGAACAACTAATCATTCATACAAACGATTTTAGGAGGGAATTTCCCATGGCTAAGGAGCATTACGAGCGTAAAAAGCCGCACGTTAACATTGGCA
>CAYLIC010000008.1:0-56724 GCA_964383815.1 uncultured Faecalibacterium sp. | reverse complement strand
GCATTCTACTACTGCCGTGCCCTAACCAGCATCACCATCCCGGACAGCGTGACCAGCATTGGGAACTATGCATTCTGCTACTGCCGTGCCCTAACCAGCATCACCATCCCGAACAGCGTGACCAGCATTGGGGACAATGTATTCTACTACTGCGATGCCCTAACCAGCATCACCATCCCGGACAACATGACCAGCATTGGGGACGATGCATTCTACTCCTGCGATGCCCTAACCAGCATCACCATCCCGGACAGCGTGACCACTATTGGGGAAGGCGCCTTTGTAGACTGCGATTTCTTGACCAGCATCAATGTTTCTGCTGAACATCCGACCTTTGCTTCTATAGATGGCGTGCTATTTGAGAAAGCTACAAAAACGCTTGTTTGTTATCCTTGCGGCATAAATGCTGGCAGTTATTCCATCCCCAGTGGGATTAAAGCCATTGGTCATGGTGCATTTTTCAGCTGCGATGCCCTAACCAGCATCACCATCCCGGACAGCGTGACCAGCATTGGGAAAAGCGCCTTTGCACGCTGCGATTCCTTGACCAGTATCAATGTTTCTGCTGAAAACCCGACTTTTGCTTCTATAAATGGCGTACTATTTGAGAAAGCTACAAAAACGCTTGTTTGTTATCCTTGCGGCATCAAGGCTAACAGTTATTCCATTCCCAGTGGAATTAAGGTCATTGGTGATCGTGCATTCTACAACTGCGATGCCCTAACCAGCATCACCATCCCGGACAGCGTGACAACCATTGGAGAACGTGCATTCGACCACTGCTCTGCCCTATCCAGCATCACCATCCCGGACAGCGTGACCAGCATTGGGGACTATGCATTCACCGACTGCGAAGCCCTATCCAGCATCACCATCCCGGACTCCGTGACCAGCATTGGGGACTATGCATTCACCGACTGCTCTGCCCTAACCAGCATCACCATCCCGAACAGCGTGACCAGCATTGGGGACTATGCATTCTGCTTCTGCGATGCCCTAACCAGCATCACCATCCCGGACAGCGTGACCAACATTGGGGAACGTGCATTCTACTACTGCTCTGCCCTAACCAGCATCACCATACCGAACAGCGTGACCACCATTGGGGATGGTGCATTCTCCTACTGCTGTGCCCTAACCAGCATCACCATCCCGGACAGCGTGACCAGCATTGGGGAACGTGCATTCGACTGCTGCTCTGCCCTAACCAGCATCACCATCCCGAACAGCGTGACCACCATTGGGAACTATGCATTCTGCATCTGCCGTGCCCTAACCAGCATCACCATCCCGGACAGCGTGACAACCATTGGGGAAGGCGCATTCGGCTGCTGCGAAGCCCTAACCAGCATCACCATCCCGGACAGCGTGACCAGCATTGGGGACATTGCATTCTCCTCCTGCTCTGCCCTAACCAGCATCACCATCCCGGACAGCGTGACCACCATCGGCAAGGATGCATTCTCCGACTGCCCCAACCTGACCCTCACCGTCTCCCGCGATTCCTTCGCGGCGCAATACTGCAAGGACAACAGCCTGAACTACACCTACCCCGATGCCCTGGACTGGCTGAACAACTAAACCTTCCCTGCCCCGTGTTTCGCCATGAAATGCGGGGTACTTTTTTGCCAAACTGCCTTGTATCTTTACAATTTCTATGGTACAATGGGAGCAGAAAGTGTGCGTTGCCCTTTTCAGGTGCGCTGCTGTCTAAAACGTTTTCGAACCATGTACAACCAAGGAGGAATCCTCATGCAGTACGGTTACTTCGACGATAAGGCGCGGGAGTATGTCATCACCAACCCCCGTACCCCCATGGCCTGGGCCAACTACCTGGGCGACCCGGAATACGGCGCCATCGTAACCCAGAACGCTGGCGGCTACAGCTTTGTCAAGTCCGGCGCGGCTGGCCGCATCCTGCGTTACTCCTTCAACCAGTTTGACGAGCCGGGCCGCTATGTCTACCTGCGGGACGACGAGACCGGCGACTACTGGTCTGCCTCCTGGCGGCCCGTGGAAAAGCCCCTGGAGCAGTACAAGACCATCACCCGCCACGGCACGGCCTACACCGAGATTGAGAGCGAGTACGCCGGCATTGCCAGCAAGGTGCTGTACTATGTGCCCCGCGGCGCTACCCACGAGGTTTGGCGCGTGGAAGTGACCAACAAGTCCGACAAGCCCCGCACCATCTCCGCCCTGTCCTACTGCGAATTCACCACTGAGTCCAACTACGAGCAGGACCTGGTCAACCTGCAGTACACCCAGTTCATCACCACCACCACCTTCCATGATGATTTCATCGTGGAGCACATCAACCAGTTCTGCCATGTGGGCGAAAACGGCGAGAATGGCTCCGAGCGGTTCTTCGGCCTGGCTGGCGGCAAGGTGAAGAGCTACACCGGTCGCCGGGAGCAGTTCCTGGGCCGCAACCGCTTCCACAACCCCCAGGCCGTCATCGATGGCGATTTGGGCAACAAGCTGAACTTTAACGGCAACCCCTGCGGCTCCCTGCACACGGTGCTGGAGCTCCAGCCCGGCGAGAGCAAGACCATCGCCTTTGTGCTGGCCATGAAGGGCCCCGCTGAAGCCCGGAAGCTGCTGGATTCCTATGCCGATGTAAAGGCCAGGGTGGATGCCGAGCTGAATGAGCTGATTGCCTACTGGCACGGCAAGCTTGCCGCCCTGCAGGTAAACACCCCTGATGACAACTTCAACACCATGATCAACACCTGGAACGCCTTCCAGTGCTTCATCACCTTTGTGTGGAGCCGCGCCGCTTCCCTCATCTACTGCGGGCAGCGCAACGGCCTGGGCTACCGCGACACCGTGCAGGACATTCAGGGCATTATCCACCTGGATCCCCAGATGGCCAAGGAGCGCCTGGTACACATGCTGTCTGCCCAGGTGCATCATGGTGGCGGCCTGCCCCTGGTGAAGTTCACCCACAACGCCGGACACGAGGACTCCCCGGAGGACGAGAGCTACGTCCGCTCCACCGGTCATCCTCACTACCGTGCCGATGATGCCCTGTGGCTGTTCCCCACCGTGTACAAGTACATTGCCGAAACTGGCGACATCGCCTTCCTGGACGAGGTCGTTCCCTACGCCACCCATGGTGAAGGCACCGTGCTGGATCACCTGAAGCGGGCCATTGACTTCTCCATGAACCACCTGGGCGCCCACGGCATGCCCGCTGGCCTCCATGCCGACTGGAATGACTGCCTGCGCCTGGGCGCTGCTGGAGAAAGCTCCTTCGTGGCCATGCAGCTGTACCTGGCGCTGACCCAGCTGGACGAGCTGATGCCCGAAAAGGCCGAGAACGAGGAATATCGCGCCTACCTGCGGGAGAAGGCCGCCGAGCAGAAGAAGCTTATCAACGAGCACTTCTGGGAGGACGACCGTTTCCGCCGCGGCTATTCCGAGGATGGACAAATCATCGGCAGCAAGGAGAACCCCGAAGCCTCCATGTGGCTGAATCCCCAGTCCTGGTCTGTCATCTCTGGTCTTGCCACCGATGAGCAGGCTCAGGCCGCCATGGAATCCGTCAATAAGCTGCTGAACACCCCCTTCGGCGTGGAAGTGATGGGCCCCTGCTACAAGGAGCACGCCTTCAACGGCGCCAACATGCTGCTGTTCAACCCCACCACCAAGGAAAACGGCGGCATCTTCTGCCAGCCCCAGGGTTGGGTCATCCTGGCTGAATCCCTGCTGGGTCACGGCGATCGGGCTTTCCAGTACTTCAAGGAGAGCTGCCCCGCCGCCTACAACGACCGCGCTGACCTGCGCGAGTGCGAGCCCTACGTCCACACCCAGTTCATCGAGGGTCACGAATCTCCCCAACCCGGCCGTGCCCATGTGCATTGGCTGACCGGCACTGCCTCCACCGTGATGGTTGGCTGCGTGGAGGGCATTCTGGGCCTGCGCCCCACCCCCGAAGGCTTGGTTATCTCCCCTGCCATTCCCGCTGAATGGGACGGTTTCACCATGGAAAAGACCTTCCGTGGCAAGCAGCTGCACATCACCGTGGACAACACGGCCCACCACCAGGGCGGCGTGCAGAAGACCCTAGTCAACGGCGTGGAAGTCAGCGGTGTTCTCACCGATGACGTGCTGACCGATGGCACCAACATCACCGTGATCATGTAAGCCAACATCAAAGGCCGACCCGGAAATCACCGGGCCGGCCTTATTTGCGTATTACTTTTTCAAATTGGCTTCCTTGCTGAAAAATGCCTTCTCCAGCATGGCATACTCCTGAGCGGTGCATACCTTCTTGCAGTTTCGCTGGTATTCCGCTGTACGTTCCAGCATGGCGTTGATCTTCCCGCAGGGAAATTCGCCGCATTGGTTGCACTTTTCCACGCCGTGGATGCGAATGCACTCAACCAAGCCATAGGTGCAGCTCTTGTGGGAGGAGCACCCGGCGCAAGCAATTTCATCGTTTGTCACAACGCAATCCCGCCAGCCAACCTTGTGCCACAGCTGGGCTACGGCATGCAGCTCGTCATCTGTGTGCGCCAGATACCTGGGGCAAGCCAGACAGTTATCGCCGCACAGGGTAATTTTCTCTTCCATGTTCACACCTCCGAAATGAAACGGTCAGAAGGCCTTGGCACCCTTGAGGAACGCACAGTAGCACTTGTAACCCTCGTACAAGTCAGCCTTGCTGATCATCTCCCAGGGGGCGTGCATGCTGAGCACCGCAATGCCACAGTCGATGCAGTTCATGCCGTAGTTGGCGCAGATGTAGGCAATGGTTCCGCCGCCGCCCACATCCACCTTGCCCAGCTCGGCGGTCTGCCAATCCACATTGGCATCGTCCATGATAGCCCGCACCTGGGCGATGTATTCGGCGTTGGCATCGTTGGAGCCGCCCTTGCCACGGGAACCGGTGAACTTGTTGAAGCACACACCATGGCCCATGATGGCAGCATTCTTCTTCTCAAACACGCCAGCGAAATTGGGGTCATAGCCTGCGCTGACATCGCTGGACAGCATGCGGCTGTTCTGCAGGGTACGGGTCAGCCCCAGGGCGCAGTAGCCATGGACACAGTTGTACAGTTCGCCCACGGTGTTTTCAAAATATTTGGCGTTCATGCCCGTGGCGCCCACGCTGCCGATTTCCTCCTTGTCCGTCAGCACGGCGCACAGGGTGTATTCCGGCGTGCCTTCATAGTCCAGCACAGCCGCCATGGAGGGGTAGGCGCACACCCGGTCATCATGACCATAGCCAGCAATCATGCCCCGATCAAAGCCCACGTCGCGGGCCTTGCCGGCAGGCACAATCTCCAATTCGGCAGAAAGGAAGTCCTCCTCCTCCACGCCATACTTGTCCTTCAGCAGCTTCAGCACATTGGCCTTCACCGCGTCCTTCTCCTCGCCCTTCAGGGGCTGGCTGCCCACAATCAGGTTCAGGGCCTCGCCCTCAATCACCTTGCTGGCAGGCGCACCCATCTGCTCACCCGCCAGGTGAATTAGCAGGTCGGAGATGTAGAACACCGGGTCGGCATCATCCTCGCCAATGGAAATGGTCACAGTGGTGCCGTCCTTCTTGCAAATCACCCCGTGCAGGGCCAGGGGGCATGCTACCCACTGATACTTCTTAATGCCGCCATAGTAGTGGGTGTCCAGGTAAGCCAGGCCTTCCTCCTCATAAAGGGGATTCTGCTTCACATCCATGCGGGGTGAATCAATATGCGCACCCAGGATGTTCATGCCCTCTGCCATGGGCTTGCTGCCCACAATGAACAGCATCATGTCCTTGCCCATCCAGTTGCGGTACACCCGGTCGCCCGCCTGCAGCTTGCCGCCTTCCCTGATGATTTTATCCAGGTCGGCAAAGCCAGCAGCCTCCGCCAGCTTCACCGCCTCGATCACGCATTCCCGCTCGGTCTTGCCGGCATCCAGGTAGGCCTTATACTTTTCAGCAAAGGCATTCACCTTCGCCAGCTCCGCCTCGTCATACTGCTCCCAGGCATTCTTTTTGTACATAATCTTTGCATCCTTTCCTGATGGTGATGCATCCATTATACTACCCATTTCATGAAAAGCAAGGTGCAAACTGTTTCTATGGCACAAAAAAGGCCGGGCACGCTGCCCGGCTGTGATGGTCTTACTTCTGTGCGAAGCCAAAGTAGTTCCTGGCGTTTTTGTAGCTTACGCCGGTGACGATGTCGCCCAGAATGTCGTAGTCCTGGGGGAACAGGCCCTGCTCCACCCACTCGCCCAGCAGGCGGCACAGAATGCGGCGGAAATACTCATGCCTGGGGTAGCTGAGGAAAGAGCGGCTGTCGGTCAGCATACCCACAAAGCCAGCCAGATAGCCCAACTGTGCCAGAGAGGTCAGCTGCTCGGTCATGCCCTGGAGATGGTCGTTGAACCACCAGGCAGAGCCGTGCTGAATCTTGCTCACCGCCTCGCTGGACTGGAAGCAGCCGCAGATGGTATCAATGGCGGCATTGTCATTGGGGTTCAGGCTGTACAGGATGGTCTTGGGCAGGCCGGTGGACTTATCCACCGCACCCAGGAAGGCCGCAGTCTGTCCCGCAGGCGCGTAATTGTCAATGGTGTCATAGCCGGTGTCCGGGCCCAGCCTGGCATACATGGTCAGGTTGTTGTCCCGGCGGCAGCCGTAGTGGAGCTGCATCACCCAGTTCAGCCGCTTGTATTCGCCAGCCAGGAACAGCATGCAGGCCGTCTTATAGGCAGCCTCTTCCCTGGCGGACACGGCCTCGCCAGCCATGCGCCTGGCGAAGATAGCCTCAATCTCCGCATCGGTGGCAGGCTCGTACATCACATAGTTGATGCCGTGGTCGCTCAGGCAGCAGTGGTTCTCATGGAAGTATTCCATCCGGCGGGTCAGCGCGGCCTTCACATCGGCAAAGGTCTTGATTTCCATGTCCGCAGCCTTGCCCAGCTTTTCCAGGTAGGCGGTGAAATCCGGCTTTTCGATGTTCATGGCCTTGTCGGGCCGCCAGGCAGGCCACACATTGGTCTTGAAGGTGTCGTCCGCCGCCAGCTTCCTGTGCCATTCCAGGCTGTCGATGGGGTCATCGGTGGTGCAGATGGTTTCCACATTGCTCATGTTGATGAGGCCGCGGACGGAGAAGCCGGCGGACTGGAGCTTGGCGTTTGCCAGGTTCCACACCTCATCGGCGGTCTTTTCGCTCAGGGTGCCATAGTAGCCGAAGAACCGCTGCAGCTCCAGGTGGCTCCAGTGGTACAGGGGGTTGCCAATGGCCTTGCCCAGGACCATGGCCCACTTGCAGAACTTTTCATAATCGCTGGCATCACCGGTGATGTACTTCTCATCCACGCCTGCACTGCGCATCAGGCGCCACTTGTAGTGGTCGCCGCCCAGCCAGACCTGGGTGATGTTCTCATACTGCAAATCCTCATAGATCTGTTGAGGGCTGATGTGGCAATGGTAATCGATAATGGGGCACTTTGCAGCAAACTCGTGATAGAGCTTGCGGGAGGTCTCGGTGGTCAGCAGAAAATCCTTGTCCATAAATGCCTGCATGGTTCTCTCTCCTTCAAGCAGCAATGATATGTTGAATCCACAACCGGTGGATGGGGTCGCTTATCTTGTGGACTGGCGCAGCACCATTTCCCCTGTGAAAACGGTCTTTTGCGGCATTTCCTTGCCGCCCAGCACGCCCATCAGCGTTTCCACAATGTGGTCGCAAATGGCCTTCAGCTTGTTGTCCACGCTGGTCAGCTCCGGCTCGCAGAAGGTGCAGTAGGCGGAGTTGTTGTAGCCCACCACGCTCAGGTCGCCAGGCACGGACTTGCCGGAGGCCTTGGCGTATTTCAGCGCGCCAATGGCCAGGCTGTCCTCACTGGCCAGCACCGCATCGAAGGTCACACCCTGTTTTTCCAGCTCCATCAGCCTGTCACGCACATCCTGCACGCTCATCTTGTTCTGGTCGAAGTAGCACAGCAGGCTCTCATCCAGGCCTTGCTCCTCCATGGCGTCCCGGTATCCCGCCAGCTTCTTTCTGCCGGAGTAGTTCTTGCTGTGGTACAGGTACAGGATGCGCCTGCACCCGGTGCTCAGCAGGTGGCGCGCCGCCTCCATGGTGGCCCGCTGATCATCGCACAGCACGCAGTACACATGCTCGCAGGGAAAGGAGCCGTTCAGCAGCACCACAGGCACGGCCTTTGCCGCCTGGCGGATGTACTCGTTGTCCCTGTCAGAATCCTCAATGAAGGAGGAGCCCATCAGCACCATACCATCCACATGGCGGGACTTCAGCTGCTCCACGCCAGCCATGCGGGCCTCCAGGCTCTTGCCGGTGCAGCACAGCAGGCAATCGTACCCGCGCGTGCGCAAGGCGCTTTCCATATAGGCCAGTGCCTGCGCCAGGTAGGCATCGGTGGCATCCGGGCACAGCAGGCCAATGGTCTGCATGGTGTTCAGGCCCAGGCCTCTGGCGAAGGCATTGGGCACATAGCCGCTGTCGTTAATCACCGCCATCACCCGCTGCCGGGTAACAGGGCTCACATGGGGGCTGTCGTTCAGCACGCGGCTGACCGTTGCAATGGACACCCCTGCCCGCTTGGAAATGTCGTAGATATTCACATGCCCGCCCCCTAAACCTGTTGTAAGTGTTTACAGCCTGTTTGCATCCCTATTATACATGCTCTTTCCTCGTTTTGCAAGCCGTATCTTCTGTATTTCGGCAAAAACTTTCCCCGATATCGCAAAACGCATTGACGAAATGAAAAAAACTTGATAGAATATCCCTGTGCAAGATGTAAATGGTTACACGATGATGAAAGCAACCTATTATTTGGAGGGAAACGCAATGGATAGACTGACGGCTGCCGCTGCACCTGCGCCCGTGCGCCCGGTGAAGGTGCTCCAATTTGGTGAGGGAAACTTCCTGAGGGCCTTTGTGGACTACTTTATCGACATTGTCAACGAGAAGACGGATTTCAACGGCTCCGTGGTGCTGGTAAAGCCCATTGCCATGGGCCAGCTGTTCCCCGCTTTCAGGGAGCAGGACTGCCGCTACACCGTGCTGCTCCGCGGCCTGGTGGATGGCAAGCCTGTGGAGCAGTCCCGCATTGTGACCTCTGTCAGCGATGCGGTGGACGCCTATGCCGACTATGAGGCCTACGCCGCCTATGCCAAGTGCGACACACTTCGCTTTGTGGTGTCCAACACCACGGAGGCCGGCATCGTGCTGGATGAAAGCGACCAGCTGGACATGTGCCCGCCTGCCTCCTACCCCGGCAAGCTGACCAAGCTGCTGTACGAGCGTGCCAAGCACTTCAGCTACGCAAAGGACAAGGGCCTTATCATCCTGCCGGTGGAGCTGATTGACGACAACGGCATCATGCTGAAAAAGTGCGTGAAGGCACTGTCCAAGCTCTGGAACCTGGGCGAACAGTTCGACCGCTGGCTGGATGAAGCCTGCATCTTCACCTCCACCCTGGTGGATCGCATTGTCACCGGTTACCCCCGGGGTGAGGATCAGGCCATCTGGCAGCAGCTGGGGTATGAGGATCGCATTCTCGTTACCGCCGAGCCTTTCGGCATGTGGGTTATTGAAAGCGAGAAGGACATTTCCAGGGAGCTGCCTCTGCCCCAGTGCGACCTGCCCGTGATTTTCACTGACAACCAGAAGCCCTACAAGCAGCGGAAGGTGCGCATCCTCAATGGCGCACACACCTCCTTCGTCCCCATGGCCTTCCAGTGCGGCTATGACTATGTGCTGGATGCCATGAAGGACGATACCATTCAATCCTTCATGCAGAACACCCTGTACAGCGAGGTCATTCCCACCCTGACCCTGCCCAAGGACGACCTGGTGGCCTTCGCCCAGGCGGTCACCGGGCGGTTTATGAACCCCTATATCAAGCATGCGCTTCTGTCCATCTGCCTGAACAGCGTATCCAAGTGGCGTGCCCGCTGCATGCCCAGCCTGCTGATTTACGCCAGGCAGGAAGGCAAGCTGCCCCCGCACCTGACCTTCTCCCTGGCGGCGCTGATGAGCCTGTACCACGGCGGCAGGCTGGTGGATGGCAAGCTGGAATGCACCCGCAACGGTGAAGCCTACACCCTGCAGGACGATGCTGCGGTGCTGGCCTTCTTCGCGGAAAAGTCCTCCCTGCCCGTCCGGGACATGGTGGAGGCCTTCCTGGGCAATGAAGCCTTCTTCGGCAATGAGCTGATTCAGGTGCCCGGCATTGTGGACAGCGTGGCGGATTCCCTTGCCGACATCCTGGCAAACGGCATGACCGCCGTTGTGACCAAGCGCTTCGGAGGCTGAACCATGGCTGAACTGCTTCGCATCACCCCCAGGGATAATGTGGCTGTGGCGCTTGTCGCCCTGTCAGCCGGCACGGCCGTAACGGTGGATGGCATTGCAGTCACCCTGAAAACGGATGTGCCTGCCGGGCACAAGGTGGCCCTGTGCAGCATTCCAAAGGATGGTCACATCATCAAGTATGGCTTTCCCATTGGCTATGCCAGGGAGGATATTCCCCAGGGCAGCCACATCCATGTGCACAACCTGCACACCCTGCTCTCCGGCGAATTAGCATACGACTATCACCCCACGCATCCGGCGCTGCAGCCTGCGGAGCCTGCAACCTTCATGGGCTACCCCAGGCACGATGGCAAGGTGGGTGTGCGGAACGAGCTGTGGATTCTCCCCACCGTTGGCTGCGTGAACGATGTGGCCAGGGCGCTGGAGCGCCAGGCCCAGAGCCTGGTGGGCGCCGGTGTGGAGAGCGTGTACGCCTTCCCGCACCCCTACGGCTGCTCTCAAATGGGCGCCGACCAGGACAACACCCGGCAGATTCTTGCCGACCTGGCAACCCACCCCAACGTGGGCGGCGTGCTGGTGCTGGGCCTGGGCTGCGAAAACAGCGGCGTGAGCTTCATTGAGGAGCGCATGGGCAACTACGACAAATCCCGTGTGCGCTTTCTGGTGTGCCAGCAGGTGGAGGACGAGATTGTCGAGGGCATGAACCTTCTCACCCAGCTGGCAGAGCGCATGCGCTGTGAGGTCCGCGTTCCCTGCCCTGCCTCCAGGCTGGTGATTGGCCTGAAGTGCGGCGGCTCCGATGGCTTTAGCGGTATCACCGCCAACCCGGTCATCGGCGGCTTTTCCGATTTGCTGGTGGCCCAGGGCGGCGCCACCATCCTCACCGAGGTGCCCGAAATGTTTGGCGCAGAAACCATCCTGATGGACCGCTGCGAAACCGAGGACATGTTCCGCAAAACTGTGGCCCTCATCAACGATTTCAAGCGCTATTTCGAGGAGCACCACCAGACCATCTACGAAAATCCTTCGCCCGGCAACAAGGCTGGCGGCATTTCCACCCTGGAGGACAAGGCGCTGGGCTGCACCCAGAAGAGCGGTTTTGCCCCGGTGAAGGATGTGCTGGCCTATGGCGAAAAGGTGAAGGTTCCCGGCCTGAACCTGCTCTCCGCCCCCGGTAACGACCTGGTGGCAGCCACCGCCCTGGCCTCCGCCGGGGCGCAGATTGTGCTGTTCTCCACAGGCCGCGGCACGCCATTTGCCTGCCCGGTGCCCACCATCAAGATTGCCAGCAACAGCAGGCTGGCAGGCTTCAAGCATGAGTGGATTGACTTCAACGCCGGTGAGCTGCTCTCCGGCAAGTCCCTTCCGGAGCTGTCCCAGTCCTTGCTTGAGCTGGTGCTTGCCACTGCCTCCGGGCAGCAGGTGTGCTCCGAGAAGCACGGCTTCCACGATCTGGCGATTTTCAAAACCGGCGTCACCCTGTAAGCTGCAATGCAAAAGCCCATGTTCCATTCACGCGGAACATGGGCTTTTCTTTCATTGTTGATGATAAATGCGCTTCAGTTCCTCCGTCATGCTGCCGTCCGCCTCATAAACAATCAGCGGCGGCTCCGGATGCAGCATGGGTTTGGCATCCTTCATGCCCTCCACCAGCACCAGGTTGGCAGCCTTTGTGGCGGATGGGAAGACCAGCCGGAACCGCTTGGGTGCCAGGTGTGCCTGCTCCATGGCCTGCATCAGCTCCAGCATTCGCGGCGCAGGATACACCAGCGCCATGCGCCCCTTGCCCTTCAGCAGGCGGTAGGCGGTTTTCAGCCAGGCGGAAAGACCCCCGGCTCCTTGGTGCCTGGCCAGGCGCAGGCTATCAGAGGGATTCAGCAATGTGGTTCCCGGCGTGCCATAGGGCGGGTTGCACACAATGGCATCCAGGCTGCAGGGTGGCAGCACGTCCAGGGCCTGCTCCACAGGCATGGCATGCAATGTAACCCGGTCAGTCAGGCCATTCAGCGCCATGGTGCGCCGGGCCATGTCTGCCATGTCCGGCTGGATTTCAAAGGCATCCACATGGGCACCCTTACCTCGTCCCAGCAGGAGCAGCGGCAGAATGCCCGTCCCCGTGCCAAAGTCCCCCACCCTGTCCCGGTTTTCCACCCGGGCAAAGTCCGCCAGGAGCACCGCATCCATACCAAAGCGGAAGCCGCTCTCCTTCTGCAGAATGCGCATGCCCGCCAGCTGCAGGTCGTCCAGGCGTTCACCGGGGCGCATCAAGTCCATACCTTCACTCCTGTTGCAGGTATCGGCTCATCACATAGCCGATGCTGTCGTTATACTGTATCTTGCACCATTCGCTGCCCTGCTCCAGCATGGTCACCGCCGTGCCACGGGGAATGGACAGCAGCACCCGGGCATCCGCGCTGGGGGTTTCCCGCAGGTTTAGTCCGCCGGAAGGCGTGCTGACCACCCACGGGCCGCTGCCGGTGCTGGCCTGCACGCTGAGGAACCGTGTCATCACATAGCCAGTGGCACCGCCGTAGCGCACCTGGCACCAGGTATCGCCTGTCTGCAATAGCTCCACATGGCTCCCATCGGGAATGGACAGCAGCACCCGGGCATCCGCGCTGGCGGTTTCCCGCAGGTTCAGGCCACCGTTGCCGGTAGCCACAAGGGCCGTGCCGGTCTCCCGGGGAGGATTGGTGGCGGGTGCATCCTCCGTAAAGGTCAGGAATTTATCCATCACATAGCCGGTGGAGCCGCCGTAGGTCACCTTCACCCAGCCGTTCCCGTGGCTCATCACCTGCAGCACCGTCCCCTGGGGAATGCCCAGCAGCACACGGGCATCGGCGCTGGCCTTCTCCCGCAGGTTCAAGCTGCCGCCGGAGGTGGTCACCCGGGCATAGCTGCCGGTCACCGTGGGCGCGCCGCCTTCCGTCCGCAGGTAGCCGGACATCACATAGCCGGACTTGCCTCCGTAGGTCACCTGGCTCCAGCTGCCGCTCTGGGCAATAACGCCCACCTGGGCGCCCCGGGGAATCTGCACCACCACTGCCGAGCCTGTGGTGGGCTGGCTGCGCATGTTCAGCGGGCCGGACTGGGTGACAACCGTGGCGTAGGAGGCAGGCTCCGCGCTGGCGTCACCGGGAAAGGACAGGTATTGCGTCATCACATGGCCGGACACACCTGCATACCGCACGGCGCACCAATCCGCGCCACGGCTGGCAACGATGATGCTCTCACCCCTGGGGATGGTCATCAGCACCCGGGCTGCAGTGGTGGGCTGCTCCCGCAGGTTCAGCGTGCCGGAGGCAGTCTTGACAATGGCCTCCGTTTCACCGCTGCCCATGCCAGGTGTGCCGGGCGTGGTGTCGATGGTGGGTTCGTCCACCGTGGTGCCGTTCACCGAAAGGTACTTGGTCATGATGTACCCCTCATACGCACCGGCCTGCACATAGCACCAGCTGCCATCATTGGCAAGGACGGTCACCGTGCCGCCGTGGGCAATGGTGCCCAGCACCCGGCTGGTGGTGGAGGCGGTTTCCCGCAGGTTCACCGTGCCGGAGCCGGAGGGAATGTTCACCACCGCCGGTGTGCTCCCCTGCCCGGCTGTCTGCCCGGGATAGGTATCGCTCATCACCAGAAAGTCTGCCGAGGCCCAGCCCACCTGGGCGCCATACTGCACCCTGGCCCAGCCGTTTTCCTTCTGGAACACGCAAAGCACGGCGCCATTGGGAATGCTGGCCTGCACCTTTCCGGAAAGGCTGGCGCTGGAGCGCAGGTTCAGGCTGCCGTTGCACTTCACCGTGGCCCACTGGCTGATGGCTGTTGGCGTTGCGCTGGAGGAGGTTGGTGGCGTGCCGGAAAATTTCAGCGCCGATGTGGGCGCATAGCCGATGATTTGCCCCAGCTGCACCAGGGTCCATCCATCGGCCCTGGCAAGCACCGTTACCATGCCGCCGCTGACAACGCTGGTCAGCACATAGGCATCCTCGCTGGCGCCGCTGCGGATGGCCAGCCGGTCGCCAACGCCTGCCAGCTTCACGGTGGCGGTGTTGCTGCTGCCTGTGGTTACATCCGCAGGCGCCTCCGTGCTGGTGATGGTATCCTTCCCGCCGCTTTCCAGGGAGGACAGCACCGTGTGGGTGAAGGCATACTGCACCCGGCGGCAGTCCTCATAGTAGAAGCCGAGAATCTGGTCGTAGGTATAGCCCATGGAGCCCATTTGCATGGCACCCCGCTGGCTCATGCCAACGCCGTGACCAAAGCGCCTTGCCACCAGCTTGAAGGAATCCGCATAGGTTTCCACCGTCCACAGCTCATTTTGTCGGCTGTTAATGCTCATGCCCAGCGCCTTTTCCAGATCGCTGAAAATGTCCAGGGTCAGGGTTGTGCCGATGGAACCGTTGATGGTTACATCGAAGTCCAGCTTGGTATACAGGCGACTGGGAGAGTTGTACATAGGAGTGTGGGGCGTAATGCTTCGGATGCGTGTGACCTGTGCGCCGTTGCCATACAGGCTTTGTGCCTTTTGGTTCAATAGGCTGCGAATGGTTGTATTCTGGCTGGAATCCGTGTTGTCTGCCAGCACTGTTACCTGGCGCTTGACAGAAGCAGCGTTCATCAAGTCGAAGGGATCGTCCTTCACACCCAGATAGCTGTAGCCGGAGGCATTCAGACCGTTCTTGGCGGACTCCGTCTGTCCGCCATTGGAGGCTGTGTAGTAGGTGCCCGTCAGTGCGTCGCCATTCATCAGCACAATGCCTCGCGTAGCATCCACTGCAGCCGTGCAATTAGCGGTAGAATCAGAGTTGCCATAATACACCTGGTCGTTGGTGGTGTCCACCACATCGTACAGGGCATTGGTGCGAAGCTGCATCTTGTTCAGCGTGTAGGTTCTGGCGGCAACCGCCTGGGCCTTCAAGGCTTCAATGTTGGCAGAGTTGCCCATTTCATAGGGCACTACGCCATACAGGTAATACTCCATGTACACATGCACAATGGCATAGAGCTTCCATGCGTTGCCGCTCTTCTGGGCGGTCAGGTACAGGTCACCGGGATACAGGTTGTCCGGCATGCGGGTTTGGGCAATGCGCAGGCCATTGCTGCCCAGGGCCGCGTGACGGCGGAAGGCCATGCTCTGCCCCATGGGGTAGCTTTGGTTTCCCCGGTTCATGGTAATCTGCCCGGTAGAGGTGTTAAAGGTGATGTTAATGGTCTCCCCGTTGGACAGATTCAGTTCTGTGTTTCCGCTGGTGGAGTAGCTCCCGGCGATGGTCACATCCAGAGATGTGGGACTTCCCATGGAGGACAGGTACACCCGCACCATGCCGTTGTGGGTGCTGGCCTGCACCAGCGGAGCAGATTGCACCTCGGTAGCATTTGCAAAGGAGGCAGTCCAGCCAGTCATCAGCAGTACAAGGCACATGAACAGACAAAATCTGCGGTGCAAGCAAGATCGCTCCTTTCGTTTTTGTTCGACGGAATTTGCATCCGCTACGATTGTACCACATATCCGCCTTCACCGCCATACTTCATGCCGCAATTTCCCACGGAAATACGCGGAAAAAGGAGCAGCGCACGGTGTTCTCCATGCGCTGCTCCGGTAATGCTTATTCTGCCTTGGGTTCCTCCGCCTTTTTCTTGCGGGGTGCGCGAGGCTTTTTCACGGGTGCCTCTGCGGCTTCCGCAGCAGGCTCGGCCTTGGGCTTGCGGGTGCGTGTCTTTTTCACCGGCTCCTCCGCAGGCATTTCGGCTTCAGCCTTCCTGGCGCGGGGTTTCCGGGTGGCGGGCTTCTTCTCCGCCGCTTCACCCTCTGCCTTGGGCTTTCTGGGTGCACGGGGCTTTTTGGGCGCGGGTGCCTCCGCAGGCGCATCGGCCTGGCTTGCACCGGCCACAAGCTCCTCATACATGGCAACATACTTGCCAGCGGAGTTGGTCCAGCTGTAATCGCCGCTCATGCCGCGCTGCTGCAGCTTCTTCCACACGTCCTTGCGGTTATGATAATAGTCCAGGGCGCGCTCAATGGTGTGCAGCATGTCGTGAGCGTTGTAGTTGAAGAAGGAGAAGCCGTTGCCCTCATCGCTGTACTCATTGTAGGACAGCACCGTGTCCCGCAGGCCGCCGGTTTCGCGGACGATCGGCACCGTGCCATAGCGCAGGGCAATCAGCTGGCTCAGGCCACAAGGCTCAAACTGGCTGGGCATCAGGAACATATCGCAGCCGGCGTAGATCTGATGGGCCAGCGCCGCATCCATGGTGAAGCGTGCCGCCACGCGGCCCTTGTACTGGCTCTCCGCCCAGCTGAACAGGTTCACATACCGGCTCTCGCCCATGCCCAGCACCACCAGCTGCACCTTCTTGTTCATCAGGTCGCCGATGATGTAGTCCACCAGGTCCAGGCCCTTCTGGCTGCTCAGGCGGCCCACCATGCCGATGATGGGCACATTGGGGTCAATCTCCAGGCCCAGCCTGGCCTGCAGGTCAGCCTTGCAGGCAGCCTTGCCGTCGTCAAGGGTGTCGAAGGTATAGGGCTTGGCAATACGGCTGTCCGCAGCGGGGTCGTAATCCACCATGTCCAGGCCGTTGAGGATGCCGTGCACGCTGGCCTTCCGGGCCCGGAGCAGGCCGTCCAGCCGCTCGCCGTAGTACGCTGTCTGAATCTCCTCGGAGTAGGAGGGACTGACGGTGGTAATCACATCGGCATAGACCAGCGCAGCCTTCATGAAGTTGGCGCAGCCGTAGCACTCCAGCTTGTCATCCGTCCACAGGCTGTCGCCCAGGCCCAGCACATCCTGCACCTCACGGATGCCGAAAATGCCCTGGTACTGCAGGTTGTGGATGGTGAACATGGTGCGCATCCTGGCAAAGAAGGGCAGGTGCGCATACTGAATCTTCAGCAGTGCAGGCACCATGCCGCTCTGCCAGTCGTGGGCGTGAATCACATCGGGCTGGAAGTCCAGCACGGGCAGCGCATTCAGCACACCGCGGCAGAAGAAGCCAAACCGCTCATACTCATCGCCACCCAGGCCGTAAATGTAGGGCCTGCCGAAGTAGAATTTGTTGTCCATGAAGTACCAGGTCACGCCATCCTGCTTCAGCATTTCAATGCCGCAGTACTGCCTGCGCCAGCCCAGCTGCACCTCAAAATCGCACACATGGGACATCTGCTTCACATACTTTTCCGGAATGGCGCCATACAGCGGCAGAATGACCCGCACATCATGGCCTTGCCTGGCCAGCACAGGGGCCAGTGCGCCCACCACATCGGCTAATCCGCCGGTTTTCACAAAAGGTACGCATTCACTTGCGGTAAAAAGGATCTTCACAGTCGTTGCCTCCTTCAATGCATCTGGCGCGGCCGGCATGCCAATGAAATGCCGCGCCATCAGTTATATCATAACCGATTGGCGCGGCTTTTGCAAGTTTTTCCTCCGCGCCTGGTGAAAACGCGGATTAAATCACCACATTTTTGGCAATGACGATGGGGTACACCGCCGGGCCAATCAGCCTGGCGTTGCGCTTGATAACCGCCTGCTTGTCCATGATGCAGTTCTCGATGTAGGCATCGTTCTGCACATAGCCGTCCTGCATAATGATGCAGTTCCTCACATGGGCGCCGGGCGCCACATGCACGCCGCGGAACAGCACGCTGTTCTCCACCGTGCCTTCAATCACGCAGCCGTCTGCCACCAGGGAGTTAATCACATTGGCAGTGCTGGTGTAGCGGGCAGGCATTTCATCGCGAACCTTGGTGAAAACGGGCAGGTTCGGGTGAAACAGCTCCCGGCGCTTGGCGGCATCCAGCACATCCATGTTGAACTTGAAGTAGCTCTGCACCGAGTCCATGCGCCAGCACGGGCCCTTGTACTCATAGGCGTTCACCTTGGCGGTGCCGTCCGCCACCAGGCGCATGAGCACATCCCTGTTCAGGTCGTGATGGCCGTGGGCCACACCCTTGTCCACCAGCTGCTGCAGCAGGTCGCGCCGCATGATGAGCACGTCCATATAGCTGTTTTTGTGGTTGGGGTGGGTGGGATCAACCTCCACATCCGTCACATTGGCATTCTCGTCCACGGCGATGTAGCAGCCATACTCGTCCCGCAGCATGGAGGGATCCTTGGTGTACATCATGGTGATGTCCGCGCCGGACTCCTGGTGGAAGCGAACCAGGTCGGCAATCTTGGCATTGTAGATGATGGTGGAGCCGCTGAGCACCAGGTATTCCTGCTTGGAGCGGGAAAGGTAGTTGGTGTTGGAGCGCAGGGCATCCAGCATGCCGGCATACACGCCCACGTTTTCACGGGTCAGGAAGGGGGGCAGCACATACATGCCATCGTTCTTGCCGTGGAGGTCCCATTCCTTGCCGGAGCCCAGGTGATCCATCAGGCTGTGGTAGTTCTTCTGCATGATGACGCCCACGTTCTTCACGCCGCCGTTCACCATGGAGGACACCAGGAAGTCGATGACCCGATAGCGGCCCAGCACAGGCAGCGCGGCGATAGCCCGGGTCATGGTCAGCTCCCGCAGGCGAGCATCGTTTTCACCGGTGTAAATGACACCCATAACATTTTTCATGGAATTTCAATCCTTTCGCTGCATGATGAATGAATAGGTCGATCAAAACTCGGTGTTCTCGTCCACCTGCACACCGGCGGCGACCTTCACACCCGCAGGCAGGGTGATACCCTGGCCCACCACGGCAATGTTGCCCGTTTCCTCGCCCACAATGCTGCCTGCGCCCACCACCGCGTTTTCCGACACGATGGCCCGGCGGACAACCGCGCCGCGCTTGATAACGGAGCCGGGCATGATGACGCTGTCCTGCACCAGGGCGCCTTCCTCAATGGTAACGCCGGCGAAAATCACCGAGTGTTTCACATTGCCAAACACCTCGCAGCCTTCGCTGACCAGGCTGTCCTCCACCACAGCGCCCTTGGCAATGTAGTGGGGTGCCAGGCCCGGGTTGCGGGCGTAAATGCGCCACTTCTTGTCGTGCAGGTCAACGGGCATGGGGGTCTCCAGCAGATCCATGTTGGCCTCCCACAGGGATTCGATGGTGCCAACATCCTTCCAGTAGCCCTCGAAATTGTACGCGCACAGAACCTGCTTGTCCCGCAGCATGGCAGGAATGATGTTCTTGCCAAAATCGTTGGAGGACTTCTTGTCCGCCTCGTCGTCGGTCAGGTACTTGCGCAGCTTTTCCCAGGTGAAGATGTACACACCCATGGAGGCCTTGTTGCTCTTGGGGTTCTTGGGCTTTTCTTCAAACTCGATGATGTTGTCATCGCTGTCGGTATTCATAATACCAAAGCGGCTGGCCTCCTCCCAGGGCACCTCGCGGACGGCGATGGTGGCATCCGCACCGTGGCGGATGTGGAAGTTCAGCATGGCGTTGTAGTCCATCTTGTAGATGTGGTCGCCGGAGAGAATCAGCACATAATCCGGGCTGTACTGCTCAATGAAGGCCATGTTCTGGTAGATGGCGTTGGCAGTGCCGCGGTACCACTCGCCCACCTTGCCCTTCTGGTAGGGCGGCAGAACGAACACGCCGCCGTTGGACAGGTCCAGGTCCCAGGGAGCGCCGGAGCCGATGTAGGCATTCAGCTCCAGGGGCTGGTACTGGGTCAGCACGCCAACGGTGTCAATGCCGCTGTTGGTGCAGTTGCTCAGGGGAAAGTCGATGATGCGATACTTGCCGCCATAGGGCACGGCCGGCTTGGCAACATTCTTGGTCAGGATGCCCAGGCGGCTGCCCTGGCCACCTGCCAGAAGCATGGCAATACAAGTCTTTTTTCTCATCATGGGGGATACACGCTCCTTATATTTGTTCCTTTTTCCGGAGACCACCATGGGGTATGTGCAGGGCCACCGGGCGCCGCACGGTATGCAAAGGCTTATTCAGCCGTTTTGCCGCTTGCTTTTGCGGATTTTCTTGCCGCCGGTTTCTTTTCTGCAGCCGGAGCTTTCCGCGTTCTGGGTTTTGTTTTGTCGTACTGGAAGTACACCGTTGCCAGGGGCGGCACCACAATGGTCGCGCTGTAGGCAAACTCGTCCTTGGGCTGCTTGCGGATGCGGACAGGCTTGGCATTTCCCTTGCCGGAGCCTGCATAGCACTGGCTGTCGGTGTTGAAAATCTCCGTCAGCTTGCCGCCTGCGGGCAAGGCCAGGGTGTACTTCTCAAAGTACTGGGGCGTGAAGTTGGTCACGCACAGGAGGGATTTCCCTGCCCTGTCCGTGCGGATGAAGGCCACCAGGCTGTTCTCCTTGTCGTTGGCCTGGCTCCACTGAAAGCCGTCCCACCCGCCGTCCACCTGGTAGAGGGCCGGTGTGTTCCTGTAGAGGAAGTTCAGCTCCTTCACGCACCGCTGCAGCTGTGGGTGCTTTTCATACAGGAGCAGGAACCAGTCCAGCTGGTCGTCGTACCGCCACTCCATAAACTGGCCAAACTCGCCGCCCATGAACAGCAGCTTCTTCCCGGGATGCGCCATGGTGTAGCCATACAGGGCGCGCAGGCCGGCAAACTTTTTCCAAAGGTCGCCGGGCTGCTTGTCAATCATGGATTTCTTGCCGTGGGCCACCTCGTCATGGGAGAACGGGAGAATGAAGTGCTCACTGAAGGCGTAGAACAGGGAGAAGGTCAGCTTGTCGTGGTGCCACTTGCGGTACACAGGGTCCTTCTCCACATAGGCCAGGGTGTCATTCATCCAGCCCATGTTCCACTTGAAGGTGAACCCCAGGCCACCCTCCTGCACAGGGTGGGTCACCCGGGGGAAGTTGTGGGATTCCTCCGCAATGGTCATCGCCCCGGGGAAATCCTGCGCCACGGTGTCGTTCAGCATGCGGAAAAAGGCAATGGCATCCAGGTTTTCCCTGCCGCCATACCGGTTGGGCAGCCACTCCATGCCGTCCCGGCAGAAATCGTAGTACAGCATGGAGCTGACGGCGTCCACCCGCAGGCCATCGGCATGGTACCATTCCAGCCAGAAGCAGGCATTGCTCATCAGGAAGGAGCACGCCTCGCCCCTGGCAAAGTCGAACAGGTAGGTTCCCCACTGGGGCATTTCACCCCGTCTGGGGTCAGAATGCTCGTAGCAGTGTGTACCGTCGAACAGCCCCAGGCCATATTCGTCCTTGGGGAAGTGGGCGGGCACCCAGTCCAGAATCACCCCAATGCCGGCCTGGTGGCAGCGGTCAATCAGCTGCATCAGCTCCCCGGGCCTGCCATAGCGGGCTGTGGCTGCATAGTAGCCGCCCACCTGATACCCCCAGGACATGTCCAGGGGATGCTCCATCACCGGCAATAGTTCCACATGGGTGTATCCCATGTCCAGCACATAGGGGATCAGCTTGTCCGCAATCTCCGTGTAGGTCAGCATGCGGCCGGTGTCGTCCTTGCCATCGCCCATCAGGCCGTCGCCCTGCTTGGTGGAGCCTTCCCGCATCCAGGAGCCCAGGTGAACCTCATAAATGTTCATGGGTTCCTCGTGGATGTTCCGCTCCCGGCGGCGCTCCATCCACAGGCCGTCCTGCCAGCGGTAGGCCTCCAGGTCGCACAGGACGGAGGCGGTGTTGGGCCTGTTCTGCATGGCGAAGCCATAAGGGTCGGCCTTCTCCCGCCACACACCATCGGCGCCCTCCACCGCGTATTTGTAGGTCAGCAGCTTTTCGGCTGCATCGGGGTAATCATACCTCTCCGGGTCGGAAGCCGGGTCGAACAGCGCCGCCGGGAGCCGCAGCTCCCATATGCCGTCGAACTGCTTTTGCATGGGGCAGGCCTCCCTGTCCCACCGGCAAAACTCACCAATCAGCGATACCTGCCGGGCG
The DNA here is from genome assembly GCA_964383815.1 of uncultured Faecalibacterium sp. GTDB lineage: Bacteria > Bacillota > Clostridia > Christensenellales > Aristaeellaceae > UBA11524. The sequence continues at coordinate 34,627 of CAYLIC010000008.1, read as the reverse complement.
TTTGGCGCCCAAACGGCAAAATGCCACATGGGCGCGCCATCCTGCTCCACCGGGTGAGCACCCAGCATTTCATAGGCACGGCGGTTCTTTCCCTGGTGAAACCATTCCCGTACCTCTGCATTCGGCGCGATATAGCGCATGGCTGCACCTCTTTCAATGGTTATTTGCTTGACTGGGATATTTCCTTCACATTTTTCACATATACTATTGTCCCACAATTAACCACATTCGTCAAGATATTAAGCGAAATTTGTGCGATTTCTTTCAAATGAAAAAAATTTTTTCGCCGGAATCCGGCTGAATATGCCTGCGCATTATGCCATACCCTGGCAGGAGAGGAGGTGATGCCCATGGGCAACCGCATGCTGCTGCGGCTGTATGTGCTGCTGCTGGCAGTGCTCCTGGCCTGGGTGTTGCTGGGCGCGCCGCTGTTCCCGGCTGAGTGGCAGGAGGTTCCCCTGCGGCTGCGGGTCATGCTGACCCAGCTGCCCGGGCGCATGCAGCGCATGCTCTCCCAGTGGGCATGAATGCCGCTTCACTCTTCCGGGCATGCTAGCACCCCGGGAGGTGTGCTCATGGCCCGTTGGAAAAGGTTTTCTGCATGGTATGTCCGGTTTGTGGAGCGGCAAGGCTTTGCCATCATTCTCACGGTGTGCGTGGGCGTCATTGCCGCCACAGCCCTGTGGGCCAATGGCGCCACGCCTGCCGTGCCTGCGCCCACATCTCCCGTGGACGGCGCCGCGCTGGCGGCACAGCTCCAACAGGAGTCCCTGTCCCAGGTGTCCACCCCGGCGCCCTCTGCAGCGCCAGCCGCCTGGCTGCCGCCGGTGGAGAGCGTATCCGTGCTCCGGGCCTTCGATGGCACGCGGCTTCAGCGCTCCGGCGTGTCCGGCCTGTGGCAGGTTCACGATGCGGTTGACCTGCGCTGTGCCATGGGCGACACCATTTCCGCCATGGGCAACGGCACCGTTGTCCAGGCCACGGACAAGGGGATATACGGTGCGTGCGTCATCATTGACCATGGCGGCGGCCTGGTGGCTCAGTATGCCGGCATGAGCCTGCAAGCAGGCCTGCAGCCGGGCGACCCGGTATCCGCCGGGCAGGCCATCGGCTTTGGCGGGAATACCATGGTGGATGAAACCAACCAGGAGCCGCACCTGCACCTGCGGGTCACCCGTGATGGGCAGGCGATAAACCCGCTCACCCTGTGGCAGCACTAAAAGTTTCTGTTTTTGCTTGTGTCATGCCTCCCTTGGGCGTATAATGGGTGGGTGAAATATCCCATAGCAAAGGAAGATTGTATGGCAAAGCAAACCAAGTCCATCGTTGGCGGCATGACCGTTCTGGGCCTGTCCGGCATTATCTGCAAGCTGGTGGGCGTGCTGTTCTCCATTCCACTGCAATGGATGATTGGCATGAAGGGTCTGGGGGTATACAATGCTGTTTTCCCAACCTACAACCTGCTGCTGACCATTTCCTCCGCAGGCCTGCCGGTGGCTGTCAGCCGGCTGGTGGCTCACTCCCTGGCCAAGGATGATCCCCGCAGTGCCAGGCAGGTTTTCCGCACGGCGCTGCTGCTGCTGACGGTGCTTGGCTGCATCGCCACGCTGATCATCTTCTCCGCCAGCGGTTATCTTTCTGCCACAGTGGTGGAAATTCCCGAAAGCCTGCCGGGCTTCCAGGTCATTGCACCCTGTGTGCTGCTGGTGTGCATGCTCTCCGCCTTCCGCGGCTTTATGCAGGGCCAGCAGAACATGGCACCCACCGCCGTCAGCCAGCTGATTGAGCAGGTAGGCAAGGTTGCCATCGCGCTGCCTCTGGCCTGGCTGGGCAGCCAGGTGGGCGCCGGCATGGATGTCCGGCTGGAGGCACCCATCTACGCCGCTGCCTATGGCGCCGCCGGTGCACTGCTGGGCACCACCATTGCCGAGGCAGCCGCCTTCCTGTATATGCTGGTGCTGTACATGCGCCGCCGCGCAGCTTTTGCCCAGCGTCCCCAGCTTGCCATCGATGAGCCTGCTTCCGGCAAGGCCCTGGGCAAGCAGCTGCTGCTCATCTCCATTCCCATCACCATTGGCGCGTGCATCGTTCCCCTGTCCCAGTTTATCGATAGCGCCATGCTCATGGGTCGCCTGCAAACGGCAGGCCACACCCGTGATGCCGCCCAGGAGCTGTATGGCCTGTTCACCGGCACGGTGATCCGCATTATCAATATTCCCACGGCGCTGGCGCTGGCTGTCAGCATGTCGCTGGTGCCTGCCATTTCCTCCGCCCGGGCGGTGGATGATGCCGAGGGCGTCCGCCGCCAGAGCGACCTGGGTCTGCGCTTTGCCTTCCTCATCGGGCTTCCCTGCTCCATCGGCATGAGCGTGCTGGCGGAGCCGATTATGCGCTTCCTGTACGAGAACACCACAGCCGAGGAGCACCTGATTGTCGGCGGGCAGCTGCTGGCGGTGTCCAGCCTGACCGTTGTGCTGTTCACCCTGGTGCAGGCCACCACCAGCATCCTTCAGGGCCTTGGCAAGCAGCGCATTCCCATGTACACGCTTATCGCCGGCGTGGCCTGCAAGATTGCCCTCAACTACCTGCTGGTGGGCATGCCCGGCGTGGGCATTCACGGTGCGCCCATTGCATCCATCGTGTGCTACACCGTGTCCCTGGTGCCGAATATGTACTATGTGCTGAAGTACACCAAACTGAAGTTCAACTGGATGGGTTGGCTGGTGCGGCCCGGCATAGCCACCGCTGCCATGGGTGTGGTGGTGCTGGGCCTGCGGCTGCTGTTGCCCGGCGGGCGGCTGTTTACCCTGCTGGAGGTTGCCGTGGGCATTATGGTCTACGTTGCTGCCGCGCTGGCTGTGAAGGCCGTTTCCATGGATGATTTCCGCGCCTTCAAGCGCAAGAAGAAAGCCTGAGGTACGCCTATGAAACCAAGCATTACCGTTGTCCCCCTCGGCCCCGGTGACCCGGGCCTGATGACCCTGCAGGCAGCCGATGCACTCCGCCAGGCCAGGTGCCTGATTTTGCGGACGGAGCGCCACGCCGCCGCCGCCTGGCTGCGGGAGCAGGGCATTCCCTTCACCACCCTGGATGATATGTACGACAGGTATGAGGATTTCGACCGGCTTCACGCCGCCATGGCGGAAACCCTGTGGGGCGAGGCTGCCCGCTGCCCGGTGACCTACGCCGTCATGGACGCCACCAACGATGGCTCCGTTTCCGCGCTGGCGGCCTCTCAGCCGGAGGACGGCCTGCTGGCCTGCCTGCCCGGCGTGTCCAGGGCGGATGCCTGCCTCAGTGCGCTGCCCCTGGCCAACGCCAGCGGCCTGCGCACGCTGCCTGCCAGCGCCTGCGCCGCTGCCCAGCCGGATCCCAGCATGCCGCTGCTGGTAACGGAGATTGATTCACCCGTGCTGGCAGGCATGGTGAAGCTGTGGCTCACCCAGCTCTACGATGACGAAATGCCCGTCACCCTCTTTCCCTCCGCCGTCAAGGCCCACCGCAGGCCCCGCACCATCCCCCTGATGGAGCTGGACCGCCAGCGCACCTACGACCATACCGTGGCAGTGTATCTGCCTGCCGTGCCCATGCAGCAGCGCCAGCGGTATTGCTTTGCCGACCTGGTGAACCTGCTGTCCATCCTCCGGGGTGAGGACGGCTGCCCCTGGGACAGGCAGCAGACCCACCAAAGCCTGCGGAAATATCTCATTGAGGAGGCCTACGAGGCCGCTGCCGCCATTGACGGGGAGGATCCCGACCAGCTGGCGGATGAATTGGGCGATGTGCTTTTGCAGGTGGTGTTCCACGCCAGCGTGAGCGAAAGCTATGGGGAGTTTGGCATAGGTGACGTAACCACCGCCATTTGCCGGAAAATGCTCTACCGCCACGCCCACATTTTCGGCGGGGAGCATTGCACCACGGCGGAGGAGGTTTCCGCCAGCTGGGAGCGCCTGAAAAAGGCGGAAAAGCACCTGACTACCCAGGGTGCCGTGCTGGCGGATGTTTCCCGGGCGCTTCCCGGCCTGATGCGGGCCACAAAGGTGCAGAAGAAGGCCGCGGACGTGGGCTTCGACTGGGACAGCGCCGCCGCCGCCCTGCCCAAGGTGCATGAGGAAGCCCGGGAGGTACAGGCCGAGCTGGACGCCCGCCGCGACCCTGCCGAGGAGCTGGGCGACCTGCTTTTCTCCTGCGTGAATGTTACCCGCCTGTGCGGCCTGGATGCGGAGGAAGTGCTTTCCCGGGCCACGGAGAAGTTTATTTCCCGGTTCACAGCCATGGAAAATCTTATTATTTCTGCCGGAAAATCGTTGAAAGACTTGACTTTGAGCGAAATGGATGTATACTGGAATCAGGTCAAATCCCAGCAGCACAGCTGCCCGGAGGCTTGACCCTGAAATTTGCGGGTGCCTGTTCACCCGCCGCATGCAAGGACACATGTCCTACGAAATTACAAGGAGGAAATACCCATGAACAAGACTGAACTGACCGCTGCCCTGGCCGCCAAGACCGGCTTTGCCAAGAAGGATGCCGAGAAGGCTCTGAACGCCTTTGTTGACGTTGTGTCCGAGGCGCTGGCCCAGGGTGAGAAGATCCAGATTGTTGGCTTCGGCTCCTATGAGGTGAAGGCCCGTCCCGCCCGCACCGCCCGCAACCCCCGCACCGGCGAGGAAATCAAGATTGAGGCCTCCAAGGCTCCCGTCTTCAAGGCTGGCAAGGCTCTGAAGGATTCCGTCAACAAGTAATTGTAGCATGGATATTCCGCCCGCGGGTTCGCCTGCGGGCTTTTCTTCTATCCCCCATCAGGAGGTTGCTTATGCGTTTGGACAAATACCTGAAGGTTTCCCGCATCATCAAGCGCCGCACCGTTGCCAACGAGGCCTGCTCCGGCGGGCGCGTCAGCCTGAACGGCAAGGTGGCAAAGCCCGGCGCGGAGGTCAGCGTGGGCGATAGGCTCACCATCCGCTTTGGCGACAGGTACGGACAGTATGAAATTCTCTCCATTGCCGAAACCGTCCGCAAGGAGGGTGCAGCGGACATGTATCGCATCCTCCAGGAGGACGAGGGCGTTTCCGCCCAGCGGAACTGACGGAGGCCTGCCATGTGGTATGTAATCTTGCTGGCAGGCGGCAGCGGCGCCCGCATGGGCGCAGGCAGGAACAAGGTGCTCCTCCCCCTGGGCCGGGAAAGCGTGCTCTCCCGGGCTGCCCGCGCCTTTGCCGGCCTGGCTGATGGTATGGTGGTTGTTTCCCGCCCGGAGGACCAGGCGGCGATCCGTGCCGATCTGACTGCCTCCGGTGCGTTTCCCAGCCCCATGTGCATCGTTCCCGGCGGCGATACCCGCCAGGCCTCCGTGTGGCATGGCCTGCAGGCACTGCCGCCGGAGGTTACCCATGTGCTCATCCATGATGGCGCCCGCTGCCTGGTGGATGAGGGCACCATCCGCCGTGCCATGGAGGCCGCCCAGCGCTGCGGCAGCGGCGTGGCAGCGGTGCCTGTGGTGGACACCATCAAGCAGGCGGACGAGGGCTGGCGCGTTGCCGCCACGCCGGACAGGGCCAGCCTGCGGGCCGTGCAGACGCCCCAGGCCTTCCGGGTGGAGCTGATCCGCCGCGCCCACCTGGCCGCCCAGGCGGAAGGCTACCTGGGCACGGATGATGCCTCCCTGCTGGAGCACATGGGCCTGCGCGTGCAGCTGACGGAAGGCCACCGCCGCAATATCAAGCTGACAACACCGGAGGATATGACAATGGCAGAAGCAATGCTGAGCAGCATGCCCGGCTTGCCCGCCCTCAGGGTAGGCCAGGGATACGACGTGCACCGGCTGGTACCGGGCCGTCCGCTGATACTCTGCGGCGTTACGGTGCCGCACACCACAGGCCTTCTGGGCCACAGCGATGCCGATGTGGCGCTCCACGCCCTGATGGACGCCATGCTGGGCGCTGCCGCCCTGGGGGACATTGGCAGGCACTTTCCGGACACGGACGAGCGTTACAGGGGTATTTCCTCCATGGCGCTTTTGTCCCGGGTGGTGGCGCTCCTGGATGAACACCGCCTGCGGGTGGTTAATGCAGATGTTACCATTGTGGCACAAAGGCCCAAGCTGCTGCCCCACATCCCTCAAATGCGTGAAAACGTGGCCTGTGCGCTGAATCTTCCCTTGGAAAGGGTCAATGTGAAGGCCACAACCACCGAAGGCCTTGGCTTCGAGGGCCGGGAGGAAGGCATCAGCGCCCAGGCCGTGTGCCTGCTGCAAACCCTATAATGCAGGAAGGCTTGCTCCGCACCGGAACAAGCCTTCTTTTTATTCTGCAGGGAACCACATGTCCTCTGTCAGCCACATGCTGCTGTCCACCTGGATTTTGGTCAGGATGCGCTCCCTGTCCGCACCCTCCGCCACCACCGGGCGGAAATCGTTTGCCGGTGCGGCGCCGCTGGTGAGAATGGGTATCAGCTCCAGCCCGCAGCCCTGGTATTCGCCCTCGTCAAAGCGCAGGCGGATTCGGGCCAGGGTGGCATCGAAGGTTGTCATGTCATGGGTGCCGCCAAACATCAGGTTGCCCAGGCTGTAGAGCACCGGCACACCATTTATGGCATCAACGCCCTGCACCACATGGGGGTGACCGCCCACCACCACGCTGGCGCCAGCCTCCGCAGCCACACGGGCCATTTTCTCCTGCAGGCTGTTGTGTCCGCCGCTGTACTCCCGGCCCCAGTGGCAGGTGTAGATGATGACCTGGCAGCCTTGCTCCTGCAGCGCGGCAATATCCCGGGCAATCACACCCCTGTCCTGCTTGTAGGTTGTTTCCCTGCACCCGGCAAAGCCGATGCGCTGGCCTTTGCATTCCCACACATAGGTAAAGCCATAGCCGCTGTAGGGAATGCCGGCCTCCTCAAGGGCGGCCCGGGTGGCAGCCTTTCCGCTGGCCCCATAGTCAATGTAGTGGTTGTTGGCAATGTTCACCTGCTCAATGGCGCCTTCCGCCAGCACCCGGGTGTATGCAGGCAGGCCGCGGAAGCGCCACTGTTTGCTCTTGTCCTCATCCCTGCCATCCGCCTTCAGCACGCATTCCAGGTTCACAAGGGTCATATCATCCCGGGAGAAAATGTCATACAGGCCGCTGAAGGGGTAGGCCATGCCCTTGGCCTCCAGGTAGCTGGGCAGGGATATGCCGCTCTTCCACCAGCTTTCCCGGGTGCCAATCACCGCATCGCCGCCCAGGGTAATCACAATCTCCGTGTCCCCCAGCGCCATGCCCGGCGTCTTCTCCGGCGTGGGCATGTCCGCATCCATGGCGGTAATGCCTGCCTCTGCCATGGCAAGGTTCAGCACGCGCTGCTCCGGGTCGTCCAGGATTATGAGCCGGGTGTAGTAGGGCAGGTGCGTCCACAGCCAGTAGGCGTTGATGCCATCCGCGTTCACCTGGCTGGGCAGGCGGATGCACCCATGGGAGGCCTTGCTGCCCAGTTCCGGCACCTGCAGGGAGAAATCCTTTCTGCCGCCGCGCTTTTTCAGGCCCAGCTGGTGCAGCAGGTTGCCGCCATCATAGCGGATGGGATACTCGTAGTGGAAGGATTCGCTGGCAAAACCGGTCATGTGCTCCAGGGTCAGGTATACTCCCGCAGGCGTTTCCCGGAAGAGCTTGTCCTTCGCCATCAGCCCGGTGGAAACATCCAGGGTGGTCAGCCGCTTGCCCTGGTGAAAGACCGCCATCGTTTGCGTTTTCTTGTCCAGCAGCAGGCCGTATTCCCGGTTTGGCTCCACCATGGTCAGCAGCTCCGCAGGCACATAGCCGTCCACCGGAGAGCCGTCCTCGTGGTTCCAGGCGGTAATTCTCGCCCAGCCGTCCTCCCCCAGCGCCACCACCTGCACCGCCTGGGAAAGGCCGTGCAGGGTGCCCAGCACCTGGCTGCCCTTGTCCGGCAGGGCGTAAACCTTCTGGTGCGCCGTGGCGCTGGACAGATTGACAACCACGGAAGGCTCCATCATCATCCGCCAGATGTCCTCATCGCTGTCCTCCATGGACGGCATGGCAAAGGTGCCCGCCGTCACCTCCGGCACAATGGCGCAGCCATCCACCAGGGTCACAGGCACGTCGAAGGCGTATTCCGGCGTTTGCCTGGCGTAAAAGCGCAGCACATACCGGCCCGCAGGCAAATCCTTGGGCTTCCAGCGGAACTTGAAGGGTTCGCCGCTGCCGGCCTTTTTCTGGGTGGTCAGCGGTGTTTGCATGTCCTCCGCGCTGTATACCTCCACCTGGTAGTCCCCTTCCCGGGACATGCACAGCTCCACAAACCAGCTGTCATCCTCTCGATAGCAGGTGTCCCCGCTGGGCAGGGCGAACAGCACGGCCCGCTGGCACTGCTGAATGGTGATTTCGCTCGCCGCGGTGCAGCTGCCCGCCGCCGTGGTCAGTTCACCCTGGAGGGTATAGACCCTGGCGGTCATCTTTTCCCCGTTTTCCGCCGTGCCGTCCCAGTGGAGGGTGTTCACACCGGCCTGAACGGGAAAAACCATGGTGCGGTATACATTATAATCGTCCAGCACACGCAAAAGGAGGCTCCCCGCCTCAGGTGCGGTAACCTCTATGCTGTTATCCGCATAGCTCCTGGCGGCGCTTGGTGAAAGGGTAAGGCCTTCCGCCAGGCCCAGCACAGGCAAAAAAGCAAGCAGCAGCAAGAGGATGACGCGTTTCATGAGGGGTAGCCTCCTTTGGTGTTTTTGCTTCACTGCACCTCTGGCTTCTCCACCTTCTGGTTAAACTTATCCAGCAGCAGGGTGGCAATGGCGCCCAGCACCACAAACAGCAGGTGCACCAGGCAGCTGGACACGCCGGCGGTAAAGGCCTCCGTGGGCACAGTGAAAATGGTTGCGGCAATCACAATGCCAATGATGCCGTGGAAGGTAACGGAGTAGTGGTTGTTCAGCAGCCAGTCAATAACACGGGTCAACAGCACAAGGGTCAGCAGGGCACCCACGCCAATGGGCAGCAGCGCCGCAAAATCCATATTGCCAATAGCATCCGTCACATGGGTATATAGGGTAATTTTCTGGCCTGCGGTATTCACTGCCGTCAGGGGAAGCAGCAGCACAGAGGAGCTCATACCGGGGGCAATCATGCTCAGCACCAGGCAGAAGCCACCAAACATGTTCCACAGGAAATTGGGAACGATTGTTACCTGCATCACCCGGCAAACTATCAAAATCGCCAGAGCCACAGCAAACGCAATGCCCATGGACACCCACGCAGACCGATCGCGACCCTTCTCTCCCGCCTCGCGGAACAGGGAGGGAAGAATGCCAATGGTCATGCCCACAAACAGGGCCAGTGCCTGGCTCTCATAGGTGGTTAGCACCTGTGCCAGCAGCTTGGCAATGCCAATGTAGCCAATCACCACACCCAGCAGGATAGGCCACAGCTGCATCAGGCTGTTTTTCCACTCCTTCAGCGGGTGCGCCAGCAGTTTCATCAGCGGCTTGTATACACCAAAGAGCACCGCCAGCACACCGCCGGACACGCCGGGCAGCACTGCGCCCGCGCCAATCAGAGCGCCCTGGATGATCTTCACAAACAGGTTCATGTTTATTCCTCCCTAAAATGAAAGTTACCTGTTTATGATACCTTTTCCTTTCTCAGCCGTCAACAGGGAAAAGTGCCGGGCGTCACCTTTTTCTTTCCGGGGGTTGACAAAGCGGCAAACCCTTGGTATAATCATTCCTGCATGTTTCGGCATGCGGTCGTGGCGGAATCGGCATACGCGCACGTTTGAGGGGCGTGTCCAGCAATGGGTACGGGTTCAAGTCCCGTCGACCGCACTGCACCCGGGCTTATGGCCCGGGTTTTTTTGTGCCCTCATTCTATTAAACGCATTTCACACCCCATTCGTTCACCCAAACAACAAAAAAACATTGGGAACTTCCCATATTTCCGGCGCTGCCGGCCCGAATGCCCTTGACGATTGCATGGATTTTTGCTACAATTTAACTATGCAAATCATTATACTGGTTTCTTAATATTTTTGGGCCGGGCGGCAGGTGGTTTTATCCGCCCGATCCCTTGTATGGTGGAGGCATGAGAATGAACCTGGAGCACGACCTTGTTTTTTGCATGATCGAGGAGGATGACATTCAACGGGCCCATTTTCGCGTGCGCCCGCTTCTGACTGTGGAGGGCGATGTGCAGGAGGAGGCGGCGCGCCTCTGGCCGGACAACGGCTGCCTGCGCGTGGTGCCCGACAGGAATGAGCAGCACACCTTCAAGGAACGCATGCGCACCCTGGGCGACTGGTGCGTGATGGACCTGGTGGGCCTTTCCGCCGAGGTGAACAAGGTTCGCACCAACAAGAACTACCGGCCCGACAAGGGCGAAAGCAACCAGTTTATTCTCTATTCCGATACGGTGAAGCCTTTGCCGGAGCACACCTTCTTCCATATGGTGGAGGGCGCGCCCGGGGACTATGAAGGCCTGGCAAGGCAGGCCATTACCCCGCTGTTTTACATCCGGCAGGAGGACACCCTCTATGGCCCCGTCAGCAAAGCTGCACCCCATATGCCCGAAACTGCCAAGGCCACCCAGGGCATGCTGTACCCCCTGGCCTGCCCCGATGGGCAGGAGCGGGTGCTTTTGTGCATCCGTCACGAGCCCCAGGAGGAGGCGCTGCCCATTGGCAAGCCGCTGCAAATTCTCGACCAGAGCAAGAATTTTGAGGAAACCCTTTCCGGGCTGAATCAGCCCCTGTCCAGGCAGGCCAACCTGCTGCACCAGCCCGATGCACCCGTTGCTCCCCTGCCGCCCGTCCACGACAAGCCGCTCTCCGGCACGCCGCTGTTCCGGGCCAATATGCGCACCTCCGTGCCCCAGCCCAAGAACAAGCTGCAGGAAGTGGTTGCCGCCCAGTGGCGCGTTGCCAGAAACGAGCCGCCCACCGCTCCCCTGCCTGCCGATGCTGCCATGCGCCAGGTGGAAAACCCGGTGGAGGTCGCCTGCAGCAGCCTTCGCGCCGCCTGGCAGGTGCCCGAGGCACAGAACCAAATGCTGGACTTTATCCTCTCCCTGGACGGCATGCGGGCCAAGCTGGACGCACGCCTGACCCAGGCCACAGAGGAAACACCCCTGCAAATGGCCCTTCACGCCCGCCTGCAGGACATGGAGGCGGAGCGCCTGTCCATGCTGCTGCAGCTGGACAAGGCCAAGGCCGACCTGGACAGCTACCGCCGCACCGTGGCAGAGCAGCTCTCCGCCAAGGCACAGGCCGAGATTGACCGCCTGAACGACCGCAAGGCCCAGTGCCAGGCCGCCGTTGCCAGCCTGGAGCAGCAGCAGGCCGCACTCCTTGCCCAGCGGGACGAGCTGACCCGCCGGGTGGATGACCTGCAGGCCGCACTGCCCGCCGCCTTGTCGAAGGCCCTGGCAGATGCCCGGCTGGCAGCGCCCGTGCCCGGCATTCCCCTGCGGCTGAACCCTGCCGCCGGCCAGGACGTTACCCCGGAGGAGCTTCTCCGCCGGGTGACCGATGCCCTTTCCGCCAGCGGCGTAACCATGGAGCGCAACGCCGCCGTTGCCCTGCTGGCGCTGCTGGGCATTTGCCCCAGGTGGGGTGTCACTGCCAGCTCCGCTGCTGCCGCCTCCACCCTGATGGGCAACCTGGCGGCCTACCTGGGCCTGAAGGACAGCTATGCCCACCAGGTCACGGCAGAGCAACGCCCCATGCTTTCTCCCGGACCTGCAGGTGCCGCGCCTGCCCTGCTGCTCACCAGCCTGGCGGCCTATGCGCCCCTTGAGGGCATGACCAAGGTCTTCCTGGCCCGCACCGCCCTGAACCTTATCCGCAACACCGCCTACGAGGCTTCTCCCTGGCCCATTTTCCCGCTGCCCGCACTGCAGGCCGTGCCGCAGCTGGCGCCCGATGCTGCACCCGTCAGCGCCGCCGCGCTCCATGCCTTTGCCAGCCAGTCCGGCGCAGAGGAGGCGGAAATCACCACTGTGCTGGCACCGCTGGCCCATGTGCTGCCGCCGCTTTCCGGTGCCGCCACGGCGGAAATGTACCGCTTCATCAGCGCCTGCGCCACCATGATGGACGGTGGCTTTGCCGCCGCCTGCGACTGGGCAATTCTCCTGTGGCTCATTCCCCTGGCGGATCGCACACCCAGAACCCTGTCCCAGCTGCGGCCTTTGCTGGAGGAATACCCCCACGCGCTTGCCGCCCTGTAACGCAAACTGCCCGGAGCACCATCGCTCCGGGCAGTTTCTTCACTTTCTTCGCCTGTCGTGAACCTGGTAATAGGCCGCCTTCTCCTGGTACATTTGCTTTTCAGCCATGTCCAGCAGCTCCTTCAGGGTGGCGCTTTCTTCCTTCCACACGCTACCTACGGATACGCTGATGCGCTCCCGGGCCATGCGCTGCTGCATCTCCGTCATGCGCTCCTCAAAGTCCTCCTGCTCCACATTGGGCGCCACCACAAGGAACTCATCGCCGCCCAGCCTGTAGCACTGCCCGGCAAAGAAATCGCTGAGGATCAGCGCCGTGCGGCGGATGTACTCATCGCCTGCACCGTGGGATTGCTGGTCGTTTATCTGCTTCAGGCCGTTCAGGTCGATGTAGGCCACACCGGTGTGTTGCAGGCTGCTGCCGGCAAACTGTCTTTCCAGCTCCGTGTACTTGTTGCGGTTGAACAGCAGGGTCAGGCCGTCCTGATAGCTCAGCAGGCGCAAGGCCTCCTTCTGCTGCTCGTTTTCCGCCAGGCTGCGCTCCAGCAGCAGCACCGTGCGGATGTTCCAGCTGAAGTACAGGGCCATCAGCAGCACCTCCGTCACACCGGCGATGACAAACATCCGCTGCATGTTCATCAGGTTGGAAAACAGCACATGCTCCCTGGCGAAGATGGACAGCTGCCAGTCAAACATGCCAATCGGCGTCAGATACATATACAGCTTCTCCCCCGTGGTTTCGGAGGTGAAGGCCACGGTGCCGGTCATCTGCTGCCGCAAGGCCAGCTGCATGTCAAAGTCCTCATGCTCCTTGGTTCTGGCCCGCTGCCCGTGGGCATAGGCGTTGCCCAGGGTGTCGTGCCAGCTGTCCATGATGTAATTCCCGTCCTTGGTATCGATAATCTGTATATCCGCCTGCCCGTTGTAAATCAGCGGCTGAAAGGCGGAGGTCAGCGCGCTGGTGTTAATCATGCCGATCAGCACCGCCTGCACCTGCTCACCCTGCATCACAGGCAGCACATAGTACACGCATTCATCCCCGGTCAGAAAGTCGGTTTTCCGCCGGGTCATGTATTCACCCTTGGCTGCCACGGCATCAAAGTCGATGTCCTTCCCGGTGCGGATGGTTTTCTCGTTGGAGACGATGCTGCCATCCGGGTACAGCACGTCAATCCGGGCAAACATGGTGGTCGGCTGAATCACATCCAGGGGCAGTGCCTCGCCGTTGTCCTTCATGATGCTCTCCACCAGGTGCAGCTTAACAATCTCGTCCTGAAACTTGGCCTGAATCCGCTCCACGGTGGTTTTCCCGGTGGAAGAAAGCTCCTGCCAGGCCTTTTCCTCCTCGTGATACGTCATTTCGTTATAGAGTATCAGCGAAATGACCACGGTCATCAGGGTGATGCACACCACCGGCAGCAGGCGACGAAACATTTTCATACGCTGGGTTACATCTCTTTTCAATAGTTTGTTACCTTGCCGTAACTGATTATAGCACAGCACGCTGCCCAATGCCATGCACAATTTGTGCTCTTTTCGCCCTATAACCACAGCATTTTCTGAAGTACAAAAGCGCAGAGCATACACCCTGCGCTTTTGTGCTTATTCGCCCATGGACAGCAGATGCTGGCTGCTGCTCCTGAGGGTTTCCATGGCGGCCTTCAGGTTCAGCAGGTCGCCTTCGGACATTTTGTCCGGCTTGTTTTTCAGAAGGAACTTGTTCAGCGCAGCCTGGTCGGCCTTAATGCGCTTTTTCTCCTCCTTGTCCAGCTGCTTTCCCGCCCTGGAAAGTGCCTGCTGCACCTGGTTCAGCAGGCGCTGTGCCTCGTTGACGGTATCCATAATGTCCCGGCGCAGGCCGTCCTGCCCGGCGTACATTTCCGCATCCCTTATGGCCTGCTGAATCTCCGCCTCGCTCATCTTCTCATTGGCGGTGATGGTGATGGACTGGGCCATGCCCGTGTCCTTGTCCCGGGCGGATACCTTCAGAATGCCGTTGGTGTCGATGTCGAAGGTTACCTCGATCTGCGGCACGCCCGCCATGGCCTTCTTGATGCCCTTCAGCCGGAACTTGCCAATGGTCTTGTTGTCCCGGGCCATGGGGCGCTCACCCTGAAGCACATGAATCTCCACACTGGACTGGAAGGCCGCCGCCGTGGTGAACACCTGGGTGTAGTGAACGGGCAGGGTGGAGTTCCGCTCCACCACACGGGTCGCCACGCCGCCCACCGTTTCAATGGACAGGGACAGGGGTGTCACATCCAGCAGGAGAATGCCGGCGGACTGGGTCAGGGCGGTTGTTTCGTTCAGGGTATCGCCCTGGATGGCTGCACCCTGGGCCACGCACTCATCCGGGTTGATGGACTTGCTGGGCGCCATGCCCGTCAGCTGCTGCACCTTGGCCTGCACAGCGGGAATGCGGGTGGAGCCGCCCACCAGCAGCACCCTTCCCAGCTCGGAGGCGGCAATGCCGGCATCGTTCAGGGCGGTGCGCACCGGGCCTTCTGTGCGTTCCACCAGGTCCCGGGTCAGCTCGTTGAACCTGGCCCGGGTCAGCGTCATGTCCAGGTGCAGCGGTGTGCTGCCCTGCTGGGTGATGAACGGCAGGCTGATTTGCGCCGTTTCACTGGCGGAAAGCTCCTTCTTGGCCTGCTCCGCCGCCTCGCGCACGCGGAGCATGGCGGTGGCATCCCTGGAAAGGTCTGCGTGGTTTGTCCGGCGGAACTCGCTCACCAGCCACTGGGTCACCCGCTCGTCAAAGTCATCGCCGCCCAGGTGGTTGTCGCCACAGGTGGCCAGCACCTCAATGACCCCATCGCCAATCTCGATGATGGATACGTCAAAGGTTCCGCCGCCCAGGTCGTATACCATAATCTTCTGCTGGGCACCATTGTTCAGGCCATAGGCCAGCGCCGCGCTGGTAGGCTCGTTGATAATGCGCTTCACGTTCAGCCCGGCAATGCGGCCCGCATCCTTGGTGGCCTGGCGCTGAATGTCGTTGAAATAGGCCGGCACGGTGATCACCGCATCGGTGACCTTTTCGCCCAGGTAGCTCTCCGCATCCTCCCGGAGCTTGCGGAGAATCATGGCGCTGATCTCCTGGGGATTATAGCTCTTGCCGCCGATGGTCTTGCGCCATTCCGTGCCCATCTGCCGCTTGATGGAGGAAATCGTTCTGTCTGCATTCACAGCGGCCTGGCGGCGGGCCGGGCTGCCCACCAGCCGCTCCCCGCTTTCGGTAAAGGCCACAACGGAGGGTGTGGTGCGTTCCCCCTTGTCGTTGGGGATAATCACCGCCGTGCCGCCCTCCACCACTGCCACACAGCTGTTGGTGGTGCCCAAATCAATACCAATGGTCTTGCTCATACATCAAATGCTCCTTAACAGGGTCTGCAGAAATTGCAGAACATATTCAGCAGGCACAGGCCCATGCACAGCCTGCTGGGATCCATGGCCCAGGTGTTGTACCCGCGGGCGTTGGTTTCATAGGTCTGGCCTGCCTGCCGGTACTGGCGCAGCAGGGTGTGATACAGCTGGTTGTTGGGGTCAAGCTGCACAGCCCGCTGCATGCTTTCCACCGCGGCAATGCTATTGCCCGCGCCCTGGTTTGCCACACCAAACAGGTAATGCCAGCGGGCGTTTCTCCCCGTGCTGGGAATATTCTGCAGCCGGGTAACAGCCCCCTGGTAGTTCCGCTGGTTGATGTCGTATATGGCCTGGCGGATCTGCGGGCTGTCCCCGGGAACTTCTCTTGGTGGCTGAACGGTCGCTCCGCCGCCGAAGCCGAAGAAATCCCCAAACCCAAAGCCGAAATCGCCACTGCTCCAGCCGCCATACTGGCCCTGCTGCTGCCCGCCATAGCTCTGCTGCCCGCCATAGCTCTGCTGCCCAAAGGGGTTCTGATAGGTCTGGCTGTACTGTTGCTGCGCCTGCTGCTGTGCCCGGCGCTGGGCGTACTTGTCCGGGTTCATCAGCATGTCGTAGGCCTCGTTCACCTCGTTCATGCGGCGCTCGGCCTGGGGGTCATTGGGGTGCAGGTCAGGGTGGCACTCCTTGGCCTTGCGGCGGTAGGCGCGCTTGATTTCCTCCTGCGTTGCCCCCTGGGATACCCCCAGCACCTTGTATGGATCGTCAATCACGCTTGCTTCCGTCCTTCCGCTTCTCAATCATTTCATTATAGCTCTGCCATATGCCGGAGTACAGGATGTTCTTCACCATGTCCGCATCCTGCACCAGGGGCAGTGCCTCAAAGGCGGCGGAGGCCTGCCCCAGGGCCTGGGTCAGGTGCGGGCGCATGTCCTCGGGCTGCTTGTCCAGCAAAAGCACCGGGTTGTACCCGCCGCGCTTCCTGTCCTCCTCGTAGTCGCAGGCTGCGTCCACCAGATAGATGTACCGGCCCAGCGCAGCGCCAAAGGTGCGCAGGGCATTCCGCCAGTAGTCCTCCTCCATCACAAACAGCTCCGCCATCATCCCGGCAAAGCAGTTTGCTGCCGCATCCGGCGAAGGCTCCCATGCCTTCTCCACCTGGCTCAGGCGGCTCATGCCTTCCTCAATGGCCCGGGTTTGCCTGGGCCAGCGCGCCTTCACCCGGGCATAGGCCTTGCGCAGCACATCCGCATAGGCCCGGGCGCTGTGCTTGCCCTCGTCCTGCCAGTCGTCCAGGCACTTGTGGTAGGTCAGCGCAATGGTCATGTCCGCCGCATAGTCGCTGATGCGGTTCTGCACATAGGGCTGCGCCTTGGCAGGGTGAATCACGCAGCGCATGGCGCCGGATTGCTCCTCCGGCTCGTATAAAGAGGAAAGGAAAAGGGTCAGGAAGGTCATGTCATAGGTCAGCGCCAGGCGGCCCAGCTGCCCGTGGCGCGCCTTCAGCGCCCTGCACAGCCCGCAATACCAGGCCCTGTACCGCGCCTGCTGCTCCGCCGTCAGGTCCGCCACATTGGCCCGAACATACCCAAACATGTTACGCCCTCTGGCTGAACTGGCAGCCGCACTTGGGGCAGGTAATCTGCTTTTCGCCGCTGCCGCGCTTCAGGCGGATGAGCACCCGGCACTGGGGGCACTTGAAGTACTTGTACACCCGGCTGTTCTTTGCCCGCAGGAAAAACTGCTTCACCTTGGTGGAAATGCCCATGGTAAAGGTAACGAACCGGCGGTTTTCCTCCGCCCGCCTGTACACATTGCGGGAGAAAATGCGCCAGATGGCGTACACATACAGCACCATGCCCAGCAGGGACAGTATGCCTGTGCCCAGAAAGCTGTCCAGCAGGTTAACAATCACACCAGCCCAAAGGGCCCACGCGCCCAGGTTGTCAATGCCGTTGCGGCCGCGCATCATCTGGGCCAGCCAGGCGCGTATTCTACCAAAGAAACTCATTGCCCATCATCCCTTCAATACTTGTCCTATTTTATTATATAGCATTTTACCACGGATTTGTAAACGGTTTTTGAACGTGACGTAAACATTTCCGCCACAAGGCAAGAATTGCACAGTCCACCGTATGGATTCAGCAAGACAAAACCGGCAAACCATGCTATAATGGTCAAAAATCCGTCAGAAAGAAGGTTTGCCCATGAAAAGGCTGCTGGCATTCCTGCTGGCCCTGGTGCTGGCGCTGCCCACCCTGGCCTTGGCTGAGGATGTGCCCCTCATCTCCTACGTTTCTGATTTCACTCAGGGTACCGATGGCTGGTATCCCCGCAGCGCCGGCCAGGCTGCCCTGATTGCAGAGGACGGCGTGCTGACCATCACCGGTCGCAACGCCACCTGGAACTCCCCCGGGCGGGAATTCAACCTGCAGCCGGGCAAGAAGTACCGCATCGCCGTGCAGGTTATGCACCACGAGGATGAACCCTTCGAGCTGATGCTCTCCGCCGCCCACTCCAGGAATGGCAGCGAAAGCTATGAAAACCTTGGCAAGGTGAAGGCCAACAAGGGCTGCTGGACCACCATCCAGGCCTCCTATACCCCCGCCCAGTACGATAACTACATCCTGTATGTGGAAACCGTCGGCATGGGCACCCGGGATTTCTCCATCCGCAATTTCACCCTGGAGCTGGACCAGCCTGCCTACGATATGTCCTTGCCTTCCCTGAAGGAGGCCTATGCGGACTACTTCGATTTCGGCTGTGCCGTCACCCAGAGCGAGGCGCTGGACAAGGCCCGCATGGACTTCTATGCCAGCCAGTTCTGCATTGTCACCCCCGGAAACGAGCTGAAGCCGGACTTTGTGCTGGATGTTGCCGCCAGCCGCCAGCTGGCAAAGGATGACGAAACTGCCGTTGCCGTGAGGTTCGATGCGGCAAAACCCATGCTGGACTACTGCCAGGCCAACGGCCTGAAGGTGCACGGGCATGTGCTGGTGTGGCACAGCCAGACCCCGGAGGCCTTCTTCCGCGAAGGATACCAGGCCAGCGGCGCCTTTGTTACCCGGGAGGTTATGCTGGCCCGGCTGGACAACTACATCCACCAGGTGATGGACTACATGCAGGCCAACTATCCCGGGCTCATCGTTTCCTGGGATGTGGTGAACGAGGCCATTGCCGATGGCACCGGCAAGCTGCGGGAGTCCAACTGGACAAAGGTTGTGGGCGAGGACTTTGTCAACCAGACCTTTGAAATTGCCCGCAGGTACGCCCCGGAAGGTACAAAGCTGTTTTACAACGACTACAACACCCCGGATCCCACCAAGCTGGCCGGCATCGTGAAGCTGCTTGAGAGCCTGGTGGCGGATGGAAACATCGACGGCTATGGCCTTCAGGGTCACTATGGCTCCACCACACCCACGCCCAGCAAGGTTCGCGCCGCCATGGAGCAGATCAGCGCCCTGGGCCTGCGCCTGCGCATCAGCGAGCTGGACATTGCCATTTCCGACAACAGCGATGTGAAGCAGCTGACCCAGGCCTACCGCTACAAGGCCCTGTTCGAGCTTTTCCTGGAGTATGCGGACAAAATCGATGCAGTGCAGGTCTGGGGCGTGACGGACGACCTGAGCTGGAAGGCCAGCGAGTACCCCCTGCTGTTTGACGGCAAGGCCAGGCCCAAGCCCGCCTTCACCACCCTGATTGAGCTGGCCTCCACCCTGGAAAAGTAATACCGACCAACGAAAAACCGACCGCGGGTCTGCCAAAACAGACCGTTGGTCGGTTTTTTCTTTATGCTTCGCTGTGCTCCTGCTGGCGGCTCTTCTCGTATATGGCGCGGTACTCCGTGGGTGTGCAGCCGTGCAGCTCCTTAAAGGTGCGGTTGAAGGTGCTCAGGCTGCTGAAACCTGCCTGCATGCTCACCTGCACAATGGGCAGCTGGGTGCTGCACAGCAGCTGCGCCGCCACGGAAATCCGCTTGCGCAGCAGGTATTGGGAGAAAGGCGTGCCCGTGTACTTGGTGAACAGCCTTGAGAAGTAATACTTGGAAAAGCCCGCAACCCTGGCAATGCTGTCCAGGGTAATCACCTCGGCATAATTCTTGTTGATATACTCCACCACCCGGTTGATGGCCAGCCAGGAGTTCTCCTCCTGGCGCACGTCGGTTCCCTCCTCCTCCTGCCGCAGGGAAACAAGGTCCAGGTACACCTGTCCCAGCAGCACATAAATCTGCAGCAGATAGCTGTAGCAGATCAGGTTCAGCAGCGCAGGCCTGGCGTAATACCTGTCCATCAGCTCAAACAGCTTGGTGCGCACCTCGGCACAGCAGGCGTTGGCTGGCGTCAGGTGGAAAGGTTCCCTGGTCATGGGCTGAATGGCGGAAAAACCGCGTATGGCCCGCAGCGGCTCCAGGTCGAAGAGAATCAGGCTGCGGATGCTCCCTTCCCCCATGCTCAGGGAATGGGGCGTGTCCGGCGGAATGAACAGCACATCCGTGTCCTTCACCACATGCTCCACGCCAGCCACCACGCACCGGCATTCCCCCTGATGGGGCAGCACCACCTCCACCGAGGAGTGCTCGTGCTCGCTGTACGCATCGGGCGAGGCGCAGTACCACACGCGGATGGTGCTGTCCTCCCGGTAGGCCACAAACTCCCTGCCTCCCTGCATCACCCTGTATCCATAATCAAAGAGGCTGCGGTTCTGCGGGGTAATCAACTTTTGCTTCTTCATGCGCATTCCCTGCCTTGTGCTCCATTTCTTGCCCACATTTTAGCACGGTTGGCGGTTCTCTTCAAGCATTTTTTGCCGCAATTTCTGGGTATTTTGGTTTTTCAGGCCGACTTTTTATGATTTTCTGAAGGGTCATATTGGTTTCTTCATCCTTTCGTCATATTTATCCGCTTTTTGTCATATTTATTCCTTGCCCATAATTTGCTGATTGTCGCTTTGTAATGTTCAAGTTTTGCTCCCTTTTCGATCATGAACATCTCACCTCACCGCCGCATAAAACCCACAACCCTTTGCATTTCAACGGTTGAAGGGTAAAACCGACCGTAAGTCGGTTCTTTGCCTTTCAGGTTAACGAAAAGGTGCCTGTAACCCGACATTACCCCACCCATTTGAAAATCCGTGAATATGTTAAAAACCTATAAAAAAACCGGCTTGTTCTTGACAGATATGGTGAGAAAAACTATAATTATTATACAATTATTCGAGCATTACCGCCATCCGTTGCTAAGGCGCTGGGTGGCGGTAACATGCATGAATGTTGATATATACTGTTCTATCATGTTTGATGGAAGCATCAAATGAAACAGGAGTGGCGAGCTTATGCGGAAAAAGATGTGGCGTATTCTTTTCGGCATCCTGGTCGCAGCGGTGATCATCGCGGCGATCCTGTTGCTGAACAGCGGTGCGCAGGACTTCCACAACAAGTACAAGGACACCGACCTGTCCACCGATATCACCGGTATCGGCCGTGACGACACCTACGAGGCCTACCTGCAGGCGCATGCCGCCGTCAGCGCAGGAAAGCAGGCTGTCCCGGTCGATATTGCTGCGTTTGAGGGCAACGGACAGCTGCAGCAGGACGCCTCCGGCAATCCCCAGGTCTACACCGGCGACGGTTCCTCCGTCACCTGGAAGGTGGAGGTGCCTGCCGAGGGCATGTACTCCGTCCAGCTGGAATACCTGACGGTGGCCTCCCGCGGCGTGGATGTGGAGCGGGAGCTGCACATCAATGGCGAGCTGCCCTTCTCCGGCGCGGACATGCTGCGCTTCTCCCGCCTGTGGGTGGATGGCAGCGAGGTTCGCAAGGACAACCAGGGCAACGACATTCGTCCCTCTCAGGTTGAAAAGTTCGAATATCAGACCGCCTACTGCCGTGACGATATGGGCTACGAAACCGAACCCTATCGCTTCTACTTTAATGCGGGCGAAAACACCCTGACCCTCAAGGCCATCAACGAGCCTATGATTATCCGCACCCTGACCCTGACCCCCGTGACCGAGCACCAGACCTACGAGGAATACCTGGCTGCCCAGCCCGTGGTGGAAATGGCAGAGGAGGATCAGTCCTGGCAGGTGACCATCGAGGGCGAAACCGCACAGACCCGTTCCTCTCCCTCCCTGTACGCCAGGTACGACCACGCCTCCGCCTACACCGAGCCCTATGATGTGTATCACACCGTGCTCAACTACATCGGCGGCGATGCGTGGAACACCGCCGGTCAGTGGATCGAGTGGGAGTTTGACGTGCCTGCCGATGGGTATTACAACATCTCCGTCAAGGCCCGGCAGACCTACCAGCGCGGCTCCATCTCCTGCCGCACCATTTATATCGATGGAGAGGTTCCCTTTGCCGACATGGCCTCCGTTGCCTTCTCCTACGATACCAACTGGCAGACCAACACCCTTGCCAATGCAGACGGCGAGCCTTACCGCTTCTACCTCTCCGCTGGCAGCCATGCCATCCGCATGGAGGTCACCCTGGGCGAGATGGGCACCATCCTGAAGGATATGGAGAGCAGCATCTACCGCCTGAACCAGATTTACCGCAAGGTGCTGGTGCTCACCGGCGTGACACCCGACCGCTTCCGCGATTACAACATCGCCCAGGTGTACCCCGAGGTCATCGAGGCCATGACGCTGGAAAGCAAGCGCCTGTACAAGCTGGTGGATGACACCGTGGCGCTGACCGGCCAGAAGAACGACCGGGTTGCCGTGGCCCAGACCCTGGCTGTGCAGCTGGAGCAGTTCGTTGACAGAAACGAGCGCATCACCCAGTCCTTCTCCAACTTCAAGGACAATATCACCAGCCTGGGCACCGCCATGCAGAACATGGCCGAATCCAAGCTGGATATCGACCAGATTATCATCAGCGGCGAGAAGGCCCAGGTGAAGCCTACCGCCAACAGCTTCTTCACCAACCTGGTGCACGAGGTTCGCGCCTGCGTGGCCTCCTTCTTCGTGGACTACAACTCCCTTGGCGACGTGTATGACGAGGACGCCGAGGACGTGATTGAGGTCTGGCTGGTCACCGGCCGCGACCAGTCCACCGTGCTGAAGACCATGGTGGACGATTCCTTCACCGCTGCCACGGGCATCAAGGCCAATGTGCAGCTGGTGGCACCCGATGCCATTCTGAACGCCGTTATGGCAGGCATCGGCCCCGATGTGATTCTCAGCGTGGATGGCTGGTTCGCCGTGAACTACGCCATGCGCAACGCCGTGGAAGACCTGACCCAGTTTGAGGACTTCGATGAAGTGGTGAAACCCTTCTACCAGAGTGCGCTGGATCCCCTGACCTATGACAACGGCACCAGGAAGGGCGTCTACGGCCTGCCCGAGACCCAGGTGTTCTCCGTGCTGTTCTACCGCACCGATATCCTGGAAGACCTGGGCCTGGAGGTTCCCCAGACCTGGGACGACCTGATTGCCATGCTGCCCACCATCCAGGGCAACAACATGTCCGTGGGTATCCCCTATCCCGACATTTCCAACGTGGACATGTCCGGCTTCAACTCCCTGATTTATCAGAACGGCGGCGCCATCTATAATGAAGAAAAGACCCGCGCCATGATTGACAGCGAGGCAGGCGTTGCGGCCTTCAAGTTCTACACCAGCCTGTATAATGACTACGGTCTGCCCACCGTGTTCGACTTTGTCAGCCGCTTCCGCTCCGGTGAGATGCCCGTGGGTGTGGGCCAGTACAGCGTGTACAACACCCTTGCTGTTTCCGCCCCCGAGATTCGCGGCCTGTGGGATTTCACCCTCTACCCCGGCACCCTGCAGGCGGATGGCAGCATCGACCGCAGCGTTCATGCCAATGGCCTGTGCTGCATGATGGTGGCTACCGACAGCGAAACCACCAAGCAGAACGCCTGGGAGTTCATGAAGTGGTGGGTCTCCACCGATGCACAGGTGCGCTTCGGCCGTGAGATGGAGGCTGTGCTGGGCTCCTCCGCCCGCTACGCCACCGCCAACACCGAGGCCCTGGATCAGCTGGCCTGGTCGGCCGATCAGCTGAAGGTGCTCAAGGAGCAGCAGAAGTGGTCTGTGGGCTTCCCGGAAATCGCCGGTGGCTACTCCACCACCCGCCACATGACCAACGCCATCCGCAAGGTCATCAACGACAAGGACGACCCGCGTGAAACCCTGCTGACCTACACCCGCACCATCAACGAGGAGATTGACATTAAGCGCAAGGAGTTCGGCCTGCCGCTTTATGGAGAGGAGGAAACCAAATGAGCAACACCCAAGCCGGGTTTGCCAGCCGGTATTTCAGCATGAAGTCCAACCAGCTCCGCTATGGTTGGGCCAAGGCCAAGCGCATGAAGGTGTGCTACCTGTTCCTGGCGCCCTACGCCATTCTGTTCATCACCTTCTTCATTCTTCCCATCTGCACCTCCATCTTCTACGGCTTTACCTACTATAACATCCTGGAGCCTGCCCGCTTTGTGGGCTTCCAGAACTACATCAACCTGATCCTTCAGGACGAGGTGTTCCTGACCTCGGTGAAAAACACCTTCGTCATTGCGGTCATCACCGGGCCTGTGGGCTACATCCTGTCGTTCCTGTTCGCCTGGTTCATCAACGAGCTGCCCAAGTGGCTCCGCGCCATTGCCGTGGTGGTGTTCTACGCGCCCAGTATCGCCGGCAACGCATACAGCGTGTTCTCCATCATCTTCCGCGGCGATGCCTACGGCTACCTGAACTCCATCCTGATGGATCTGGGCTTCATCGATGCTCCCCTCCTGTGGCTGACCGACCCCAAGTACATCATGCCCGTTCTGATCTTCGTTATCCTGTGGATGAGCATGGGCACCGGCTTCCTGTCCTTTGTGGCTGGCTTCCAGGGCATTGACAAGAGCATGTACGAGGCTGGCTATGTGGATGGCGTGCGCAACCGCTGGCAGGAGCTGTACCACATCACCCTCCCCAGCATGAAGCCTATGCTGCTCTTCGGCGCGGTGATGAGCATCACCTCCGCCTTCAACGTGTGCGATGTGCCCCGCGCCCTGGCCGGTTATCCCTCCACGGACTACGCCGCCCGCACCGTTGTCACACACTTGTTCGACTATGGTTTCAGCCGCTTTGAAATGGGCTATGCTTCCGCCATCGCAACCCTGCTGTTCCTGGTCATGATTCTGTGCAAGAAAGTCATTTCTGCCGCACTGGAAAAGGTGGGTTCCTGATATGAGTGAAACGATGTATAAGTCCAGCGGCACCCTGACCTTCAATGGCAAGAAATACCGCGGCGAGCTGATTTCCGAAGAGAAGGTTGCCCGCTTCCACTGTGCAAAGCTGCCCCTGGAAATGCCCTACGAGGAAATGGAAGTGCTGAAGAATGTCCGCAACGGCGGCATGTCCAGCACCATCACCATTAAAATGAAGGACGGCAACGAGTACATCTTCCAGCTGCCCAACGGCCTGAAGGTGTACCACAACATGGACAAAATGTGGGACAACAAGCCCCGTGTCCGCAGCCGTGCTGAGGAGCTCCATCGCCTGGCGGAAATGCGTGGCGAGCGCATTGTGAAGCCCAAGAAGCACCTGATCAAGCGCCGCCATCCCAACCGCTCCATTGCGGGCGACATTGGCATTTACGTCATGCTGTTACTGGTGGCCTGCCTGATGGCCTTCCCCCTGGTGTTCGCCATCGGCTCCGCCCTGAAGCCCCTGGACGAGCTGTTCCGCTTCCCGCCCACCATCTTCCCCCAGCACCCCACCATTGATAACTTCTCCGACCTGATTGTCACCATGGGCCAGAGCTGGGTGCCCTTCAGCCGGTACATCTGCAACACGGTGTTCATCACCGCCGTTGGTACCTTCGGTCACCTGATCATCGCCTCCATGGCAGCCTTCGTGCTGGCGAAGTATGACTTCCCCGGCGGCAAGTTCTTCTTCGGCGTGGTCACTACGGCGCTGATGTTCTCCGGCTATGTGACGGGCATCCCGAACTACGTCATCATGTCCAAGCTGGGCATGATCGACACCTACTGGGCGCTGCTGCTGCCGGCCTTCGCCGCTCCCATCGGCCTGTTCATGATGAAGCAGTTCATGGAAGGCCTGCCCACTGCCCTGATTGAGGCCGCCCACATCGACGGCGCCGGCGAGTTCCGCATTTTCTGGAGCATCGTCATGCCCAACGTGAAGCCCGCCTGGCTGACCGTTATCATCTTCTCCGTGCAAAGCCTGTGGAACAACAGCGCTGCCACCGTTATCTACTCCGAGGCGAAAAAGACCCTGGTCTACGCCCTGCAGCAGATTCAGGCCGGCGGCGTGGCCCGCACCGGTCAGATGGCTGCCGTTACCGTTGTGGTGATGGCTGTGCCCATCCTCATCTTCATTCTGAGCCAGAGCCAAATCCTGGAAACCATGGCCAGCTCCGGTATCAAGGACTAATTCCCACGGCAATCCAAGATTGGCTAACCTACATTATTCAGAACAGGAGGGGAACGACCGTGAAGGTGATGCAACGGCTACTTGTGCTGCTCATGACCATCATCATGCTTGCTTCAACCACCACCGCCTACGCGACGGACGATGCATACCCCAGATCTTATACCTACAACTACGATTTCTGGAGTGACATCCGCGAATCGCCCGATGCCTACCGGGTCAGCAATGTCATCTACGGTGCCGACCTGGGGCTGGAAACACCCATGAAAAAGCCGCAGAGCCTTTTCGTCCGCAACAACGACATTTATGTTGCCGATACGGGTAACAACCGCATCCTGCAGATCCGCCGCAATGGCGAAAAGTACTCCCTGGTGCGGGTGATTGACACCATTAAAGGCTGCGATGTGACAACCTTCAGCGGCCCCGAGGACATCTTCGTGGACGAGAAGCAGAACATCTATGTGGCAGACACGCAGAACGGCCGCGTGGTCATGGTGGACAAATACCTTAACTTCCTCAAGGCTTTCACCAAGCCCACCGACTCCACCTTCGACCAGAGCCTGAGCTTCCTGCCCAGCAAGGTTGTGGCGGATGTTTCCGGTCGCGTGTTTGTGCTGGCTACCAACGTGAACAAGGGCCTTGTGAAATACGAGTCCGACACCACGTTCACCGGCTTCATCGGCGCCAACAAGGTGAAGTACAACTTTGCCGAGTACATCTGGAAGACCTATTTCTCCACCAAGGAGCAGCGTGCCCAGCAGGCCTCCTTTGTGCCGACGGAGTACAAGAACATCTACATGGATGAAGATTCCTTCATCTACGCCACCAACATCACCTTCGCCAGCGATGAGCTGCTGTACGACACCGCGCAGCCCATCCGCCGGCTGAATGGCATCGGCAACGACATTCTGATTAAGAATGACAAGTATCCGCCCATTGGCGACCTGTACTGGGTGGACGACACCGAGGCCCATGGCCCGTCCAAGCTGGTGGATATCACCGTGCTGAACGATGACATCTATGTGGCGGTCGATCGTACCCGCGGGCGCCTGTTTGGCTACGACAGCCAGGGCATCATGCTGTGGGTCTTCGGCACCAGCGGCAACAACGAAGGCGCCTTCAACTCCGCCGTCTCCATCGAGCACATGGACCACGACCTGTTCGTTCTCGACCAGAACGAGGGCAACATCACCGTCTTTGTTCCCACGGAGTATGGCAACCTGATTTACGACGCCAGCAAGGCCTACCTGAAGGGCGACTATGACGGCTCTGCCGACCTGTGGCGCGAGGTGCTGAAGCTCAATGCCAACTACAACCTGGCCTTCATCGGCATCGGTCGCTCCCTGCTCCGCCAGGATAAGTTCACCGAGGCCATGGATTACTTCGAGATGGCCCACGACCGGGACAACTACGGTCGCGCCTTCCGCCAGTACCGCAAGGTGTGGGTGGAGGAGAACATCGGCTGGATTGTGATTCTGCTGGCTGCTGCGATGATTATCCCGCTGGTTCGCCGGTCGGTAAAGAAAGTGAGAATGGAGGTGGAAGTGTATGAACGCAACCAAGTCCACAAGTAAAAAAGCGCTTCGAAAGGAAAAGTGGAACCGCTACATTTCCTCCCTGAAGTATGCCAAGTATGTGCTCTTCCACCCCTTCGACGGCTACTGGGACCTGATTCACGAAAAGCGCGGCTCCTTTGCCGCCGCCACCACCTTCCTGGTGCTGTTCCTCGTCACCCGCATTATCAAGCTGATGTTCACCAGCTTCCAGTTTGTCAATGCTCCCCTGCAGTACCTGAACGTGTTTGAGCAGGTTGCTTCCCTGCTGCTGCCGTTCCTGATCCTGTGCCTTGGCAACTGGAGCCTGACCACCCTGTTCGACGGCAAAGGCCGCTTCAGCGACATTTACATGGCTATGTGCTATGCACTGGTGCCCTATGTGCTGATTCAGCTGCCCGCAGTGGTGTTGAGCAACGTCATCGCCAGGGACGAGGGTTCCTTCTACACGGTGCTGATTGGCTTCTCCCTCATCTGGTGCATTTTCCTGGTGTTTGTGGGCCTGATGCAGGTGCACGACTACACTCCGGGAAAAACCTTCATCTTCCTGATTGCCACGGTGCTGGCAGCGCTGATTATCATCTTCCTGCTGCTTCTGTTCTTCAGCCTTCTGGGCGATGCGGCCAGCTATTTCATCTCCCTTTACAGAGAGATAGCATTCCGCTTGTATTAAGGAGGAAGTAATAAAATGAAAAAAATCATTTTGCGCTCTCTCCCCTGGCTGATTGCGGCTGCCCTGATCGCTGTTCTGGTGATTTTTGTGGGCATTCCGCTGTTCACCGAGGAAACAACTGAGCACCTTCTAAGCCCTACCATTTACTACTACGAGGGCGACACCGCTCCCGTCACCATGGAAAACGAGTACCTTGCCTTCGAGCTGGATCCCACCACCACCCAGTTCAAGGTGACCGACAAGGCCACCGGCCGGGAATGGCTCTCCAACCCCGTCGATGCTGCCGATGACCCGCTGGCCGTTGCCACCAACAAGGAAACGCTTCAGTCCACCGCCATCGTAACCTACACCACCTCCTCCGGCTCTGTGGATTTGAACAACTTCAAGTATTCCATTATGGGCGGCAACTACAACATTGCCAAGCAGGATGACGGCTCCGTCCGTGTGGACTATGCTGTGGGCAAGATCGAAAAGACCTATTGCATCCCCATCGCCATCACCAAGGAGCGCTTCGAGGCCTTCACCGATGCGATGGACAAATCCACCAAGAAAAAGGTGAAGAACAACTATACCCTGTACGATCCTGAAAAGCTCGATTCCAAGAAAAACAAGGATGAAATCATCGCCCTGTATCCCTCCGTGACGGAGCAGGCCCTGTACATCCTCAAGTCCGATACCTCCGAGAGCAACAAGGCCAAGCTGGATGGTTACTTTGACGGCGTTGGCTACACGCAGGAGGATTACGAGCTGGATCAGCAGCTGGTTTCCGGCACCAAGGACAACTCCGGCCCGGTGTTCAATATCTCCATGATTTACCGCCTGGAGGGCCGGGACTTTGTTGCCGAGCTGCCCTACGACAGCATCCGCTACAAGGAAGGCTATGCCGTCACCTATGTCACGCCTCTGCCCCAGTTCGGTGCAGCCGGCCTGGAGGATGAAGGCTATATGTTCATCCCGGAGGGCGGCGGCGCAATCATCCGCATCAATAACGGCAAAACCCTTCAAAACGCCTATTACGCCAACCTCTACGGCTGGGATTACGCCACCAACCGCAAGGAGCTGATCAACGAAACCCGCAACGCCTACCCGGTCTTCGGCATGGTTAAAAACGGCGGTGCATTCCTGTGCTTCATGGAGGGTGCAACCTCCTTTGGCGGCATTCAGGCAGACGTCAGCCAGCGCTTTACCAGCTACAATTCTCTGTCTGCCAAGTACAACGTGCTCCATGCCGACCAGTACAACGTTTCCGCCAAGACGGCACAGCTGGTTTTCATGTTCGAATCTGCCATCCCGGAAGCCACCATTACCCATCGCTATCGCTTCTACGAAACGGAGGATTACGCCGTGCTGGCCAATGGCTACGGTGATTACCTCCGCGAAACCAACCCCGAGCTTGCCCAGGCCAAGGCCTCTGAAGAGGTGCCCGTGTCTGTGGAGCTGGTGGGCGCCATCGATAAGACGGTTGAGAAGCTCGGCCTGCCTATCGATTCCGTGTTTGCCACCACCACCTTCAGCCAGGCCAGCGACATCCTGCAGGAAATGTCCGGCAAGGGCATCCGCAACCTGAATGTGCGCTTCAGCGGCTGGGCCAATGGCGGCGTGACCCAGAAGGTTTTCGCCCATGTGAACATCCTTCGCGAGCTGGGCGGCAAGGGCGCCATGCAAAAGCTGATCGCCACCGCCAAGGAGCTGGGCATTTCCCTCTACTTTGACGGCGTGAACTGCTTCGCCTACGATAGCGGCATCTTCGATGGGTTCATCTCCTTCAGCAATGCCGCCCGCTACACCACCCGCGAGCAGATTGAGCTGCACCCCTTCGACATTGTGGATTACTCCACCATGGACTGGATGGACGCCTATTACCTGGTTCGCCCCGATTACGCCAGGGACAACACCACCAACATGCTGAACACCTTGGCTGGTGTGGAGGCTGCTGGCGTGTCCTTCCGCGATATCGGCTCCTTCCTCAGCGCTGACTACAACCCCAAGGACACCACAACCCGCGAGGAAGTCAAGGCCCTGAATATCGGCTCCATGAAGGAGGCCCAGGGCCTGGGGCAGAAAATCATGATCAAGCAGGGTAACGACTATGCGCTGCCCTACGCGGATGTGATTACCGACATGAACCTTACCGGCACCAAGTACGGCATCATCGACGAGAGCATCCCCTTCTACCAGATTGCGCTGCACGGCATGAAGGACTACACCGGCGATTCCGTTAACACCACAGGCGACTATGTTGACGAGTTCCTCAAGTGCGTTGAGTATGGCGCCGGCCTGAACTACACCTTCTTCGCCGTCGATGGCAAGGTGCTGCAGGACACCACCCACAGCAACTACTACGGCTCCACCTATGCTTCCTGGGCCGAGGAGTTTGCTGAGGATGTAACGGCCTACCAGGCTGCCGCCGCCGGGCTGAACCAGCAGCGCATCGTATCCCACCAGCGGCTGGATGACAATGTTGCCGTCACCTGCTATGAAGATGGTACAAAGGTCTACGTCAACTACTCCGATACTTCCCGTACCATCGATGGTACCTTCGTCAACGCCCGTGACTACACGGTGGAAAGGGGGCAGTAATCCATGGCAAAGCATAATGTGATTCGCGAGCACTGGTACGATGGCATCCTGGATGCCTTCCGGATTTACATCCCCGGCAATACCACCTATGGCACCATGCGCGCACGCAATGCCCGCACCGGCACCTGGTTCATCCTTCCCTTCATCATCGGCTTCATCCTGTTCATGGCCAAGCCCATGGTGGAAAGCTTCATCATGTCGTTCAATGATGTGACCCTGATCCCTGGCGAAGGCTACGCCCAGTCCTATGTGGGCCTGAACAACTACTCCTACGCCCTGACGGTTGACCCGGAGTATAACCAGAACCTGGTTGAGGAGATCGGTCAGATGGTTATCAACACCATCGCCACCCTGGTGCTCAGCTTCGTGATTGCCGTTATCCTGAACCAGGATTTCAAGGGCCGCACCCTGTGCCGCGCCATCTTCTTCCTGCCGGTTATCCTTTCCTCCGGCGTACTGCCCGGCATCGAGCACGAAAACGAGTTCTACGACATGATGTCCGGCATGGCCCAGTCCCTGCAGGATTCCTCAGGCGTGAACATATCAGCCACATTGGAGGATTTGCTAAAAGTCTCCGGTGTGGGCAGCGGCGTGTTCGATGTGGTGTTCCAGATGATTGACTCCATCTACGACATCGTTATGGCCTCCGGCATCCAGATCATCGTGTTCCTGTCCGGCCTGCAGTCCATCTCTCCCTCCCTGTACGAGGCGGCGGATGTGGAGGGCTGCTCCGGCTGGGAAGCCTTCTGGAAGATCACCTTCCCCATGGTTTCTCCCCTGCTGCTGGTCAACTGCATCTATACCATTATCGACTTCTTCATGAAGAACGATAACACGGTTATGGAGCTGATTTACGACGTGACATATCAGGACTTTAAGTTCGGTGTGTCTGCGGCAATGAGCTGGCTGTACTTCGGCGTTGCGCTGCTGTTCATCGGCATCAGTTCCTTCATCATTACCAAGGCGGTGAAGTCTTATGAGTAAAAACAATACCGTATTCATCGGTAAAAACAAGAGCTTCTGGGATCGCAACCGCCGCAGCGAGGGGTATCTGCTCAAGCGCGAAACCAAGCGCATTGGCATTTCCATCTTCCGCGCCTTGCTGATGTTCGGCCTCTGCTTCCTGATCATCCAGCCTTTGCTGATGCGCTTCTCCACTGGCTTCATGGCTGAATCCGACCTGTACGATTCCACCATCACCCTGTTGCCACGGCACCTGACGCTGGATAACTACAGGATCGTTTTCGACCTGACGGACATGCCCCGCTCCATGCTGAACACCCTGTGGATTTCCCTGCTGGTGTCCGTGCTGCAGGTCGTCTCCTGCACGCTGGTGGCCTACGGCTTTGCCCGGTATGAGTTCCCGCTGAAGAAGTTCTGGTTCGCATGCGTCATCATGCTGATCATCGTACCCCCGTCCACCATCCAGACGGCCCTGTACATGAACTTTGCCAACTTCGACCTGTTCGGCCTCATTCGCCTTTTCGGCGGCAAGCCCATCAACCTGCGCACCTCCATCCTCCCCTACCTGATGATGTGCCTGACCTGCATGGGCCTGAAGGATGGCCTGTACATCTTCATGCTGCGCCAGTACTTCAAGGGTGTGCCGGACAGCCTGGAGGAAGCCGCCTTTGTGGATGGCTGCAGCACCTTCCGCACCTTTACGCAGATTATGCTGCCCGATGCCATGCCCACCATCGCCAGCTGCTTCCTGTTCTCCTTTGTGTGGCAGTGGACTGACCTGTTCTACTCCCGCAACTTCATCCAGGCCAGCTACTCTGTTTTCTCCATTAACCTCAGCTCCATCGTCAGCCGCATGGGCCGCTACTTCTCCAACGATGCCAGCAAGGCCGTTGTTGTGCCCAATGCACGGCAGCAGCAGCTGATTTCCATCGGCGTGCTGGTGTGCTGCATTCCGCTGATTATCCTGTACTGCTTCACCCAAAAGACCTTTGTGCAGTCCCTGGCCATGACGGGCAGCAAGGAGTAAATAAGTAACCATTTAGGAAATATGCCCAAAAACCCTTGTCTTTTGGTCAGAATTAGTGTATAATAATCAGGTACTCATGGTAAGGTTACACAAATCACTTCGAACCTATACGGGTGGCAAGGTATTCACCCTTCACCTGTATGGAAATAAAAAAGGAGGAACCCATCAATGAAGAAACTGGTTGCTCTGTTGCTGGCTGCCATGATGCTCCTGGCGAGCGTTGCGGCTCTGGCAGAGGCCCCCGAAGGCTACCCCGAAGTCGTGGCTGAGATGATTCAGCCCGGCGACACTCCCCTGGAAATCACCATCTACGACTACTGGACTGGCGACGACAGCCGCAAGGAAGAGCCCACTGAAGACGAGCAGCTTCAGTACGACTATCGCGACTGGATCTTCTCTACCTACAATGTGAAGATTCGTCAGATTCAGGGCGGCGACTGGGGCACCTGCGCCGAAGAAATGATCAACTTCACCTCCGCTCCCGATGGCAGCCTGCGCGCTTACATCATCGAGCCCGGTAAGGTTGGCTCCCTGGTTTCCAACGGCGTTGCCGCTTCCTGGGGCGATTATGATCTGTCCGCTGAGAAGTGGAACCAGGCCAACATTGGCATGTGGACCAAGAACGGCAACGTTTATGGCGTTTCCACTGGCATGGCCGAACCCCGTGGCATGCTGTACTTCAACAAGCGCGTGCTGGAAGAAGCCAACATCAAGTATGATGACATCTACGACATGCAGGCCAATGGCACCTGGACCTGGGCTGCTTTCGAAGAACTGCTGAAGCAGATCACCCGCGACACCGACAACGATGGCGTGAACGACATCTGGGGTCTGGTTGGCTCTGCTGACGACATGTTCAACCTGGCTGTGTATGGCAACGGCGGCGCTTTCTTCGACTATGATGCCGATGGCAAGCTGCAGCCCACCATGAACAGCGATGCTGCTATCAACGCTCTGAACTGGGCCCGCGACATCTACAACACCTACTGGATGCCCACTCCTGCCGATGCCAACTGGGACTGGTACAAGGAGCAGTGGAAGACCGGCAACATCGGTTTCTATATGTATCAGGGTTACGGCGGATTCAACGACAACTCCGAAATGGCTGACATGGAAGACGAGTGGGGCGCTGTTGCTTTCCCCGTGCCTAACGAGGGCGACACCTATATCCACGTGATTTCCGAGAACACCACCCTGATCCCCAACGTGTACGATGCCGAGACCGTGAAGAAGATCGCTTTCTTCATCGATCTGTGGACCAACGACACCCCCGGTGTTGATACCGAGGACGCTTGGGTTGGCAACAAGACCAACTACACCGACGACCGCGCTGTGTACGAGACCTATGCTATGCTGCGTGAGCCCGAGCATGCCCGCTTCAACCTGGTCGTGCTGCTGGGCACCTCCAACGATATTCTTGGCGAATCCCTGCTGTGGAACCTGGGCGCCAACACCCCCGCTGAGCTGATCGACGCCGGCATGCCCGCTTGGCAGGCTGCTTGCGACACCTTCAACGCGAAGTAATCAGCTTAACAAAACGAACGAATCAAACGATTTGTTCAGGCCGCTGCTTAACCGCAGCGGCCTTTTTCTGTCCTCCCCCGCCCTGCACCTTCCAGACCGGCGCCAGCATTTCCACCCACTGCCAGCATAAAGCCTCCCACCTTCTCCATACTATGGTTGAAACGTTGATCAAAAAGGGAGGCAACCATTGTGCGAGCAACCGGCATAGTGCGCAGAATCGACGACCTTGGCCGCGTGGTCATCCCCAAAGAGATTCGCAGAACCCTGCGTATCCGCGAGGGCGACCCGCTACTGACAACTGTGAACGAAATGGACGTGCATGCCATCTTTG
>CAYLIC010000007.1:0-56737 GCA_964383815.1 uncultured Faecalibacterium sp. | reverse complement strand
ACACAGTATTCGAGCGACTGATTGAGCATTATCCGGAAGTTGAAGTAGTTACCGCGAGACCATCCCATAAATTGTGTAAACCTCCAAGTTGGTGTAGAATAAAGACAACAACAAGGAGGTTTACACAATTTATGGGATGGTCTCTCAAGATCGTGCTTCACATATGCAAAACTGCCTTCGGCCTGAATGGAGCGGTTTACCCGAAGCAGACGCACCTTTTGCGTGGATATCTTAGCCTCCATAGCTTCCCGCTGCATGGCAAAGCGTTTGGACACATAGAGCACTTTGTGACGTTCTTCCAGCGGCTTTTTACTCCCGCATGCACGAATGCATTTTTCTTTGAGCGGACATCCGTCGCACTCGCTGCATTCGTAAATGGACGTGGTGATCTCCAGCCCGGAAGCCGTATGTGTTTTCTTTTCCTGCGTCTCTTTCAGAAGCTTCCCGTTGGCGCAGGTATAGGTGTTTGCTTCCGGATCATAAGCCATATTTTCCCTGCGGCTGATATCCGTTCTGTATTTCTTGTGCTTACGCGCCTCGTGATTGCCGGGCTTTACATACAGTTCGGTCTCGGGATGCTTCTCAAACCAGCAGTAATTCTCTTCGCTTTCATAGCCGGAGTCTGCTACGATGCTGCCGATGTTCATTCCCTTGTAGGTTTCACGAAGCTGCTTCATAAACGGAATCAGTGTATGCACATCATTTCTGTAAGAGGAAATATAGCTGTCTATGATAAACTCGCTGCACGTCGCCACGTTGACGTTATATCCGGGCTTGAGCTGTCCGTTTTTCATATGGTCTTCCTTCATGTGCATAAAGGTGGCGTCATGATCCGTCTTGCTGTAGCTGTTCCGATTCCCGCAAATATAAATATCGTTGGTATACTGCTTGAGCTTTGAAAGCCATTGCTCCACCTGTTCACTCAGCTTCTGAAGCGCCGTCTTTCTCTTGCCTTTTCCGAAAACAAGCTCTATCCCTTCGCTTTCAATTTTCGCATAGAGCTTTTTACGAAGCTTTTTGAGCTGACGTACAGCGATCTCTTCGGGAACATGAAAGCGAATACCGACATCCTTCAGCTTCGCCGGAAGCTCGGCATGGATTCTCCCCAGCAGCCTGCTTACTTTCTTGACCGTTGCTTTCTTCCATACAAAGCTGTACTTATTCGCATTGGCTTCGATTTTGGTTCCGTCTATGAACGCTGCTTCAAGGCTCAGCATGCCGCTCTCGTGCAGCAGCAGGACAAGCTGACGCAGAATGTCCTGCCCCGCTTCCTGTTGGGATATTCGCGGTGGGGGAAGGTGTTTCTGCTGAAAGAAAAATCTTGTAAAGCACAGGAATATGTGATAGATTGGAACAGGAATTTTTACATGCGATGAAGTGATGAATCATGCCGATTTTTTTCTTTGAAGGATGCCTGTGCCGTGAACCTGATGCGCCCCGCCATGTATGGCGCGTATCACCACATCACCGTCTGCGGCAAGGCTGCTGCGCCCAACGCTACTGCCGAGCGGGTGCGCATCCTCAGCGAAAAGACTCATCGCCCTTGGTATGCACCTGTGGCCCGTGTTGGCGAAACCATAACGACTTGGTAGAAATGCCCTACGTCATGTTTGTGATTGACGACTTCTGGTACGATACCGAGTATGCGCGCCTTGA
Source organism: uncultured Faecalibacterium sp. (assembly GCA_964383815.1). GTDB lineage: Bacteria > Bacillota > Clostridia > Christensenellales > Aristaeellaceae > UBA11524. The sequence goes on along the minus strand of CAYLIC010000007.1, from coordinate 55,081 downwards.
CCGTTACCATGGCTCCGAACTGAACCTGTACCCGCCCCGCGAGGCAGAAGGCATGACCCTGAACACCATCGGCGGCGACAACTACGATACGGAGCTTCCCGTGGGCTCCATGGTCATCCCCGATAATTACACCAACATTGCTTTCGGTGCGTTTGCCAACTGCGAAACCCTGGAAACCATTATCTGCTACGCGCCCCTGGAGACGGTGTACGTTGGCCCCTATGTGGAAACCATCGGTGAAAGTTCCGGCTTCAGCAGCTATATCACCGACCCGGCGCTTATGCCCGATGTGGAAACCCTGCTGACTACTGTTAAGAGCGATCCCATGGGCGAGCCTACACCTGCGCCTGCCGCTGCTCCTGCGGATCCGGTTTGCGAGGAGGGCGCTGCCTTTGTTGGCACCTGGAAGGCTGTTTCCATGGAAATGGAGGGTGAAGCCTTCGCCATGGCAGACCTGGGCGTGGAAATAACTCTTTCCTTGAATGCCGATGGCACTGCTGAAAACTATGACGGCGAAACTACCTCCACCGATACCTGGAGCGTGGAGAACGGTGCAGTGGTCATGACTGACATGCTCATGACCATGGATGCCGAGGGCCGGCTGGTCATGGAAATGGACGGCATGAAGCTGTTCTTTGAGAAGAATGGGGCCGCACCTGCGGCCGATGCAAGCGCCTTCCTGGGCACCTGGACGGCCGATACCCTTCGATTCCATGATGCTGCGTCTGGTTCCGGCAGAGTTAACGTAATACTCGAAAAGCATAATCTAAAGCGAGGGTGGGGAGTTTCGGCTCTCCATCCTCGCTTTAGCGTGTCAATTATTCGCTGTTCTGGTCGCGGAACTGCTGGGGCGTCATGCCCAGATGGGTGTTGAACAGGCGGAACAGCTGCCGCTCAGAGCGGTAACCGACCAAGGTCGCCACATCGCGTACAGGCGTTCGCGGAGATTCCAGCAGTGCGCGCATGGCCTGGTACAGGCGCAGCTCGTTGACATACTCCAGAAAAGTGATGTCCATTTCTTTCTTGAACAGGGTGCAGATGTAGCTTTCTGTCAGACCAGTCTGGCAGGACAGCTGCATCAGGGATAGATCCTGTGCGTAGTTTTTTTGAACATAACGGGTGATTTTTCTCAGCGTGGGTGAAAGCTCCTTCATCAGCGTGTGGACATAAAGCGATTCGTATTTCCGCAGCACCTCAGCGGCCTGAAGCTGGCCGATGGTTTCCTGGGTCAGCTGTCGCAGGCGGCTGTCCAGCTCATCCCAGTCAATTGGTTTGACCATGTATCCCAGTACACCCATTTCCAGTGCGCGGCGGGCATATTCGAATTCCTCATAGGCGGTCAGCACGATACAGCGGGCGCACAGGTTTCTGGTACGTACCTGCTGGATTAAATCCAGTCCGCTCATGGATGGCATGTGAATATCGGTGATGAGCAAATTGGGGCGGAAAAGCTCCATGGTAGCCAGCGCCTCCTCGCCTGAGCAGGCACCAACAGCTGTGATATCCGGGCCTTCCAGCCGGGAAAGATGCTTCAGCACACCCTGAACGATAATCTCTTCGTCATCAACGATCATAACCTTCATACGCTTCATCCTCCTTCTTGCGAGAGCTTTTTCTGCAGGCCGACATAGATGCGGCAAAGCACGCCTCTCGGTTCGGCATGGAAAAAGTGCAGGCCATAGGCCGCGCCATAGAAATACTTGATGCGGGCATTGACATTCTCCAGCCCCACATGCTCGTCCGCCTGGTTCTGCCTGTGGAGCGTGGCTGTCTCCAGCCGTGCGTTCAGCTCTGTCAGCGTTTCACTGCTCATGCCGCAGCCGTCATCAGTGATATCAATATACACGCCATTCTCGCCGCACCAGGCATGGACATCCACATGGATAGGGTCATGGAGTCCTGCGATGCCGTGCTTCAGGCTGTTTTCAACAATCGGCTGGAGGATTCTTACAGGGCAACGGATGCTGGGCACATCATCATCTCGGCGAATCTTTATGGTAATCATATGGTGAATGCGGTACTGGTAGATCAGCACATAGTTCCGGACATGTTCAAATTCTTCCTCCAAGCTGCTTTCCTCCCGCAGGGATATGTTATAGCGCAGAAAGCGGCTGAGGGTGAAAAGCATCTGATTAGCGTCCTGGTATTTCTCCAGCTCAATATGCATGCGTATATTTTCCAGCGTGTTGAACATGAAGTGGGGGTTTACCTGGCTGGTCATGGCGTAGTAGTTGGCGGCGTTCTTCAGTCGCTCCGCTTCCTGGATAGAGGCAATCAGCTCCTTAATGGTTCGGGTCATGGTGTTGTATTCACGGATCACATCGCCGAATTCATCCTTGCGGACAGTGCCTTCGTAGGGCCGGGGAACGCCGACACCTGTGGCATGAATATGGCGGCTGAAGCGGGAAATGTCGCGGGTATAGATCAGAATATACAGCCAGAACAGAGCCATGGGAAACAGCATCAGCACAAATGACAGGTCGACCTCACCATGGACTTCAACCGGGGGCAGCTGCCAAAGAAGTGTCATTTCAGCCACTGGCATCTCCAGCAGCAGTGTATTCTCGGCAGCAACGGGCTTGTAGGCCAGGGGATGCTCCACGTCCAGGTGATAGGCAGCACTGCGCTGTACAATGGGGTAGTATGCACCCTCGTAGCCAAGGTACAGCTCGCCTCCTCCGCTGACGGGCAACACGTTCTGCAAGATATCGTCCACCCTCAGCTGCACCTCCAGTACGGCGACCACCTGCGTATAGTCGCTGGAGTACAGACTGCGCAGGCAAACATACCGCACCCCTTCTGGCGTTTCATCCGTGGGGTGATGGAACTGCTCCGGCGCTGCTGCCAGAAACACACAGTTGCTGCCCTTCGTATAGCATGGATAGGCCAAGTCACTGTAATCACGCAAATTCTGCACCAGGCCGCTATTGCCAATATAGGAGGGATACAGACGGTAGAGGTACAAACCGTCCATGAAGGGGTGGATGGAATAAACGGTATCAAACAAGGGCTCGATATAGGCGGAATAAGCGTAAAGCTCATCCGAGGCGGATGGGTAGCCTCCTGAAAGCAGGGTCAGCAGCGGCGTGGAGGATTGCAGGGTTTCGGCCACCAGGTTGATTTCCTCCAGGGAGCGGGTGAAATACTGTGCCGAAAGCCGGAGCGCCTCCTGCTTTTCGTACTGCTGCTCATTGACAGCTTGGCGGTGTAGGTTGCTGACATACATGTTGATGAATACGACTGTGGGTAAAAGCACCAGTACCAGATAAAACAGCATGAAACGAACAGTGGTTTTGGGCATGCTGGCCCGGATACGGGCAAGAAGCCGCCTCATGGGCTATCCATCTCCTTCATTCGCTGCTGATACTGCTCGTAATGCTCGGGAATACTTGCACTCAGGTGTTCCTCAAGTGTTTCCACATGCAGTGCGTCCAGGTAGGCAAGCATTTCGTTCAAGTTGCGCTGGAAGGCGTCCTCATCAGCAGAAAGAATCGTTTTGGTTTCATAATCATCAATGGTGGCGGTGATTCGGTCGTAAATCAGGCGGCAATCCTCAGGCATCTGCGCCAGAGCGATGGTAACCCAGGGAAGAATGCGGTAGCGCTGGCGAATCTCCTGGTAGGTCTGGTCGGACAGATGCTCTGTCTGGAGGGCGCAGCGGCCTTCTGCCTCCACGATGGCAGAAGTGCCGAAGTAAAACCACGGATTGTAGGATTGGTGGTAGGTGTCGGCGAAAACGGACTGCATCACATCGTCGGAGAAAACAGGCAAGCCGCTTTCGTTGAGTGTATAGTCAATGCCCTCCCGGCCCCATTCGGTCAGGTGCTGCCCCTCATCGGAGTACATCCAGCGCAGCAGCCTGATACAGGTCTCCGGGTCGCGGGCAGTGCGGGTAATGAAGGAGGCCGACCAGCCCAGCCCCTGGGTATCGTAGCAGGCGCCGTCCAGGGGAAAAAGCTCCACGGAGCAGTAGCTTTCGTCTATCTGAATCAGTTCGTTATGCAGGGAGAGGTTGGAGTTCTGGGTGCAGCCAGAGAAGGAAAAGGAGCGATTGCTTTTGTAGAGCAGGGAAGAATCGCTGTCGGTAGAGGCAAAACTGTCGGGAATCATACAGCCTGTACGGTACAGCTCGTTGAGATAGGCGAGCATTTCCAGGTAGCGCGTGTCCCGGGCATAGAAAAGCCAGGTGCCGTCTGCCTGCTTCTGAAAGGGAAGCAATCCCAGGCCGAAGCAGCAGCGGAAGAAGTTGAACCGGTGCGTTGCGTCAAAGGTCAAGGGCACCAGATAGGGATATTCTTCCTTGACCCTCAGGTAGACTGCTTTCAGTTCCTCTGTGGTATGGATTTGCCCCACGCCCATTTGCTCCAGGATGTCCTGGCGAATCATCAGTGAGCCCGTCATGGGTACGGCACTGGTATGCTGCCATTCCTCATTGCTGGCAAAATTGTTCAGCAGTCCGTAGATTCTGCCGTCAGGGGAATAAGCCAGGGCATTGGCCCGCAGCTGGGCGGGAATGTCCCAGTCAAGACCATACTGCTCCAGCAGCTCATCATAGCTGTAGCACAGCTCGGGGTTGTTCATCCGCTTTAGCATGGTGGAGGTGTAGACAATGTCGGGCAGCTGGTTCTGGGCCATCAGGCGGTTCAGGTGCTGCATATCCTGGGCTACGGTCACCTCCAGCGTCACGCCGGTTACACGGGTGATTTCCTCCGGGATAATGCCGGTAAAGCTCTGTACAGGAAACCACGGATGGTTGATGAATACGCTCACCACCCGGGGCTCCTCCGCATGGACGGTGTCGGAGAGGCTGACAATCAGCAGGATAGTGGTTGTCAGTATGCACAGAAAAAACCGCGTCAGCGAAATCCGACCTTTCATGCTCATTCTCCCTTTCATGGATTACCTATTATAGTACAAGTATACTGGAAAGCAGCGTTGGAGACAAGACCTTGCTTTTCCCGGGAAAGCACAACGCCCCCACCCGCTTTTCCAGCGGGTGAGGGATAAGTTGTTATGGGTGAACAAAATATTTCTGACCGGCCTGTACGTGAAAGCGGAAGCCGTTCTCATCTGCAATGACGGGAACGGGAGCACCATCACAGTACACCTGCAGGGTGGGGCCAACCACTGAAATATCGCCGCTATGACCCGGCTCAAGGATGGCCTGCGTGAGGGCGCCCTGTGACCAGCGTATGGAAACGGTAACATTGCCCCGGGCGCGCAAGCCCTTCACTTCGCCCTCCTGCCAGTCCGGCGGCAATGCGGGCAGAAGATGAAGAAGCCCTGTGTGACTTTGCAGCAGCGCCTCGGCAATGCCCGCAGTGGCCCCCAGGTTGCCGTCAATCTGGAATACGGTGAAACCGTTCATGAAATTTCGTGTGCGGGAGGCCGTCACCATGGTGCGGATGTTGTCGCCAGTCTTTTCCGCGTCCAACATACGGGCATGCTCGCATATATACCAGGCCAGGGGCCAGCCGCCCTGGCCTGCGCCGTTGTCCATGCGAAGGCGCAGGGAGGTGCGCACGGCCTCCAGCAGCTCAGGGGTGTCCTTCCAGTTAATCTCCGTGCCGGGATATGCACCCCACAGGTGGGATATATGCCCCATGCCGGGAGTCATTTCGGTATATTCCTCCTGCCATTCCAGCAGCTGGCCCTTGGAGCCAACCTTGTTGGGCGGCAGCTTTGCCTGGACGTTGGCAAATTCCGCGCAGAGGGGAGCATCCTCACCCAGAATGCTGCCGGCGCTGATGCAGGCATCGAACAGCGCACGAATAATCTGGTTATCCATTGTAGCACCGGTGCATACAGGGGTATCATGACCATCGGGCAGAATGTAGCGGTTCTCCGGGGAAATGGAAGGGCAGGTTACCAGCTGACCCTTGCCGTCCTCCACCAGGAAGTCCAGAAAGAAAAGCGCAAAGTCCCGCAGAATGGGGTAGTATTCCTTCAGGAAGGCTTTGTCCAGGGTGAACAGGTAGTGCTCCCAGATGTGCAGCGCCATCCACGCGCCGCCCATGACCCAGGGCGTGGCCGCCATGTATACATCCTGGGGCGCACAGTCGCCGTAAATGTCAGTGTTGTGGTGGCATACCGCGCCCCGGCAGCCGTACATGATGCGGGCGGTGTCACGGCCACGCTCCCACATGCGACGAATCAGGTCGAACATGGACAGATGTTCCTCCGACAGATTGCAGACCTCCGCCGGCCAGTAGTTCATCTGAGTATTGATGTTGATGGTATACTTGCTGTCCCAGGGTGGGAGGAAATCCTTGCACCAGATGCCCTGTAGGTTCAGCGCGGTGGAGTTAGGTCTGCCACCGGACACCATCAAGTATCGGCCGAAGGTGAAGTAGGTGGCAGCCAAATCATTGTCCCTGGCGCCGGCACGGGCAGCGTCCAGCCGCTCATCCAGGGGCATGTCAGGCGCAGGCCCCAAATTCAGGGTGCAGCGGCCCATGCGGGCCTCAAAGTCCGCCTTGTGCCGCTGGAGCAGCTGCTCAAAGCCAAGCGCTTCTGCTGCGTCCAGCCTGGTGAGGGCGGAAGACACATAGTCCTCTTCCCGGTTGTCCGTATCGGCAGCCAGCAGCAGGGTCACGCAGGAAGCACCCCGGGTGAGCAGCTGCGTGTAAGGGTCCTCCACCGTGCCGTCAGTCACCATGCGCAGCGCCATGGCAAAGCCGGTCTCCGCCGCATGGCCACGGGCCAGCAGCGTGGTTGGGCTGATTGTATGGTTTTCATCCAGCAGCATGCCGGCCCAGCCGCCGCCCCGGGAGAACTTCCCAGGTCGGCGGTGATCTGGCACCTTCTCATCGAAGATGCGGCAGCGGTCCAGCTGTGCGTCCAGATTGAGCGCACCGGGGACGCTGGAGGTAATCTGCACAGCCAGCACCTGATCGGGGTAGCTGACGAACATCCGCCGGGTATAGGTCACGCCGCCCTGGGTGAAGGTCAGAGTGTGCACCCCCCGCAACAAATCCAGCTGGCAGTCGTAGGCTTCCGCCTCGTCGCTGTTGGGCAACCAGCCCATCTTGAAAGGTGTGTGCTGGCCGATAGCAATGTCCAGCTCACCCAGGGACTCGTAGTGCCGCATGGTCATGGGGGCGCCAATCATGTACTGGTTCATCAGATCCTCCGCCTCGGCAATTTTTCCGTCCAGAATCAGGCGGCGGATTTCCGTCAGCTTGCCCAGCGTGGCGCGGTTGTTGCGGTCGATGAATTTGCCGTAAAACAAGCTGTCCTCGTTCAGCTGGATGCGGTCAATGCCGGTATGGCCGTAAACCATGGCGCCCAGTCGGCCGTTGCCCATGGGCAGTGCGTCATTCCACACATCGGCAGCTTTACGGTAGCGCATGCTGCTGCTCATTCTTTCGTTCCTCCCTCATACAGGATTTTGAATGTTTTGATTTCAAAGGGGCGGAATACCATGTCGATTTCCTGCTCTGCACCCAAGGCCTGCCGGTTTTCTTCCAGCATGGTCGTTTCAAACACGCCCTTCACCGGATGATGGATGGTCATGTGGGCACGGCAGGTGGTGCCTTCCGCTTCATACAGGCGGACAATGTAGCCATGCTGTGTATCCTCGCAGGGCTTGATGGCCTCGCAGATCACGTTGTCCGCATCTACGGAAATCAGCCGGGGCAGCTCCTCCGGCATGGCATGCCCCTGGAGGATTGGGTAGTTCAGCATGTAGGCAGGGCGGATGACGCTCTGGGCACCGAAGCCCATATCGTGGGGAAGGAAGGCGTAGGTTACCCGATGATCACCCTTGTCGCCGGTGTAATCCGGGTTGCAGCCGCCCTTGTGCAGCGACAGATGCAGCGAGGAACCCTTGGCGTGAATGCCGTACTTGCAGTCGTTGAGGATGGCCACGCCGCAGCGGCTCTCGGACAGGTCGGCATACTTGTGGCAGCTGACCTCGAACTTGGCCGCATCCTGGGGGTTGTTGTCATGGGTCGGGCGCAGTGCGTAGCCGAACTGGATTTCCTCCCGGCTCTCCGAAGCAAAGATGGAGGTATCGAAGGCCACTTTGAGGAAGCGATGGTCATCCTGCCAGTGAATGAGGGTATCGAAGCGCACCAGAGGCGAATCGGCAGAGAAAATCATTTGCTGGGTCAGGGTGGATTTATCCGTCAGGCGGTATTCGCGCTCGATACGGATTTCCACCTCGCCGCAGGATACTACCCGGCAGGAGAGCAGATGAGCTGTAGGTTTGAGCTTGGGCAGAAGGTCCGCGTCAATGTCCCAGCTGTCCCATTTCAGGGAAACATCTTCTGCCAGCAGGAAGGTGTTCAGCGGATGCCCTTCGCCCCGCATTTCCCGTCCCATGCGCAGGTCAACAAGGGAGTCGATTGTTCCCTGCTCCGTGAAGCGCACGTGGGCAAAGGGTGTGGTCAGCTCAGCGCCTTCCAGCACGAAGGGCGTCTTTTCCCTGCATTGGCCGAGAACCAGGGTCAGCACCCGGGTCTCCATAGCCTCCAGGGTCACGCCTGCCACAGCCAGCAGCGATTTGCCTGCTACATCGGTGATCCGCTGCTGCCGGTAGCCACCATTGACAATCATGCCCTCCGGCACATCCAGATACAGCGTATCGCTGCGGGGGAAGGAAAGGGTGTTGGTGACGCTGATCCGGTTGCCGTTGCAGCTGCCGGACAGCAGCGCGCTGGTCATCTCTCCTGCCTGGGTGATTACGCTGCCCACCTGCTCACGGCACTCCTGATTAACCCGGGGTAGACCTGTTCCCGGCAGAATGTCGTGGAACTGGTTAATCAACAACAGCCGTGTCAGGGGATGGATAGCCTGGCCATCGGCCATCGCTTTGCAGGCTACAGCCCGGCTGACCGTCAGCAGCTCCAGATCATGCAGGGCGACCTCCGCCTTGCGATTGTTGCGCTTGATTTCATGCTGATTTGTCAGCGTACCCCGGTGATACTCCAGGTACAGTTCTCCAGTATAAACCGGCGGCTCGGGCATGGAGACGTCAAGCTTCTGCATGAATTCGCTCACGCTCATGAACTGTGTGCGGGGCATACCCTCCAGGTCACCAAGGCGCCGGGCCATTTCCAGCTGCTCAAACTGCGGGCCGCCGCCCCCGTCGCCAAAGCCGTAACCAATCAGCTTCATCTGGCTCAGGCGCTTGTCCTTCACCACGTCGCCCCGGCGGTCTTTGGTGAACATAAAGTGGGCAAGGGTTCTTGGGCAGGGGAAGTCATGGGTTTTCGGAAAATGGGTCAGCACCCGTGTGCCGTCCAGGCCTGCCCAGAGGAAGGAATCGTAGGGGAAGTCTGTGGTATCGTTCCAGGACATCTTGGTGGTCACGAAATACTTCACGCCGCACTGCTTCATTATTTGCGGTATGGCCGCGCTGTAGCCAAAGGTGTCCGGCAACCAGAAGGTGTCTGAGGTATAGCCGAAGTGCTCCCGGGTGAAGCGCTGCCCCCATAGAAATTGACGAATCATGCTCTCGCCGCCGGTGATGTTGCAGTCGCATTCCACATACACCGCGCCGTTGGGCTCATAGCGGCCCTCTATCACCTTGGCGCGGATGCGCTTGAACAGCTCGGGGTAGTGCTCCAGCAGCATTTCACTGTGGAACGCGCTGGATTGCACAAACCGGTGCTCCGGGTACTGCTCCATCAGCGAAAGCTGGTTGGAATAGGTACGGGCGCATTTTTTGATGGTCTCTCCCACATGCCACAGCCAGGCTGTGTCCATGTGGCTGTGACCTGTCAGGCCAGCAAAGGGTGCGGTAGGGCCGTTATGCTTGGCAAGCTGCTCCCGCAACAGGGGTGAGGCCTGGCGCAGTGCCTGCTCGAACGTCTCCCGGCTGACGCAGGCAGGATCGTAGTAAATGATGCCATGAACCTTTTCCAGAGTATTGAGGATGTCTGCCCGGCGGTAGCTGGTTACGTCAAGGGCATCGACCATTTCGTTGAGGGTTTTCAGGTCGAAGTAGAAATCACTGACAAGCTGGTTCTTCACACAGATGTCCATGCCGGAATACACGGCGGTGAAATCCGTTCGCCCGCTATACTCAAAGGGCTGAGTGCCCCGGACGTAATGGCCGCAGTACACCTCCACGCACAGGGCAATGGTTTCCCCTGCTGCCGGATTCATGCGAATCATATCGCAGTAGTGATTGCCGTGGGTGGTTACCACAATCTTGGTGGCATAGGTGCCGAAGGGCTGGCCGTCCACCCACAGCAGGGACTCGTAGCCCTGGGTGTGGGGCATGAGAAACAGCGGCCGGCCTGCCAAATGCTCCGGAACGGTGTAATTCATGCGGAAAAAACCATACACGCCCTGGCCACCCCATGTTTCTCCGGGGGCGATGGTACGGTAGCCATCCTCCGGGACGGTGTAAAGATCGTCCCGGGTTTCCAGCAGCTCCACCGTGCCGATAGTATCCACCTTGTCGAAAATCAGCGCCTCCAGAGTATCCTCGTATCGCTTTAGCTTACCCAGTACCTGATGCATCTGGCTCTCATGAAGCATAGGGAAAAATCTCCTTTCATCGCGGATCATACAGCCGCGTTTTCTTTTTTATAGACAGTTAGTTTCAGCCGGGACGCTGCCACAAAGGCCAGCGTGCCCAGAATGATTTGCAGGATAAACGCCGGAACATTGGAATAATGCGAAATCAATGACCCGATAGCAATTCCTGCGAAGGAAAAGGGCAGCAGCGTCAGGCTGCGGGCCACAATATAATACACGCTTGTCTCCGTGGGAACAATCTCAAGAATATACGCCTGATAACCGATGGTGCCGCTCTTGGTAAAGCCAATGATGAATACCGCCAGGCCCGCGAAGACAAACGCGCTGCCTGTGCGCATGGCTGCAAGGCCCATCACAGGCACCAGAATCCCTAAGCCTTCGATGGTTTGCAGCATCCGCTTGATTCCAAAGCGCTGGGAAATCTGCCCAGTAACCAAACCGCCGACCATCAGCCCCAGGGTTTGGATGACAATGAGGTTGGACACCTGGTCTCCAGAAAGAAGGAGTGTGTTCTGTGCAAAAACGAAAAAGAAAGCATTCACGCTCAGCGCAAGTGAAGAAAAAACGTTGGCAATCAGTCCACCGCAGTACAGCTTGCTTTTGTAGCAGCTGAGCAGCTGGCTGATGTAGCGGCGGGGATTGCGCTCCTCCCGGGAGCTGCTGCCCACTGTGCGCTCCCGCAGGGGAATGTAGCAAAGCACCGAGCAGACCATCAGGATGCCGCCAAGTGCGAAGATGGCCGCATATTGGCTGCTTTCATCAAGCGCTGGAGAGGATCGGATGCCTTTGATGATGGCACTGGATACAAAGGTTATGACGCCGGATAACGCGTACAGCGTGCCGAGCAGCTTACCCCGTCGCTCCGGCGGAACGCAATCGCCCAGCAAGTAATTCCAGGTGATGCCGGTAATAGGCTGGCCCATATTGGATAAAACCATGACCCCGAAAAACAGCACAAGCTCTGCCATTGGGGACAGCCCCAGCACGATGCCCAAGGGAATCAACAGGTAAGCGGTACGCGCGATGCCGTTGATAACCATGGACATCTTTTTCTTGCTGGCTGCCGCAGCCACTATACCGCCGCATAGCAGCGGCATGATGGCCCCGAACACTGATTGTAGTGTGCTGATGGAGCCGATAGCCTCCATGCTTGCACCCAGATGAGCCAGAAACAGCGGTACGATGGTTGTCATGCCAATAATGTCGTGACCCAGGGTATTGAACAGACCCTCCATCATAATACAGTAGCCGTTAAGCGCTTCCTGGCTAGGTTTCTTCCATATAGAACGTATTGATTTCATCCCTTTACCCCTCCGTTGACAATGCAAAACACAAGGATGTCACGTATACATCCATTGTAAGGTGGTTTGCATGGCGCGGGCAAGCGTCAAATCTTATGGTGATGCGCCTGATTTTGTTGTTGCGTTGGGGATGGAGAAGCGCAGAAGCCAACGGCATCAAGGCCGCCTGGCTTCTGCGGGTGCATTTCCGGGCCAATGATGCGACAGGTCAAACGAATTTATGACAGTGTACAGGCTGGCCCTGTGTCCCATAGAATAAAGGCATCAAAAGCACAAAGGAACAAGGAGTGTGATATAATGAACATCAAATACGGTGTTTCCCCTGCCGCAAAAGGTGCACCGCCGCGCAAGAGCATCTGGTCCAGGCTGTGGAACCAGCGGGCGTTGCAGGCCTTTGCTCTAGTGGGTGTAGTCTATCTGATAATCTTCAATTACATCCCCATGGTGGGTATCCTTATGGCCTTCAAGAAGTACAAGATTACTTCCGGTTTTGTGGGTATTTTCACCAGCCCGTGGGTAGGACTCAAGTATTTTGAAGAGTTTGTCACTGACTACAACTTCTTCTCGACGCTCAAAAACACCCTGGTGATGAGTCTCATCAAAATGGTCTTTACCTTCCCACTGCCCATCCTGCTGGCTCTGGTGCTTAACGAGGTAAAGTGCATGCCTTTCAAAAAACTGGTGCAAACGACCAGCTATTTGCCCTACTTCATCTCCTGGGTAATTGTGACGGGCTTCTGCCAAATTTTCCTGCAATCCAACGGTGTTTTCAACAATTTGCTGACATCCATGGGGCGGGAAACAACTGTTCCTTTCCTGACAGCACCACAGTATTTCCTGCCCATTGTGGTCATCACCGCCTGTTGGAAGGACATGGGCTGGTGGGCTATTCTCTTCCTGGCGTCCATTACTGGCATTGATCCTACACTGTATGAAGCCGCAGAAATCGACGGTGCAGGCCGGCTGAAGCGCATATGGCATATTACGCTTCCGGGCATCAAGGGCACCATCACCGTGGTGCTGATTATGGCCATGGGCAACCTGCTGGGCGGCGGCCTGAGCGGCTCCAACTTTGAGCAATCGTACCTGCTGGGTAACGCAGGCAATATCGAAGTATCGGAAATCATTCAGACCTACGTGATGAAGGTGGGCTTGTCCAACGGCCGCTACTCATACGCTGCTGCTGTGGGCCTGTTTCAGTCTCTTATTTCCATCATCCTGGTCATGGCCTCGAATTTCGTTTCCAAGAAGGTCTCGGGCAACTCACTGTTCTGATTTGAAGGAGGGAAGAAGATGGTTATTTCCCGTAAGCCATACAACAAAATCCGCCGTACCACAGAGGACAAGGTTGTCGATACGGTGGTATACCTGGTGTGTATCATTGTGTTTCTGGTGACGTTTTACCCCTTCTGGCTTTCCATTGTGCTGGCCTTTAATGAAGGTAAGGATGCGACCTATGGCGGCATCTACTTCTGGCCGCGCCGCTTTACCCTGGATAACTTCGCGAAGATGTTTTCCGATATTACCTGGATCAAGGCAATGGGCGTGAGCGTTGCCCGCACAGTTGCAGGCACCATCCTGACAGTGTTTATGACCACCTTTGTCAGCTATGGCCTGAGCTATAAAAACCTGATTGGCCGGAAGGTCTACATGTCCCTGTTCATTGTAGCGATGTACCTATCCGGCGGTGTGATTCCCTACTACATGGTATTGCGCCAGCTGCATCTGATTAACACCTTCTGGGTCTACATCATACCAGGAATGCTCAGCATGTTCTATGTCATGGTGTCGATATCATTCTTCCAGGATCTGCCCGCGGAGCTTGGGGAATCGGCCCGGCTGGATGGCGCGTCAGAATTGCAGATTTTCCTCAAGATTGTGCTGCCCATTTCGCTGCCGCTGCTGGCCACCATCGCCATTTTCACGGCTGTGGGCCACTGGAATAACTGGTATGATACGGCCTTCTTCACCCAGAATAAGAATTTGCGTACCATGGCCTACCAGTTGATGGCCGTTATCAACAAGTCCAGCCTTGGCCAGAACAGCAACATGGATGCCTATGCTGCCTCCCTGGCGAACGATACAGTGACCAACATGTCTGTTCAGCTGGCGGCGATGATTGTGGCCGTGGCACCCATTCTGGTGGTGTATCCCTTCTTCCAGCGGTACTTTGTGTCCGGCTTGACCATTGGTTCGGTCAAGGGTTAATCAAAATCGTGCATTGGGCAGTAGAGCTAAACTGCCTTAGCAATAAACACATTAAGGAGGTTGTCCCATGAGCAAACGGTTTTGGTCCCTCATTCTCAGCGTCTGCATGGTGCTGTCGCTGGCTTCCTTCGCCTCTGCCGAGGAAGAACCCGTCACCCTGAGCATTTTCATCGACCACAGTTGGTATCCTGTGGAGTCCTTCACAGGTATCATCCCCGAGTACATCACAGAAAAGACCGGCGTTACCCTGGATGTGACGGTGGCCATTGATGCCAATCAGTTGGGCGTGATGCTCTCTTCCGGCGATCTGCCCGACCTGATTTACACCCAGAACATGGTTGACCGGTGCTCCGACCCCGCGGTGTCTTACTCCTACGAGGATTTGATTGCCCAGTACTGCCCTGACTGGGAGGTCAGCCCCAAGCAGCTGGGCATTGCCCGCAACTTCTCTGAGGATGGCGTAGCGTACACCCTGCTGAACCACTACTCCGAGAAGGCTGACTGGGAAGGCATCACAGGCGCTGTGCCCATGGTCGGCACGCTTATGCTGCGTGGCGACATCCTGGATGCCCTGGGCGAGAAGCAACCCACCTCCTTTGATGAGCTGTTTGAGCTTTTCGGCAAGGTGAAGACTGCCTATCCCGACATGACCCCCCTGAGGCTCAGCGAGAATTGGAATACCCTGGTTTTCCGCTATCTCAACGGCATGAGCCAGCTGGAGTTCATTCCCCAGGAGGATGGCGTGTATGAGCACTTCACCCTGGATCCCCGTTATGAAGAAATGCTGCTCTGGCTGAACAAGTGCTACCGCGCCGGCTACCTCATCGCGGATGACCCCTACTTCGTCAAGGGCTCCACGGCTATCCCGGATGACAAGTGGTTTGCTTCCTGCTCCTCTACGCAGAACTCTCTGCCCTCCGCCAACGGTACCTTGGCAGGAATCAACCCGGACTACTACGCCATTGAAATGGTGCCCTTCCCCGAGTCCAGCTACATCACGTCCGATACCGGCTGGTCCGCACTGTTCATCACCAAGAACTGTAAGAACCCCGAGGCTGCTATCAAGATGATGCAATGGATGTTCTCTGAAGAAGGCCAGTATGCTACCCAGATGGGCCGCAAGGGCATTGAGTACACTCTGAATGAGAACGGTCTGCCCGAGTTCTCCGATGAGTGGAAGGCCACCGTTGCCAAGGGTTCCGATGCGCAGAATTCCAAGTACAATACCTGGTTCTACTTCGGCGGTTCTGAGATTGTGGAGGCTGTGTCCCGCTGTGCCACCACCGATCCCAAGTATGTGGCTGATTGCTACGCCGTCATTTGTGAGCGCTTTGATAACTGGCCCTGGGTCATGGCTTCCTATCCAATGGGCGAGGATGACGAGAAGATTATCTACGACAAGATTAAGGAGCTGCTGAATACGGCTGAGGCGCAGGCAATCATGGCCGCTTCCGAAGAGGAGTGCCGTGCCGTCTACGCTGACTATCTGCAGAAGGCTGAACGAATCGGCATGGATGAGCTGAACGAATATGTGAATAACACCATTGCCGAAAAGATGCCCATGTTCAAGTAACGCAGCCGGCTCCCCTGCGATTGACGGGGATGATGGTTCCGGTCAGTCTGCCGGCAGGGGTTTCATTCCCCTGCCGGTGTTTTCGATATCAGGCTGCGAAGCGTGCGCATGCCGTATTTGCCGGTCGAAAGGAGATTTGCGACGATGACGCTCATAGAAAGTGTTGAACGGTGCCTTGCGCAGCTGATAGAGCAGGAGGGCCGCATGGCTGGCGCCAGTGTGCTGGTGCGCCACCACGGCCGGGAAGCGCTCTATGTCCAGGCTGGATGGGCCGACCGGGAGAAGCATCTGCCCATTCGCAGAGATCACATCTTCCGCCTGCATTCCCAAACGAAGCCCGTCACCGCCGCGGCAGCTATGCTGCTGGTGGAGCGGGGTGTCATCGACCTGATGGAGCCGGTGGCCACGTACCTGCCCGGGTTCCGTAACCAGCGGGTAGCCCAGGGCGGCGGATTTGTCCCGGCAAAGCGTCCGGCGGTGCTGATGGATTTGTTGGGCATGTCCGCCGGATTATGCTACGGCGGGGAGGATGTGGCCGGCCGCGCCACAGAGCAGCTGATGGCCGAAGTGGAGCGGCGACACAGGGTGGGAAATCCTATGACCACCGTGGAGATTGCCAACCGCATTGGCGAGCTGCCCCTGGCCTTCCACCCCGGCGAGCGCATGCGTTACAGCCTGTGCGCCGATGTGCTGGGCGCTGTGATTGAGGTGGCGGACGGGCGCCCCTTCAGCCGCTTCCTGCGGGAGGAGCTGTTTGATCCCCTTGGCATGCGGGATACGGGCTTCTTTGTACCGGAGGACAAGCTGTCGCGGCTGTGCGCCTGCTACGAGCACACGGCAGGGGGCTTGCGCCCTTGCAGCCCGGTTAACGCCGGTGTTTTCGTCACCACGGAGGAGCCAGCCTTCATCTCCGGCGGTGGGGGCCTGGTTGGCACCATTGACGATTACATGGCCTTCGCAGGGATGCTGCTGGATATGGGTCAATGGCAGGGCAAGCAGATTCTCTCTCCCCAAAGTGTGCGCTTCCTGACCACATCCCAGCACCCCTATGAGGAAAAATTCCGCCCCTGGCATGGCTATGAGGGGTACAGCTACGGCAAGCTGATGCGTCAGGCCGCCGCTCCCGGGGAAGCCCCCATGTTCATCCGCCCGGGGGAATACGGCTGGGACGGCTGGCTGGGGGTCTACTTCGCCAACTTCCCTGCCGAGGAGATGACCATCCTGATGATGATGCAGGTCAAGGACACCGGTACCTCCTGCATCCAACGGCGGATTCGCAACGTGCTTCTGGCCTTGGAAAGTCAGGGCAAACTATAAACAGCCTGGAGGATTCTACGATGGATTGGAAAGATTGCAGCTTAGACAGCGCAATGCGCGCGCATCTTCTTGTATCCCAGATGACCCTGGAGGAAAAGGTCAGCCAGATGACCTACTTCTCCAGCGCCTTGTCCCGCTTTGGCATCCCTGAGTACAGCTGGTGGAACGAAGCCTTGCACGGCGTGGCCCGTGCTGGCACTGCCACGGTGTTTCCCCAAGCCATCGGCATGGCTGCTTCCTTCAACGTTCCCCTGATGAAGGAGACTGCCGCCATCATTGGACAGGAGGCCCGCATCAAGCATCGTGCCGCCGCCATGTGGGAGGATCGCAGCATCTACAAGGGTCTGACCATGTGGTCACCTAATGTGAACATCTTTCGCGATCCCCGCTGGGGACGTGGGCATGAAACCTACGGCGAGGATCCCTTCCTGACCAGCCGGATGGGTGTGGCGTTCATCCAGGGCTTACAGGGGGAAGAAGGGGATCGTGCCCAGTGCGACGCTACGGCCAAGCACTTCGCTGTGCATTCCGGGCCGGAATCCATGCGCCATACCTTTGACGCGGTAGCCTCCCCCAAGGATATGGCCCTGACCTACCTGCCTGCCTTCCGTTCCGCTGTTGAGGAAGGCCATGTGCACGCTTTCATGGGTGCGTACAACCGCGTCAATGGTGAAGCCGCCTGCGCCTCGCCCACGCTACTGGAAAAAAAGCTCCGGCATGAGTGGGGCTTTGACGGGTATGTGGTCAGTGACTGCGGCGCTGTTGAGGACCTGTACAAGAACCATAAGGTTGCCGCCGATGAGGCGGAAGCCGCCGCCCTGGCTGTAAACAACGGTTGCGATCTTTGCTGCGGGTGGGTGTTTCCCCATTTGCTGGAGGCGGTAAAGCGTGGCTTGATCAGCGAGGAAACCATTACCCGCAGCGTGGAGCGGCTCATGCGGGCCCGCATCCGCCTGGGACTGCTGGATCCGGAGCCTCCCGTTACCCCGGAGGAATACGCCAGGGTGGACAGCCCTGAGCATCATCAAAAGGCCCTTGCCATGGCCCGCGCTTCCATGGTGCTGCTCAAGAACGATGGCCTGCTGCCCCTGAACAAAGACAGCATTCAGTCCATTGCCGTCATCGGGCCCAATGCTGACAGCCGCTTGGCACTGATGGGCAACTACGCCGGTACACCCGGCAAAACCTACACCATCCTGGAGGGCCTGCAAGCGCTGCTGCCTGACAAGCGCATCTACTATGCTGAAGGCTGCGCTATCTCTGGCGGTTCGGTGGAGGCGGGCTGGGGTGAACCGGACTCCTACCGCATTGGTGAGGCGCTACAGGCGGCCAGCCTGGCGGATGCCATTGTCGTAGTCACGGGCCTGAACGGTGAGATGGAGAGCGAGGACAGCAGTGATGCCATTGGCAGCGGCGACAAGCTGGATTTAGAGCTGCCGGAAAGCCAGCGTAACCTGATGAAGGCACTGTGCACCCTGGGCAAGCCCATGACACTGGTGAACATGACCGGATCCGCTTGCGTGATTCCCTGCGAGGAGGCCTTCGGGGCCATCATCCAGGCCTGGTATCCCGGACAAATGGGCGGGCTGGCGGTAGCGGAACTGCTGATGGGCCAATATGCTCCCAGCGGACGGCTGCCCGTTACCTTCTATGCCTCCACCGATCAGCTGCCACCCTTTGAAGACTACGCCATGGCTGGACGTACCTACCGCTACTTTGAGGGCGAATGTGCCTACCCCTTCGGCTTCGGCCTGAGCTACAACCGCTACGGCTACAAGGACCTTGAGGCTGTTCGTGATGCGGAGGGCATCAGGGCCTGGGTCAGTGTGACCAACCAGGGCACCATGCCTGGCGAGGAAACCGTGCAGGCCTACATTTCCTGGGTGAACCCCGCCAGCGCCATGCCCATCCGTCAGCTGGCCGCGGTGGAAAAGGTGCTGCTGCAGCCCGGCGAAACCCGTCGGGTCGGGCTGTTCATTCCTGAAAAGGAGCTGCGTGTGTGCGATGACGCAGGGGTGTTCCACCATCATGGTAGAGATATCCGTCTGTATGTGGGCGGCACCCAGCCGGATGCGGTCAGCGTGAGCAAGGTGGGCTCTGCACCCCTTGATATGCTGGTAAAGGAGGATATTCGTGCTTGATTATCGTTTTGATGGCAGCATTTCCCGGAATGTGCTGGAGAATTACCTGTCCCACGCCGTGACCCACACGGGCCTGGGCATGGACAACTTTGCTCCCAGCCAGACCTTCGAGGATGATGTGCGCATGCTCCTGCACGAGGGCGCCAAGTACGTTGGCCGTGCCGGGCTGATCTGGGAAGGCACACCGGAGGAGGAGCACTTTGCCGTCTGCCGGGAGCGTGCGGATTACATCCACCGCGCCGATCCTGACATCATCCTTCAGGGCTGCATCTTTGAATACATTGAGAAATGCCAGGTGGATTGCCTGCCTGTGCCGCCCTGGGTGTTCGAGGCCTTTGGGCTGTCGGTGGAGCAGCGCTGCTTCTCTTACGATGCGATGCTGAACCCGGATGGCCGCTATGTCAACCACTGGGGCCAGAATCGCTCGGTGCAGGATGTGACACAACTGGAAACGCAGCTGTTCATGTATTACCGTGCAAGGCGGTATATTGACGCAGGGTTTGAAAGCCTTCACTTCGGGCAAGTGCATCTCATCGGTGCGGCGGACGAAGGCTTCCGCTGCTGGGCGGAGATACTGGGCCGCATTCGGGCCTATGCCCGGGAGCACGCCCGCCGCCACTATGTTTTGTGCGATGCCCATACCCATGGCATTACGGTGGAGGGGCGCATGCTGTTCGACTACAACGCCTGGCCCCTGAGGCTGCGGGAGGTGGTGGACAACCCCATGAATGTAACCGTCCAAGAGGGTTATCACAACAGCATTTACGGCCACAGCCTGGGCGGTGTTTCGCCCAGCGGCTGGTTTGCTGAGGAGATGCCCTTTCTGGTAGAGTTGGACAATTTCGGCCCATCCCGCTTCTCCGGCGAGCCCCGGCTGGATTCCCACTACGCCTGGGGATATGACGAAATCACCTGGTTCTCCCTGCAAAGCGCAGAGAAGCGCCACGCCTTCCTGCGGGATACCAGCCGATGGCTTCACGAAAACCATCCCCACGGCTACCTGCAAATGCCTTCCCGCCGCTTGATTACCGAAAGAATCGAGCATGTCTGGCACGCGCCGGACACCGCCTGGCTGGACAAGGTTGCTGAAAAGGAATTTCTCCGCTACACCCTGGATGAACAGGGTCAGGCGCACATATTCCGCAACTATTACAGCGCAAACAGAACATCACCCTCTTGCCCCTTCGGCTTTGGGGACGAGGAAGTTATCCGTGAATGCTTTAAGGAGGCTGAACCAACATGAGCGCTATTTGCACCCATCCTCAGGAGCGTGTCACGCTCAAGAAATTGGCGAAAACCATGACCTATGATACGGAAATCTGCTTAACTCATCCCGGGGGAATGGGCGGTGGAATTCTGGGCCCCCATACCCGCCTGACAAGCCTTTCCATGAAGGCGGCACTTTGGGGCGGCATGGAGGAGCTTACCCTGAGCCTGCTGAAAACCGATGTGATTGACCGGCGCTATGTGGACAGGGATCACTTCACCATGGACGACCTGATTCGCGGCGCCTTCAGCGAGGCCAACAAGGAGCTTAACGACATGCCTATGGCCGGCATGACCCGTCCACCCTTCGCTGCGCTGGACGAGCGAGGCGGCCGCTACAATCATGCTCTGTGGTCGGAGGTCTATCCTTTTCCCTGCCAGAAGAGTGTGGGGCAGGTGATTGTCCGGGCACCGGAAATGAAGGGCGCACAGCTGCCTGCTGCTGTCCATCATCTGAAGGACGGCCGTGTGACCGTTTCTGGCTGCATGGGTGAAAAAAGCCTGACGGCGGAATACGTAATGGCCATGAAAAGAAATGTACTGGCCCTGCACCTGCACTATGCCGGCATGGCCCAAGCCCCGGAGGTGCGGCTGTACCGCAATGTTGACCAGGGCCATCGCCGCTACATGGATGAGAAGGGGCAGTTCATTCCCACAGTGGTTTACCGCCCTGCAAACCCGGATGAGCCCCTGGGTTACTATGACTTTGAGGCTGACAAGGATATCAACGGCCTGTTTGAGCCGCCCACCACGGGCCGGGAAGGACGGTTCTTCTGGATTCACCAGGTATTTCCGGCGGAAAAAACCTTTCCCGAGGGCTTCCGGTATGTGATGATGGCCATGATGGGCGACCCGAAGGCAGTGATTCACGAGCATCCGCTGGCCCACGGCCTGGGCACGAAGCCCTACATTGGCCGGGATTCCCAGGGCGTGCTACAGGTGCCGGGCATCCGCACGACCACCCATCCGGAAATGTTTGAAACGATGGCCACCAACTATACTTATGTGGCAGGTGCGCCCGGCGTTGCCGCCTCTGCGCAGACAGCAGAAACCCACGACAGCGTGCTGTACGTGGCGGTGGTCACCTGTAACGATACTCCCGACTACATGAACAAGGCAAAGGAGCTGCTCCTTGAAGCAGAAGCCACGGGCTTTGACGGGCTGGCCCAGGAGAATGAAGCCTGGTATGATGAGCTATACGCCCGCCGAGAGGAAGGCCGTATGGTGCTGGGTGCCACAGAGGACGAGCGCAACGCCTGCGACCGTCAGATGGTTTTGGACGCATTCGTCTCCTGGACCAGCGGACACATGGGTTTCTGCCGCCCGCGCCCGGCACACTTGGAGGGTAGCGCCAGCTACGCCTGCTATGAGGTGGATACTCAGTCCTGGCATTCGCTGCCCTGCTACAACGAGATTTTTGCTGAAGGTCCCTATTTCCTGCGCAACCGACCCGAGCCGAAGCTGCTATGGATTGAGCTGATTGAAACCTGGCATGAAACCCTGAAGGAGAAGGCCCGGCTGAAGTTTGGCCTGCCTGGCATGTGCATGGCCCACGGGTATCTCCCTGCTGCTGCCCAAAGCCCCTGGTACATGGAAAACAATGTCCTCGACTTCACCATGGAGGTTCCCGGGCAAATCATGAAGTGCATCTGGAATTTCTGGGACTATGTGGGGGACGAGGACTTCCTGCGCCGCAGGGCCTGGCCCATTCTCCGGGATCTGGCCATCTTCTACGAGGCCTTCGCCCGCCGGGGCTGGGACGGCCATCAGTACAACCTGGAACCCACCGTGGAAACTGAGAGCTACGGTGTGAGCTATCAGCTGAAGTATACCCGCAATTGCACCGGCACCATTGCCATGTTCCGCTGGGTGCTCAACCGCGCCTGCGAAGCAGCGGAATACTTGGGCGTGGATGCAGAGCTGATTCCCGGCTGGCGGGAGGTGGCGGAGCATCTGCCGGCATATCCCACCTTCCGCGTGGGCTCGGGTGAGGTGATTGGCGCCAACGAAATGGCCTTCCCCCGCTTTACCCGGGGCGATCACTTTATGTTCACCGGCTATTTTCCGGTCAACATGGCGGATGAAATCAACCTGGACAGCCCGAAGGAACTTAAGGATATGATGACCCGCACCGCTGATGTGCTGGGCAGCGCCCGCAACTGGGAGCCCTATGTCCTTACTGGTGCATGCAAGGATGAGATTCCGCGGAAGTATGCCTATGGTGCGCAAAAAATCACCAACCACGCCATGCTGCTGCAGGAGTTAGAGGAAGCGCCGGAGAGGCTGATGAACAGCCGCTCTGGACGGATTCACCTGTTTCCCGCTGTGCCGGACTGGACGGAGTGTGCCTTCCGGGATTTCCTGGCTCGGGGAGGCTTCCGGGTCAGCGCGGCTCACACGGCCAATGGGGTGGAGAACCCTGTGACTATTTCTGCTGTGCGCTCCATTCCCTGCCGACTGATGAACCCCTGGCCCGGTTGTACCGTCTGCGTGACTGATGCAGCATCCGGGCAGGACGTTCCTGCTGAACTGGACACCTCCTACGGTGAGTGCGTGGTGTTCCAGGCCGAGGCGGGACACACCTACAGTGTATCCATCAGAAAATAAGGAGACCGTGCACTGGCGCACGCTCTGCGGTATCCAGCTTACCCCTGCGTCTGACGCTTCACAAGGGTACGCAGACCCCCATGGAATAACCCAAAAGGCAGTAGCTAACAACAGGCTGCTGCCTTTTTGTGTTGTGGCTGGAAGAACAGCTTGCTAATTTGCCACTAATGAGGCTCTTTCATGGAAATCTTTGATTGGCTGTTTTCAATTATAAGAACCTCTACATAAAAACAAATATCTTAGCACAAAGCCCGGTCAGTCCATTGGTCGTGTTTTATTCTATCTGGTTTGGTGATGTAAAGCCACTCGCAATTATTCCTTTCGCCGTTTTGCAACATTTTTTGCAATACGGAGCAGAATAATAGAGATAATACATAGATGTTCAGCCATAAAAAGTCTTGTATTTAGAGCTGTTTGGAGCCAAAACAAGCCGTAAGATAAAATCGTAAAAGAGTGGGAGCAATTTCCGAATCCCCAAACCCCTTGATTGTACTGGTGTTGAAGGATATCAGAAGCTGAATTGGCAACAGTTTGGCAACAGAGTATCATTATTCGCATAGCAAAGCGCTATCTGATTCTGAAAAGAGGATCAGATAACGCTTGCAGCCTGTCAAAGAAGCCACTTCGCACTGCCGCGAAGCGGCTTCAATCGCTTACAGAAGGGCAGAAAGCAGCGAGCGCATCTTTTTGCAATGCGACAAACACAAAGAGCGCACAGCAAATTGTTTACTGTGCGCTCCGTATCAGGATTATTTTACTTTGGTCAGATTCAGACAAACTTGGTCAAAACCAATCAGCTTGTTTTCGGTCAGCAACGACCCATTTCAGTCACCAGAATAATAGGGGTGAAACAACGATTTATTCACCCATTTTTTCACCCATTGGAGGATTTCACCCCTATTTCACCCATAAAAAATGGGTCAGGTTAGGTCAGAATGAGTCAAACCGCTACAAAAGGAAAAACCCCGGAAACGCAGTGTTTCCGGGGCTTTCAGGCACTTTTCTGATGAAATTAGCGCTTGGAGAACTGAGGCGCACGACGGGCAGCCTTCAGGCCGTACTTCTTGCGCTCCTTCATACGAGGATCGCGGGTCAGGAAGCCAGCCTTCTTCAGGGCGGGGCGCAGCTCGGGGTCAGCCTTGCACAGGGCGCGGCTGAGGCCGTGACGGATGGCACCGGCCTGGCCGGACAGACCGCCGCCGCACACGTTGACAATCACGTCAAAGTTGGTGGTGCTGGTCAGGGTCAGGGGCTGACGGACGGTCATCTTGAGGGTTTCAAGACCGAAATAGTTATCAATGTCACGCTTGTTGATGGTCACCTTGCCATCGCCAGCCACCAGGCGGACGCGGGCAACAGCCTTCTTGCGGCGGCCAACAGCGTTGTATTCTACCTTCGCCATTTGTTTTTTTCTCCTTTCCGCAAGTTAGATCAGGTCGAACTTCTCGGGGTTCTGGGCGGCATGCTCGTGATTGGGGCCAGCGTAGACCTTCAGCTTCTTGGCCATCTGGCGGCCCAGGGGGCCCTTGGGCAGCATGCCCACAACGGCCTTGCGGATGGCAAACTCGGGCTTTTCAGCCAGCAGCTTGCGGTACTTGGTTTCCTTCAGGCCGCCCACATAGCCGGAGTGATGGTAATAGACCTTCTGATCCAGCTTCTTGCCGGTCATAACGATCTTGTCAGCGTTGATGATGATGACATAGTCACCGGTATCCACATTGGGGGTGTAGATCGGCTTGTTCTTGCCGCGCAGGATGTTGGCAACCTGGCTGGCAACACGGCCAAAGACCTGACCCTCAGCATCGACAACATACCACTTGCGGGTAATGTCGGCAGCTTTCGGCATAAACGTCTTCAAAGGTATTTCCTCCTTAAAAAGGTGGTTGAAGGTGGGTGCGAATCTATGATGGTCGCATATTTTCGCTGTGTTTCAATAGCTACCGGGGCTAGCGGAGTTATTGATGCCATCCATAATCATACGCGATTCCCGCAGAAAAGTCAAGGCTTTTTCGCAGCTTTTCCGGGGAAAAACGCATTTTTGTGGGCTGCTCAGGCATCGAGGGTGTTTTCCTCCGCCTGGGCGTGGAGCTTGTGCTCGGTTTTCACCCAGGTGTCCTGGTGGCGGTAGCGCACAAGGCCTACGATTTGGCTCACAGCGCCCACAATCATGCTGGTCACAAAGCTCACCAGCATCAGCGGCAGGCTGCTCCAGCGGAAGGGAATGCCGTTGTCCACCGCATCGGCATAGTAGAACAGGAAGAAGTAGCTGTACAGGAACAGCACAATGCCCACCAGGCTGCTGATGAAGGAACCGGAGGACGCCACCGGGTTCATCAGGAACAGAATCAGGGACAGCACCATCTGCACCAGGGTGACCACATAGGCCGAAAGGCTGTACATGTACAGCATAGAGCTAATCATTTCCGCAGTGCTGATGCGCTTTTCCCGCCAGGCCCGCAGCACCTTGCCCGTGTTGCGGAAGGCCACATACCAGTGTCCCTGGCTCCAGCGGATCTTCTGGCGCAGGGAGGCCCGCAGGGAGGTTGGCTTTTCATCGTACACCCGGGAAACATGGTTCCACAGGATGCGGCGCCCCTCGCCTGTGGCCTGCATCTGGATTTCAATGTCCTCCGTCAGGGACATGGAGGTCCACCCGCCGCGCTGGGCCACATAGGCGGTGGTAATGGCATAGCCGGTTCCGCCCACGGAGCAGTTGACACCCAGGCGGTGCTTTGCCAGCTGGAAGAAGCGGTTGGTTACCGTATAGCTGCTGTAGTAAAACCAGGCGACGGAGCCCTGCTTGTTCTTGGCACCCAGGTAGCACTGAATCAGGTCCGGCTTGCCCTTGTCCAGGTACTGGCTGTTGACCTCCCGGAGCATGCTGGTGTCCATCAGGTTATCCGCATCGAAAATCATCAAAAGGTCGTACCGCTGCTGATAGTCGCTCAGCTGGTTCAGGGCCTTTTTCAGGGCAATGGGCTTGCCAGTGGGTGCATCCGGGCCGTCCCGCCAGGTTTCAATCACCCGGGCGCCTGCCTCCCTTGCCACCCGGGCGGTGCCATCGGTGCAGTTGTCGGCAATGATGTAGAAGTCGTAAAGCTCCCGGGGGTAGTCCATGCGGCTCAGGTTGTCGATAATATCGCCAATGACCTGCTCCTCATTATGGGCGGGAACCAGAATCAGAAAGCGGCTTTCCGGGTCGTGGTCGGCATAGTCCCTGGTTTCCCTGCGAAAGCCGAACACAGTCAGGTACAGCTGGTATACCAGCATGACAAGCAGCCAGGCCGCGCAAAGGCCGCACAGGATTTGTAGAATCAGCCGTATACAGTCCACCAAAGGTATCCTCCTCAGTTTATCTTGCTGGGCAAAAGCAGCGCGAGGCTATGCCTTGTCCATGGTGCAGCCGCCAATGAACTCCCGCAGGAGGGACAGCGGCGGTATTTCATCCAGCGTGTCCGGAGAAATGGCAGGAAAGTAGTGCAGGGTTTTGCACAGGCGGCGGGCAACGTGATACTGCTCATTCCCCGGGGGGATGGCCTCCAGCAGGGCGGAGGCAAAGTGCTTCAGGATGGGAAGCTCGTAGTGCAGGGCGGTGTTGAACATGCTGTCCGCCTGCTCCTGAAAGGGGAAAATCCACCTTTCCTCACCCCGGCGCACGCTGGGCCACATGGCCAGGGTTTCACCGGGCAGGGTGCCGCGGAACTGGTAGTCCCGCACAATGCGGCGCAGGAGCCGTACATCCGTGGTGCGGATGCGGTTGTGGTCGTCCAGGTTGATGCAGGTCAGCGCGCTGACGAACACCCGGTGCAGGGCGTTCTGGGGCAGGCCTGCATGCAGCGCCGGGTTCAGGCCGTGAATGCCCTCGATGATGAGCACATCCTTCTCCTGCAGGCACAGGGGTGTGCCCGTGGGCTTTCGGCGGGAGGTTACAAAGTCAAACGCCGGTATCTCCACTGTTTCGCCCTGCAAAAGCGATGCAACCTGCTGGCGGAAAAGGGGCACATCGATGGTGTCCAGGGCCTCCAGGTCATAGGTGCCATCGGGCTGGAGAGGCAGGTCGCAGCGGTTGCGGTAGTAGTTGTCCAGGCTGATGAGCCGGGTGTGGCAGCCCAGCACCTGCAGGTGGATGCCCAGCCTGCCGGCGAAGGTGGTTTTTCCGCTGGAGGAAGGCCCGGCCACCAGCACAATGCGCTTGCCGCCCTGAACAATGCTGTCCGCAATGGCGGCAATGGCCTTGTCGTGCAGGGCCTCGTTGACGCGGATGAAGGCCCGCATGCACTTCTCCCGGGCCAGGCGGGTTACATCCGCCGCGTTGAGCACGCCCAGAATCTCGCACCAGTGGGCGCTCTGGCTGAACACCTGCAGGTGCTTGGGCATGGGCACACAGGCAGCAGGCACATCGGGGGAATCGGCGGTGGGGAGCATCAGCACCAGGCCACCCTGGTAAGGCTCCAGGCCAAACACCGGCACATACCCGGTGGAGGGCACCATGGCACCGTAGAAATACTCCCACATGTCCCCGCAGCGGTACATGGTGAAGTAATCATAGGGCCGGCAGTGCAGGAGCGCCACCTTGTCCTCCTGCCCTTCTGCCTGAAAATAGTCAATGGCATCCTGCAAGGCCCAGGTTTTCTTTTCAAAGGGCAAATCCGCAGCGATTATCTGCCGCATTTGCGCTCCGACAGCATGGATGTCGCTTGCCGCAAGCGCCACGCCGGGCAGCCGAACGTACACCCCATGACCAATGGAATACTCAATGCGTACCTGCCGCCCGGGGAACAAGTGCCGCAGCGCCAGCAGCAGCACAAACCGCAGCGACCGCTCGTATATGCGGCGGCCCTCGTCATCCCTGAGGGTCAGGGGCTGGAGCGGCGCATCCTCCGGCACGGGTTCGTTCAGCTCCACCACCTGACCGCCGCACAGGGCCGCCAGGGTATGGCAATCCTTTGCCTGCAGGCGTTCTTTCGCCGTCATGTGGCATTCCTCCTTGAAAAAAAGGGGTCAGTCGTCGAAAGGCATGCTGGTGCGGTCGGCCTCCATCAGCTCCTGCTCCGGGTCGGGCAGGGCGCCGTGCTGGGCCAGATAGCGGGCCTCCCGCTCCTCCACCTGAAGCTTCTTGGTGTGCACATAGGCCCTGTTCATGGCGGTGGCCTTGGAAACGGTCATGGTCATCAGCCGCTTGCCATCCGGCGTGGGGCGGAAGCTCAGGCGAATCATCAGGGGGCCGTGATGGGGGCACTTGCTCAAGGCAATGTACTTGTCCGCACACTGCTTCACATAGGCATCCTCCAGGGCGGTGTGCTTGCCGCACACGGGGCAGCGGGGCTGCCGGGCCTCCTCACTGCCCAGGGCGGCGGCAAGGCTGTCATAGCTGTCGCCCTTTGTCCGGCGGCGGCTGCGGTGCTGGGCGTGAATCAGCTGCTTGGGCTGCTGGGGATACTTCAGCACGGCGGCAGGGTCGGGCATTTTGGCAAACACCAGGGCGGTGTAGTAGGCATCGTTCAGGGCGTTGTGGAAGGAACGGCTCTCGTCCGGCTCAATCTCCAGCATCTCCATGGCGGCTTTCAGACCCTTGCGATCCTTGCACTTGTACACATCGCTGAACAGGCGCTGAATGTCGCACAGGGGCGGCAGCTGCACCTGGCAATCGAAGAAATCCATGTTCTGCTTCAGCACGCTCACATCGTCGCAGCCCCAGGTCAGCAGGGTGTAGTTCTCCCCGCACCAGGCGGCAAACTGCTCCATCGCCGGCAGGAAGGTCAGCGCGTCTGCCAGCTCCGCCTGGCCCAGCTGGGTCATCTTGCGGATGCGGGGGTGAATCTTCACATAGTGCACCGGGCGGATGGGAATGGAAATGCTGTCCACCACGTTCAGCCTTTCATCCAGCTTCACCGCGCCAATCTGAATCATTTCGAAAATCAGCCTGTCGCCCACCTGCTTGTAGACGGCGCTTTCGTAGGACATGGGCTGGTTCCATTCCAGGTCAATGATAATGTATTGCATCAGCGTTCTCCTTTATTCTCTCCGGCGGCCTGGCCGGCCAGTGCGCCGGTGGACCAGGCAATTTGCAGGTTGTAGCCGCCGGTGTGGGCGTCCACGTCCATCACCTCGCCAGCGAAGTACAGGCCGGGCAGCAGCCTGCTCTCCATGGTGGCAGGGTCAATCTCCTTCACAGTCACGCCGCCACGGGTGACGATGGCCTCCTCCAGGGGTGCCAGGCGGCGCAGGGTGATGGGCAGCGCCTGCATGCGGGTGCACAGGCTCTCCCGCTCGGCTTTGGTAACCTGGCAGCACTGCTTGCCGCCGTCCACGCCGCACAGGCCGGGGAAAATCTCCGCCAGCCTGCCAGGCAAAAGGCCCGGCATGATGCTCCGCAGCTGCTTGCGGCTGTTCTCGCTCAAGTCCCGCTGGAGCCGCGCGTCCAGCTGCTGGGCGGTGAGGCCCGGCTTCAGGTTCAGGGCCACGCTGGCCTGGGACAGGTCCTCCGGCAGGTGGCAGCTCATGGTCAGGGTCAGCGGGCCGGAAATGCCGAAGTGGGTGAAGAGCATCTCGCCCAGCTCGCTGTACAGGGTTTTCCTGCCCTTTTTCAGGGTAAGGCTCACGTTTTTCAGGGAAAGGCCCTGGAGCTGGCAGGGCCAGTCCTCCACGGTTTCAATGGCGCTGAGCACACCCTTCACAGGCTGAATGCTGTGCCCGGCGCTTTCCGCCAGGGCGTATCCGTCTCCGGTGGAGCCTGTCATGGGGTAGCTTTTGCCGCCGGTGGCCAGGACAACCCCATCCGCCGCCAGCACGCTGCCGCCCGGCAGCACCACGCCGCCTGCCCGGCCATCCACCATGTGCAGGGCCTGCACCCGGGTGTTCAAAAGCACCTGCACACCCTGCCGGGATAGCAGCCGGGCCAGGGTGCGGTTCACATCGCTGGCCTTCTCCGTTTGGGGAAACACCCGCCTGCCCCGCTGAACCACCACCGGGCAGCCGGCACTTTCCAGCAGCGCCATCATGTCCTGTGGGGAAAAGAAGGCCAGCGCGCTGTAGAGAAAGCGGGGATTGCGGGGCACCTCCTGGAGAAATTCGTCCAGGGTACAGTCGTTGGTGACATTGCAGCGGCCCTTGCCGGTGATGTAGACCTTCCTGCCCAGCTTCTCATTGCGCTCGATGAGCGTAACCTGGGCGCCTGCCCGGGCAGCGAACAGTGCCGCCATCATGCCGCCTGCGCCGCCGCCAATCACGATGATTTTACCCATGCCTGCCCTCTTCCTCCAGGTACACCTCATAGGTATCCCAAATGGTTTCCAGCTTGCGGAAGTGCTCCGTCAGCGCCTCCTTGCGGTGCAGGCCCAGGGCCACAAGCAGCGCGTTGATAACGCTCAGGGGTGCCGCCAGGGAGTCCACAAAGGAGGCCATGTCCGTCCTGGCGGTCAGGGTGGCATCCGCAATGTCGTTCAGGGGGGACATGGGGCCATCGGTAATGGCAACCACCTGGGCGCCGAACCGCTTGGCAAAGCGCATGGCCTCCAGGGTGCGGGTGGAGTAGCGGGGAAAGCTGATGCCCACCAGCACATCGCTTTCGTTCAGCTTGGATATTTCCTCAAACACGTCCGTTGCGCCGCTGGACACCAGGTGCACATCATCGAAAATGTAGTTGAGGTAATAGCCCATAAACTGGGCCAGCGGCGCCGCAGAGCGCAAGCCCATTACATAAATGGCCTTGGCGGACAGCAGCCGCTGCACCACATCCTGAAAGGTGCCATTGTCCATGCCCTCCAGGGTGGCACGCAGGTTTTGCATGTCGCTTTTCAGCACAAAGGGCAGCGCGGCCCGGGGGTCGATGTCCGTGGCCATTTCAAAGCGCTGGTTGGCTGTCAGCCGGTGGCTCACCAGCTCCTGCAGGGAGCGCTGCAGCTGCGGGTAGCCTTCATACCCCATGGCGGCGGCGAAGCGCACCACCGTGGATTCACTCACGCCCACGCTCTCGCCCAGGCGGCTGGCTGTCATAAACACGGCCTTGTCATAATGCTCCACAATATACTGGGCAATCTTCCTGTGGCCCTTGCTCAGCCGCCTGCCGGACTGGTTCAGCCTGTCAATCATATCCTGCATATCCTGCACGGTGCACACCCACTTCCCAAGGGATTCATACCAAATCAAAACGGCACCGACCCATTATATAAGAAGATGCCGCATTTTGCAAGGACGAATTGCAAATAATGCATTTTTGGTGGGGTTTTCCCGGTTTTTTTGCAGGAGGGATAGGCAGAAATGCGTCCTCGGGCCTCCCTGCACGGGTGCAAGCCCGCAATACACCATCATCAGTATACCGCGATTCCGCTGCATTGCAGGCATCGAACGCGCCTGCGCTGGACAGGCGGCGTATCGCTGCAATCAAAAATGCAGAACCTACCCCGGAAACTTGCCAAACCGGGGCGACGTGTGGTATGATAATGTGTCAGCGTGTGGAAGGAGGCGGGCGGCATGACGGAGGAAGCACGGCAGGACATTTCCCTGCGCATTCCGGGGGAGATGGCCTATGCACTGGTGATTCGCACGGCGCTGGGCGGTGTGGCTATCCTGAAGGATCTGAGCGTGGATCAGATGGACGATTTGCGCGCTGCGGCGGATGAGGCCTGCGATTGCCTGCTGCACCAGGGGTGCCCGGTGGGTGCCATTCAGATGAACGTGACCGACCAGGGCACCACCCTGACCGTGAGCCTGAAGGCGGAGTTCATTGGTACGCCTGCAGGCGGCGGGGAGGAGCAGACGGCGATTTCAAAGGCTGTGCTGGAAACGCTGGTGCCCCAGGTGACACTGGTGGCGGAGAATGGATGCATTGCCCGCATCGACCTAACCATGCCTCGAATGGTTTAAGGAGGCCGCCCATGAACGAGCTTGCCTTGACCCCGCTGCTGGAGCGCTACGCCAGCGCCCCGTGCAAGGAGGATATGGAGAAGCTGGTGGAGGGCTTTCTGCCGCTGAGCCAGGCCATCGCCAGGCGCTTTGCAGGCCATGGCGTGGAGCTGGAGGACTTGCAGCAGGTGGCTGCCATGGCGCTGATGAAGGCCATTGAGCGCTTCCAGCCGGAGCGGGGACTGAAATTCACCACCTTTGCCGCGCCCACCATTGCAGGCGAGGTGCGCAACTATATCAGGGACAAGGGTCCCATGCTCCGCATGAGCCGGGATGCCCGGGCACAGCTGTACCGCATGCAGCAGGTGCAGGAAAGGCTGACCCGGCAGCTGCAGCGGGAGCCTTCCCTGCGGGAGGTAGCAGACGCCATGGACGTGGGCTACGATCAGCTGCTGTCCTGGCTGGACATGCGGGAGAGCACGGCGGTATCCTCCCTGAGCGAAACGATTTCTGAGGATGATGAACGGGATTTGGAGGCCCGCCTGGGCGTTTGCGAGGGCGGGTATGAGCGGGTGGAACAGCAGGCCTGGCTGCAATGGGTGCTGAGCCAGGTAACGCCCGGGGAAAGGCAGTTGCTGGAGTGCCGCTTTATCCACCGCATGGGCCAGCGGGAAACCGCCCGTGCCCTGAACGTAAGCCAGATGCAGGTCTCCCGCATGGAGCGCCGGGTGCTGGCCCGGCTGCGGGAGCAGATGCCAGAACGATAATCCCCTATGTGGAAGGAGCTATCCCATGTATCAAATGACGCCGCCATCCCCGCCCAGGCCGCCCAAGCGGAAGCTGAACCTGTTTCAGCTGCTGCTGATTGCCGCGGCCTTTGGCTTCTGCGGCTGGTATCTTTACACGGCGCTGGTGCCTGCCGCCGCCACCACAGCGGTGATTACCGCCGGTACCCTGTCCGCCAGGTATGAGGGCGATTGCCTGATTGCCCGCAACGAAACGCCCTACGATGCAGAGGGCGTGACCTCCGTGATGTATGTGGCGGAGGAAGGCAGCATGGTGCAGTCCGGCTCGGACATATGCTCGGTGTTTTCCTCCGGCTATTCCACCAGGGAAATGACCACCCTGCAGGATTACCGGGACCAGATCAGGGATTATCAGATGCAGCTGGTGAAGGCTGAAACCACCTATGACGCCAAAATGGCACGGGTGGAGAGCGACGTGCTGACCCGGGCCAAGGAGGTGCGGGAGCTGATCAACGGCGCCAGAGGCAGCCTGACCAACCAGGAAAAGCTGCTGGAAACCGCCATTGACGCGCGGCAGCTGTACCTGAAGCAGAAGTACTCCTCCGACCAGCGCCTGAGCCGCCTGTACGATGACGAGCTGGCACAGACCCAGCGCATCACCTCCTGGACGAAGGCCTTCCGGGCCACGGGGGAGGGAATTGTCAGCTTCTACTCCGATGGGTATGAGTATGGCCTGAACACCACCACCTATGCAGACTTTACGCCTGCGGAGGTTCGCGCCATGTATAACGGGCAGAAGCCCGAAAAGTCCACCATCCAGAAGGGCAAGACCACCATCTACCGCACCATCAGGGATGGGACGTGGAATGTGCTCTTCCTGGCGAAGGACACCTCCTGGAACCCGGTGGAGGGACAAACCTACGAGCTGCAGATGGAGCGCTTTGAAAACACCACGGTGAATGCCACGGTGGTTTCCTTCACCCGCACGGGCGGCGAGCTGCTGGTGCGCCTGGCGGTGCAGGGCTCGGTGAAGCCGGTTATGTACATGCGCACCTGCCAGGCCGTGCTGGGGGAATACATGTCCCAGCTGTGCGTGCCCTCCAGGGCCATTTACCGCAGCGATGATACCGATGGCGTGGTGGTGGTGGATGGCAGCAACCAGTCCTTCATCCCGGTGAACATAATCTTCAGGGATGGGGACGATGTGTACATTTCCGCCATTCAGCAGGGCCTGTTGTTTGAAGGCCAGACGGTTATGCTGTTTTAATGGGGTGATACCGTGACGTTTTCTGAATTGCAGGCAAGGGTGGAGGCCGTACGGGAAAATCTGGCGGAGGCCTCCGGGGGCAGGTACCCTGTGCCCAGGCTGATCGCCGTTACCAAGACCCACCCGGTGGATACCATTTTGCCCATCTCCCGGCTGGGAATTGTGGACATAGGGGAGAACCGTACACAAGAAATTGTGGAGAAGCGCGATTTTTTAAGAAAAAATTTTCAAATTCACCTCATTGGAAGGTTGCAAAGTAACAAAGTTAAATATATAATAGAAGATGTATGTTTGATCCATTCGCTGGACAGGATGTCCCTGGCCCAGGAGATTGACCGGCAGGCCCAGAAGCATAACCTGGTGATGCCTGTGCTGGTTCAGGTCTCCCCGGCGGGAGAGGCGCAGAAGGGCGGCATGCCCCCGGAGGATGTGCTCCCCTTTCTGCATCAGGTGGCAAAGCTGCCGGGCCTGCATGTTCGCGGCCTGATGGCAGTGATGCCCAACACCCAGGACGAAGCATACCTGTCCGGCTTGTTTGCGGGCATGCGCACCCTTTACGAGAACCTCCGGCAGGAGGCTGTCGCCGGGGTGGACATGGAGGAGCTTTCCATGGGCATGTCCGGCGATTATCGGCTGGCGGCGCAGCACGGAGCTACCATGGTCCGTGTGGGCAGCGCCATTTTCGGCCCCCGTGGCTGACCAGCACCAACGTTTGGGAGGATTGCCAATGGCTTTGATGGATTGGGTGCAGCCCATGTGGGACAAGATAAAGGCTCGCAGCCCCTTTGCACAGGACGAGGTTCTGTCCAACATGACCCATGGCGGGCACTGCGGCTATAAGCCGAACACCGCCAAGCATCGCCCTGTGCGGGAGCAGGAAAAGCAGGAGCCTGCGGGCACGGGCTTTGCACCCCAGGCCGATATGCCCACGGGCCAGGAGTGGTTTGCCACGGCCCAGCAGCCCCAGACCCCCGGCTACCAGACAGGGTATCAGCAGCCCCAGGCCACAGGCTGTCAGCCCATGGACAACGGCATGGGCAGCACCTGTATGCCGCCGCGCCAGTCCTTTGGCAACACGGTGACTTTCCCCGGCGGCATGCAGGCACCCTATCAGCCCACCCAGCACCAGCCCCAGCAGCCGCCGGTGGACAACATCAGCTATATGCCCGGGAACTTCGTGGGCGATGATGGCCGCGCCTTCAGGCACTGCGAACGGGTGGCCATTGTGAACAACCTGAACATGTGCTACAAGGTGATGGAGTGCATGCGCAACGGCGAATCCGTGGTGTTCGTTACCGAACAGATTGCCGATGAGGACGAGCTGCAGCGCTGCCTTGACCTGCTTTACGGTGCATCCTTTGCAATGAATTATTCCTTTACCAAGGTGTCCAGCAGGAGCATTTATCTGCTGGCGCCCGCCAGCGTGCTGGTGATTCCCTACCAGGCTGTGCGGCAGATGAGCAGCCAGGACAGCATGGCCCGCTGGGGCCGTGCCTACCAGGAGCCGGGCCGCCGCAGCATGGAGGAGGAGCGCTACCCCGCCATGAACCAGCAGGGCGGCTTCAACCAGGGGAACGGGCGGCAGGCGCCTGCCTATGGCGGCTATGCACCCCAGGGATATGCCGCACCCCAGAGCGAATACACCGGTTACGGCTATAGCGCTGTGAACTTTGGACGATAAGAACGGAGGAGCACAATGGGGATTATTACCTGGCTGGTGGGCTGGGCGCTGATGCTGTATGAGGCGGCGGTTATTGCCCACTTTGTGTTGGCGCTGGTCAAGCCGTCCTCCAACAAGTGGGTGGAGCTGCTGAACTGCCTGGTGGAGCCGGCCCTGCGCCCCATCCGCCGCCTGCTGGTGGAAAAGCTGCCTGCCAAGTGCCAGAACTTTGACTGGTCCCATGTGGTGCTGATCCTGTTGGTGGCCATCATCCGCGTGCTGCTGTAATGCGCCAGGACGGACTGGAGCAGCTGGCCCTGCGCCTGCGCCAGGCGGCACAGCGGGCGGAGAAAACCGGCGCCCCTGTGGCCTGCCGCTTTCTTTCCGGGGCGGAAAGGAGCCTGGCGCTCCACGCCGCCAGGGAGGCCGGTGTTGCCGTTGCCTTTGATGGCGGCTGGGCGGAGGCGGAGCGGGTGCAGCCCTGCTTCTACCCCATCGGGGAGGAGCCTGCCTTCACCGGCGTGTGGATGGAGGCCCGCTGGAATGCCCGCTTTGCCCAGGTGGATCACCGGGCGCTGCTGGGCAGCCTGATGGCCCTGGGCATGGACAGAGCCTTCTTTGGCGACATCATCGCCATGGAGGATTGCGCCCTTCTCTACCTGCTGCCGGAAATGGCGGCCCGCCTGCCCATGGAATGGAACCAGGCCGGCCGGGCAAGCCTAAAGCTGCGGCAGTTGCCCCAGGCGCCGGACATTCACCCGCCGGCGGGAACCCTCCTGCGGGACACGGTGGCCTCCCTTCGGCTGGACAGCGTGCTGGCCTCCGGCATGAAAACCTCCCGGGCCCGGGCGGCGGAAATCATCCGCCAGGGTAGCGTGATGGTGGAGCATGTGCCGGAAACGCGCACTGACCGCATGATGGCACCGGGGCAGCTGATTTCCATTCGCGGCTTTGGGCGCGTGCGGCTGAAGGACGTGGGTACGCCCACCCGGAAGGACCGCCTGCCCATCACCATGGAAGTGTTTGCAAAAACGTGATATACCGCAATGCGGAAAGGAGCTAGACACCATGCAGATCACCGTTGACATGATCGAAACCAAGGAGTTCAAAACCAAACCCCGCGGATACGACCCCCAGGAGGTGGACGAGTTCCTGGACGCTATCTGCGACGAGATGATTCGCCTGCAGGAGAAGGCTGCTTCCCTCCAGCAGAGCCTGGAGGCTGCCAAGGCCGCCAGCAAGCAGATGGAGGTAACCCAGCAGATGCGCCCCGTGGTGGCACCTGCCCCCGTGCGCACCGCTGTGCCCAGCGATGACATCCGCGAGATTCTGGAAATGGCCCAGAAGGTGAAGAGCGAAACCATCGCCGCCGCCGAGGCCAAGGCGGAAACCATCCTGACCAAGGCCAGGGAGGAAGCCAACGCCAGGCTGGACAACCTGGATGCGGAAAAGGAAAGCCTGACCAAGCAGGTTGCCGCCCTGAAGGAGGCCGCCAGCACCTATCGCACCAAGTTTGAGGCGCTGCTGCAGGCCCAGCAGGAGGCCCTGGAAAAGGCCAGCGACCTGTTCTGACCCAATTACAAAAAAGGCGCCGGACTTCATTGCAAGTCCGGCGCCTTTTTGCGTGGGGCGCTGTGCTTATTCGTACCTGTCGGACAGCCACACGGTTTCCGTCAGGCGGGCGATGGAGCGCTTCAGGTCCCGCATTGCCAGGGTGCCGTTTGCCAGGGACTGGCGCAGGTTTTCATGATCGCCTGCTGTGCCGGGCATCACCACATCGTTACCGGCCTGCATGCAGCCAGTGGCGGTGCAGTCGGGCCCGATTTCCGTGGTGGACCAGTCCGTCATCACCAGGCCGCGGTAGCCCCATTCGTTGCGGAGCACCCGGGTGCAAAGGTCGTAGCTGTTGGCGGCGTGGACGCCGTTCACCAGGTTGTAGCTGGTCATCAGGGACAGGGGATGGGACTGGCGAACGGCAATTTCAAACCCGCGGAGGTAAATCTCCCGCAGCACCCGCTCGGGCAAAATGCTGTCGGAGCCGGTACGGTTGTCCTCCTGGTTGTTGCAGGCGAAATGCTTGATGGTGGTGCCGCAGCCGGGAATGGACTGCACACCCTGGGTCATGGCGGCAGCCATCAGGCCGGAAAGCACGGGATCCTCCGCGTAATACTCAAAGTTCCGCCCGCACAGGGGATTGCGGTGGATGTTCATGCCCGGCGCCAGCCAGAGCGTTACGCCAAAGAACGCCATTTCCTCCGCCACAGCCTTGCCGCAGGCAGATACCAGGGCAGGATCCCAGGTCTGTGCCAGCAGGGTGCCCACGGGAATGGCGGTGCAATACTGGTAGTAGGCCTGGCCCACGGGAGGCAGCGGATTGCGGCACAGGAAGCCTTCCTCAATTGCCATGTCAAAGGGCACGGCCTGCACGGCCTTGTCGCTGATGTAGTATTCCCTTATGAGCCGCAGGCCTGCAGGCCCGTCTGCCAGGACGATTTCCGCCATACCCTGCTGAACAGCGCAGTTGCTGGTTTCCGCAGCGGAGCCGGGCACGGTGATGCCCGCCGCGCCAATGTTGCTGCCGGCCTGGGCCTTGGTGGTTTCACCGGTGGCCAGGTGAATCAGCTGCTCGGTGGTGAGGGTATCCACAAAGGCCAGCGCCTTGGGGGACACGCTGTCATAGGCAGGCCCGTAGGTGTGCTGAATGTCCGCAATGGGCGCCGTGTCCACCGCCAGGCGGAGGAAGGCATCCTCCAGCGGCGGCTGGCGCAGGCTGGCAGGGTGCAGGGTATCCAGCTGCTGGCGGATGGGGCACACGTTTTCCGTGTGTTCCATCACGTCCCTGCCGGTCAGCTCCAGCAGGGCATCGCAGTGGGAGCCATTCAGAGAGGCACCCACAAACAGCCCATAGGCGCCCTGGGCCAGCACCCAGGCGGGCAGGCCCTCATCGTAGGACATCAGCGCCCGCAGCGGGAAGGAAACCTCCACCAGCTGGCCTTCGCCGGGTGCCAGCAGCTTTGTTTTGCAGAAGCCCACTAGGCGGCGGTACTCCTTCTCCAGGCCGTTCTGCGGGCAGGCGGCGTAGACCTGCACCACCTCCTTGCCGCTATACCTGGCGGAGGTGTTGGTTACCTGCACGGAAACGGTTACCCTGGCGTCCAGGCTGGGCGTGCTGTCCCAGTGGACGGCCTTGGTTTCCAGGGTGAAGCTGGCGTAGGACAGACCCTCGCCAAAGCCGTAGCGCACAGGCACCTGGAAGGCATCGAAATACCGGTAGCCCACATAGAGTCCCTCGGTGTACAGCTCCTGCTGCACATTGCCATTGTTGTGGGAGAAGGTTGCCGCGTTGGGATAATCCGCATAGTGGAAGGCCCAGGTGTCCGTCAGCTTGCCGCTGGGGGTCACCGCGCCGGAAAGCACATCTGCCAGCGCGTGACCGGACTCCATGCCCGCCTGGTGCATCAGCACCACGGCCTTGATTTTCGGTTCCTTGTCCAGGATGGAGAGATCCACCACGCCGCCCACGTTCAGCACCAGCACCACGTTTTCGTGGCAGGCGCAAACGGTGGCAATGGCTTGCTCCTCCTCCTGCGTCAGCTCGTAATCACCGGGGCCGGCGTGCCGGTCGGCAGCCTCGCCGGCGGTGCGGGAGAGCACATACAGGGCGGTATCTGCCCCGGTTTTCCGGGCAGGCCTGCCCACGGGGGCCAGAAAGGGTGTGGAGGAGTAGGCCAGGAACAGGTTGTTGTGCGTTGTGTCCATCTTGTCCCAGATAACCTGGCGCCAGGCCAGCCGGGCCTGGTGGTAGCACTGGGCATAGTCCTCCAGCCAGTCCTCATTGGTAATGTGGTAGCCAGCCGCCTTCATGCCCTGCCAAACGCTGATGACCTCCCGGGCGTTCACATCGCCGGAGCCGGTGCCGCCCTTGACGGTGCACACGGCACCCGGGCCATACAGCGCCACATGGCTCCCCTTGGCAAGGGGGAGCAGGCCTTCATTTTTCAGCAGCACCATGCCTGCGGCAGCGGCCTTGCGGGCAATGGCCCGGTGGGCGGCCTCAAAGGGCTGGGGTTCCGGGGTGGTGGTGCCGGGGAAGGTTCTTTGCCGGATGTTCATAAGGTGTCCTCCTGTTGTGAAATATATGTAATTTGCTCACTTGAACGTGCCGCTTTATCCTCCATGATGATAGCAAAAAAACGGCCTGACGTAAAGCCCCAAAAAAAGATTTTCCGGGCCTGCGTTGCTGCAAGCCCGGTATTCTTTAGTTAATCATGCTCTGGGTGGTCTGCCAGCCGGCATCGATGCACTTCTGGTGGCTGGTGGCGTAATTGCCAATGGCAGCCACCTGGGCGGCTGTGCGGGGGAAGTGGATGCACAGGTGCCCGTCAAAGTTGTTGTCGGTGCGGTGCTGCACCTCGTGGGGCATGGAGTGGGTGGATGCCAGGTAGATGCTTCCATCACCAAAGATGACCCACACGGCCTTGGGATTCCAGGTGTTGCCGCCAAAGGCCTTCTCCAGGCTGGCGGTATCGGCTGCGGTCAGGGGCTCGGAGTCCGCATGGGCACCCAGGGAGAACATGTGCACCTGCCAGCTGATGCCGGTGGAGAAATCATACACCGTGGCATAGGGGTACTGCTTTGCCAGGGCGCGGATGGTGGTATACCAGTTGGCATACTGCACGTTGGCAGCGGTAATCCTGGTGGACAGGTTGCCGGTGGTGGGCAGGGTGACGGTGGTGTTCACCGTGGTGCCGCTGGCGGAAACCGCATTGGCGCTGTTCAGGGCGGAAAGGGTTTTGGTGCCTGCAATGCCATCGGAATCCAGCATGTTTTTCTCCTGGAAGGCAATCAGCGCCCGGTAGGTCTGCACGCCGAAGTTGCCATCTGCCCTGCCGGACAGGTAACCCAGGGTGATGAGCCGCTGCTGCATGGACTTGACTGCATCGCTGATGTCACCCTTGCGCAGGGTGGCGCTGGGCGCCGCAGTGGGCGCGGCAGTGGGCGTGGCGGCACTGGCAGTGGCGGAATACAGCTTGCTGAGGGTTGTGGCACCGGCAATGCCGTCCCGCAGGAGGCCATTGGCCTTCTGAAATTCATACACGGCCTGGGCGGTGGCGGTGCCATACCTGCCATCGGCGCTGCCGGACAGGAACCCCAGGGTGATGAGCCGCTGCTGCATCTCGGTGACCTCGGCGCCGGTGCTGCCCTTGCGCAGGGTGGTGAAGGTGTCCACCGTGCCGCCGGCAATGGCACCGGTGGCTGTCAGCGCGCTGGCGGAGTATAGCTTCACCTGGGTGTCATAGCCTGCAATGCCATCGGCCTTCAGGCTGTTTTTCTGCTGGAAGGCCTTGATGGCAGCCACATCGTCGGCCTTGCAACGGCCATCGGCATTGGCGGTGTAATAGCCCAGCTGGGTCAGCCTGTTCTGCAGGCGGGTTACCGCATCGCCGGTAACGCCCTGTTTGATGAGCACCACATTGTCCCGGGTGATGGGCGCCTGGGTGTCCACCGGGGCAATGGTGGGCGCCGTGGTGGGCGCGGGGGTTGCCAGCTGGCTGGCGGAAAGCGCCCTGGTGCTGAAGAGAATCGCATAGGTGGAAGGCCCGGCAGCGCCGTCGGCCTTCAGGCCATGGCGGGTCTGGAAGGTTTTCAGCGCGGTTACGCTGGCTGTGCCAAACTTGCCATCCACACTGCCCGTCAGGTAGCCCAGATCCTTCAGGCGCTGCTGCACCAGTTTGGCATCCGTGCCGGAATCACCCATGCTGACGGTGGTGCCGGGCACCTGGAAGGTGGGCGCCGGGGTGGGTGTGGCAGTGGGCGCGGGGGTGTTGGTTGCGGTGGCGGAAAGGGCGCCGGCGCTGAGCAGCGCGGCCTGGGTTTCCTGCCCGCAAATGCCATCGGCCTTCAGGCTGTTTTTCTGCTGGAAGGCCTTCACGGCGGCCTGGGTGCTCCTGTCATACACGCCGGAGATTTCGCCGGTGTAGTAGCCCAGCTCCTGCAGGCGGGTCTGCACGGTGTTCACCAGCCGGCCCTGGTTGTTCAGGCGGATAATCACCCCGGAAACGGGCGGCAGGGTTTTCACGGTGGTCTTGGTGCCCTTGGCGTTCCTGGGTGTGCCGCTGTACAGGAAGGCCTGCAGGTTGGCATCCACCACGCCGGTATCCGGGTAGTTGTTCTTCTGCTGGAAGGCAACCACCGCACTACGGGTGCCTGAGCCGAAAATGCCATCCGCCTTGCCGGACAGGTAGCCCAGCTCAATCAGCGCCTGCTGCAGGGCAGTTACATGGTCGCCGGTGGAACCCTGCTGGAGAATCTGGTAGCTGGAGGCGCTCTCTGCCGGTGCAATGGTTATCTCCGGCATGGGGGTCGCGGTGGCCTTCACAATGGCCTTCAGGTGCAGGTAATCCTTCTTGCAGTAGCCTGTTACGCCCCTGTAGGTCACCCTGGCAAAGGAACCGGAAAGGCCCTCCACGGTAATCTCCGCCCCACTGGGGATGGAGGCCAGCTTCCTGCTGGACACGGAGGCCTTTTCCCGCAGGTTCACCTGGCTGCTGGTGCTGGTGCTGTAGGGATAGCCCGTGGCTGTGGGCTCCACCGTGGGCGCAGGGGTGATAACGGCGCCGGCATTGTCAGTCACATATTGCTTGATAACGTAGCCTGTGTGCCCGTTGTAGGTCACCTTGTAATAGTTGCCCGTTTCGCCCAGCACAGTCAGTGCGCCGCCCTTGGGCACACTGGCCAGGATGGTGGCGGTGGAGGAGGCGTAGCGCCGCAGGTTCACCTGGTCGTTGGTAGATGTGCTGTAGGGGTAGCTGCTTGCGCCCAGCGCAGGCAGGCAAACGGCTAACAGCAGCGCCGCCAGGGTGGCAGCGGTGAAGCCTTTCAGCCGGAAACTCTTTCGCATCAGTCATTCCTCCGATAGAGCAACTGGAATATACCACCTTTATTGTAAGGCGGCTGCAGGGAAAAGTCAACAGAAAAATTCATATTTTCGTAACAGATTTTAAGAATTAAGCAACTATTCTGCCGGGAATGCCGGTTGACAGGGGAAAAACTGTGGAATAAACATGTCAGCCGTCAGTGGGTGGCAAAATGCTGAAGCATTCGCTTGCACATCGTTGGGTCTTTGAAGATGTGCAGTACGGGCATCGCTTTATTTGCGGAGGGAAAGCCCGCTGATGTGCGGTTGCATCCTGCCTGCCCATGGCGTTCTGCTTTGTGATGTTTCGGCTGAACGACCTGTACGGCTTCAGAAGCAGGCAAGGCATGCGGGGATCATCACCCCTTCAGCTCGTCCACCCTGTCGTTCAGCTTTTTCAGCACGGCAATGCCTTCGCGGAGCATGGCCCGCTCGTCCAGGCGGGGGTCCTTCAGCAGCAGCGCCGTGGGCCGTGTGGCGGAAAGGGAAAGCCGCTTGTCGGTTTGCAGGGCCTGGAGGAAAAGCATGGGATCCGGGGCGCAGCGGTCGTTGAGCTTCAGCATCAGTTGCCCCTTGCGGTACAGCACCTGGCTCACGCCCAGGCGGTTGGCCAGGGCACGGAGCTGGGCAATGTCCAGCAGGGCATCCACCACGGCAGGAGTTTCGCCAAAGCGGTCAAGCAGCTCGTCGGTAATATCCTCCCTGTCGGCCTCGGTGTTCAGGGCGGCAATGCGCTTGTACATCTCCATGCGCTGGCGCTCGTCCCGCACATAATCGCTGGGCAGGTAGGCATCCACCTTCAGGTCAACGCGGGTTTCCAGGTCGGTGGGGTTCATGGGTGCGCCCTGCACCTCCTGCAGGGTTTCTTCAATCAGCTTGCAGTACATGTCATAGCCCACAGTGGCCAGGTGACCATGCTGCTCCGGGCCGAGGATGTTGCCAGCGCCGCGGATCTCCAAATCCCGCATGGCAATGCGGAAGCCTGCGCCAAACTCCGTAAACTCCC
This sequence comes from uncultured Faecalibacterium sp., assembly GCA_964383815.1. Lineage (GTDB taxonomy): Bacteria > Bacillota > Clostridia > Christensenellales > Aristaeellaceae > UBA11524. The sequence continues at coordinate 11,738 of CAYLIC010000007.1, read as the reverse complement.
GTATGGCAGAAAGTCGCTGTTCTGCCGTTTCAGAAAGCATCTTGTCCGGGCGGACGGTGAAGTAGGCATAGGCCTGGCGGTTGCTGCGGCCCACCCGGCCCCGGAGCTGATACAGCTGGCTCAGGCCGAAGCGGTCGGCATCGAAAACGAAAAGGGTGTTGGCGGTGGGCACATCCAGCCCGCTTTCGATGATGGTGGTACACAGCAGCACATCATAGCTGCCGGCGTAGAAGTCCATCATCACGTCCTCAAGGCCGTGCTCCTTCATCTGCCCGTGGGCCACGCCAATGCGGGCCTCCGGCACCAGGGCACGCAAACGGTTGTAGAATTGCTCAATGGAGTTCACCCTGTTGTACAGGAAGTACACCTGCCCGCCCCGGGAAAGCTCGCGAAGAATGGCATCCCGGACGATGGCATCGGAATACTCCACCACATGGGTCTGCACGGGCAGGCGCTCCTCCGGGGGCGTTTCCAGCACGGACATGTCACGGATGCCAACCATGCTCATGTGAAGGGTGCGGGGGATGGGCGTGGCAGAAAGGGTCAGCACGTCCACCTGGTTTTTGATGTTCTTAATGGCCTCCTTGTGGGCTACGCCAAAGCGCTGCTCCTCGTCCACAATCAGCAGGCCCAGGTTCTTGAACTTCACATCCTTTGCCAGCAGACGATGTGTGCCCACCAGAATGTCGATGCTGCCCTCCTGCAGGCGGGCCAGCACATCCTTGGTTTCCTTGGCGGTGCGGAAGCGGGAAAGCACATCCGCCGCCACGGGAAAGCCTTTAAAGCGCTTGAGAACGGTGTTGTAGTGCTGCTGGGCCAGGATGGTGGTGGGCGCCAGGATGGCCACCTGCTTGCCGTCCATCACCGCCTTGAAGGCTGCCCGGAGGGAAACCTCTGTTTTGCCATAGCCCACATCGCCGCACAGAAGCCTGTCCATGTTCCGGGGCGATTCCATGTCCCTGGTGATTTCGCGAACGGACTGCTCCTGGTCGGGGGTTAATTCGTAGGGGAACTGATCCTCAAACTGGCGCTGCCAGGGGGTGTCCGACCCGAAGGCGTATCCCTGCTGCTGGCTGCGCCTGGCATACAGGGCAACCAGGTCGAAGGCCAGCTTCTTCAGGCCTTCCTTCACCCTGGCCTTCTGCTTCTGCCAGTCGCCGCCGCCCAGCCGGTTCAGCTTGGGCGGCTGGTTGGGGTTGCCAATGTAGCGCTGCACCCGTTCCAGCTGCTCAATGGGCACATAGAGTTTGTCGCTGCCCTGGTATTGAATGAGCAGGTAATCCCGGTAGGTACCCTCGCTTTGCAGGTGAATGGTACCCTGGTAAATGCCCACGCCGTGATCCTCGTGGACAACATAGTCGCCAACCTTCAGGTCGGTAAAGGCGGCAATGCGCTCGCCGGCGTTTTTCCGGGTTTTGGCCTTGCGGTAGCCTGCGCCGTAGATGTCCGTATCGGAAACAACCACCAGCCTGGCCTCCGGCCAGATGAAGCCGTGGCCCAGGGTGGCGGGCAGCACCAGCACCTCGCCCAGAATCAGGTTGTGGGCGTTTTCCTCAAACATGGCGGGACAGCCCAGCTCGTTCAGGGCCTGGGTCAGGCGCTTGCCGCGGGCCACGCCGCCGGACAGCAGCGCAATGGCAAAGCCTTGCCTGCGCCAGGCAGCACAGTCTGCCGCCAGCAGCTTTACCTGGGATTGATACCCGGCGGCACCCTTGCTGCCCAGGTCAATCACCGCCTGGGTGGTCACACCGCCCATGCCCCGCAGAAACTCGGACAGGGTGGCATAGGGCTGGGTGATGCGCTGGATGAGCTCCTCCCAGCCAAGCAGGAGAGCCTTCTGTTGCTTTACAGCTTCGGCTCTGTCCATGGCAGACTGCAATTCCTCAGCGAAGCCCTGAAGCCGTTCTTCGTTGCGCTCCCGCAGCTGATCGGGCTGCGAGAGCAGCACCATGTCCGGCTGGAACCAGTCCAGCAGGGTGTTCACCTCATCGGTCAAAACCGGGAGCCAGGCGCGGATGCGGCGGAAGGGCAGGCCCTGCTCCACCTGCCCGGCATCGGTCAGCAGCTGGCTGGTGCGGCGCTCCACATCGGCAGTGCGCTGGGCGGAGGCCGCCTTTTCCCTTGCTTTTGGAGCTACTGTTTCATCAAAGAAGGATGGAAGTTCATCATCGTCCTCCGGCAGGGGAGGCAGGTCGGCAAAGAGCAGCGGTTCCGCAGGCTCCTCCTGGCCCACATGGCCAATGGCCTCCCGCATGCGTTCGGCAGCGCCGGCCCAGGTATCCTCCGGCAGAAGAACCTCCGTGGCAGGGGAGAGGAGTGCCGTCTTCACCCGCTCCAGGCTCCGCTGGCTGATGCAGTCGAAGGAGCGGATGGAGTCAACCTCATCATCGAAGAACTCAATGCGCAGGCTCTGGGCGCCGGCAGGCGGGTATACATCCAGAATGGAGCCACGCAGGGCGCACTGTCCCTTGCCTTCCACCATGTCCACCCGCTGGTACCCCATGTGCACCAGGCGGCGAATCAGATCATCCGGAGAAATGCGGTCGGCAACCATCAGGCGGATGGTAGCGGCCCGGAAGGGATCGGGCGCGCCCATGCGCTGCATCAGGGCATCCATGGAGGTGCACAAAAGCCGGGTTTCCCCACTGGCAACCCGGGCCAGGGTCTCCAGCCGGCGCCAGGCGCTTTCGTGGCTGGAGGCGCCCCGGGTCAGGTCAATCTCCCCGCCGGGCAGGCAGGCGGCCTGGGTGTCCAGCAGCTGCTGGGCATCCTCGGCAATGCGGGTGGCCTTCAGGTCGCTGGCGGCAACCAGCAGCACGCGCTTGCCGGTATCGGCGGCGATTTTGGCAGCAACAAAAGCGGCCTGTCCTTCCGGGAGGCCGGTCACTGCGGTGGGTATGCCGGTGCGGAGGTTTTCCTCCAGCCGGGTCAGGGCAGCGGAGGCAGCTCCGCCAAGAAGTGCTTGGTTCATGTGATGCTCCTTGGTGTGGTGGGGTTTGGACAGCAAACGCTGCGGACGTGCATGTGCAGCTTTGGGCTGGCGGAGAAGTGCACATGCGCTCTCCGGGAGGTAAAGATACTCACCCGCACTGCGCCTGTGGCGCGCCGTGACCCCTGGCAATAACGTTACCAGGCAGCGCAGTCCAGCCAGGGATTCTTAAGGGATGAAATCCCATAAGCGGAGTCCGGAGGCAGAGCCTCTGGCGGGATTTTCAGGGGCAGCGCCCTTGACCCCCGTTGTACTGCTGCATGGCATGGTCGATGCCGTTGGTCAGGAAGTCCTCCACGCAGTCGGCGGCGAGGGAGAAGGCGGCGGTCATGGTGGCGCGGTCCTCGGGAGACTGGTAGTGGGAAAGCACCCAGTCTGCCAGGTCCCAGCCATCGGGCTTGGCGCCAACGCCCACGCGGATGCGGGGAAAAAGCTGGCTGGGGGTGTGCTCCAGGATGGAGCGCATGCCGTTGTGGGTGCCGGCGCTGCCGCTTTTGCGCATGCGCAGGCGGCCCAGGGGCAGGTCAATATCGTCGTAAATCACCAGCAGGTGATCCAGCGGGCATTTGTACCACTGCAGCAGCTCGCCCACGCACTGACCAGAAAGGTTCATAAAGGTCTGTGGCTGGCAGAGCACCACGCGCTTGTCGCCCAGGGTGGTTTCCGCCAGCAGGCCGGAGCACTTCTTCCGGTTCAGGGGTGCATGCCACCGGCTGGAAAGAATGTCCGTTACGTCAAAGCCCACGTTGTGCCGGGTGTGGGCGTACTGTGTGCCCGGGTTGCCCAGGCCCACGATGATCCAGGTTTCCTTTTCCATAGCAATCTCCCAAAAACAGCGTTTGGCGGAGAAGCCCCCGGGGGGACCCCTCCGCTTTTGTGCTGTGTGCTGTTTATGCCATAAGCCAGTCTGCTGGGCGAATCACGGCGGAGGAACCCTCCTCCACCATGTCCAGCACCATCAGGCTTTTGTGGTCGCCAATGCGCTTCCTGGCGGGTGCGGCTGTTTCCATCACGAAGGCCATGCCCACCACCTCCACGCTGAACTCCCGCATCAGCTCCAGCATGCCGTGGGCCGTGCCGCCAGCCTTGAGGAAGTCGTCCACAATCAGGGTGCGCTGGCCTTCCTTCACCGCCCGGCGGGAGAGGGACATGGTTTCAATATGCCCATTGGAGCCGGAAACATAATTGATGTTCACGGCGCTGCCCTCGTATACCTTGGAGGAGTGCCGGGCAATCACCAGGGGAACGCCCAGGGCGTTGGCGGTGTACATGGCCACGGGAATGCCCTTGGTTTCCATGGTCAGGACAAAGTCCGGCGCGGCGGCGTAGTATTCCGTGGCGATAATCTCACCCATCCGGCGGACGATAACCGGGTCGGCCAGGATGTCCGAGGAGTAGAGGAACCCGCCGGGCAGCACGCGGCTGGTGCCGGACAGCTGCCGGCACAGGTCCGCAATGGTGTTCCGGGCGGCCTCCCGGCTGATGACGGTGCGGTAGCGCACGCCGCCTGCGGCCCCGGTAACCGTTTCCAGCTCGCCCAGGGCAAATTCCTTCACCACATCCCGGAGAATGTCGATGTCCTCGCTCATGGTGGACTTGGCGGCGCCGAACAGTTCGCAGAAGTAGGACAGGGTGAAGATGCGGTTGGGCGCATCGGTCAGAATCTTCATCATGGCGCTCATGCGCTCATTGCGGCGAATCTTTTCCACAGGGGTCGCTCCTTTCATCATACTGCCTGATTATAGCATAGTTTTGCGAATGATGGAAGGGGTAAAAAGCAAAAATGTTCGTCTTTTTATTGTTCCTGAAGGCCGTCCTGCAGGCTTTGCAGAATCAGCAGGCGCAGGCTTTCGCACTGGTTGGGCCAGGCGGCGGCGCAGTGCCGGGCCAGCGCCTCATCCGCCATGGGCATCAGCAGGCTGATGGTGGGCTGCTCCGCCCTGTCCGCCAGGGACAGGAGCCATTCCCCGCTGCCTGCCGGCTCCACGGCGGTGTTGCCCGGCAGGGCAGGCGTGTCCTCTCCGGGCTGAAAGCCGCCGGACAGCCGCAGGGAAACCGCATCGTATACCGCCTGGGCTGCGCCGCGCCAGCGCCTTTCCAGAAAGGTGGGCGGCGTGCCCCTGGGCAGGGTCAGCAATAGCTCCATCAGGGCGGAGGTGCCCTCCAGCAGGCGCAGGCGCAGGCACACCCGGCCGTCCTGCAGGGTGAAGGAATCCGCCGGCGTCAGCTGCTCCAGGCGGAACTGCTCCCGCCAGCCGGGCGCCTGGGTGTCCATCAGCCTGCGGCGGCTGACGGGAATCCGGTGGGCAAAGGCGGCAATGGCATACTCGCCCTCCTGGGTCAGGGTCAGCAAATCGCCCAGGGGATGGGGCGCGGCGGTCAGCTGGCCTTGCTCCTGCAGGTCGCACAGGTTCAGCTGCATGGTGAAGTAGTTCATCAGGTCGTTCTCCACCAGAAATTGCAGCAGCTCCATGGCGGTGGCAGGCCCCAGGGCCCGCAGGGCGTAGAGGATGGTGAGCCGGTTTTCCGACTCGGGAATGTGCTTGCGCTCCATGGCTTTCCTCACAAAGAAAGCCTCCCATCATCTGGGAGGCTGTGGTAGCTAGTCAAGGGATGAGGCATCAGGCCAGGAAAGGCTTGATGTCGTTCATCAGGTCCTCGCACTCGTCGGAATACACTTCCAGAGTGATCGGCTTGGACAGATCCAGGGAGAAGATGCCCAAGATAGACTTGGCATCGACCACGTGGCGGCCAGCACGCAGATCCATGTCATAAGGATAGCGGTTGACGGTGTTCACGAAGGTCTTCACGTTCTCGGCCAGACTCAGCTTGATGTTGATGGACTTCATGCTCAATTTACCTCCTTGTATCAGTCTCCGATGGATATTATAAAGGATATGGGTGGAAAATGCAAGGGATTTTCCAAAGAAATTTCCGCACCGGGCGGCGGGAAAGCGGAGGGTTGAAATGGCGGGATGGGTCGTGGTATACTAAATGAACACGAAATGGATACGGAAGGGAGTTGCAGGCCATGGAGCAGGTGGAAGCCAGCGTGCTGGGCACGGTGTACCGCAATGACGAGAATGGCTATTCCGTGCTGATGGCCCGCATGGGCCGCAATGAGATAACCATTGTGGGCGTGCTGCCGGAGCTGACCGCAGGGGAGCAGGGCGTGTTCACCGGGGAATGGGTGGAACATCCCCAGTACGGACGGCAGCTGAAGTGCACCGGCTGCACCCTGCAGAAGCCCACCACCCTCCTGGGCATTGAGCGCTACCTGGGCTCCGGCCTGATTCACGGCGTGGGGCCCAGCACAGCCAAGCTCATCGTTCGCCACTTTGGCGAGGAAACGCTGACCATCCTGTCCGAGCACCCGGAGCGCCTGCAGGAGGTGCCCAAGATGGGCAAAAAGCGCTGGATACAGATTGCCGAAAGCTACCGGGAGCAGCAGCAGGCCCGGGAGGCCATGATTTTCCTGCAATCCTACGGCATTCCCGCCAACCTATCTGTGAAAATCAGCCGCCTGTATGGCGAGCGCACGCCGGATGTGATTCGCGCCAATCCATACCGCCTGTGCGAGGATCTGGACGGCGTGGGCTTTCTGACGGCGGATCGGATCGGCGCCGCCCTGGGCATTGCGCCGGACAGCGAGCACCGCATCCAGTGCGCGCTGAAATATGTGCTGAAGGAGGCCTCCATCACCATGGGGCATGTGTACATGCCCAGGCCGGAGCTGCTGAAAAAGACAGCCGGGCTTCTCCGGGTGGGGGAGGACATGTGCGCCGTGCAGCTCCAGCAGCTGCAGCTGCAAAGGGAGGTGGTGGTGCAGGCGGCGGAGGACGATGAGCTGCGCGTATACCTGCCCATGTTTGAATCAGCCGAGCGGGAGGTTGCCCAGCGCCTGTGCGAATTGATGGTGGCGCTGGCGCCCTCCAGGCAGGGGAGGCATGTGCAGAAGGACATCGATCGCTTTGAGAAAACCCGGAGCATCCGCTTTTCCAAGCGCCAGCGGGAGGCCATTGTCAGCGCGCTGGAGCAGGGTGTGCTGGTGATTACCGGCGGCCCGGGCACCGGCAAGACCACGATTATCAACTGCATTATCAGCCTGCTTTCCAAGGAAGGCGAAGTGGTGCTCTGCGCGCCCACGGGCCGCGCTGCCAAGCGCATGACAGAGGCCACAGGCTTTGAGAGCAAGACCATCCATCGCCTGCTGGAGTACGGCGGGGACGACACCTCCTTTGCCCGGAACCAGGAAAACCCCATTGAGGGCGATTGCATCATTGTGGACGAAACCTCCATGGTGGATTTGCTGCTCATGCGCAGCCTGCTGCGGGCCATTGAGCCGGGCACCCGGCTGCTGCTTGTGGGCGATGCGGACCAGCTGCCCAGCGTGGGCGCAGGCAATGTGCTGGGGGACATCCTGCAAAGCGGCGTGGTGCCCCATGTGCGCCTGACGGACATCTTCCGCCAGAGCGAAACCAGCCGCATTGTGGTGAACGCCCACCGCATCAACCACGGGGAGATGCCGCTGCTCAACGGCAAGGGAACGGACTTTTTCTTCGAGCGGAAGGAAGGCTTTCAGCCGGTGGCACAGACCATTGTGCAGCTGGTGACCACCCGGCTGCCCAAGTTTCTGGGCTATGGCGAGCAGGAACGCCTGGCTCAGGCTGTGCGGAACATTCAGGTGCTGGCGCCTGCCAAAAAGGGCGAGTGCGGCGTGGTGACCCTGAACAACATGCTGCAGGCGGCGCTGAATCCGCCTGCCGCCCACAAGCCCAGCCTGCACTATGGCGAAACCGTGTACCGCCTGGGTGACAAGGTGATGCAGACCAGGAACGACTATCAGATAGAGTGGAAGAAGGAAACCGCCACCGGCTGGGAGGACGGCGCCGGGGTGTTCAACGGAGATGTGGGGTTCATCACCGATGTGGACGAGGAGGAGCACAGCCTGACCGTTCTCTTCGATGAAGAGAAGGAAGTAGTGTACCAGTCCGCCCAGCTGGAAAACCTGGATCTGGCCTACTGCCTTTCCGTCCACAAGAGCCAGGGCAGCGAGTTCCCCGTGGTGGTGATGCCCGTGGCAGGCGGGCCGCCCATGCTGCTGACAAGGAATCTTTTCTATACTGCGCTGACCCGCGCCCGCGCCCTGGTGGTGCTGGTGGGCCGGGAGGAGGTTGTGCGGCAAATGGTGGAGAACGACCATATCCTGAAGCGCTATACCACCCTGGCAGAGCGGCTGGTGACCATGTCCGCCCTGCTGCCCAAGTGAACCTGCTGCGGGCCCTGTATCCCGAGCGGGTGGTGTGCGTTGCCTGCGGGCGGCCTTCCCACGGGGAGTTTCTCTGCAATGCCTGCCAGGAGGAATTGGAGCAGCTCCGGCTGGATGGCACAAGGCTGCATGCGGCCTATCGCTATGCGGGCGTGGCAAAAAAGCTGGTTCATCGCCTGAAGTTTGACAATGTGACCGCTGCTGCCACCGTGCTGGCCCGGGCCATGGCGCTGGATGCGGTGCAGCTCCGTTTGCCGCCGGATACGGTGGTCACATGGGTGACAATGCCAGAAAAGCGCAAGCGCATCCGCGGCATCGACCATGGGCAGGTGTTGGCCCGGGCCGTGGCCCTGCGCTTGGGGCTGGAGGCCAGGCGGCTGCTGATTCGCTCTGAAAAATACAGCCTGCGTACCCAGCGGGGCGCCTCCCGTGCCAAGCGACTGCAAAACCTGCAAGGCTTGTTTACAGCAGAGAAGAACCTTCCCCGCCATGTGCTGCTGGTGGACGATGTGACCACCACCGGCGCCACCATGCAGACCTGCACCCAATGCCTGTGCCGTGGCGGTGCAAGGGTGTTTGGACTGACGGCAACCAGGGTAGAATGAAAGGTGGAGTAACCAATGATTGAGGGGAGTCTTGTGCGGCTTCGCGCCTTTGAGCGCAGCGATGTGGATGCCAATCACGCCTTCGTGAACGACATGGAAACCCTGCGGGGGATGATCAGCGGCATACCCTTTCCTGCCTCCATGGAGGATGAATACCGCTGGCTGGAGCAGCAGTCCAGCTACAGCCGGGGAGAATACCAGTTTGCGGTGGAGGACTTTGAGGGCGACCTGGTGGGCCGCTGCGGGGTGATTCGCCTGGACTGGAAGAACAGGGTTGGGGAGCTGGCGATTATGATTGGCACACCCTACCGGGGCAGGGGATACGGCAGGGAGGCCATGAGCCTTCTGTGCGACTTCTGCTTTAATGAGATGAACCTGCATAAGCTGAAGGTGACGGTGTTCGCCTTCAATCAGCCTGCCATCCGCTGCTATGAGCGCAACGGCTTTGTGCAGGAAGGCCTGCTGAAGCAGGAGATCTACCGCGGCGGCGCATATCAGGATGTGGTGGTGCTGGCCCGCCTGCGGGAGTGAAACTGTTTTTTCACTGTCCAGCCGTTGACAGAACGGGCCTGTGGCGGTATCATGATTCCTGTTACCCGATTTGATGGATGGAGGATTCCCAAGGTGAACAAGATTGTGACGAAATTCGGCGGCAGCTCCCTGGCGGATGCAACGCAGTTTGCCAAGGTACGCAGCATTCTGGAATTGGAGCCTGCACGCCGGTATGTGGTGCCTTCCGCCCCTGGAAAGCGCTATAAAGAGGATGAAAAGATTACCGACCTGCTGTACCGCTGCTATCGCCTGCAGGCCGACGGACAGGACTATCAGCCCACCTTCGCCCGTATTGTGGACAGGTATATGGGCATTGCCAAGGAGCTGGGCCTGAAGGTGGACATCCAGGCCGCGCTGGATGAGGTGAACAGCCGCATTGGTCAGGGTGCCAGCGCGGACTACTGTGCCAGCCGCGGGGAATACCTCAACGGCATGCTGCTGGCGGACTACCTGGGCTGGCGCTTCCTGGACTCCGCTACAGCGGTGTTCTTCGACGAGCATGGCAACCTGGATTCCGAAAAGACCCAGCAGGTTATGTCTGGTTTGCTGGCGGATGGCCTGCCCACGGTGGTGCCCGGCTTCTACGGCTGCGGCGCAGACGGCCAGGTGAAAACCTTCTCCCGGGGCGGCAGCGACATTACCGGCGCCATTGTGGCCCGGGCAGTGAATGCGGACATGTATGAAAACTGGACGGATGTGTCCGGCTTCATGATGGCGGATCCCCGCATTGTGGAGAACCCCCGGGAAATCGCTTCCATTACATACAAGGAGCTGCGGGAGCTGAGCTACATGGGCGCTTCCGTGTTCCACGAGGACGCCATGTTCCCCGTGCACCGGGCGGGCATCCCCACCAACATCCGCAACACCAACAAGCCTTACCACCCGGGCACCATCATCAGCCTGAACGCACCGCTGGAAAACTCCGTGCCCACCATCACCGGCATTTTCGGGCACAAGGGGTACAGCGTTATCTCCGTGGAAAAGGCCATGATGAATGCCGAGCTGGGCTTTGGCCGCCGGGTTTTGCAGGTGCTGGAGGAGGCGGGCATCTCCTTTGAGCACCTGCCCACCGGCATCGACACCATGTGCGTGGTGGTCAATGGCGAGGCCCTGGCCCCCAAGCGGGAGCAGGTGCTGGCCCGCATTGTGGAACTGACCGAGCCGGACGCCATCACCGTGCACGACAATATGTGCATCATCGCCACCGTTGGCCGAGGCATGGTGCACAACTGCGGTACTGCCGCTCGTCTGTTCTCTGCCATGTCCAGGGCGCGGATCAACGTCCGCATGATTGACCAGGGCTCCAGCGAGCTGTCCATCATCGTGGGTGTGGACGATGCGGACTTCGAGGCCACCATCCGCGCCATATACAATGAATTTGTTGGCTGAGGATTTCCCCCGGCAGGGTTTCTGCCGGGTTTTTCTCTTTTTGGGCGGCAGACATGGAAAAATTACACCACAAAGGCATAAAAAAAGGACAAAAAAGTTGATGAATCCTTGATTGACGATTGACAAAGCGCAGACGATACCGTAAAATAGAACATAACCACTGTATATCGATGCAGTGTATACGGTGGCGATCCACTAAAATGAAAGGATGGATACTGAAACATGAAGAAGCTGCTCTCTTTGGTTTTGGCCGCTGCCATGCTGCTGTCTCTTGTCTCCGTTTCTTTTGCTGAAGAAGCTGAGTTCAAGAGCCTGGAAGGCAAGGTTTGGGGCGAGGATTACACCTCCGTGTACGAAAAGTACGGCAAAGAAACCACCATCGCTGACGTGGTAGAGGACGAGGAAACCGGCCTGTGCTACATCGAAAAGGATGGCGCTCAGCTGGAGCTGGGCCTGGACTTCCTGTCCATGGCCATGGTGTACAACACCGCCCCCGCTGGCGACTATGCTACCGAGGACGACGTGTACGCCGCCTGGTGGCGCCTGTACATCCAGCGCTGGAACTACCTCCTGCCCGAAATCCCGCTGTACTCCAACGAGTACTACGATCTGTACAATGCGCAGATCAAGGGCGTGGAAGAGTATCCCACCAACCCCTACTGGTCTCCCTCTGATGCCCTGATCGACTGGACTTCCGAGAAGGAAGACGGCAGCATCATCATCGGCAACACCACCGACCTGTCCGGCAAGTTCCGCTATGCCACCTTCGGCGGCTCCAACCCCGGCGCTGCTGACCTGGACATTCAGGATCTGACCGTGGGCCTGGAAACCATTGCCACCACCAAGGAAGGCGGCTTCCAGTGGAATGACACCGTGGTGAAGGAGCACTCCGAAGTGGACAACGAGGACGGCTCCCGCACCTACACCATCACCA
>CAYLIC010000006.1:0-58569 GCA_964383815.1 uncultured Faecalibacterium sp. | reverse complement strand
AAACTTTCCTTACGCGGAGGAACGGCCGTCAGGCCTGACAGTGACGGAGCGCAATTCCTCGAAAAAGTGGCTTTGCCACTTTTTCGACACGCAGCGCAGTCCCCGGAAAAGGGGACTGCGTTTTCTCATGATTGCTGCAGCTTCCGCTGCTCCTCTTCCCGCTGGCGGCAGATGTCCGCCCACTTGGGAATGGTTTGCAGCCTGGTGCTCAGCTCCGCCATGATGGCGGGAATGTCAATCTTCTGGGGACACATCTGCGCGCAGGCGCCGCAGCCGATGCAGGCGGAGGGCTGCTTGTCCGCAGGCAGGTATTCCAGGCGCATGGCGGCGTTTACCACCGGGGTAAAGCGAAGGTCGCTGCACACGCCCATCATCAGGGGGATGTTCAGCCCCATGGGGCACTGATCGGTGCAATAGCGGCAGCCGGTGCAGGGCACGGCGTTTTTCATGCCCTCTGCAATGGACAGCAGGGCGTCCCGTTCCGCGGTGGAAAGGGGTGCAGGCTGCTCAAAGGTGGCAATGTTCTGCTGCATTTGCGCCATGTTGGACATGCCGGAGAGCACCATGGTGACCCCGGGAATATCCTGCAGAAAGCGGAAGCCCCAGGCGGGTATGCCTTCCTCCGGGCGCAGGGCGCGGAGCCTGGCCTCCTCCGCCGCATCCAGGGTGCACAGGCGCCCGCCGCGGACAGGCTCCATCACCCAAATGGGGATGTGCCGGGCGTTCAGCAGGTCCACCTTTTCCCTGGCGGATTGCAGCGTCCAGTCCAGCCAGTTCAGCTGAATCTGGCAAAACTCCATGTCGTCGCCTGCCGCATCCAGGAAGGTCTGCAGGCAGTCCAGCCCGCCATGGGAGGAGAAGCCCAGGTGGCGTATGCGCCCCAGGCGCTTCTGCTGCCTGAAATAGTCCAGAATGCCCCATTGGGGATCCAGGTAGGTGCCGATGGAGTTTTCATACACGTTGTGCAGCAGGTAATAGTCGAAATAGTCCACGCCGCACTTTTTCAGCTGATCCTCAAACACGGCAGCCGGGTCATAGCTTTGGCTGATCTGGTGTCCGGGATACTTGGTGGCCAGGCAGTAGCTCTCCCGGGGATACTGGCGCAGCACCCTGCCGATGACCAGCTCCGATGTGCCGCCGTGGTAGGGGTAGGCCGTATCGAAATAGTTCACCCCGTGGGACAGGGCATAGTCCACCATGCGGGACACCAGGGGCTCGTCCACCTGGCCGTTTTCCAGGGTGGGCAGGCGCATGGCGCCAAAGCCCAGCATGGAGAGCTTCTCTCCCTGAAAGCTGGTGTAAATCATAGGTTTGCTCCTCACTTCAGCCTGGCGCCATCGGCAAAGGCGTTGCCCACCTTCTCGCCCAGCACCAGGTAGGCATGGTTCATGCTGTCATAGGTGATGGGCCGCAGCCTGGCAGGGTCGATCTTCCCATCGGTCAGCACGCTTTCCTCGGCGCACACGTTCACCACCCGGCCTACCATGCGGCAGCTCTCCGGGTCATAGCTGAGCAGCTGGCACTCCACCGCCATGGGCAGCTCGGCAATCAGCGGCGCATCCACATAGTCGCTCTTCACCGGGTGAAAGCCGGCCTTCTCCAGCTTGCCCGGTTCATCCTGGGCGGACACCATGCCCACATAGTCGCAGGGCACCACGGTGTCCGCCGTGCCCATGCTGACGGTGAAGGCCTTGCGCCGGAGCACGTTGGCAGTGGTGCGGTGCCCGGCACCGATGCACATGGTAATCTCGTCACTTTCGCTGATGCCGCCCCAGGCAGCATTCATGGCATCCGCCGTGCCATCATCGTTATAGGTGGCGATGATAAACACCGGCTGGGGGTACAAAAGGGCCTTGGCTCCAAAGTTCTTGCGCATGCTGCGTCACTCCTTGATGGATGATTCTAACCTTATCATACCATGCGGTAGTAACAACCGGTCAAGCGTTTTTGGAAGAAAATCAGTCCTCCACGCCCTGGTCGCGGGCCTGGGCGGTATACAGCTCGTAATACGCGCCATGCCTGGCCATCAGCTCATCGTGGCTGCCGGACTCCAGAATGCCCTTGTTGGAGATGTAGAGAATCCTGTCACAGTTCTTGATGGTGGAAAGCCGGTGGGCGATGATGAAGGAGGTACGGTTTTTCAGCAATGCCTGAATGCCATCCTGCAACAGCCGCTCCGTTTTGGTATCGATGGAGGAGGTAGCCTCGTCCAGGATGAGGATGCGGGGATCGCTGAGCAGCGTTCTGGCGAAGGACACCAGCTGCTTCTGCCCCTGGGACAGGCGGTTGCCGCGCTCGTTCACGGCGGTCATGTAGCCCTGGGGCATTTCGCTGATGAAGTCATCCGCCCGCACCATTTTGGCAGCGGCGCGGATCTCCTCCTCCGTGGCGCTGAGACGACCATAGCGGATATTGTCCATAATGGTGCCGGAGAAGATGAAGCTGTCCTGCAGCATAATGCCCAGCTGGGTGCGCAGGCTGTGGATGGTGACATCGGTAATGTCGTGCTCCGCGCCGGTTTCATCCGTCAGGGTGATGGAGCCGCTGTTCAGGTTGTAGAAGCGGCACAGCAGGTTGATCACGGTGCTCTTGCCGGCGCCTGTGGGGCCCACCAGGGCAATGCTTTCGCCGGCCTTCACATGCAGGTTCAGGTGCTCCAGCACGTTGATGCCTTCCTCATAGCCGAAGGTTACATCGTTGAAGTGCACCTCGCCGGTAATGTCCGGCAGGGGCAGCGCGCCGGGCTTGTCATCCACCACCACGGGCTCGTCCATGGTTTCAAAAATGCGCTCCAGGTAGGCCAGGTTGTTAACGAAGGAATTGTAGATATTCGCCAGGGAGGTAATGGGCTGCCAGAACCGGCTGACATACTGGCCCATGGCAAGAATCACGCCGAAGGACACCATGGCGCCGCCCAGCCAGTACACACCGGCAATGTACATGATGGTGAACACCACCTGGGTAATCATTTCGGAGGAGAACCACACGCTGTTGGAGATGTAGATGGCCTTCATCCATGCCGCGCGGCAGGCAATGGCCAGGCGCTCCATGATGGTATGGTTCACCTCCTGCCTGGCAAACAGCTGGCTGACCTTCACACCATCGATGGACTCCGCCAGATAGGCGGTGTAGTTGGAGTTTTTGTTGCTCTGGTTCTGCCAGGCCTTGCGCTGCCTGGGCTTTAGATACCAGATGATGGCGGTAAAGACAGGCAGGCCCGCAATAACGATGAGGGACAGCGTGACATTGGTGGAGAACATGAAGATGACGATGAAAATCAGGTTGATGATCTCCAGAATGGAGTTGATGATGCCGTTGGACAGAATGTCGGAAACGGAGTTCACATAGTTGATGACCCGCACCAGAATCTTCCCAGCCGGGCGGCTGTCGTAGTAGGAGAAGGGCAGGCGCTGCAGGTGGGCAAAGAGATCCTTGCGGATGTCGTAGATAATCTCCTGGCTCACATGGGCCATCATGCGGGAGCGGATGACCGTGAACACAATGCTGATGATAATGATGCCCACAAACAGCATTGCCATTTTGCCCAGCATGGCGGTATCGTTGTTGGGCACGGCCTCGTCCATGACCCACTGGGTAATCTTCGGCACAAACAGGCCTGCCACGGAGGCGCATGCGGACAAAAGCAGCGCCAGCAGCATTTTCACCTTGTGCTTGCCAATGTACTTGAAGGCCCGCTTCAAATGCCGCAGGTCAAAGGGGGACTCCAGGCTCTCGTCAACGTCAAACTTGTTGCGTGCCATCAGTCATTCCCCCTTTCCAGGTCAATGCCGTTTTGCAGGCAGTAGGTTTCGTAGTAGTAGCTGTGGTTCTTCAGCAGCTGCTGGTGGGTTCCCCGCTCGGCAATGGCGCCATTGTGGTCCAGCACAAGAATCTGGTCGGCATCCTTCACGGAGGAAATGCGCTGGGCGATGATAATCTTGGTGCAACCGTAGGGCAGCTCCTTCAGCTGCTTCTGGATGTACTGCTCGGTTTCCATGTCCACGGCGGAGGTGGTATCGTCCATAATCAGGATACCCGGGCGCATGGCCAGGGCGCGGGCCAGGGCGATGCGCTGGCGCTGCCCGCCGGACAGGCCCACACCCCGCTCGCCAATGATGGTGTCGTACCCCTCGGGCAGCTGGGTGATAAACTCATCCGCCGCAGCCCGGTTGGCAAAGTCCCGCACATCCTCAAAGGTCAGCTCCTGGTTGCCGAAGGCCACGTTGCCCTCCACCGTGTCGGAGAAGAGGAACACATCCTGTATGGCGGTGCCAATGCCACGGCGCAGCTCCTGCAGCTTCCACTTGCGCACATCGCAGTCATCTACCAGAATCTCACCCTGCCGCGCATCGTAAAAGCGGGCCAGCAGCTGGATAATGGTGGTTTTGCCGGAGCCTGTTGGGCCCATGATAGCAACGGTTTCGCCAGGATTGGCAGTGAAGGAAATATCCTTAAGCACAGTTGCGCCATCATAGGCGAAGGACACGTTACGGAACTCCACCTTGCCCTGCACCCTTTCGTGGGCCACGGGGGAAGAGCCATCGGCAATGCTGGGGCGGCTCATGTCCATTTCCATAATCTTGCCTGCACAGGTGGAAAAGCGCTGAAAGTCGTTCAGCAGGTTGCCCAGGGTGCGCATGGGGTTGGACATGGCCCAGCTCAGGCTGGTGAAGATGGTCAGCTCACCGGGGGTCAGCTCGCCCCAAATCATGAACAGGCCGCCCAGGAACACGGTAATCAGCGTCATGGCGTTGGCCAGAATCTCAATAAAGGGGTAGAAGCTCAGCCACAGCTTGTTAATGGACAGGTTGGCATCCCGGTAGGCGGTGGAGCGCTGGTCAAAGCGTTCCTTCTCATAATCCTCCCGGGCAAAGGCCTTCACCACCCGGTTGCCGGCAATGTTCTCCTGGGCGGCGGTGTTCATGTCGCTCAGGCGGTCGCGCATGTTGATGAACAGCTGGCGTACCCGCTTGGAATACACCTTGGTAATCACCATCAGCAGCGGCGTAACGCACACCAGGGCCAGGGCCAGCTTCCAGTTGATGAAGAAGAAGTATACGGAAGTGGACAGGAACATGACAATGCTATCCACCGCCGCGTAATCAATATAGGAAACGAAATGCCGGCACCAGTCTGCATCGGCGGACATGCGGGTCATCAAATCGCCGGTGCGGTGGGTGTCGAAAAAGCGCATGTCCTGGTACTGCAGCTTGGTAAACAGGCGGTTGCGCAGGTTGAACAGCAGGTTCTGGCTGCACTTTTCCAGGGTGATCACCATGAAATAGCGCAGGCACTCCCGCAGCACCTTAAAGGCCAGCATGGCCATCAGCAGCCCCATAAGGGGATCGGGGTTCTGGGCCACAATCACCTCGTCCACCAGGCGGGAGGTCAGGGTGGGGTTAATGAGCAGCATGACCGATGTGACCGCGCTGATCACCAGCGCCAGCACATGCTTTTTGTGGAACGGCTTGTCCATCACCGTCCATAGCCATTTGATCTGATGCATAGGGACTTTCCTCCAAAACAGGCAGGTTTGCAAAGGCGTTGCGGACTATATATCACAAGATAATCCCTTTTGCAACGGGATAAACGGCAAAAAAACAAACCACATTGGCAAGCCATGCGGAATATGGGCAGCGAAACCGTTTTTCCCGGCAGGAGGCGCAACAGATGCACCGCGCAAACCTAGCCTCCAGCCGGGGAGGGAGAACGCGAGAGCACTCCTTGAACAGCAGCAGACCATTATTGACAATTTGAGAAAGCTGAATAAGGCTGTAAACATGCTGAATACGAGTGACGCTGCAACGCGCACGCCAGCATCGGCGCAGAAGGCGGCTGCGGCGGAGAAGGGTACGCCTTCCCCAAAGAGGAGGGCATGTCAGGCGGGAGAAAATGTCCTGAATGCGGTGCTGAAATAAGCAACGGCTTGCGCTTCTGTGCCAGGTGTGGGCACGACAACAGGCAACGCCCAGGAAAACATACAAGCCGCCCTGCGCAATGCAGAGCGGCATTATTCCAGCATGGTGGGGTTGCTGGTTCGCTCGAGAAGGTAGTCGATGGAAACGTGGAAGTAATCGGCAAAAAGGATCAGCGTGGCATAGTCGGCCTCCCGCAGGCCGCTTTCGTAGCGGCTGATGCAGTTTTGGTTCAGGCCCAGGTCCATTGCCAGCTTCAGCTGGGTTATGCCGCGCTGGCAGCGCAATTCCTTCAACCGCATGCCGCTCACCCCTCTTGACACGAGTATACCAAAGTGGTATGATATGAATATCCCGTTTTGGTATACGCAAGGATAAAGGAGGTCTTTTCATGTTTGACAACATCGGTGGAAAAATCAAGGGTCTGGCGTATGTAACCAGCGTTCTCGGCATAATTGTGTCCATCGCCGCTTCGATTGTGCTGCTTTGTGCGAACAGCTACTATAACCCGACCATTACCACTGCCATTGTGGTGCTGATTGGCGGCTGCGTGGGTAGCTGGGTCGGCGGGTTTTTTACATACGGTTTTGGCGAGCTGATTGAACAGCAGACAACCATCGCCTGTCATCTGAGCGCTAATGGCAGTTCAAGCACCGGGGAAAGCGTACTGATATCCACCTGGGAATGCCCTAGTTGCAAGCACACGAACCGCATGAGCCGTGCCTACTGCGAGGAGTGCGGTTACAACAAATGACCGGCGCGCCGGCAGGTCTTTACCCGCAAACCAAAAACCAGCCGCTCTGCATTGCGCAGGGCGGCTGGTTTTGTTATGCAATTACCCGATGGTCAGCTCCACCACGCAGCAGGGCGGCAGGGTGACCTGGCTGTCCTTCACGCCGCCAAAGGGCTGAACGGACAGGGGCGCGTGGTCAAAGTCGTTATACTGGCCTGCCTCGCCCTGGAGGATGCGCCCCTGCACCTTGCACAGGCACACGCCGGCAACATCCACCGTGGCTTCCCTGTCCATGGCCAGGTTGGCAAGGGTCAGGGTGATTTTTCCGTCCTTTTCGGAGGCGGAGGCAATCACCTGGGGCAGGTTGAAGCCGTTTTCGCCTACCTGATCGCATTCCACAAAGCAGTCAATCTGCCGGGCGTCCTGGTGGGCCTTGTACAGGTCGAACACATGGTAGGTGGGTGTCAGCACCATTTTGTCGCCCTCGGTGAGGACGATGGCCTGCAGCACGTTCACCATCTGGGCCAGGTTTGCCATGCGCACACGGTCGCAGTGGGCCATGAAGGTGTTCAGGGTCAGGGCGGCAACCATGGCGTCCCGCATGGTGTTCTGCTGGTACAGGAAGCCCGGGTTGGTGCCCGGCTCCACATCGAACCAGTTGCCCCACTCGTCCACAATCAGCGCCACACGCTTTTCCGGGTCGTACCTGTCCATGATCTGGCTGTGCCGGGTGACAAGCTCCTCCATGCTGGTGGCATGCTTCAGGGTGCGGTAGTATTCCTCGCTGGTGAAGCCGGTGGCGGCCCGCTTGTCATTCCAGCTGTCACCGCAGATGGTATAGTTGTGCAGGGTCAGCGCGTCCATGTAGGGTGCGGCGAGCTTCATCAGCACTTCCGTCCAGTTGTAGTCGCCGCCGTTGGGCCCGCAGGCAATGCGGTAAAGCCTGTTGGCGCCATAGTTCCGGCAATAGGTCTGGTAGCGGCGGAACTCGTCGGCATAGTATTCGGGGCGCATGTTGCCGCCGCAGCCCCAGCTCTCATTGCCCACACCCCAGAACTTCACGCCCCAGGGATCCTTCCGCCCGTTGGCCCAGCGCTTCTGCACCACGGTGGAATCACCCTCGGAGTTCAGGTATTCCACCCATTCCGCCATTTCGCGCACGGTGCCGCTGCCCACATTGGCGTTGATGTACGGCTCGCAGCCAATCTGCTGGCACAGCTCCAGAAACTCATGGGTGCCAAAGGAATTGTCCTCCACCACACCGCCCCAGTTGGTGTTCACCATGCGCTTGCGGCTCTCCTGGGGGCCAATGCCGTCCTCCCAGTGGTATTCATCGGCAAAGCAGCCGCCGGGCCAGCGCAGCACAGGCACCCTGATGTTTCGCAGTGCCTCCACCACATCGGTGCGCATGCCGTTTTTGTTGGGGATGGTGCTGTCCTTGCCCACAAACAGGCCCTGGTAGATGCACCGGCCCAGGTGCTCGGAAAAGTGACCGAAGATGTTCTTGTCGATGGTGCCTGCACTGCGGGCAGGGTTCAGGGTAATCTTCATTTGTTTCCTCCTCATGGGGCGTGTGTAGCGCCCGGATGCCTGCATTATAGCACACTCCGCGCCGGAGGAAAAGACGCAATTCAGGCCAAAAACATTGTTTTATCGGTCAAAGAATGCTATAATGAAGAAAAACCGATGGAGGTCGTTTCGGTATGGTTGCACAGTATCCGCCCATGGGCTGGAACAGCTGGGACTGCTATGGCGCCGCTGTGACAGAGGACATCGTGAAGCAGAATGCCGACTATATGGCAAAGCACCTGAAGCAGTACGGCTGGGAGTATGTGGTGGTGGACATCCAGTGGTATCAGCCCACTGCTGACAGCCATGCCTATGAGGCCTTTGCACCCCTGTGCATGGATGAATACGGTCGCCTGCTGCCTGCGGAAAACCGCTTCCCCAGCGCCAGGGGCGGCGCGGGCTTCAAGCCGCTGGCGGACTATGTGCACAGCCTGGGGTTGAAGTTTGGCATCCACATCATGCGCGGCATGCCCAGGATGGCGGCCCACAGGCGGCTCCCCATCCTGAACTGCGACAAGGATTGCGGCCAGGTTGCTGACCCCAATTCCATCTGCGCCTGGAACCCGGACATGTACGGCCTGAAGTGCCACATGCCCGAGGCACAGGCCTATTACGACAGCATTTTCCAGCTCTATGCCCGGTGGGGTGTGGACTATGTGAAGTGCGATGACATTGCCAGGGAATATCCCCGCTGCCAGAAGGAGATTGAAGTGATTTCCGCCGCCTGCCGCCATAGCGGGCGGGACATGGTGCTGTCCCTCTCCCCCGGTGCAGCGCCGGTGGAGCAGGCGGAGCACCTGAAGAAATATGCCAATATGTGGCGCATTACCGATGATTTCTGGGATCAGTGGAGCCTGCTGAAGGCTATGTTTGAGCGGGCGGAGAAGTGGTGCATCCACGCCGGCCCCGGTCACTGGCCCGATGCGGATATGCTGCCCGTGGGCGCCCTGCGCCAGTGCGAAAACGTGAACGACTGGACAAACTTCACCCACGGGGAGCAGCGCACCATGATGACCCTGTGGTGCATGATGCGCTCCCCCTTGATGATTGGCGGCGAAATGACCAGGAACGATGTTTTCACCCTGGATTTGCTGACCAACGGGCCGCTGCTGGAGATTGAGAAAACCACCTGGTGCGCCCATCCCCTTTACACCACGGAGGAGGCCTCCGCCTGGGTGGCACCCCGGCAGGATGGCAAGGGGGTTTATGTGGCCCTGTTCAACCTTTCGGACAAAAAGCAGAGGCTGTCCGTCACCCCGGAGGAAATCGGCCTGCCGGGCCTGCGCAAGGCCACCGAGCTGTGGAGCAACAGGCCCTGCCGCAGGCTGTCCGCCAGCCTGAATGCCCACGATGCCGCCGTGTGGTTTGTGGAGGCTTAACCAATAGGAAGGAACCAGTACATCAAAAAAGCAGTTTTGCAGTTGCAAGGCTGCTTTTTCCTATGGTATCATAAAAAAATCAACAGCCAGAAGGAGGTATCCATTATGTCCGACCAGGTAAGGCAGATCGCCATGCGCATTACTGATCTCCGCGAGATCTCGGACTACACCGTCGCCCAGATGGCGGAGCTGTGCGGCGTGTCCCAGGAGGAATATGCCCGCTATGAAAGCGGCGAAACGGATATTCCCATCAGCTTCCTTCTGAAGCTGAACGAAATCTTCCATGTGGACATGACCGAGCTGCTCACCGGCGAGGCACCCCGCCTGAACCTGTACTCCGTAACCCGGGCGGGCAAGGGTGTGGACATCAACCGCCGGGATCAGTACATTTACAAAAACCTTGGCTACAACTTTGTTCACCGCAAGATCGAGCCTTTGTATGTCACAATCCCTGCAGGCACCAATGAAAAGCTGGTGCCCAACGCCCACGAGGGCCAGGAGTTTGACTACATCCTTTCCGGCACCATGAAAATGGTGGTTGCCGGGCATGAGATTATCCTCCGCCCCGGGGACAGCATTTACTACAATTCCCACGCGCCCCACGCCATGACCAGCGCCGGGGACGAGGCGGTGAACTTCCTGGCCATGGTGATACCGGACTAAGAAAAGGAAGAAGGAGCAGCCATGCTTGCCGACCGTTATATCCGCACCGATTTTGCCTCCCAGGAGGATTTTGAGAAAAACTACACCCTGCGCATCCCCGAGCGGTTCAACTTTGCCTACGACATTGTGGACGAGTATGCCCGCCTTTCCCCGGACAAGCCCGCCATGATCTGGACCAATGTGGCCGGAGAGGAGCGGCGCTTCACCTTCCGCGACATGAGCGAGAAGAGCAACCAGGCGGCAAACTTCTTCCGCTCCCTGGGCCTGAAAAAGGGCGACCCCGTTATGCTGGTGATGAAACGCCGCTATGAATACTGGTTCTGCGCCCTGGCACTGATGAAGCTGGGATGCATCATTATCCCGGCGACTGCCCAGCTTGCAAAGAAGGACGTGGTGTACCGCTGCCAGGCGGCGTCCATCCGGGCCATTGTGACCGTGTACCTGGATGAGGTGTGCCACCACATGGAGGAAGCCAGGCCGGCGTGCGACACCCTGGAATACCTCATCACCCCAGGCGAGCGGGAAGGCTGGCTGAACCTGACACAGGCCATGGAGGCCCAGCCCACCACCTTTGTCAAGCCTGATGACCTGCCCTGCAACGATGATATTCTGCTGATGTACTTCACCTCCGGCACTACAGGTATGCCCAAAATGGCTGCCCACAGCTACACCTATCCCCTGGCGCAGATTGCCACCGCTGCCTACTGGCACAACGTGAACGATGATTCCCTGCACATTGCCGTGGCGGACACCGGCTGGGCCAAGGCCGGCTGGGGGAAAATCTTCGGGCAGTGGATATGCGGCGCGTGCCTGTTTGTTTACGACTTTGACAGGTTCATCGCTGCGGACATGCTGCGCATGCTGGAGAAGTACCATGTTACCAGCTTCTGCGCACCGCCCACGGTGTACCGCTTTATGATCAAGGAGGACGTAGCCGGCTATGACCTGTCCGCCCTGAAGTGGGCCAACACCGCCGGCGAACCCCTGAACCCGGAGGTGTTCAACCAGTTCAAGCGCCTGACGGGCATTGAGATTCACGAAGGCTTTGGCCAGAGCGAAACCACACCGCTATTGATGACCAGCAAGTGGATGACCCCCCGCATGGGCTCCACCGGACGGCCTTCTCCCGCCTACGATATTGACCTGGTGGATGCCGATGGCAACCCGGTGGAGGACGGCGTGGAAGGCGAGATTGTTGTCCGGCTGGAAAAGGGCCGCCCGGCAGGCCTGTTCCTGGGCTATTACCGGGATGAGGCGAAAACCGCCGAGAGCTTCCGCGGCGGCGTGTATCACACCGGCGACATGGCCTGGCGGGACGTGGACGGCTATTACTACTTCATCGGTCGCGGGGATGATGTGATCAAGTCCTCCGGCTACCGCATCGGGCCTTTCGAGGTGGAAAGCGCACTGATGGAGCACCCCGCCGTGCTGGAGTGCGCCATTACCGCCGTTCCCCACCCGGACAGAGGGCAGGTGGTGAAGGCCACCATCGTCCTCGCCAAAGGCTACACCCCTTCCCCCGAGCTGGTGAAGGAGCTGCAAAACCACGTTAAGCACGCCACCGCGCCCTACAAGTACCCCCGCATTGTGGAATTTGTGGACGAGCTGCCCAAAACCGTCTCCGGCAAAATCCAGCGCGTCAAAATCCGCCTGGAGGACGAGGGAAAGTGACGCCAGAGGGCGCCGCCCTCCGGACTCCCGCTTAAGGGATTTCATCCCTTAAGAATCCCGTTCGGGTGTGCGTTTCGTGGCAGCATTGCAGCAGGGGTCACGGCGCGCGGAGGGTGCACCGCGACGCGGTGGCGTTGCTGCATCTCTCTCCGGGAGGCCGGGAGGAGAATACGAGTGCATTCTTCCGCGGCTATGACGAGCTGGGCGGTGAGCGGCCTGCTGCTGGCGCTGACGGATGCGCCGGAGAAATACAAAGAAATGGCCTGCGATGATGCAGGCGTTTAAGGAGGAAGCAGCATGAATATCGACCGTTGTGTGGATGCCCTTTCCCTGCCGCTGCCGGAGGATATACTCAAGCGCAAGTGGGCGGGCGACTTGTCCGGCGCTGTGAAGGCCATTGACCTGCGGCTGGAGAAGGAACTGCCGGGCATGCTGCGGGACAGGCTGGTCTGCGAGCGGGAGCGCCTTCTGCGCCTGCACACCCAGTACCCCTGGAACAGGACACAGGCCTTTGAGAAGCTGCGCGAGGTGCTCCCCGGCACGACGGAAGAAACCTTTGACCAGCTGGAACTGGAAGGCAAGGTGGATTTCATTTACCTGAACGGGGAAAAGCGGTACTTTGTGCGCTTCCACCGGACGCTGGCAAAGCTCCCGGAGCTCAGCGGTGAAGCCAACCCGGAAAGCCCCTGGCTGGATCCCATGATTCGCACCATCAGGGAAAAGGGACAGCTGTGCCGCCGCATCACCCTGCGCACGGCGGTGTATTGCGAGGAGGAGTGCTTCACCCCCGGTGAATACCTGGTGCACCTGCCCTTTCCTGCCGTATGCGCCCAGCAGAGCAACATCTGCCTGCTCTCCGGCGATCCGGACGGCATTGCCCCGGAGGATGCTCCCGCCCGCGCCGCCTGGTGGAACCGGCAGGTGGATGCCTGGCAGAAGTTTCAGCTGACCTACCGCTACGACAGCTGCATCCGCTATGCCGATCCGCTTCACGCGCCTGTGCCTGCCGCACCCCTGTACCCCAACGCCGCGCCGCCCTGCGCGGACGACCTGGCGGAGAGCGGCGCGTACATCCGCTTCACGCCCTATCTGCGGAGCCTGGCGGCGGAATTATCCCAGGGTGAAACCACCCCTGTGGGCAAGGCGTGGCGGTTCTATGAATTTATCACCACAAAGGTGCAGTATTCCTTCATGCGGGATTACTTCCAGGTGGATGACCTGGGCGAATACTGCGCCGTGAACCTGAAGGGCGATTGCGGCCTGCAGGCGCTGCTGTTCATCATCCTGTGCAGGATTTCCGGCATTCCGGCCCGGTGGCAGAGCGGCCTGAGCATTGACGAGGACGGCGCCGGCAGCCACGATTGGGCGCAATTCTACCTGGAGGGCTGGGGATGGCTGTTCTGCGATCCCAGCTATGGCGGCGGCGCCCTGCGCCGTGGCAGCCCGGAGCGCCACGCCTTCTACTTCGGCAACCTTGACCCCATGCGCATGGTGGCAAACCGGGTCTACCAGGCGCCGCTCACCCCGGAAAAGCATGCCCTGCGGGTTGACCCCTACGACAATCAGTCCGGCGAAATGGAGCGCAGGGGAGCGGACGCGCCCTTCAACGGTCGCCAGCTGAACGACGATGGCGAGCTTCTGGCCTGGGAGGACGTGGAGTGATTCCGCAATCCTTCGAATCATCAGCCGAGACGTTGCCATGGAACGTGACTCTGCCAAAGAAATCAATGTCCTGAAGGAGCAGATGAACCAGCAGGGGATGAGCAGCTGCTCCTGTGCATTGGGGGTATCAAATTGCACATACCCCGGGGTCACGCTGCCGGCACAGTCTTTTCATCATCACCCGATCAAAATAACCTCCCGGAGTTGTCGGAGGGCCTGCAGGCCTGACGGTGACGGAGCGCAATTCCTCCATAATCAAGATCGTTTCTTCTTCCGTGGGCCTCTTGGTTTGGAGTTCGGGCGCCTGATGATACCGCTTTTGAAGTGAGTTTCTTCGAATATCTCGAAACAAACAAATAATCCGAACCCGTCTCCAATTAAGAAGATCTGGTTCGGATTATATTGGTTTGGTGCGGGAAACAGGACTTGAACCTGCATGAAGAAAACCCTCACTAGAACCTGAATCTAGCGCGTCTGCCAATTCCGCCATTCCCGCAGAACGGGAATAGTTTAGCACGGCGGGCGCGGCTTGTCAAGGGTTTTGGCGAAAAAACAGGCGGGGCGGTTGCTACAGCAGCATCAGCAGCGCCTGGGCGGCGGCAACGGACAGGCAGGCGGCGATGGCCACCGTGAGCAGGCTGCGGCCGCGCCAGGCCACGATGACCGCCACCACCAGGCCGGCCAGGGCGGTCCACAGGTTGCCGGTGGCGTAGAGCACATCCGGAAAGGTCATGGCGCCCAGAACGGCATAGGGCACATAGTGCAGGAAGGAGCGGACGAACACGCTCTTGATTTCCCGGCGGAACACGGTCAGCGGAAGCATGCGGATCAGGTAGGTCACGCCTGCCATCACCACAAGATAGGGGAAGAAGTCGCTCCAGCTCATGCTGCATCCTCCTTCACCGGGAACAGCGCCGCGCCCAGGGCGGAGGCGGTGACCGCGCAAATGATGATGACAAACCCGCTGGACAGCTGGTTCAGCACGGGAATATAGCGGAAGCACAGGCTCATACCCACGGCAATGCCCACCACCACCCGCACCGGGTGTTCCTTCCGGGCCGGCGGCAGGATAATCGCCAGGAACATGCCGTATATGGCAATGCCCAGGGCCGTGCGGAGAAACGCCGGCAGCAGCTGGCCTGCCACGGCGCCCAGCAGCGTGCCCAGGGCCCATCCCAGCCAGGGCGTGCACATCAGGCCGTAGAGGTACCCCTTTCCCACCTTTTCCGGCTGTGCGGAGGCCACGGCGAAAATCTCGTCCGTATTGCAGAAGGCAAAGGCCATGCGGTGGGGTGTGGTCATGGTTTTGTCCAGCTTTTGGGAAAGGGAAAGGCTCATCAGCGCATACCGCAGGTTGATAACCAGCTGGGTCAGCGCTGCCTCAATCAGGGAGGACTGGGCCAGCATCAGCGGCAGGCCTGCAACCTGGCCCGCGCTGGTCACGTTGGTCATGGAGATCAGTACGGCCTGGGCCCAGGTGAGGCCATCGCCCACGGCCTTCATGCCAAAGGTGAAGGACACGGACAGGTATCCCAGTGCAATGGGAATGCCATGCTTTACACCCTTGAGGAACAAGCGATTCATCCGGAACGCCTCGTTTCGTCATCAGTCAACAGGGTTCATCCTACCACGGGGGCAGAAAAACGTCAACCGGGGCGGCTGTTTTGGAACAAAGGAAAAACCGAGGAGCAGTGCTTGCCAGCCGCTGCACGGCATGGTATAATAATTGGACTGACGCACAAAGGAGATTGTACCATGAGGGCACTGAACGAGGCAATCCGCCAGTATGGCGTAGGCATTGGCACCGAGGTGGTGAAGGTGGACAGCTTTCTGAATCACCGCATCGATGTGACGCTTTCCACCCAGATGGGCCAGGCGTTTTACGAGGCGTTTAAGGGCGATAAGGTGGACTGCATCCTGACGGTGGAGGCCAGCGGCATTGCGGTTGCCATCACCACCGCCCAGGCCTTTGGCAATATTCCCGTGGTGTTTGCCAAGAAGGGCGACCACCGCAACGTGGGCAGCGATGTATACACCGCCCAGGTGTACTCCTTCACCCACCAGACCATGAACACCGTCCGCGTTAGCCGGAAATACCTGGAAAAGGGCATGCGGGTGCTGATCATTGACGATTTCCTTGCCAATGGCGAGGCCATTCATGGCCTGATGGACATTCTCCGCCAGGCGGAGTGTGAAGTGGTGGGCGCCGGCGTGTGCGTGGAGAAAGGCTTTCAGCCTGGGGGAAAGCAGCTGCGGGAAAGCGGCGTGAAGGTGGTTTCCCTGGCTGTGGTGGAGGCCATTGAGGACGGGAAAATCATCCTGATGGAGGACTGACCCTGCGGGCATCGCCAAAAACCGCAAATCCCACCAGGAGCGAGGCCTTCCTGCAAGGCTGCGGGTAGCAGGCCTTCATCCCCGGGGAGCAGCGCCGCCTTCCGGGATACGCCCTGTTTCTTTTCACCACCATGCATGTGGAAAACACAGGGTTTGCCAACTGGGTTCAATCCGAAAGGAAACTGGCCTTGTAAGGCCTGCAAGGAGAATAAGCATGAAGAAGCTGCACATGGGCCCGGCCCACTGCGCCCTGGACCTGGGCGACGGCAGCGAGCGAGCCGAGTATGTGAACCAGGATTACATCCTGCACAGGCTGGGCCGCCCGCACCGGGGCGTGAACATTATGTACACCTACTACCCCCGGGACAAGGAATGGCCTGCCCGCATCAGCCAGGCCTGGAAGGACAGGAACGTAACCTTCCAGTGGGATTACCCCTATGACGATTACTTCCCCTATGGGGAAAACGGCCAGCCGTTCCAGCAAATGCGGGACATCCGCCGCCATGGGCAGGAGGTCATCCTGACCCTGACCCTGGACTGCGCGCTGACCGATGATGAGCTGCGGGACATTGCCCGGCAGCTGCAGCCCTTTGGGCGGATGATGCTGCGAATTAACCACGAGTGCTGCGGCAACTGGTTCCAGCACAACAAGCGCTATACCTACGGGCAGGTGGGCGCGTTCTTCTGCCGGTTTGCGGGCATCCTGCGGCAGGAGGCGCCCAACATCCGCATCATCTTCTGCGGCGGCTGGGGGAAGCCTGACGGGCATGTGGAGAAGGAGGAGGCCTTCAAGGCCTGCTATGCAGCAGCCGATATGTGGAGCTGCGATGGCTACCTGGCGCTGCACTACGGCTGGCCCTATGATGTGGCGGAGGCCGGCGGCGGCTCCTACAGCCATTCCACGGTGGAAACCATGGTGGAGCAGTTCCGCCGCACCCACCAGCGGGCCACGGAGCTGGCTGGGGAAAGCAAGCCCATGATGACTGCCGAGTTCAACGCCGATGGGGACGTGACAGGCCCGCGCATGCAGGGCGAGTCCGTTGTTCGCTTTGCCCACTATTGGCGGGACAACCAGGTGGACTGGTTCAAGTCCATCAGCCTGTACCAGTTCCGCGACAGGGGGCGCCTGGGCCTGGAGATTGAGGACCCCAACAACAGCGCCGTGGGCATCGAGCAGCCCATGCTGGCCCAGTATCGGGATCAGGTGCTGCATGACCCCTGGTTTATGCCCAGCATGACCGAGGGCGAAGAGGCAGCCTACCCTGTTCAGCTGCGCTGGGGCAGCGCGGAGGACGCGGAGGGTGTGGCCATCCCCCTGGCCTTCGAGGGCAACCCGGAATTCTGCGAGATGACCGTGGAGCAGGACATTGGCCTGATGGTGGAGCTGAACGGACGCTGGTTCTACAAGGCGCCGGGCGTGAAGACCATCGACCTGATGAGCGCCTTCTTCACCAGCCCGCTGAGCGGCCCTGCCACCCTGCCCCTGAGGCTTTTTGCGCCCCCGGCAGACGGTGTGAACGTGAACGATGGTCACGCCGACTGGGCGGAAAACTACCGCACCACCCTGACAGAGCCGCCGAAAATGCGCATCCGCTACCAGGTGCCTGGCACAGTTGGCTAAAAGCAAAGCCGCCGGAAAAATCACCGGCGGCTATTTTTGCGCCTTCTGCGCGGAACAAATGCCAGCAAAACCGCGCCAAACGGAAAAAATCTTGCAAAGAACAGGAATATGTGATAGATTGGAACAGGAATTTTCCATGCGATGGAGTGATGGGTCATGCCGAATTTTTCTCTGAAGGATGAGGTTTTCCAGGGTGCGGCGGAGCAATTTCCAACGCCGTTTCACCTGTATGATGAGGCGGGCATCCGCCAAAACGCCCGGGCGCTGAAGGCTGCCTTTGCCTGGTGCGAGGAGTTTCAGGAGTATTTTGCTGTAAAGGCACTGCCCAACCCGGCTATCCTGCGCATCCTGCGGGAGGAAGGCTGCGGGGTGGACTGCTCCAGCGAAACCGAGCTGCGCCTGGCGGAGGCCTGCGGATTTCGGGGGCAGGACATTATGTTTTCCGCCAACAACATGCCCCCGGAGGAGTTCACCCATGCCCGGGCCCTGGGCGCTTATGTGAACCTGGACGACATTACCCACATTGATGTGCTGAAGGAGCACGGCGGCATTCCAGAGTGCGTGTGCTGCCGGTACAACCCGGGCGGGGATTTCAAGATTGGCACTGCCATCATGGGCAACCCGGGGGATGCCAAGTATGGCTTCACCTACCCCCAGCTGCAGGAGGGCCTGAAGCGCCTGAAAGCCTTGGGTGCAGAGGCGTTTGGCCTGCATGCCTTCCTTTCCAGCAATAACACGGACAACAGCTATTATCCCACCCTGGCGAAGATCCTGTTCAGGTGCGGCAAGGACCTGGCGGAGGAAACCGGGCTGAAGCTCAGCTTCATCAACCTGTCCGGCGGCGTGGGCATTCCCTACCGGCCGGAGCAGGAGAAAACCGACATTATGCAGGTGGGCGAGGGCGTGCGCCGGGCATACCAGGCGGTGTTCCCCCAGGGCGGCGTGGCCATCAAGACCGAGCTTGGCCGCTGGATGACCGGCCCCGAGGGCTGGCTGGTGACCCATGCCATCCACCGGAAGGACACCTACAAGCATTACATTGGCGTGGATGCCTGCGCCGTGAACCTGATGCGCCCCGCCATGTATGGCGCGTATCACCACATCACCGTCTGCGGCAAGGCTGCTGCGCCCTGCACCCATGTGTACGACGTGGTGGGCGCCCTGTGTGAGAACAACGACAAGTTCGCCATCGACAGGGCGCTGCCGGAGATTGACATGGGCGACCTGCTGGTGATTCACGATACCGGCGCCCACGGCTTTTCCATGGGCTACAACTATAATGGGCGCCTGCGCTCGGCTGAGGTGCTCTACCGGCAGGACGGCAGCTATCAGCTCATCCGCCGTGCCGAGCGCCCGGAGGATTACTTCGCTACCCTGGACGTGGACCCTGTGGCGGACAAGCTGCTGAAGTAAGGAGAACGCGCAATGAAATGGCTCATCGCCTCGGACATCCATGGCTCCGCCTACTGGTGCCAGCGGCTGCTGGATGCCTACCGCCGGGAGAATGCCGACAGGCTGCTGCTCCTGGGGGACATCCTCTACCACGGCCCCAGAAATGACCTGCCCCAGGGCTATGCGCCCAAGCAGGTCATTGCCCTGCTGAACCCGCTGAAGAACAAGATTCTCTGCGTGCGCGGCAACTGCGAGGCCGAGGTGGATCAGATGGTGCTGGACTTTCCCGTGCTGGCGGACTATGGACTGCTCAGCCATGGAAAGCGGCTGATTTTCTGCACCCACGGGCATGTGTACAACAATGGGCACCTGCCGCCCCTGTGCCCGGGGGACGTGCTGCTCCACGGTCACACCCATGTTCCCGCCTGGGAGGATCACGACACCTACCTGTACCTGAACCCAGGCTCCGTCAGCCTGCCGAAGGAAAACACCTGGCACGGCTACATGACCCTGGAAAACGGCACCTTTACCTGGAAGGACATGGACGGTCAGGTGCGCCACACCCTGTGACAGGGCAGGCACAGGCCATCAATCATCTTCTTCCGCGCCTCACGGGCAGCGGGCCTGGCTGCAATCGGCAAGCTCCACCAGAATCACATCGTTGCCAATCTTGCAGATGTTCTCCCAGGGAATCACGATGCCGCAGCGCTCGCCCCGCAGCAGGGCAGCCAGGCTGAACTCCCCCGGCACCACCAGCGCGCTGACGCGACCATCCATGGCGCAGAACTCCAGGTCCATGGGCTTGCCCAGGGATGCGCCTGTCAGGGTGTTGATAACGTCCTTCTGTTTCAAATCCCCCAGGGTCATGGAATCACCCGCCTTTCTCCTCTACGGTATGCGGAAAAAACACCGAATGTGCTTGACAGGCGCATGCCGCCTGGCGTATAATCCACCCGTGGACGCTTGCGTCCGGCAGGAGGAAACACCATGCAGCGCACCTTTACCTTTACGTTTATGATCCCGGGCGGCTTTGCCGTGCCGGGTGTTTGAACGTACCGCTAAAGGCAGCGCCTGTGCGTCCGCAGGGTATGGCGGCGCATATCCGGGAGGCTCTTTAGGCGGGCTTCCCGGTTTTTTGTTTCCCACATGAAGGAGGTTTTTTCCCCATGATTATCGTACTCAAGCAGGGCACGCCCAAGCAGGACATTGACAAGCTGACGGACATCATTACCGCCAAGGGCATCAACGTAAACCCCATGTTTGGCTCCGACCTGACCATTCTGGGCCTGATTGGCGATACCAGCCAGGTGGATCCGGCACAGATTGAATCCTTCCGCTGTGTGGAGCGGATTATGAAGGTGGCGGAACCCTTCAAGAAGGCCAACCGCATGTTCCACCCGGGCCCCAGTGTGATCAACGTGGGCAACACGGAGGTGGGCGGCAAGCGGCTGGCCATCATGGCGGGCCCGTGCTCGGTGGAGAGCAGGGAGCAGATTACCTATGTGGCGCAGGAGGTGAAAAAGGCCGGCGCAACGGTGCTGCGCGGTGGCGCCTTCAAGCCGCGCACCTCGCCCTATGCCTTCCAGGGCCTGAAGTATGATGGCCTGGAGCTGCTGGTGGAGGCACGGGCCGCCACGGGCCTGCCCATTGTGACGGAGATTATGAGTCCCTACGACATTGAGGTGTTTGAGGAAAAGGTGGACTGCATCCAGGTGGGCGCCCGGAACATGCAGAATTTCGATTTGCTGCGCCTGCTGGGCCAGACCAAAAAACCCATCCTGCTCAAGCGGGGCCTGTCCTCCACCATTGAGGAGTGGCTGATGAGCGCAGAGTACATCATGGCCGGGGGCAATCCCAACGTGATCCTGTGCGAGCGCGGCATCCGCACCTATGAAACCTACACCCGCAACACCCTTGACCTGTCCGCCGTGCTGGCAGTGAAGCGCCTGAGCCACCTGCCGGTGGTTGTGGATCCCAGCCACGCCACGGGCAAGTTCTGGATGGTGGAACCCCTGGCCCGGGCCGCCATTGCCGTGGGCGCAGACGGTGTGATGATTGAGGTGCATAACGACCCTGCCAACGCCCTGTGCGATGGCGCCCAGTCCATCAAGCCCGACCTGTTTGCCGCCGTCATGAAGGACATCCGCACCATTGCCGCCTGCGTGGGCCGCGAGGTCTGATACGGCAGAGGTGCCGCGCTTGCAGCAGACGGAGAGAGCCTGTGCGCATGTCTCCGCTACCCAACACAAAAAACAGCCGCGCTTCCCGGTGTGGGAGGCGCGGCTGCCCTGTTATACGGCGGAGAAGGCGTTGGAGATGGCCTCGTCCTCATACTGGCGGGTATACAGGTTGTAATAGTGTCCTCGGGCGCGGAGAAGCTCCTCGTGGCGTCCCTGCTCGATAATCTTGCCGTCCTGCACCACAAGAATCAGGTCGGCGTTCTTCACGGTGCTCAGCCGGTGGGCAATCACCAGGGAGGTGCGGCCCTTGATGATGGTATCGATGGCGGCCTGTATCTTCTGCTCGGTCAGGGTGTCCACGGAGGCGGTAGCCTCGTCCAGCACCAGAATGCGGGGGTCCGCCAGAATGGCCCGGGCAAAGGAAATCAGCTGCTTTTCGCCAGTGGAGAGCATGTCGCCCCCCTCGCCCACATCGCTGTCCAGTCCCTTGTCCATCTTGGCCACCACCTCTGTGGCGCTGACCAGCTCCAGCGCCCGGCGGATTTCCTCCTCCGTGGCATTGGGATTGCCGTAGAGCAGGTTTTCCCGCACGGTGCCGGAGAACAGGTGGGGCGTTTGCAGCACATAGCCAATGGCGGAGTGCAGCCACAGCTGGGAGCGCTCACGGGCGTCCCGGCCGTCAATCAGCACCTGACCGCGGGTCGGCTCGAAGAAGCGGCACACCAGGTTCACCAGGGTGGATTTGCCTGCGCCGGTTTCGCCCACAATGGCAATGTTGGAGCCAAAGGGAATCTTCAAATTGAAGTTTTCCAGCACATACTCATCGCCGTCCGGGTACTTGAAGTCCACATCCCTGAACTCGATGTCGCCCTTGATGGGTTCCCAGTTTTCCCGCCTGGGGTTGAAGGCATCGCCGTACTTCTCAATCACCTCCGGGCTGTCCGCCACATCGGACTGGGTTTCCATCAGCCGGGAGAACCGCTCAATGTTCACCTGGGTGGTAATCAGGCCGGAAATGGCATCGATAATCCAGCGGACAGGCTCCATCATGCCCTGTGCATAGGACATGAACATGGAGAAGGTACCCACCTCACTGGCGGCAATGTACCCGCCCTGCCACAGCACAATGGCCAGTGCCATGGAGGATGCAATGTTCAGTGTGGCGGAAAACAGGCCCTGCAGGTGTGCCACCCTGGTGGATTTGTTCCGCATGGCATCAGTGTCCGCCACAAAGTCCTTGACCATTTTGTCCTCAATCACCAGGGACTTAATGGTCTTCGCACCGGAAATGCCCTCGTTGAAATCGCTGGTAATCTGGGAGTTCAGTTCGCGAACCTCCCGGTTGATGCGGATCAGCTTCCCCTGGAACAGGGAGAACAAAAGCACAATCAGCGGCAGGATGGCCATAACCATCAGGGCCAGGCGGGCGTTTACCAGCAGCATCACCACCACGGCGCCTACCAGGTAGGACAGGTGCCACACGGTGTCCATCAGTGTCCAGGACACCAGGGAGCCGATGCGGGAGGTATCGCTGATGACCCGGGCGTGGATATACCCTACGCTGTTCTGGTTGAAGTAGGAAAAGGACAGGGTTTGCAGGTGGCTGAAGGCGGCATTGCGCAGGTCGCGGTTCACGCTGACCTCGGTTTTCATGGCGTAGGTACAAGCGATGTAGTTCACCACGCCGCAAAGAACAATGCTCGCTGCATACAGAATGAGAAACAGGGGCAGAGTGTCCAGGGTGTTTTCGGCAATGAAATGGTTCAGCGCGTACCGCTGAAACTGGGGCGTCAGCAGGTCAATGCCTGTGCCGGCCAGGCCGCAGAGCACCATGGTGATCATCATTTTTCGGAATTTTTTCAAATAGGGCAGCACCTTGCCAATGCCGAAGAAGGGCAAGGAGCGCTGTTCAGCGGCGTTCTTCATGCCTGCACCTCCTCTTGGGACAGGGACTGAATTTCGTATATGCGCTGGTACAGGCCGCCGGCCTTTTCCAGCTGCTTGGGTGTGCCCGTTTCCACAATGCGCCCATGGTCCAGCACAATCACCTGATCCGCCTTGCTCAGGGTGGTGATCCGGTGGGAAATCAGGATGATGCTGGCGCTGCCAAAGCGCTGCTCCAGGGCCTTGCGGATGTTCGCATCGGTTTGGGCGTCCACGGCGGAAAGGGAGTCGTCAAAAATCATGATGGGGGTATGCTGGGTCAGCATGCGGGCAATGGCGGCCCGCTGCTTCTGTCCGCCGGAAAGGGTCACACCCCGCTCGCCCACAAAGGTTTCATACCCCTTGGAGAAGCCCTCAATGGTGTCGTCCAGGCAGGCGGCCCGGGCAGCCTCCCGGATGTCTGTCAGGGTGAGACTTTCATTGGTAATGGACAGGTTTTCCTTCAGCGTGCGGGAGAACAGGAAAGGCTCCTGCAGCACAATGCCAATGCCCCGGCGCAGGTGCTCGCGCTTCATGTCCGCAATGTCCACACCGCCAATGGTAATGCGCCCGCAGCCTTCAGGCAGGTCGTAGAGCCTGTCCAGCAGGAGCATCAGGGTGGACTTGCCGCTGCCTGTGCCGCCCAGAATACCCAGGGTGGTGCCGGCCTTCATGGTAAAATTGACGTCATGGAGCATCTGCGGGCAGCCTTCGTAGGCAAAGTTCACATGCTCGAAGGCAATGTCCCCGGTCAGGTCAGGCTCAAGGGCGTTTTCCCTGTCCTGCTCCACAGGAGAGCTGATGATGTACCCAATGCGTTCCACCGCCACGCCGGCCTTGCTCATTTCGGAAATCATGCGGCCCAGCTGGCGCACAGGCCAAACCAGCTGAGCATTGTAGGAAACGAAGGCAATGTATTCGCCGGAGGTGATTTCATCATTCAGGCAGAACACCACGCCAGCAACCACCACCAGCATAATCTGCAGGCCGCTGAGGATGTCCGAGGTGCTCCAGAAGCGGCTCATGACCTTTGCCAGGCGCACCCACAGGCCGGTGTATTCCTCATTGTGCTTTTCAAAGCGCTCCCGCTCATACTTCTCCCGGCCAAAGGCGCGCACCACCCGCACGCCCGTCAGGTTTTCCTGGGCCATGGCGGACAGGCGGCCTTCGCTTTCATCGGCCTTCTTGAAGCCTTGCTCAATTTTCCCGTGGAAGGAAAGGGAGTATCCCACAATGATGGGCAGCGGAATCATGGCGATCACAGCCAGCTTCACATTCATGGAGAACATGAACGCCATGGAGATGACTACCAGAATCACAATGCGCAAAAGGCCCGTCAGCTGGCCTGCCACAAAGTTGCGGGTTGTTTCAATGTCCGAGGTGCAGCGCTGGATAATATCGCCGGTGTGGTTCTTCATGTGCCAGGAAAAGGGCAGATGCTCAATGTGGGTATAGAGCATGTCCCGCATGGTTTTCACCATGGTTTCGGAGGCATGGGTGTTGGTTACCAGGTTGCCATACTGGGAAAGCACCTTCACCAGCGCCACCACCATAACTGCCAGCGCCAGTATCCACAGGTTCCGGCCCAGGTATTCAAAGCCGCCTGCGGCATTCACCAGCTTCATCACTGTGGGTCCAAAGGTTGGCTCGTTGCCACCAATGGCATTGTCCACCGCCGCGCGGATAATTTGGGGTATAACCATATCAGCCAGTGCCATGGGCACGGCCAGAAGGATGCTCAGGGTGAACATCCACTTGCTCCCCTCAAGGAAGCGCCAGATCAGCGCCGCCTTTTTCACAGGGGTATGCTGCTGTTCCATATAATCTCCTTTTTTGCTGCACAAAAAACAGCGGTTCCAAACATGCAATCGCAAAGGTATCTTCTATTCTTTTCGTTAATGATTAATCAGCAAATGCTTCCTTTATCATCGTGAATCACCTCATAAAAAGTCGCACACTTGAAAAAAGGCTGATACCCATCAGGCTTGCCACACCCGATGTGCCCCAGCACAACAATCCTTCCACCGACGCCTGTCCATTATAGCAACCGCCGCAAGCCTTGTCAAGCAAGGAAATGCAAGGATTTCCTGCCCTTGACGGCCCGGCATCGTTTCCAGTATGCCTTTTTTCTGAAAAGCACCCCAATGCCTGCGCCATGGGCGGTGCTATCAGGGTGAAACACATTGGCCAGTGTGATGCAAAGCGAAAGGAGGTGAAGCGGATGGAAGCACAGTGGGAAGCCTTTGTGGAGGGAAACACCCTGTCCCTCCTGAAATGGGGCTGGCGCAAATAATGGGACAGGGCGTTTCTCACCTGCTGCCATGTGCAGCCATAAGCGCCGCATAGCTTTCCACCCCATCCGCAACGGCCTGGCCCAGCCGGGCCTGATAGCCTTCCGAAAGCAGCAGCCTTTCCTCCTCCGGGTTGGAAATAAAGCCGCACTCTATGAGCACCGAGGGAACGTCGAGCTGCAGGATGAAGTAATCCCCCGCCATGGCACTGCGCTCCTTTTTGGGTGCAAGCGCGGCAATCAATGCCTCCTGCATGGCGCCTGCCAGCAGGCGGCCGCTGTCGCACCCCTGGCGGTAGAACACCTGCGGGCCGGACTGGCTGCGCTGGCGGTATTCGTTCATGTGGATGGACAGCACCATGTCCGCCCTGGCCTCAATGGCTAAGGCCACCCGGTTCTCCATGTCCTCCCGCTTCATGGTTTTGTTGGCAGGCCGGTCATCGGTGCACAGGTCCTCATCCCCCGTGCGGGTCATGAACACCGCCGCGCCCCGGGCCGTGAGGCACTTCTCCACCTGGTTGGCTACCGCCAGGTTGATGGCCTTCTCCCACACGCCGCTGTCCCGGGCCTTGGCGCCGCCGTCATAGCCGCCGTGGCCCGGATCCACCAGAATGCGCCAGCCCGCCAGCGGCAAGGAGGCAGCCTCCACCGGGGCGGACAGCTCCCGCCGGAAGGCCACCGCCACCGCCCATGCGCCCAGCAGGAGCACCACTGCCACCAGCGCTGCCAGCCTTTTCACAGAAAAACCCTGCATACGCCCACCTCCTGTGGGATGGTATGCAGGGTTTCTGTTACAGATGCTTTTCCACCCAGGCAATCACGTCTTGGTAAACCTCCTGGCAGTTCACCTCGTTCAGCATTTCGTGCCGGCCCTCGTGGTAGAGCTTTACCTCCACCTGTTTCACACCGGCCTGGCGCAGCTGCCGGGCAGATTTGTTCACGCCGTCACCCTTGCCCACCGGGTCCGCATCCCCGGAGAAGAAGTAGACGGGCAGGTCAGCAGGCACATCGTGGATACGGGCCAGGCTGTTCAGCCCGGAGAAGAAATCCCGGTATGCGCCGCCGGTGAACACAAAGCCGCAATGGGGGTCTGCCAGGTAATCCGCCACAACGGCGGCATCCCGGGTGAGCCAATCCTTGCCACCGGAGCCAAAGGCAATGCGGTCAATCAGGTTGCTGGGCTTCCTTTCGCCGCCGAAAAGGCACACCAGCCGGGCAACCGTCAGGCCTGCCAGCGCAACGGGCCTGGCAAAGAATCCCGTGCCGGAGAGAATCACCCCAGCCAGGCCATCGGCATGCTGCATCATGTAGCAGCGGGTGACAAAGCTGCCCATGGAGTGACCCAGAATGAAGTATGGCAGGCCGGGAAACTGCTGCTGGGTCTGCAGGCGCAGGCGGTGCACATCGTTAATCAGGCACTGCCAGCCGTCCTTCCCGGCAAACCAGCCCTGAATTTCCGCCCTGGGCCCGTGGCCCAGATGGGTGTGGCCCACCACCGCAAAGCCCGCATCCGCAAAGGCCCGGGCGGCGGCATCGTATCTGTCGATATGCTCCGCCATGCCGTGCACCAGCTGAATCACGGCCCTGGGCTGGCCCTGGGGCAGCCACTGCCGGGCATCCAGCTCCCGCCCGGTGCAGGAAATCAATGTGCTCATGGGGATGCCTCCTTTTTTTGTCAATTATATCAAACAGAAAAAGAGGATGTCAACCCGGCAGGCCTCCTTATGCCTTTTCGGAGTACACCATCAGCTGAATGCCCCTGTCCGAGGCCGGCGTGCCGCTGAAGTCCGCCCAGGTTTCACGCACCTGCAGGCCCAGGCCGGCCAGAATGCCGCGCACCTCCTCCTGACCATACAGGCGGATGGTGTTGCCTTCCTCCAGGCAAGGCTTGGGCAGCGGCTGACCGTAGGGCACGTCCGTCTGCCCATAGAGCAGGGTGCTGGTGGCGTCCTCCCACTCGAACAGGGAAAGGGTAAGGCACTTCTGGCCTGCGTCCCACAGCTTGCAGGGGAAGTGCAGCCGGGCATAATCGGCGCTCATAATGTCCATGAAATGCTTGCCGCCTGTTTTCAGCGCCCGGGCAACCACCTCGAAGATCTTGTGGTTTTCTTCATCGTTTTCCAGGTAGCCCACGGCGCCATCCGCCATGTTCAGCACCAGGTCAAACTCACTGTTGAAATCAACCGCCCGGATATCCTGGCAGATGAACCTTGCATCCAGGCCTTCCTTCCGGGCCTGCGCCTCCGCATAGCGCACATAGTCCGGCGTAATGTCCACACCCACCACGGAGAATCCCCGCCGGGCCAGCTCCAGGGCATGCCTGCCAAAGCCGCAGGCCAGGTCGAGTATCCTCTCGCCGCCCTGCAGGTGCAGATGCTCTACCAGAAAATCCACCTGCCGCACGGTGTCCTCCACCCAGGATTGATCCTGAATGTCCAGCGTCCAGATGCTTTTGTACCAGTCCTTTGCCATTGGCTTCATACGCCATCCTCCTTCCGTTTCCCCCTGAAAAACCGCTCCAAAAAACTGGAATATTTGATTGGGACGGACATTATATCAGCCCGGAGGAGGACTGTCAAGAAAAACCTGTCAGCCGCCAATCACCAGGCGCTGGGCATGCAGGGTCAGGCCGGCACCGGCAGCAGTGGCGTTTTCGCCAGCAACGTGCACGGCGATGGGGGTCAGGCCGCTTTCCAGGGTGGGGGAGGTGGTGTAGCCATCATCGTTGTACAGGGCATAGGCGGCGTCCTTGTCCAGCCAGCCCAGCAGGGTCAGGTCGGCGGCATCGATGCCATCCACATACTCGGCGGGCCTGGCCAGGGGAATGAAGTGATTGCGGCGGATGAACAGGGGCATTTCGTTCAGGTTCAGCGGCAGCCAGTGGTGCCCGGCGCCCATGGGGGTCAGGTCGTAATCCGTAGCGGAGCGGAAGCGCACCAGCAGCATGTCCTGGGGCAGGTACACATGGCGGCCCAGGGCGTTCTGCTCGTACACGGGGGCAATCATGCACGCCTGGCCCAGCATCAGCTGGTCCTCCACCCGGCGGGCGGTTTCGTCCTCCGGGTAGTCGAAGGCCAGGGGACGGAAGTACATGCCGTCGGTCAGTGCGGCCTTCATAAATTCGCTGTACAGGTAGGGCAGCAGGGCGTAGCGCACGGCGAGGGTGTCCCGCAGGGCAGGCCAGTTGGCAAAGCGGTAGGCCTCCTGGTCCCGGGTGCCGCGGGCGGCGTGGTTGCGCATCAGGGGGGTGAACACACCCAGCTGCAGCCAGCGCAGCAGCAAATCCTCCGTGGTGTTGCAGCCAAAGCCGCCCAGGTCGGCACCGTTGAAGAGGAAGCCTGCCATGTTCAGGCCGGGGAGCATTTGCAAATTCAGCTTCAGGTGGCTCCACCAGGATTGGTTGTCACCCTGCCACACGCCGCCATACCGGTGGGCGCCTGTGAAGCTGGCCCGGCTGAACAGCAGGTATCGCTTGCTGGCGTTGTACCGGCGGAAGCCTTCGCTGGCGGCCCTTGTCATGCAGGCGCCGTACAGGTTGTGAATCTTATCGTGCCGGATGGTTTTGCCCTCCACCTGGTGGTAGAAGCGGCGGTAGTCCTCCGGGTTGTTGGCGGTGCGGTTGAAGGCATCCCGCAGGGTGAAAACGGTGTTGATGTCCAGGTTTTCATTGCGCAGGCTGTCCACCGTGGCGAAGGCCTCCTGCATACTTTCCAGGGAGTAGAACAGGGCAGGCTCGTTCATGTCGTTCCAGAAGCCTTCCACACCGGCATCCATCAGCCGGGCGTACAGGCCGCCAAACCACTGGCGCACGTCCTCCCGCAGGAAATCCGGGAAATAGCTGCGCCCGGGCCACACGGCGCCCACAAAGGGCGTGCCATCCGCCTTCCTGACAAAGTAACCCTTCTCCAGGCCTTCCTCACACACGTCATAGCCGGCCTTCTGCTTCACGCCCGCATCGATAATGGGTATCATGTGGGCGTGGCTCCGGGCCATTTCCTGGTTGAAGGCCTTCATGTCCGGGAATTTCTGCCTGTCCCAGGTAAAGTCCATGTAGTCGTCCATATAGTCGATGTCCATGCACACGCCGTCCAGGGGGATGTGCCGCTCCCGGTGCTCCCTTACCACGGTGCGCAGGTCGTCCTCGCATTCGTATCCCCAGCGGGACTGGATGTAGCCAAAGGCCCACTTGGGCGGCAGATAGCTGGGGCCAATCAGCCCGCGGAAGGCCCGGCAGATGTCCGTCAGGCTGTTCTCTTCAATAATATACACGCTCAGGTCGCCGTTTTCGGAGGTGATAACGGCGGTATCGCCCCTTGTGTACCCCAGGTCGAAGGTCACGGCGCCGGGGTCGTCAAAATACACGCCGAAGCTGCGCGCCTTGCCGCTGAACAGCAGCAGGTTGTGGCTGCCGTAGATGCTGCTCTTGTTCTCGGTATGGTCGCAGTCGTCAGAGTTCCAGGAACGGAACAGGTGACCGCGCTTGTTCATGCCCCGCAGGCTTTCGCCCAGGCCGAAGATGATGTCATCCTCCGCCAGCACAATGGTGAAGGACACCCGGCCTTCCCCGGCCGTGGTGGTGAAGTGGGGCACAGGGGCGCTCTGCGCAGGAAGGCTGCGAACAACAGCGCCGGTGTTGATGGGCGAACCGAAATCGTATCGACGAATCATAGGGTTCCCTGCCTTTTCATTTCATTTTTATCCTGCGGGGGTTCTTGCTGATAGCATTCGCCAAGGGTGCGTTTTTTTCCTCCCGGAAACGTTTCCATTTTTCAAGAATTTTTTGGGGCGGTTCCTCGCCGCCCCGTGGGTTACGCCTGGCTTACCTCATTGACCACGTTGTTGGCCCAGAAATCCGAGCGGAGCATCAGCGCGCCGATGATGACCTTAATGATGTCGATAAACTGGATGCAGAAGTACACCTCCACAATGGGCATGGCGGTGAAGGTGCACAGCACATGGGCCAGGGCCACCGGCACCAGCCAGGTATACACACAATCAAACAGGAAGGTAATCACCGTTTTGCCGCCGGAGCGGATGGTGAAGTACACCACATGCACAAAGGAATGCAGCGGCAGGGACAGCCCGGCAACAACCAGCAGCTGCCTGGTGGTTTCCCGGACGGATTCCTCCACATTGTACATTTTGGGGATCAGCCCGGAGCACAGCACCAGCAGCGCGCCCATGATGACGTGCATGACCACAGTGAGGAATACCAGCTTCCTGTCGGTATCCCGGGCGCCTTCCTTGTCGCCCACGCCCAGCTGCTGTCCCACCATGATGGCAACGGCGCTGCCCATGGCCATCATCACCACGCTGAACAGGTTCCACGCGGTGCTGGTGATGTTAATGGCAGCCACCGCTGCCAGGCCACGGCTGGAATAGCTCTGGTTGATGAAGGTCATGCCCAGGGACCACAGTACCTCGTTGAGCATCAGCGGGGAACCGGTGACAATGATTTTCTTCAGCAGGCTGCCCGACACACGGGGGCTCCTGTAAGCGCCCTGCAGGAAGTGGTACTTATCCTGGTGCCGGTGGGCATGCAGGAGCACATAAACCATTTCCACATACCGGGAGATAACCGTGGCAATAGCGGCGCCGGTCACGCCCAGCATGGGGAAGCCAAAATGACCGAAAATCAGCACATAGTTCAGCACCAGGTTCACCAGAATGGCAATCACGCTGGCGATCATGGGCGCAACGGTTTCCCCCGTTTCCCGCAGGGAGCTGACGTAGGACTGCACCACCATAAAGGGGAAAAGGCCCCACAGCATCACCCGCAGATAGCTCATGCCCTCCTGCAGGGCCACGGCGGTGGAGCCCACATCGCTCTCACCCCGGAGGAACAGGCCGATGAAGGTTTCGCCGCAGGTAAGCAGCAGGCCAATGCACAGGATGGTCAGCACCACACCCAGCATGACCTTGAAGCGGAAGGTTTCCCGCATGCCCTTCATATCACCCTTGCCAAAGAACTGGGCGCCAAAGATGGATGCACCGCTGAGCCCGCCAAACAGGGACAGGTTGAACACCATCAGAATCTGGTTCACCACCGCCACGGCGCTGATGGCCTCCGTGCTCAGGCCGCCCACCATCACATTATCCAGCAGGCTGACAAAGCTGGTGATGGCCTGCTGCACCACCAGCGGCAGCGCCAGGGTGACAACCGACCTGTAAAACTGCTTATCGCCTATCCAGCGCTTCAGCATTCCTCATTCCTCCTCCGTTTGCATAACACCTCCATTGTACATAGGACAGCCGCAAAGTCAAGCAGGAACTTGCAAAAAAGTCCCCCTTTTCACCCGGAGGAGATGAAAACTACCCCTTTACAAGGGGTGGAAAATCTGCTACAATGTCATTTGGGTTATGAGAACCGTCTGCGCGGACGCATGAGTCACTCCGGCGGCGCACTGCGTGTACGGCGATTGCCCTGATCATGCGGCCCTTTGCCGCTAATAAAATGGAGGAATATACCATGACCAAGAGCGAGATCATCGCGGCCTATGCCCAGCACGAGGGCGACACTGGCTCCCCCGAGGTGCAGGTTGCCCTGCTGACCGACCGCATCAACCACCTGAACGAGCACCTGAAGTCCAACCGTAACGACCACCACTCCAACCGCGGCCTGCTGCTGATGGTTGGCCGCCGTCGCGGTCTGCTGGAGTACCTGAAGAAGACCGACATTGAGCGTTACCGCGCCCTGATTGCCAAGCTGAACCTCCGCAAGTGAGGCATCGCCTCTTTTCTCCGCCGCAGTAGAGCTGCTGCACAGACCGTCCCCGCGGGCGGGCAGTGCCCGCAGCCATATCCGCCGCAGTAGAGCTGCTGCACAGACCGTCCCCGCGGGCGGGCAGTGCCCGCAGCCATATCCGCCGCAGTAGAGCTGCTGCATAGACCGTCCCCGCGGGCGGGCAGTGCACAGGGGAAACGGTGTGGTGGATGGGTGGCGGGTGAGGAATCAGCATAGGTTATGTCCTGTCGGAGCCGCCGGGATGGACAAAACTGTCCCGGCGGCTTTTCCAGTTTGCGCTGGCGAGGAGTGCGCAGGCGCGCTGGATACCCTTGAAGAACTGTGCCTGGGGGATGTTATCCCTTGAAAATCCCTGGTGGGGGTTTTCATATGATAGCATCTCCGGGCGGCCTGGGGCGCCTGGCCCCGAACCATAAAGGAGAAAAGCATGGAAAGCAAAAAGTTTACCATGGATCTGGCGGGCCGCGAGCTGACGCTGGAATTTGGCAAGTATTGCGAGCAGGCTGCCGGCTCCGTGTGGGTACACCTGGGCGATACCGTTGTGATGGTCAACGCCACCATGTCCCCCACTCCCCGCCCCGGTGTGGATTTCTTCCCCCTGGCTGTGGATGTGGAGGAAAAGCAGTACTCCGTGGGCAAGATTCCCGGCGGCTTCATCAAGCGTGAAGGCCGGCCCACTGAAAAGGCAACCCTGACCTGCCGCCTGATTGACCGCCCCCTGCGCCCCCTGTTCAACAAGGGCATGCGCAATGATGTGCAGGTGGTTGTCACCATCCTGAGCGTGGAGCAGGACGTTCCCCCGGAAATCCCCGCCATGATCGGCTCCTCCATCGCCCTGGGCGTCAGCGACATTCCGTGGAATGGCCCCACTGGTGCCGTGGTGGTGGGCCGTG
Source organism: uncultured Faecalibacterium sp. (assembly GCA_964383815.1). GTDB lineage: Bacteria > Bacillota > Clostridia > Christensenellales > Aristaeellaceae > UBA11524. Next base: position 25,599 of record CAYLIC010000006.1, on the reverse strand, counting down.
TGAATGGCCAGTACGTCATCAACCCGGACGAGGAGCAGCGCAAGGTTTCCGACATGCATGTTTACCTGGCTGGCACCAAGGACGCCATCATGATGGTGGAGGCCGGCGCCAACGAGGTTTCTGAGGAAGTCATGCTGGATGCCATCCTCTTCGGTCATGAAGAAATCAAGAAGCTGGTGGCCTTCCAGGAGGAAATCATTGCTGCTATTGGCAAGCCCAAGGCGGAAGTGCCCCTGAATGTGACCGGCGATGATGTGAAGGCCGCCGTGCGCGAGTTTGCCCTGGACAAGTGCAAGTGGGTGTTCGAAACCTTCGACCGGCAGGAGCGTCAGAGCCGCGAGGCCCAGGTGAAGGAAGAAACCCTGGCTGCCCTGGCGGAGCAGTTCCCCGAGCGGGAGGCCGAGATTGCCGATGCGCTGTATTACCTGAACAAGGAAATCATGCGCGCCAAGATCCTCAACGAGGGCATTCGCCCCGATGGCCGCAAGGTTACCGAGGTGCGCCCCATCTGGTGCGAGGTGGGTGTGCTGCCCCGTGTACACGGTTCCGCTGTGTTCACCCGCGGGCAGACCCAGGCCCTGACCGTTACCACCCTGGGCTCCACCAGCGAAGGCCAGGTGCTGGACGGCCTGTCCAATGAGGATTTCAAGCGCTATATTCACCACTACAACATGCCGCCCTATGCCACTGGCGAGGCCGGACGCATGAAGAGCCCCGGTCGCCGGGAAATCGGTCACGGCGCTCTGGCGGAGCGCGCGCTGCTGCCGGTGATTCCCTCTGAGGAGGAATTCCCCTATGCGCTGCGCCTGGTGAGCGAGATTCTCTCCTCCAACGGCTCCTCCTCCATGGCCTCCGTGTGCGGCTCCACCCTGTCCCTGATGGACGCCGGTGTGCCGATTCACGCACCCGTGGCTGGCGTGGCTATGGGCCTGATTAAGGATGCGGAGTCCGGCAAGGTTGCCGTGCTGACCGACATCCAGGGCCTGGAGGACTTCCTGGGTGATATGGACTTCAAGGTGGCTGGCACCATGAACGGCATTACCGCCATTCAGATGGACATCAAGATTGCCGGTATCGACCGCGCTATCCTGAAGCAGGCTCTGGCCCAGGCCCTGGAAGGCCGCCTGCACATCCTGAAAATCATGCTGGATACCATTGGCGAGCCCCGTGCCGAGCTGAGCGAGTATGCACCCAAGATTATCCGCTTCACCATCAACCCCGAGAAGATCCGCGAGGTGATTGGACCCGGCGGCAAGATGATTAACAAGATCATTGCCGAAACCGGTGTGAAGATTGACATTGAGGACGATGGCCGCGTGTTCATCTCCACCCCCGACCAGGCCGCTGCCGACAAGGCCCGCAAGATTATCGAGGGCATTGCCAAGGATATCGAGGTGGGCGATGTGTTCACCGGCAAGGTTGTGCGCATCATGAACTTCGGCGCCTTTGTGGAGCTGGCCCCCGGCAAGGATGGCATGATTCACATCTCCAAGCTGGACAACAAGCGCGTGGAGAAGGTTGAGGACGTTGTCAACATTGGCGACGAGCTGGAAGTGAAGGTCAACGAGATCGACGCCCAGGGCCGCATTAACCTGATCCGCAACGACATGGTTTACGAAAACAGCGGCGCCGCCCGCCGTGAAGGCGGCAACTTCCGCAGCCGTCCTCCCCGCAGGGACGGACGGTAATCAGGGGCGCGGGGACAGGGTCCCTGCCGGAGTCCAGAGGCACTGCCTCTGGACTTTCCTGTATACATATGAAAGGGTTCGGTGGGACAGGATAATGGAAAAGCAACGGGGAATGGAGAATGGTATGAACGATCAGTGGGTTCTTCCCAACGGCCTGCGGGTGATTGGCGAGCGGCTGCCGTACCTGCGCTCGGTATCCATTGGCGTATGGCTGGGCGTGGGCTCCGCCATGGAAACCCCTGCCCAGAATGGCCTGAGCCACTTTCTGGAGCACATGGTGTTCAAGGGCACGGCTCACCGCAGCGCACGGCAGATTGCCGAGGAAATGGACGCGGTTGGCGGCCAGCTGAACGCCTTCACCGGCAAGGACTGCACCTGCTATTACGCCAAGGTGATTGATGAGGACCTGCCCCTGGCGGTGGATATCCTGGCGGATCTGACCTGGCATGCGGTGCTGGACGAAACTGAATTGAACAAGGAGCGCGGCGTGATTCTGGAGGAAATCGCCATGGACGAGGACTCTCCGGAGGATTTGGTGCACGATTTGCTCAGCCAGGCTCAGTTTGGTCAGCAGAGCCTGGGCATGCCCATCCTGGGAACCACGGAGCTGATTGAAAACTACACCAGGGCCGATCTGGATGCCTACCGCAAAATCCACTACCGTCCGGATAACACGGTGGTGGCGCTGGCAGGGAATTACGATCCCCGGCAGGTACAGGCCCTGGTGGAGCAGTTCTTCGGCGGCTGGCAAAACGCGGGCCCAGGCCTGACCCTGGCGCCGCAAACCATCTACACCGGTGTGCGCCGGGCCAGGGAAAAGGACACGGAGCAGCTTCACCTGTGCATGGGTTTCCCCGGCACGGCCTACGGCAGCGAGGAGGCCTACCCCCAGCTGGTGCTCAGCAATCTGCTGGGCGGCGCCATGTCCTCCCGGCTGTTCCAGCGGGTGCGGGAGGATCTGGGCATGGCCTACGCCATCTATACTTACCTGAACAGCTACAAGGGCTGCGGCACCTTTGCGGTATACGCCGGCGTGTCCCCCAGGAATGGCGAGCGGGTGCTGGAGGAGATCCGCATCCAGCTGAAAAAGCTGCTGGATGAGGGCATTGACCAAAAGGAATACGACGCCGCCGTGCAGCAAATGCGCAGCGCCTACCTGCTGGGCCTGGAAAGCCCGGGCAGCCGCATGCAGGCCATGGGCCGGGGGCTGCTGCTGCTGGGCCAGTCCATTACCCCGGAGGAAACCATTGCCCGTATCGACCGGGTAACCATGGAGCGCGTTATGTCCCGGGCCCAGGAAATCCTGACTGCCGAGCCCTGCATTGCCATCACCGGCAAGGGTGCGGACAAAATGCTGGGATAATTTCCCGGAATGGCTGGCGAGCGATACAGAACAAAGGATGGGATTCTTTAAGAAATGAAATCCCTTAAGCAGGATTGTCAGGGGCGGCGCCCTTTGGCGGAGGATGTATGAACGAAAGAATATTGGCGCTGGATGTGGGCGATGTGCGCATTGGCGTGGCGGTGAGCGACGAGATGCGGATGATCGCCACGCCGGTGGAGGTTATCCGGCGGGTAGGCTTCGGGCCGGATGTGAAGCGGGTGCAGGAATTGTGCCGGCGGTATGATACCAGCATTGTGCTGTCCGGTTTGCCGTACAATATGGATGGAACACTGGGTTTTCAATCGGAAAAAGTAAAACTATTTTGTCAACAGCTTGAAAAAGCCGGTCTGACGGTGTATTATCAAGATGAGCGGCTGACCACCGTGACTGCCGAGCATGCCCTGCTGGAGGATAACATGCACAGGGCGGAGCGGAAGCAGCATGTGGACAAGGTGGCTGCGGCGATTATCCTGCAGCAATACCTGGACTCCCAGGCACAAAACATGCCCGCCGGGCACGAAAGCGAGGAACCTGCCATGACCATGGAAAACGAAAGCAACATCATTGAACTGGTGGACGAGAACAACGAAACTGTACCCTTCGAGCACCTGGCAACCATCGAGCATGAGGGCGATTACTACATCGCGCTGGTGCCCGTGGACGAGGAGGCCGAGGACGACGAGGAGTGCGAAGTCGTCATCATGAAGATTGAAGAGGACGAGGACGGCAACGAGTGCTATGTCTGCGTGGAGGACGAGGCGCTGCAGGATGTGGTGTTTGAAAAGTTCCTGAAGCTGATGGACGAAGCTGAGGCCGAGGACTGATGAGCGGGCACGATTTGCACGACGCTGTGGTGGAGCTGACCGCCCCGGACGGGCGGGTGTTCCGCTTCCGCTATGGGGCCACCATCCCCTATGCGGGCCAGGACTATGTGGTGCTGCTGGAAATGGAATGCACCGACCAGGGTGACGAGCAGATTCTCATCACCCGGGTGGAGGAGCAGGACGGGGAGCTTTCCTTCGTGGTGGCGGAGGAGGAAGACGTGATTCAGCAGGTGTTTGACAAGTATGTGGCGCTGAACATCCACCAGGCGGTTGCCGGGCTGGAGGACTGCGGCTGCGGATGCGGGCACCATCACCACCATGACGGCTGTGACTGCGGCTGCCAGGAATAAGAAATCTGCGGCGCTGCACCTTTTGCGGCGCCGCTTTTTTGAAGGATGCAAGGAGGTATACCCATGAAACGCTGGCTTGCCCTGGTGCTTGCCCTGGTGCTGCTGCCAACGGCGGCAGGCGCCATTGAGGACTGCCACCGGGTGGAGGTAACCAAGCAGGATACCAGGCAGGACAACCAGAGCTTTGTCCGCCTGTGGCAGGTGGATACCGCACTGGACACCGTGGATGCCGAGCTGGCTGCCATTGCGGAGGAATATGTGCAGCGCCTGGCGCCCCAGCTGCCCAAGGCCGGAAACCAGACCAGCAAAAACTCCCGGCTGGATGTGGTTATCCGTCACAGCCGCACAGGGCTGACCTGGATGAGCTTCATGGTGCAGGCCCGCACAACCTATCACCGGGATCTGGTGGCCCAGGAGTTCACCACCCGCACCTATGACATGACCACCGGTGAGCGGGTGACCCTGACGGACATTTTCGATGAGGACAGCGAAGGCTGGACGCTGCTGGAGCGCGCCATGCGGGAGCAGGCAACTGCCTACTGGCCCGATGAGACGCCGGATGCCTCCGCCCTGGAGGCCCTGTGCACCCGCCAGACCCTGGAGCAGGCGGATTTCACCCTCCACGGCATGTCCCTGGTGGTGCACATCCCTGCCAAGGCCCTGTATCCGGAGAAGAACAGCCTGATGGAAATCACCCTGTTCTATCCGAAGATTCGCCCGCACATGACCCAGACCGCCCAGAAGGAAACCGACAACCTGGCCTACTACAAGACCTGCGCCCTGACCTTTGACGATGGGCCCAGCCGCACCAACACCAGCCTGACCCTGAACGCCCTGATTGAAACCGGCGCCCGCGCCACCTTCTTCGTGCTGGGCAACCGCATTGAGGATTACGACGACCTGGTGCAGCGGGAGCACGATGAGGGCCATGCGGTGGCCTCCCACAACTGGCACCACGGAAACGTGAAGAAATCAAATGCCTCCGCCCTGCGTGCCATGGTGGAAAAATGCGACAATGCCATGATTGCCGCCATTGGCATCCCGACCCGGTACAACCGGGTGCCCTATGGCCTGTACAACCAGATGATCAAGGCCAAAACCGGCTGGCCGCTGATCCAGTGGAGCGTGGATACCTACGACTGGCGGGGCCTGTCCTCTGCCAAGGTGCTCAGCCGGGTGAAGAAGTATATCAGCGATGGGGACATTATCCTCTGCCACGATATTAAGGACAACACGCCCAAGTCCGCTGCCGCCATTGCCAATTACCTGGCGGAGGAAGGCTATATGCTGCTGACCGTTGATGAGCTGTTTGCCAAGGATGGCGTGGCGCTGCAGGGGGACAAGGTGTACTACCGCTGCGTGGACGGGGACACCAGCATAAAAAAGTAACAAATCTTAAATTGAGGTGTGTTTGGTTGACACATTTTGCCCAACGTGGTATAATGACTGCCGTGCTGACAAATTGTAGTCAAGGAGGCATGTGATGAAGAAGATTGTTAGCCTGTTTGCGGCGCTGGTGCTGTGCTGCACCGCCGTCATGGCTATGGCAGATACTGTAATTCAGCCGAACGAGGAGCGCAGCATTAAGCTGCAGGCCGTAACCACCAATGAAATGCAGGACGGCATCAGCCCCATTACCGGCCGCACCCTGGCGGATATTCCCCAGCTGGAAGGCTTTGCGGGCCAGGCTGTCACCGGGCGCTATATGCCCATGCTGGTGCAGATTGACAATGCCGATGGCGGCGCCAACCAGCGCGCTGCCTGGGGCGTCAGCTATGCCGACATCATCTACGAAATGCCCCTGTACAAGAACGGACAGACCCGCCTGACCTTCCTCTTTTCCGACCTGATTCCCGACAGCGTTGGCCCGGTGCGCTCCGCCCGCATGGCCCATGTGTGGCTGCGGGAGGAATACGATGCGGGCTTCCTGTACTATGGCCAGCAGGAGTATGAAAAGACCAACGCCAAGGAGGAAATCAGCAGGCTGGGCGTGGGGAACAAGGGCTTGGCCTTCTCCGGCCTGGTCAGCGGCGGCAAGCCCTGGAAGCAGTACTACACCCGCCGCTCCGGTCTGCCTGCGCCCCACAATGTGGACGCCAATGTGTCCGCCATGTATGACCTGATTGACCCCAGCTTTGTGCCCCGCAACCATACCTTCCTCTTTGCGGACGCACCTGCCCAGGGCGAGGCTGCTACCCAGGTGTGCGTGGATACCGGGCATGAGGACTACTTCTCCACCATGGAGTACGATGAATCCACCGGCAAGTATTACCGCTATGTGGGCAAGGGAAAAAATCAGGTGCCCTATGTGGACAAGGACACCGGCGAGCACATTGGCTTTGAGAATGTGATTATCCAGTTTGCCCAGGTGGACTGGTATGCCTCCGATGCCCCCGTGGCCTTTGTGGTAGGCGAGAAGAACTTCAATGGCAAGGGCACCTACGACGTGCAGGGCAACGCTGATTTCTTCATGAACGGCGTGCATGTGAAGGGCGCCTGGCAGCGCCAGGACATGGAGTCCCGCACGGTGTTCTACACCGAGGATGGCCAGGAGCTGAAGCTCCAGCCCGGTCACACCCTGATTGTCGTGGTCGACAGCGAACACTGGCAGGTATCCTACCAGTAACCCCGAAAACCATCCCGCTGCACAGCGCAGCGGGTTTTTGCTGCCTTGCGGGTGGCGGAAGGAGGGAGAATGCGTGTACACGCCTCCGCCGCTCAACGCCAAAACCCGCCCATTCCGCCCGGAATCCTGCCAATTTTCCGGCGCGGGCAGAAAATTTCCCTGTAGGGCTGTACATTTGCCTCGGCCCGTGATATAATATGCCCTGTAACCCAGCCAGGTATGACCGGTTCTTTCCTCCTTTGGTTGTCACCAGACCAATGTCGGGACCCATGGAAGCGCGGAATGGCAATTTGGGATGGGTGATGATTTTTAGGGAGGTAATCCAACCATGTATCAGGACAAGACTCTGACCTGCCGTGACTGCGGCAACGAATTCGTTTTCTCTGCTTCCGAGCAGGCCTTCTTCGCTGAGAAGGGCTTCCAGAACGAGCCCAGCCGCTGCCCCGCTTGCCGCGCTGCTCGCCGCGCCCAGAACGGCGGCAACGCTGCTCCCCGCCAGATGTACGAAGTGATCTGCGATGGCTGCGGCTGCACCACCCAGGTGCCCTTCCAGCCCCGTGGCGACCGTCCCGTGTACTGCCGCGAGTGCTTCGAGGCCCAGCGCCAGAACCGCTTCTAATCCAAGCGGCTGCACAAGCTGAACATGTCCCTGCTGATGTTTCATCGGCAGGGATTTTTATATTCATGCATGAATATTGTTTTTTCTGTGTATTATGCTTGCATTTTCACGGAAATGGGTGCATACTATCCCCAGTGGTTGAAATTCCACCCACCGGGCAAAAAACGTCCCGCGCGTAATAAAGGAGGTAACCCCATCATGGAACGTGTTTTTAACTTCTCTCCCGGCCCCTCGATGCTGGCGCAGCCTGTGCTGGAAAAGGCACAGAAGGAACTGGTCTGCTACGGCAGTACGGGCATGTCCGTGATGGAGATGAGCCACCGCAGCAAGATGTACACCGACATTTACGACAAGACCGTGGCAGACCTGCGGGACCTGATGGACATCCCCGAGGATTATGAGGTGCTGCTGCTGCAGGGCGGCGCCACCCAGCAATTTTCTGCCGTGCCCCTGAACCTGATGGTGAACGGCAAGGCAGATTATATCGACTCTGGCAACTTTGCCCATCTGGCGGCGGAAGAGGCCAAGCGCTATGGTCAGGTGAACATTGTGGCCTCCAGCCGGGATGATGTGTATACCTACATCCCCGATTGGAAAAAGGGCGCCTTCACCCCCGATGCGGACTATGTGCACATTACCAGCAACAACACCATCTACGGCACTCGCTATGTGGAGCTGCCCCAGGTGGATGCGCCCCTGGTGACGGATGCCTCCTCCATGATTTTGTCCGAGGTCATGGACGTGCGCAGGTTTGGCGTGATTTACGCCGGCGCGCAGAAGAACATCGGCCCGTCCGGCCTGTGCGTGGTGATTGTCCGCAAGGATCTGCTGGGTAAGGCTGCTGCCATTTGCCCCAAGCTGCTGAACTGGGAGGTTCAGGCCAAGGCCGGCAGCATGTACAACACCCCCAATACCTACGGCATTTACCTGGCAGGCCTGACCTTCCAGTGGCTGAAGGAAATGGGCGGCGTGGCGGAAATGGAGAAGATCAACATTGAAAAGGCCGCCCTGCTGTACGACTTCCTGGACAACAGCAAGCTGTTCAAGCCCACGGCCCAGAAGGCATACCGCTCCCGCATGAACGTGACCTTTGTCACCGGCGATGCCGACAAGGATGCCGCCTTCGTCAAGGCTGCTGCAGCTGAAGGCCTGGTGAACCTGAAGGGTCACCGCTCCGTGGGCGGCATGCGCGCCAGTATCTACAATGCCATGCCCCGTGAAGGCGTTGTGAAGCTGGTAGACTTCATGAAGAAGTTCGAGGCGGAGAACGCTTAAGGAATTTCGTCCCTTAAGAACCCCATTTTTCGGTGCGGGGCGTACGCCGGGCAAGGTGCTGTGTCTGGCAGCCGCAAGGCTGACCGAGGGAGCGTGCGCGTACACTCCTTTGCTTCCATTATCCTCACAAGGAGGTTTACCATGTACAAGATTCAAACGCTGAATGCGATTTCCGACATTATCCACACCCAGCTGGGTGCGGACACCTACACCATCGCCAAGGACGAGCCCACGCCCGATGGTATTCTGGTGCGCTCTGCCGCTATGCACGATATGGCCTTTGGTCCGGAGCTGCTGGCCATTGCCCGGGCGGGTGCCGGTGTGAACAACATCCCCATCGACCGCTGCTCCAGGCAGGGTGTGGTGGTATTCAACACCCCCGGCGCCAATGCTAATGCGGTGGCGGAGCTGGTGATGGCGGGCCTGCTGATTGGCAGCCGCAATGTGGCGCCTGCCATGGCCTGGGCCGCTGGCCTGAAGGGCCAGGGTGCGGATGTGCCCAAGCTGGTGGAAAAGGGCAAAGGTCAGTTTGTTGGCCCGGAGCTGCGGGGAAAGACCCTGGGCGTGATTGGCCTGGGTGCCATTGGCGCGCTGGTTGCCAACAAGGCGGCCCGCGGCCTGGGCATGAAGGTTGTGGGCTATGATCCCTTCATCTCTGTGGAAAGCGCCTGGAGCCTTTCCAGCGGCGTTGGGCGCGCCGCCAGCGAGGATGAGGTGCTGGCACAGGCCGACTATGTGACCTATCACATTCCCCTGAACGACAAGACCCGCGGCACCCTGGACGCCGCCAAGATTGCCAAAATGAAGCCCGGCGCATACCTGCTGAACTTCTCCCGGGCGGAGCTTGCCAATGCCGGTGATGTGAAGGCCGCGCTGGCGGACGGAAGGCTGGCCGGCTATGTGGTGGACTTCCCCACGGATGAAATGCTGGGTGTGGACAAGGTGGTGTGCATCCCGCATCTGGGTGCTTCCACCCCGGAAAGCGAGGAAAACTGCGCCCAGATGGCTGCCGCCCAGCTGCGGGACTACCTGGAGGTTGGCTGCATCCGCAACAGTGTCAACCTGCCGGAGGTCACCCTTTCCGCACCGGACGCCGCCCGGGTGCTGGTCATTCACGAAAACATTCCCAACACCGTGGCCCCCATGTCCGGCTTCATCAGCAACGAGGGCATCAACATCGATACGCTGATCAACAAGTCCAGGAAGGACATGGCTGTTACCGTGTTTGAGCTGCCCGACCTGCCCAGCCAGGCCGCGCTGGACGCCATCAGGGCGCTGCCCGGCGTGAGCCGCGTAAGGACGTTTGTCCGCTGATAGACAAAGATACAGCAACCGCCCGAACGAAAAGTGTTCGGGCGGTTCTTTTCATTGACTTTTTGAAATCCGGTTTCCCGGGCCGGGAGCAATAACCGAATACGGAAAACTGCAAGGCGCTTGTTTGCTTTACGCCCGGCGGACCCACACGGTCATCTCGCCGCCGCCCCGGTTGCCCCAGGCGTAGTAGGGCACAAAGGTCAGGGTTTGGGCGGTGGTGTCCGGCAGGGTTTCGGTGTACAGGTCGCTGTCGCCGGACTGGCGCAGGCCCTGGCAGGTGATGGCGGTCACGCCGCACAGCAGGTCGTCCTGGTGCCGGGCGGTGGCGGTGCCGGGCACAACGGACAGGTTCCACAGCTGGGTGCCGTTGTCCTTTTCCTCCAGGCAGTACACCACGGGGCCGCGCATGAGGGCGGTTTTGCCCACATAGTTGGGCGTGCGCACGCTGGCGGACATGAAGCGCACCTCCATGGGCATGTCCAGGGCAATCACATCACCGGCGGCAAAGGCGCGCTGCAGGGTGATGTAGCCGTTCACCACCGGTGCATCCACCCTTTCGCCGTTCAGGGTCAGGCGGCATTCCCCGGCCCAGCCGGGCTTGCGCAGCTTCAGCGTCAGGGCGGCAGGGGAGTGGAAGGTCAGCTTCACGGCGCCGCTCCAGGGGTAGTTGGCCTCCAGGTCAAAGGTCACATGCTGGCTGCCCATGTCCGTTTCCACCTGGCTGGCGATGTACTGATCCACCAGCAGGCTGTCCTCATCGGCGGCGAAGATGTAGCTGCCCAGGCCCGTCAGGGTGCGGAGCACATTGGGCGGGCAGCACGCGCAGCCAAACCAGCCCAGGCGCTCCGGGTCCACATGCATGTCCTGGCGGCGCATGCAGCGCTCGGGCCACACCTCCAGGGGGTTGATGTAGAAATACTTGGTGCCGTCCAGGCTTACGCCGGAGAGAATGCCATTGTACAGGGCGCGCTCCACCGTGTCGCCATAGCAGCCATTGGGCTGGATGCGGTTCAGCCGGCTGGCGGTCATCGCCAGGGCGATGGAGGCACAGGTTTCCGTGTAGCAGCGCTCCGGCGGCAGGTCGTAGTCCAGGGAGAAGGCTTCGCCCTCATGGGTGGCGCCCACGCCGCCTGTGATGTACATCTGCCTGTGGATAATGTTCTGGAATACCGTGTCCGCTGCGGCAACCAGGGTGGGGTCGCCCGCCATTTCGCCCACGTCCGCCATGCCGGAGAGCAGGTACAGCTGGCGCACGGCGTGGCCCGCGCCCTCGGTTTGCTCCCGCACAGGCTTGTGGGCCTGGCAGTAGGTGTAGGGCATTTGCGGGTGGCGCAGGCTGCTCCAGCCGGGCTTTTCACCCCGGGCGTCCCGCTCGGCATCGTAATAATGGGGCTGCTGCCCGCGCACATCCAGGAAGTATTTCGCCAGGCGGATATACCGCTCCTGGCCGGTGACCTGGTACAGCTTCGCCAGGCCCAGCTCAATCTCCTCATGCCCGGGATAGCCGTGGAGCTTGCCCTCCTCCGGGCCAAAATGGGCATCGAAGCAATCCGCCACACGGCAGGCCATGTCCAGCAGGCTGCGCTTGCCCGTGGCCTGGAAGTAGGCGACGGCGGCCTCGAACATGTGGCCTGCCACATACATCTCGTGGTGATCCCGCAGGTTGGTAAAGCGCTTGTCCAGCCCGCCAATGATATAGTAGGTATCCAAGTACCCATCGGGCTGCTGGGCCTGGCCCGCCAGGGCGATGGCCTCATCCACGGTGCTTTCCAGGGCGGCATCCGGGTGGGTGGACAGGGAATAGGCGGCGCCTTCAATCCACTTCCACAGGTCGCTGTCCTGGAACCACCAGCCCTCAAACCTGCCTTCCTTCAATCCGGCGGCAATGCGGAAGTTCTCCATGCAGTGGCTGGGAGCCACGCCGGGCACCCGGTCGTTCAGGGTTTCCCACATGTAGGGTATGGCGGTGTTCCGCGCGGTGTCAATCCGGGCGGTGAAAAAGGGATCGGTTATGCGAATGTCCTTCAAGGGCAGGGAATGATACATTCTTTTTCTCTCCTTTGCTGTCAGAGGTGAATTACCCACTCATTCGACCAAAGTCCGGCCTTTCCCTGCAAAAATCGGGAAAATATTCGCACTTATCCATGCCACGCTTGACAGGCTGGGGAAAGTGTATTATTATTGTATACAAAGTGCAAACAAAGTACATGCGCTTTGATTTTGTTTCACCGTAAAGGAGCTGCCTGCATGATGAACAACTCCCTCTTCCAGCCCATGATGGAAAGCCGACCCATCCGCGAGATTGCCTACGAGGTGCTGAAGCACGCCATTATCACCGGGGAAATTCCCGCAGGAGAGCGCATTGTGGAAACCGACTATGCCGACAGGCTGCACATTAGCCGCACACCCCTGCGGGAGGCCCTGCGCAAGCTGGAGCGGGACGGGCTGGTGGAATATGTGCTGCGCCGCGGTGTGGTGGTGCGGGCCTTTACCATTGAGGATGTGGAGGAGATTTACACCATTCGCAACTCCCTGGAAATGCTGACCCTGCCTGCCATTATCCAAAACGCCACACCGGAGGACATTGCGGAGCTGCGCAACCGCCTGCGGGAGATGGATGCCGTGCAGGCCCGCGGGGATATTGAAACCCTTTCCCCCATGGCCCGGGCCTTCCACGCCCAGCTGACCAGCCTGTGCCACCAAAACCGCATTCTCCGCGTGATTGAGGGCCAGGACGAGTTCATCACCCGGTTCTCCGCCATGGCGATTCAGCAGGAGAATCGCCGCTCCGCCGCCCACCAGGAGCACTATCAGCTGGTGGACTATGTGGAAAAGCGCGACCTGACCAGCTTTACCGAGCTGATGGGCAAGCACATTGAGCGCAGCAAGGAAAACTGCCTGGCGGCCCTGGCGGCCCAGCGGCAGAACCGGGCATGAATGAAAGCAAATAACCCGAATATGGAGGAATGAACATGAACAGCCAATGGGATCTTTCTTACCTGTACAAGAGCTTTGAGGATGAAGCCTTCCTGGCGGATGTGGCCCGGCTGCCGGAGATGATCCGCGCCCAGCAGGCCATCCTGGAGGATACCACCCTGACCCATCTGGCCCGGCTGGAAAAGCTGGCGGACAGCGATGAGACACTTTCTGCCCTCAGCGACAGGGTAGGCAGCTTTGTGTTCCTGACCCTGGCGGTGGATGCGGGCAACACCGCCGCCAACATGTACATGGACAAGCTGAATGTTATCATGAACGAGGCCTCCCTGGTGGATTCCGCCATCACCCGGTATGTGGGCGGCGTGGAGAACCTGGAGGAGTGCATTGCGGCCTCCCCCAGGCTGCAGAAGATTGCCTTCGCCCTGCGGGAAAAGGTGAAGCAGTGCCAGCACACCATTGCCCCGGAGCTGGAGCCATGGGTGCTGGAGATGCAGCTCTCCGGCGGCAACGCCTTCAGCCAGCTGCGGGACAAGCTGGATTCCACCCATACGGCGGAGTACCGTGGCCAGTCCCTGCCCCTGTCCGCCGTGCGCGGCCTGGCCTATGATGCGGATGCCTCCGTCCGCAAGGATGCCTATGAGGCGGAGATTGCCTCCTATGCCAAGATGGAGCTGCCCATGTCCTTCTGCCTGAACAGCATCAAGCAGGAGGCCCGCACCCTGGCCAAGGCAAAGGGCTTCGGCTCCGTGCTGGACATGACCCTGTACCGCAGCCGTATGGACAGGGAAACCCTGGATGCCATGCTCACCGCCATGAAGGAGTATCTGCCCCATTTCCGCCGCTATCTGAAGGCCAAGGCCAGGAAGCTGGGCCACAAGAATGGTCTGCCCTTCTACGACCTGTTCGCCCCCCTGGGCCACGCCAGCCGCACCTACACCATTGAGGAGTGCCGGGAAAAGCTGATGGAGGAGCTGGGCAAGTTTAACCCGGAGATGGCGACCTTTGTGGACAATGCCTTTGAGCAGCGGTGGATTGATGTCTATCCCCGCGAGGGAAAGAGCGGCGGCGCCTTCTGCTCCCCGGTGCACTATGCGGACAGGAGCCTGGTGATGACCAACTTCCAGGGCAGCTTTTCCGATGTGAGCACCCTGGCCCACGAGCTGGGACACGCCTGGCACAACCGCTGCCTGGCCGGCCTGCCCTATATGATGATCAACACCCCCATGCCCCTGGCGGAAACCGCCTCCATCTTCAATGAAACCATCCTGGCCCACCAGGTGCTGAAAACCGCTGCCCCTGAGGAAAAGCTGACCCTGCTGGATGCCACCCTGACCGAGTCCACCCAGACCATTGTGGACATTCTCAGCCGGTATCTGTTTGAAACCGAGGTTATTGACACCAGGGCCGACCATGCCATGACCGTGGAGGAGCTGAAGGACGCCATGCTCCGGGCCCAGGACGCCACCTATGGCGATGGCCTGGATCCCCGGGTGCGGCACCCCTACATGTGGGCCTGCAAGAGCCACTATTACTCCTCCGGCCTGAACTTCTACAACTTCCCCTATGCCTTTGGCGAGCTGTTTGGCAAGGGTGTGTTTGCCCAGTATTTGCAGAAGGGTGCCGCCTTCGTGCCGGCGTACAACCAGCTGCTGCGCTCCTGCGGATCCGCGCCCGTGGCGGATGTGGCTGCCAGCGTGGGCATTGATGTGCGGAGTGCGGACTTCTGGCGCGCCAGCCTGGAGATTATCAAGGGCGAGATTGACGAGTTCTGCGCCCTGTGCGAAGAATAAGCCTGCACAGAAAAAGGAAGTCCCGGCACCTTGCCGGGACTTCCTTTTTTGTTACACGTCAGGCGTGCCGGGCTTTACGGCGGCCTTGCCATAGCGCCCGCGGAGCTTATCCACGGCGGCCTCCAGGGCGGCCTGGCGGGGGTCGTCCGGCCGGGTGTCCTCCAGGAAGGACAGCTGGGCAGGCACGGGCTCGTCTGCGGGGGTCAGGCCGGAGGCGGTCACGCTCAGCAGGCGGATGGGTGCATTCTCGGGCCAGCACTGATAAAGAATTGCGCAGGCCTCCTGGAAAAGCTGGCGGGTCAGGCTGGTGGGCGTGGGCAGGGTTTTCTGCCGGGAGATAACCTTCAGGCTGGGGTCTTTGATCTGCACGGTGATGGTGCGGCACTTCAGGCCCTGGGCCCGCAGCCTGGCGCCCACGCTGTCGCACAGGGGCATGAGGCCTGCCCGGCAGGCCTCCCGGCCCACCAGGTCGTGGGGATAGGTGGTGCTGTTGCCAATGCTCTTCACCGGGTCGCTCTCACCCCAGCGGCGGACGGGACTATCGTCCAGGCCGTTGGCCATGCGCCAGCAGCTTTCGCCCTGCTTGCCCAGGTAGCGGGTCAGCAGCTCCACCGGGCACCGGGCCAGTGCGCCAATGGTGGTGATGCCGTGGCGGGAAAGGGTTTCTGCCGCAGCCTGGCCCACGAAAAGCAAATCGCCCACGGGCAGGGGGTAGAGCAGTTCTGCCACGTTTTCCCGGGTGATAAGGGTGGTGGCATCGGGCTTCTTATAGTCGCTGCCCATTTTTGCCCAGGTTTTATTGTTGCTGACGCCTACGGAGATGGTAATGCCCAGCTCCTCCCGCACACGGCGGCGGAGCATGCCGGCTATGGTGACTCCATCGCCAAACAGCTGCCGGGAGCCTGTTACGTCCAGCCAGCTTTCGTCAATGGAGAAGGCCTCCACCTGGTCGGTCACGTCCAGATAGATGGCGTTCACCCGGCGGCTCATGTCCGCATACAGGTCGTGATGGGGCGGCAGCAGCACCAGGCCGGGACATTTCTTCCGGGCCTGCCAGATGGTTTCCGCCGTTTTCACGCCATAGCGCTTGGCAACATCGTTCTTCGCCAGAATGATGCCGTGCCTGCCCTCCGGGTCGCCTGCCACGGCAACAGGCCGGGCCCGCAGCTCCGGGTGGGAAAGCAGCTCCACCGAGGCGAAATAGTTGTTGCAGTCGCAGTGGAGAATCACCCGGTCATGCGTCATAGCCGTCCTCTTCCTGGGGCAGGAAGGATTCCGCCAGCGCACCGGGCTGAAAGCGAGGGTCGAAGGCCAGGGACTTCAGCGCTTCCCTGGACACCACGGTGTTGGTGCCCAGGCAATCGTTGCAGCGGTAGCCGCAGTCCGGGCACACGCAGCCCAGGTGGTCGCTCTCCGCTTGAATCATATAGGTTCCGCATTCCTTGCAGCTGCAGCGCATGGTGGAAAACCTCCTTTCAGCATGTCATTTTCCCGTGGAGCCAAAGCCGCCGCTGCGCTCCCCGGTCACTTCATTTTCCTCCGCCAGGCCAAAGGGCAGGAAGATTCCCTGGCAAAAGCGCTCGCCCGGGCGAAGGGTTACGCTGTGGTCGCCGCCGTTGACGAGCATTACCAGAATGTGCCCCTGGTTGTCCGCGTGCACATAGTCCCCATCGATGATGCCCACCGTGTTTGCCAGGCGAATGCCGTGCTTGCGCCCCAGGGAGGAGCGCGGGCAGTTCAGCAGCACCCAGCCCGGCGCCATGGAGCAGCGGACGCCTGTGGGGATAACCGCGGATTCACCCGGCGCCAGGGTGACCTCCACCGGGCAAACATAGTCATAGCCTGCGCTGCCTGCTGTGGCCCGGCAGGGCAGGGGAATTTCCCCCACGGGCAGGCGCACGGCATAGGCGGCGGCATCCTGCTGGTATTGCTCCGGGGATACATGGGTGAATTGGGCAATGCTCATGCCTGCGCCTCCTTCCAATGGGTGTAGGCATCCGCCAGGCGGCCCAGCTCCTCCAGGGTCAGCTTTTCGCCGCGGATGCGCTCGTCCAGGCCGGCGGACTGCATCAGGGCCACGGCCTGCTGGCGCTCCATGCGGAAGGTGGCGCACAGGTTGTTTGTCATGGTCTTGCGCCGCAGGGCAAAGGCTGCGCCTGCCACCCGAAAGAAATCCTCCTCACATTTCACATGCACGGCGGGCGTCTCCCGCACGGGCAGCAGCACAAAGGCGCTGTCCACCTTAGGCGGCGGGGTGAACAGGCGGGCGGGAACATCCATGCCCAATTCCGGCTGGCAGTAATACTGGCAGCGCACTGCCAGCATGCCCCAGCCCTCATCCCCGGGGGAGGAAAGCATCTTGTCTGCGACCTCCTTCTGCACCATCAGCGCCAGGCGGCGAAGA
Organism: uncultured Faecalibacterium sp.; assembly: GCA_964383815.1. GTDB lineage: Bacteria > Bacillota > Clostridia > Christensenellales > Aristaeellaceae > UBA11524. The sequence goes on along the minus strand of CAYLIC010000006.1, from coordinate 8,388 downwards.
GGCAGGCCGCAGGTCAGCAAAAGGGTAATCAGCGGCGTGGTGATGTAGTAGGGTATGTTCGCCACCACGGACAGGGGCCTGCGCAGCTGGGCGGTGACCTCCGCCAGGTTCAGCTGCATCACATCGCCCTGCACCAGGGTGAAGTTATCCTTGTCGTGCATGAAGGCCTGCAGGAGCGGTATCAGCCGCTCGTCCAGCTCCACAGACAGCACATGGTGGGCGGCATTGCACAGGTGGCGGGTCATGCTGCCGCTGCCCGGGCCAATCTCCAGCACATCGTCCTCCTTGTCCACGCCGCTGGCAGCCACCAGGGCGGAGAGCAGGTCGTCATCGTAAAGAAAGTTCTGGCCCAGGTTTTGCTTGTAGCGGAGCTGGCTTTCCCGTATGCGCTCCCTGGTTTTGCTCATGGATGTTCACCTCCAGGTCAGTATAGCACATTTCCGCCTGCCCGGCAACGCTTGAATCCGCCGCCGCTTTGTGGCATAATGGAGGAAAAGGAGGCGAGGGGACATGCAGCCAGTGCAGATCCTTGGCGGGCGTGCCGGGCAGGCGCTGCCCCACCTGGTGCAAAGGATTGGTCAGGCCAGGCAGCAGGGCCGGCGCGCGGTGCTGCTGGTGCCGGAGCAATATACCCTGCAGGCGGAGCGGGAGCTGATTGACGGCCTGAACCTGCCCGGCCTGATGGATGTGGATGTGCTCTCCCCCAGGCGGCTGGCACGGCGGGTGGCGGAGCGTGGCGGCAGGAGCCGCCTGGCGCCCCTGGACGACCGGGGCCGCAGCATGGCCCTGAGCCAGGCCCTGAACCTGTGCCGGGAGGAGCTGGTGTACTACCGCCGGGTGGCCCAATCCGCCAGCCTGCCGGACAAGCTCTCCAGCCTGCTGATGGACATGCAGCGCTGCGGCATGACCCCGGAGGACCTGCAGCAGCATGCGGACACCCTGCCCGCCGGCGCCACCCGGGCCAAGGAAACCGACCTGGCCCTGATTTGGCGCGCATACGAAAGGCTGATTGACGGGCGCTTTGCCGATGAAACCATCCAGCACTGGGATATGCAGGCCCGGCTGGCGCCCAGCGGCGTGCTGACGGATGCGGCGGTATTCGTCTATGGGTTTGATGTGCTGCCACAGCCCATGTGCGCCCTGCTGGCCCAGGCTGCCACCCTGGCCCACAGCATCACCGTTACACTGACCATGGATGCCAGGGAGGCCTATGATGGCCGCATTTTCCTGGCCCAGCGGCGCAGCGCGGCGGAGCTGATACGCCACCTGGCGCAGCAGGATGTGCCCTACGAAATGCGCTACCTGCCCCACAGGGACATTCTAGGCAAGGAGGCCAGCCTGATTCACCTGGAGCAGAACCTTTTCACCAGGCAGGAGCGGCCCTTCACGGGGGATGCCGGCGCCATTGGCATTCATGCTGCCGCCCAACCCTTTGCGGAGGCCACCTTTGCCGCGCAAACCCTGCAGGCCTGGCACCGGGCCGGCATACCCTGGGGACGCATGGCAGTGGCTCTCGCCAGCCCGGAGGAGATGGACGGCCTGCTGGCAGTAACCCTGCAGGCGGCGAACATCCCCCATTACCTGGCCAGGAAGGACAGCGCCCTGCGCCACGGCCTGTGCCGCATGCTGCTGGGCGCCCTGCGGGCCGCAGGCAACGGCTATGCCCAGCAGGATGTGCTGGACGCCGCCAAGAGCGGCTTCTCCCCCTTGACGGAGGAGGAGGCCATGCTGCTGGAAAACTACGCCCTGGAAAACGGCATTACCCGCAGCAAGTGGCTGAAACCCTTTACCCGGGGCGATCGGGCCGGGGACATGGAGCCTTTGCGCCAGCGGCTCATGGCGCCCATCATCACCCTGCACGACGGGCTGAAGCAGGCCCGCACCGCTACGGCATCGGTCACGGCGGTGTTTCACCTGCTGGAGGAGGTGCAGGCCTACGACAGGCTGCTCCGCCGGGAGGAGGCGCTGCTCCGCCGCGGCATGCAGGCCCAGGCGGCCCAGAACCGCCAGGTGTGGCAGATTGTGATGGATTTGCTGGATCAGCTTCATGCCCTGCTGGGGGACAGCCGTGCCCCCATGCGGGACATGGCCCGCTTTATTGAGGCGGGACTGACCAGCGCCAGCATCAGCTCCCTGCCGCCCCAGCCGGACACGGTGATGATTGGCCAGGCAGGCCACCTGATGACCGGCACGGTGGAGGCGCTGCTGGTGATGGGCCTGCAGGACGGTGTGCTGGCCTCCGGCATGGACAGCCTGATTTCCGAGGCGGAGCGCGCCGGCCTGGCGGATGCCATGCACCGGCCCATTGGCCTGACGCGGCAGGAGCAATCCGCCCTGCGCCAGGCGGACTTTTACCGCACCATGGCGCTGCCCCTGAAAAGGCTGATGCTCACCTACGCCCAGGGCAGCCAGGATGGCGCTGCCCTGCGCCCTGCCAGCCTGATTGCGGATGTGAAGGCCCTTTTCCCCGGCGTGCAGGCCACAGGCGGCGTAACAGCCGATGGCGCGGAGGATGTGCCCCTGTCACCCCTGCTGGCCCTGGATGGCCTGGCCCTGCGCCTGCGGGCCTTGGCAGACGGGGAAGCCACCGGCATGGATGCCCGCTGGCAGGATGCCCTGCGCTGGCTGTGGCAAAGCCGGCAATGGCACAGCCGCATGCAGCAGGTGATGGACGCCCTGGACAGCCGCTGGCAGCAGGGACAATTAACCCCCGGGCAGACCCGCCGCCTTTTCACCCAGGACACGGTGTCCATCTCCCGGCTGGAGAGCTTTGCCGCCTGCCCCTATCGGCACTTTGTGGATTATGGGCTGAAGCCTGTGCAGCGCCGTCCCTTCACCTTTGAGGCGGACGAGCGGGGCAGCTTTTTCCATGCGGCCTTGCAGGGCTATGCCACCCTGGCCTCCGCCCTGCCGGAATGGCCCAACGTGGAGGATGGGGAGATAGACCGCCTGCTGGACCAGGTGCTGCCGCCCCTGACGGAGGAATGGGCCGGTGGCCCCCTGGGGGAGGATCCCATGGGCCGCCAGCTGGGCGAGAGCTACATACGGGATGTGCGCCGGGCGGCGTGGATGTTCACCAGGCATGCGCGGAACAGCCGCTTCACCACCTGGGGCGCGGAGGTGACCTTCGGCATGGAGGGTGGCCTGCCCCCTGTGGTGCTGACCCTCCGGGACGGGCGCCGCATTGCCCTGCGCGGGAAGATTGACCGCATTGACCGCTATGAGGGCGACAAGGGCCTGTACCTGCGGGTGGTGGACTACAAGAGCAGCCAGCACGACCTGGAGCCTGTGCGCATGTGGTATGGCCTGCAGCTCCAGCTGCTATTGTACCTGAAGGCCGCAACCCAGGCTGACGGGGGTGCGCTGCCTGCCGGCGCCTTCTATTTCACGGTGAAGGACCCCATGGTGGACACACCCTGTGATGTGAAAACCCAGGCGGAGAAGTGCATTGCCCACGAATTGCGCCTGCGCGGCCTGGTGCTGGCGGAGGCGGAGGTCATTGCCGCCACGGATGACAAGGAGCCGGGCTACTCCGTGCCCGGGGTGTTCAACAGGGACGGCACCCTCAGCAAAAATGCCAGCGCCCTGGAGCTGAGGGAGATGAACGCCCTGCTGGCCCACGCCCAGCACACCGCTGCCCAGCTGGCGGATTGCATCCGTGAAGGGAACATCGGCGCCGCGCCTGCCAAGGCGGGCCAGTGGTCTGCCTGCGACTATTGCAGCTATGCCGCCGTCTGCGGGCTTGACCCCAAACTGCCCGGCTGCAAAAAGCGGGAGCTGCCGCCCATGACCCGTGCAGACCTGCTGGACAGGCTGCGGGAGCAGGAGAATTGAAAAAAGTACAGTCCCCCTTTCGCGCCCTATTGCATCTTTGGAAGAAATGGGGTATAATGGGGTCAGAGAAAACAAACTCGAAGGAGGTATCTCCCCATGATTCAGATCATCGCAGGCAAAAAGGGCTCCGGCAAAACCAAGCGGCTCATCGATATGACCAACGAAACCGCCAAGCAGGCCACCAACGATGTCATCTTCCTGGATGATGACAACCGCTATATGTTCGACATTGACCACAAGGTTCGCTTTATCAACGCCGGTGATTATCACGTTCATTCCCCCGAAATGTTCCTGGGCTTCCTCAGCGGCATGCTGAGCCAGAACTTCGATGTAGGCACCATCTTTATCGATGCCTTCATGAAGCTCTGCAAGACCGACCTGGAGCAGGCCGAGCCCCTGTTCAAGACCATGGAGGAGCTGTGCGCCAAGCACGATGTGAAGTTCGTCCTCTCCGTCAGCGAGGACCCTGCCGCCCTGCCCGAGTTCCTCAAGGCGTACATCATCTGATTTTTCCTCACGCTATTTCACGCCATGGGGCGGTTGGTTTCTGCCGCCGCCCTTTTGGCGTATTCCTGATTCTTTTTGCAGGAGGGTGATTCCCATGTCTTTCTTCTCCACCCGGGGCGGCGCGTGCGTAACGGCCTCCCAGGCCATTCTCCACGGCCTTGCACCCGATGGGGGCCTGTATGTGCCCGCCATGTTCCCCCAGGTTTCCTGGCAAAAGCTCAGCGCCATGGCAGGTATGGACTACTGCCAGCGGGCCTCCCAGGTGCTGTGCTGCTACCTGGAGGATTTCACCCTGCAGGAGATTGACAGCGCGGTGGCGGCGGCCTATGCCAAAGAAAAGTTTGACGATGCGGCCATCGCTCCCCTGCGGCGGCTGAACGCCAACACCCATGTGCTGGAGCTGTTCCACGGCCCGACCCTGGCCTTTAAGGACATGGCACTGCAGCTGCTCCCCCACCTGACCACCCTTTCCGCCAGGAAGAATGGCGAGGAGCGGGAGGTGAGCATCCTGGTGGCTACCAGCGGCGATACCGGCAAGGCCGCCCTGGAAGGCTTCAAGGATGTGCCGGGCACCAGCTGCACGGTGTTTTTCCCCACGGACGGTGTCAGCGATGTGCAGAAGCTGCAAATGACCACCACCGGCGGCGATAACACCCATGTGATTGCCATTAGCGGCAATTTCGACGATGCGCAGACCGGCGTGAAAAACCTGTTTGCCTCCGAGGCCTTCGCCCGGGATGTGAACAGCCGCGGAAAGGTGCTGTCCTCCGCCAATTCCATCAACTTTGGCCGCCTGGCGCCGCAGATTGTCTACTACTTCAGCGCCTATGCCGATCTGCTTGCCTCCAATGCCATTCAGCCCGGGGACGCGGTGAACTTTGTGGTGCCCACGGGCAACTTTGGCAATATTCTGGCGGCGTATTACGCCAGGAGCATGGGCCTGCCCATTGGCAAGCTGATCTGCGCCAGCAACCGCAACAACGTGCTGACGGATTTCTTTGCCACAGGCACCTACGATGTGCGCCGCCAGTTCTTCAAAACCACATCTCCCAGCATGGATATCCTCATTTCCTCCAACCTGGAGCGCCTGCTGTTTGAGCTGGCGGACAGGGATGGGGAGCTGATAGCCCGGTGGATGAAGCTGCTGAAGGAGTGCGGCAGCTATGCCGTGGGCGAGCAGCGGCTGGACTGGCTGAACGGCATTTTCGCCGCCGGCTTTGCCGATGATATGCAGACCGCCAGGGAGATTCGCCAGGTGTTCCGGCAGGAAGGCTACCTGATGGACACCCACACCGCCGTGGCCAGCCATGTGCTGCGGGAGTACCGGGAAAAGACCGGGGACGACACGCCCACGGTGATTGTTTCCACCGCCAGCCCCTATAAGTTTGCTGCCGATGTGCTTTCCGCCGTGGCAGGCGATGACGCCGCAGCAGGCCTGGACGCCTTCCAGTGCTCCGAGGCCCTTGAGAAGCTCTCCAGCAGGCCTGTTCCCGCCCAGGTGAAGGAGCTTCGCAGCCTGCCTGTGCGGCACAAGGCCCACTGCGGGAAGGATGGCATGGCGCAGGCCGTGCTCAATGCCTTTGACGGCAAGGACAGGTAAATAAATCAACCGCCCGGACGAAAGTGTTCGGGCGGTTTGTGTGTTGAAAAAGTGACAGAGCCACTTATTATCTGCAGGAATGCTGACAGGTGCCGGGCTGGTACCCGCTGCCCTCAAGAAAAGCCGCAATGCCGTCCTCATCGTTGGAGCCAATGACCACATCGGCCTTTTCCTTCACCGGGTCAATGGCATTGCCCATGGCAGCACCCAGGCCGCAAAGGGCCAGCATGCCCATGTCCGCATAGTCGTCCCCGAAGGCGATGATGTTCTCCGGCCCGAAGCCTGCGGCAGCGGCAGCAGTGCAGATGGCGCTCTCCTTTGTGACACCCTTCCTGGTGAACTTGTACCAGTACCCATCGGAAAAGCGGGCACAGTCGCAGCCCGGCAGGCGGCGGCACAGCTCCTCTGCCTGGCTCTGGTGGAAAATCTCCACGCACATCTTGATGGCGCAGGCATGAAAATTGGCATAATCCGTATAGATGCTCTCACCCCAGCCCCTGTCCCGGGTGCTGGGGTCAATTTTGTAGTTCCAGTAGTTGGCCTGGGTGGTGTCGATGGTAATCTGGCAATCCCCGCCGCAAACCGCCCGGGCGGCGGCAATCATGGCGCTGGTTTCCTCCGGGGAAAACGCTGCCAGTGCCACGCATTGCCCTGCAACCTTCACCAGGGCGCCGCCGCTGGTGATGAGCACATCCGGCGCCAGTTCCTTCAGGTAGGCCAGGGAGTTTGGCTCGCTTCTTGATGTGGCAACGCCAATCAGCAGGCCGTTTTCACGGCAGCGGTTCAGGGCGTGCAGCGTTCTTTGGGAAATGGTTTTGTCGCTGCGGAGCAGGGTTCCGTCCAGGTCGAAAAGGAGCAGCCTGCACTTTTCCATGGGCAATCCTCCATATAAAAATGCCGGAGACCCTTTGCAGGCCTCCGGCGCAGTGGTTATTCTTCCTCGGTTTCCCCGGTGGTTTCTTCTTCCTTGTCGGCCCGGGCCACGGCAATCACCCGGCTGCCTTCCGCCAGCTTCATAATGCGTACACCCTGGGTGGAGCGGCCGCACAGGCGCACGTCCTCCACACTGGTGCGGATGATGGTGCCATCGTCCGTAATCAGCAGAATGTCCTCCTCCGGGTTCACCAGCAGCAGCGCCGCCAGCTCGCCAGTCTTGTCGGTCAGGTTCATGGCGCGGATGCCCTTGCCGTTGCGGCCCTGCTCCCGGTATTCATCGGGATTGGTGCGCTTGCCATAGCCAAGGGTGGTAATGGCAAGCACCTGGCTGCCGGCGTTCAGGGGGCACATGTCAATAATGTAATCGTCCTCATCCAGCTTCATGGCGTGTACGCCCATGCTGGCACGGCCCATGGGGCGGATGTGCTTCTCGTTGAAGCGGATGCTCATGCCCTTGCGGGTGCCCAGCATAATCTCGTCCTGCCCATCGGTCAGCTCCACGCCCACCAGCTCGTCGCCCTCCTTGAGGACGATGGCAATCAGGCCGTTCTTCCGCAGGTTCTGGAACTCCCCAAAGGGGGTTTTCTTAATCATGCCGCTGCGGGTGGCCATCACCAAGTTGTGCTCCCCGGTGGCGCCGGGCACAGGCACAATCGTCGTCACCTTTTCGCTGCCGGAAATCTGCAAAAGGTTCACAATGGCGGTGCCACGGGCCTGGCGGCCTGCCTCGGGAATCTGGTAGCACTTCAGCCGGTACACCCGGCCCAGGTTGGTGAAGAACATGATTTCCGCATGGGTGTTCACCACGCGCATCTGCACGGCGTAGTCCTCATCCCTGGTGGTCATGCCGCTGACGCCGCGCCCGCCGCGGTGCTGGGCACGGTAGGCGGATTTGGCGATGCGCTTCACATAGCCTGCGCGGGTCAGGGTGACCACCATGTCCTCCTCGGCAATCAGGTCCTCCACGTCAATCTCGCCTTCCACGGTGGTCAGCTCGGTGCGGCGGTCGTCGCCAAACTTGTCGCGGATGATGGTCAGCTCGTCCTTGATGACACCCATCAGCAGCGCTTCATCCGCCAGAATGGCCTGCAGGCGGGCAATGGTGCGCTCCAGCTCCTCGTATTCCTCCAGCAGGCGCTCCCGCTCCAGGCCAGTCAGACGGGCCAGGCGCATGTCCAGGATGGCCTGCGCCTGCTTTTCGCTGAAGCCAAAGCGCTCCATCAGGGCAGCACGGGCAGTGGCGGTGTCACGATTGGCACGGATGGTAGCCACCACGGCATCAATGTCGTCCAGGGCCTTCAAGAGGCCCTCCAAGATGTGCGCACGGGCCTGAGCCTTGTTCAGGTCGAAGCGGGTGCGGCGGGTGACAACGTCCTTTTGATGCTCCAGGTAGTAGAAAATCATCTCCCGCAGGGTCAGGATGCGGGGCTTACCATCCACCAGGGCCAGCATATTGGCGCCGAAGGTCTCCTGCAGGGAGGTGTGCTTGTACAGGAAGTTCAGCACCACCT